>JBGSVD010000058.1:0-3270 GCA_041753135.1 Planctomycetaceae bacterium
ATGTCGTAGCCATCCTCAAGAAGATGAGTCGCAAAGCTGTGGCGCAGAGAATGTGGCACGGCATTTTCTGCTAGTCCCGCGCGATCCACTGCAGTCTTGAAGTAGTCAGCGAAAAAATCTTCCCCGACGTGATGCCTGCGCCGCTCGCCGCTTCGAGGATCACGCGCCAGGCGAGTTGAAGGGAACATCCACTGCCATCCAAACTCGCTGCTCTCGTTCGGATACTTCCGTTCCAGCGCGTGAGGCAGGTAGACGCGACCAGATCCACCTTCCAGATCTCGCTTGTGCTGACGTCGGACCAATTCCACCTGCTCGATCAGGCCATGGCGGCAGCAGTCCGGCAACACCGTGATTCGATCCTTGTCGCCTTTTCCGTTACGCACAATAATGTGCCCCTCATCAAAGCAGATATCTTTGACTCGCAGGCGACAACATTCCTTGTGCCTCAGGCCGGCACCGTACATCACCAGAAACATCAGTCGCCGCAGACCACGAAATTCCGGAAGCACCTTCGCAATCTCTACGCGACTCAACACCACCGGAAGACGTTTCGGCTTGTCCGCCCGCGTCACATCCAGAAAGGCCAGTTCACGATTCAGTACCTGCTGATACAGAAACAGCAGAGCCGATTTCGCCTGATCCTGAGTCGATACTGCAACATTTCCCTCAACCGCCAGTGCGGTCAGAAACGTCTTGATCTCCGCTTCGCCAAACGCCTGCAGATTCTCCGAGCCGCAGTGGCGAATGAATCGCATAATCCAGCCGATGTAAGCTCGCTCCGTCTCGAGAGCTTTGTGTCGTAGCCGCAGCTCGCGACGCATCTGCTGAACTAACGGTGGCTCCGACGGATCAATGATTCCGGCAATCTGCTGCTCATCCTTAAGACTCGGACCACCGGAATTTCGTTCGCTGTCGGCAGTTCGCCCAAGGATGGTCTTCATGTGGTTCAGGCACGGCTCCGAAGTACTCAGCACCAGCTCCCGATACGCTTCCACCGCCCGGACGCCCTGCAATCGCTGCCATGCGGGAGTCCCGGATTTCAGCAACGACCTGGAAAACTCCATGACCAATGTCTCTGTTACCGGCAGAAGTCCCTTGGCTGCAGTTTTCCCCTCGGCATAACGAGCCAACCATCTTGGAAACCACTTCTTGTCATTTTCTCCGTAAGCTGACTCCTGAAGACGTCGCCGAAAAGTGTTCAAACTCATCAGAATCTCCATTTACAAACAGGCATCTTCCCTGTAGCCTTCAATCCTGCGTCATATCAGGGTTTTGATTTGGGTGGCTTCAGTAAAGCCTACGCCGGAATAAAATTCAATCGTCACCGAGATAAAACAGTTGATATGAATCTTATCCCGGTATGTTTCCGGGTTAATTAATGAAGTTCGTCGACTACTCGCAATTGGCTTCGTTTCCCAAAATCATCATGACCGACGACCGCAAGGCGACGTCACCAACGACGGCCTTGGTTTTATGTCACAATATGTTCAAAAAGCAATTTCCACCTCTCTTGCAAGCCATCACTTTAAGGAACGCACGTGTCGAACGAGATCAAAAGTCGCAAACTCTATCGCCAATTCAAGGTCTTTGCGCTAGTCATCGGCGCGATCTTCACGTTGTTTGGGTTTCTCATGTCGATTCCGGCTTTGTGGGGAGCGGGATTGGCCCTGCTTTTCCACGGCGGGATAGCGACACTGATTCTGTTGGTCGAAGATCGACGAACAAAAGACGCCCCCAGTTGATCTCTCAACTGCCTTTGTCTATTGCTGGTCTATCCGACTACGAGAACGAGACGGCGGGTCGTTTTTGTTTCCTTCGTTGCCTTCTGGTCAACGCCCTCGCGACTTGACGATCGTTTCCTGACATGCTCGATATGCTCACAATCGTCACCGGATCGCCATACAACAGACGGCGACGAACCACGCGTTGCAACCGAGCACTCAAAAACGCTTTGCTTGATGGCAACGTCGTTCGTTCGTGCCGGCTGAACGCAGACGTTCTGCTACTCACCAAATGAACAACCAGTGCGTTTTTTGTGATCGCCAGCGTGTCATAAGATGCAGCAACTGATCCTGACCGTTTACCATCAGTGTCGAAACACGAGCTCCAAGTGTTGAAAGCCCGTTGAACCCATACAGTAATTCAAGACAGGAGGACAGCATGCTTCGAAGCTTTCTGATTGCGGCCGTTTGGATCGTCGTGGCGTGCGATTTCCGTTCCGGATTGGTTGCGCAAGAGCAAAGACCAGTATTCCGGTTTGACCCGAACAAGACCTTAATCTTTTCCGCCGATGCGAATAGCAAAAGTGATCCTTTCGAAAGCTCCGATGGCAAAATGCGAATCGCCGTCGATTTCAAGAAGATCCGTGTGCTTTCTATCGCGAACGACGAGGTGCTCTACGAATTCGCAACGCCTAATCGCGCTATGGCGCCGACATTCTCGCCCGATCAAAAAAGTGTTGTGTTCGCTGACTGTACCGGCAATCTGGCCTGTGAATCAAATTTCTACGTTCATCAACTTGAGAATGGAAGTCAGGCCAACCTGGGAAGCTGCATTGGTGTGACGACACAGGTTGCGTTTAGTGCCGACGGAAAACGTGTCGCCGCCGTCTCCATGTACGGACCCATCATGGCGCTACTGCCGCAGCAAGAATTCAAAAAGTCGTTAATTGGGGAGATTATTGTATTCGACATAGCAACCAAATCTGAGATGTTGCATATGGCCTATGAAATACCTAATCCAGAATCGGCAGCCCGCAAGGCGAAGCCACCAGTCCTTGATCAAATCGCCCTCGACTACGACGGCACAACACTTCTCGTCACAGCAGACTCTGGCGTCGTCAAGGTTATCGATGTGGTTGCTGGTGCAGAGAAGATCTCGGTCGCCACTAAGGCCGCCGAACTATCGAGCGGGAAGAAGGGTAATCAGAATTAGTCTATTATGAGCAGAACAATGCGTTGGACGCGGAGCCGCCGATCGCGTCGTACTGGAAGTCAGTGTCGTTTGGCGGCGGCCCGGTCAACGCCGCCGTTCTGCCACGAAACGATGATCGACACCGAAACTCGACGTCAACTTTCCGAAGATATTCGGAGGCTCGCGACTGGTCGCATGAGCAACGACGAGTTCGACGACGTATACTACGAGCGGTACGAAGATTCCGACGACCGTGCCGTCCGAGAGATTGCCTCGCACTGTTACTGCCTTTACAGCAGGGGACATACCAGGTGTCAGTGGGGGTAGCCGAGCGTTTACTCGTTCCCAGGCAGGAGC
>JBGSVD010000059.1:0-15183 GCA_041753135.1 Planctomycetaceae bacterium
GCCTTGATCTGACTAAACGTCGGTGATGTGACGGTCATGGCGACGCTCCACCCTCCTCAACAATCCAACTGATGTTCAGCTTGACGGTCCTGCCTTTCTTCACTTCCTTCTTAAGTTCACCCAATACCGATTCGGCATCCGAAACGGACAAACCTGTACGCGACTCAGACGCGACGACACGGCTTTTTGATTGCGGAAGCTTTGTCTCCGGCGGAACAGGAGGAGCGCCGCCACCATGATCGGGACCAGGCGGTGTCGGCGGGCGACTGTCAGTCAGCAGTCTGACCGCCTTGAGCTGAGC
The DNA here is from genome assembly GCA_041753135.1 of Planctomycetaceae bacterium. Taxonomy (GTDB): domain Bacteria; phylum Planctomycetota; class Planctomycetia; order Planctomycetales; family Planctomycetaceae; genus SXXK01. The sequence goes on from JBGSVD010000059.1 coordinate 302, forward strand.
TTCCTTCAGTACAGGCCCAAGTGCCGTCACATTCTCATCAACCTGCAGAGCGTTTCCAATCGCAGTACGAATTTGCTCAGCTTGAATCTTGCGGTCGTCCGTCAATTTGCCAATGGCATCAAAGATTTCCCAGTTCGTACCATCAATGACACCGCTCAACCGTGACGCGCTTCGCAGGCATTCGCCCATTTCTGGTGCCGACGTCGCAATGCGAGCCGCAACAAGTACTGACACAACCTGATCGGCTTCGCTGGCGTTGATTTTTTCCAGCAGTGCATTCGTCGCTGTAGCAGTCAGGAAGCGATTTGCGGAGGTCGGATCGATTCCAAATTTGGTGAGCCGATCCTTCAGCTTCTCACAGAAGCCCTGACACGCAGTTCGAGCCTCGGACGATTTTCGTTTCACCGACGCCGACATGGCTGCAACCGTGGTGCCTTTGATCAACGAAGACAGAGATTCTCCGAAAATGTGGCCACTGCGTTCAACGACAATTGCCCAGTCTGATTCTGACGGAAGTTTCTGTTCTCTCAGCACCAGTTCGTCGGGAAGGGTTGTCAGCGAACCCTCTACGGCAACGTTGTGACGCAGGAACGTGCGGTTGGTCTGTTCCGCATAGATCATGATCACCAGATTCTCAGCTTCTTTCGGCAATCCCATCGGCTGCGGAAGATCAATCCAGGTTCGAAGTTGTCCCACACTGATTGCACCAGGATTCTCGGCAGACTTGCGGCTGAAGTGATTCTTCCAGTGCTGCCCGATTACGAAATGCGTCGCATCATGATCCATTTCACCCAGCATCAGGGGGTTTGCAATCTGGCGTACCAGCGGCCGAAGAGTCTTTTCAACGACAACGCGACCATCTGAAGACTGAGCCGCCTCACTGACAACCGCATGGACTTTCTTAAGATTGCCTGTCTTGATTTCCGCTTCAAAATGAGGAGCCGCAGGAAACTCACTTGTCAGTGCCTGACTGAGGAGATGCTGCATCGCGTTTTTCAGGTTGGCTGCAACTGGCGGCTGCGGATCGAAACCATCCCGAAGGGACATAAACTGTTCGTTTGGCTCCAGCTCATGCACTGTATCCAGCGAACCTGTTGTGATCGCATCCAGTCCGTATGCGGCATCGAGATGAAATTTTACTCGCTCCCGAAGAACGTTCCTTTGATTTTCGAGGAGCGTCTTGGCTCCCTGTCGATCCTGTGGCGACAAATGATTGGCATACTGCCCGAATCGCTCACCTGTCAGGATGTGCTCAAGAATCACCAGAAGTCCCAGGTCTTTGCGTGAGTCTTCACTGAAGAACTGAGGGATCCAGCAAACCGTCTTTGATCCAGCGGGATGCCTTGAGCGAAAGCCCTGCAGGTGGCTGATGTCGCTGCGAGGTCCGTGGCCGGGTTCGTCGAACGGAAAATCGATAATCAACTTCCAGTCATCGTCTGAATTCTGAAGTGATGCATCGGGCAGCTCACGGATATTCTTGAAGAGTACGATGCACGAGCGACTCGTGTTTCTCCACAGGAACTCATAATGTTGCTGGAATTCATCCTCGCCAGTGATTTCCAGTTGCTCGAACAGCATCTGACGGATGCGGCGAATGCGATTTCCCTGATTGTCTTCTCGCTCCGCCTGTTTGATGATGCCTTCGGTGTCAACGCCCGACAGTTGTAGCGAGATGGTTGGGTTCTGCTCTTCGCCGACTCGGATGTCAGCAACTCCGCCAGCGATCCATCCGCGCACTCGTCGCAGCACTTCCGGACCTTCGCGGCCAGGAATCGGGGTCTTGATTGAACCGTGATTGAGTGCGGCCAATCGTTCGGCAGTGAGACCTCGCAGAGTTTCCACTTCAGGAACCAGTGCCGACAGGAGCAGTGTCTTTACGAGACGGTCATCATTTCGGAACGCCGATCGCCGAGGATCATCCTGTGGGAGCTTCTCAATGTCGTCGCGACGACCATGCTGTTTTTCTAATTGGGGCAGCAGCTTCAGATGATAGAGCCGCTTGGCGTTATCAAAGTGGATCGCCATTTCCTGACTGAATGCTTCGTCACCGTGCGCAATCACGTCAAACAAATCACCAATCGGGACGACATCCCCAACTGCCAGATATTCTCTCTGGTCATAAAGCAGTTGTGCCATGACCTTCAATGCGGTGCGTTCACGCTGCAGTACGCTGGAAACGGCAATCAATGTTTGAACAAGAGCAGGGCTGAACGGGTAGACCTTGCGAAACATCTCGCGGTCCCCTTCACCGGTGAGCAGAGTCGTCATCACAGACTCTCGCATCTTCGCCGTTTTTTCAAATGCCGCGTCCAGTTCTTTGCGAGCCGCATCATTGTGACATCGGAGAATACGTCGAGAAGCGATCGTCGGCAGATTGCGGTCTTCGAGCGTGATCTTGTGAAATCGTCCTTCCCAATAGCTTAATGTGTCACCGAAGTTGAGCCGTTCCGCACCGGGCACAGCGTCGCCAATCAGTTCCCGCAGGTCTCTCTGTCGAGCCACGAAACTGATCAGCGGAATCGGACGATCGGCCGTTTGAGCTTCCACCAGTTTGGAAAGCTTCTGCCCTTCGCGTTGAACGAATTTCAGATCCACTGCATGGCTAGCGAGCCAGAGAATCAATTCGTCCAGAAACAGAATAACGGCGTCGTATCCAAGTCCCTTTGCGTGACGACTGACAATCGACAATCCCTGATCGATTGAGACAAACGCTTCGCCTCGACCACCGGCCTGAGTGTCGTACGAACCAAAGAACTTTCCGATGAGAGCCGCAATCAAAAGCGAGCGCTCTTCATCCTTGACGTCGGCCACAACCGCCCGTTCAAACCTGGCAGCATCCCAGCCAGCGTCTACATCTCCGAAATCGCTGTCGCCGGACGTTCCCTCCGAGAGAGCGGAGAAAAATGCAGCATCGCCCATTCTCTGCCGCAAAGCCTCGGCGTCGTTAAAAAGACCTTCGGCCAGATACACACCGGGCACCAGCGCATCAGGATGGCATCGACGAATGAACTCGACATACCCACCAAGAATTCCGGACTCGACATCATGAGCACCGACCATGTGGTACGGCACCAGCAAAAATTTCTTTCCTGCCATCCAGGCATTGTGTTTCTGAACGACAGCCGCGAGTTCGGGGATTCCACGAGCATGCACATCACCCGACAGAATCAGGTGCAGAATCGCCATGAAATGGCTTTTCCCGCTACCAAAGCTGCCATGCAGATAGGTCGCTTTGCTGGTGTTTCCCTGCAATGAGCCCCGGATGAAGCTCAACGCGTCATCGAAACAACGTTCCAACTGCGGCGTGACAACGTAGGCGTCCACGGTTCCCTTCGGATCCGTGACGCCCTCAGTCAGACGCAAGACGAACTGTCCCTTGTCAACGTGTTCCGGGATCGCAATTAGTTCTTTGAGCAGTGTCATGGGCATTTGCCTGTGATTATCAACTTCTTTAGCAACCCACGTTCAAGTCCGTCTCACAGCGACTCGATGGAAGAGCGTTAGTAGACGTGGGAGCACTCAAGCAGACTCAACTTCGTTCCTCGGAAAGCGATCGTCACCGCCGATCGGAACGAACGGCGTTCTTCGAATCTCGTCTGGTTCTCTTGCCAGCGAGTTCAAAACGTGGCCTACCATTGCAACAGGCCAACTGTCTCCTTCACCTACGCCTAGTCGGGTTCTGAACTCCAAATGATCGAGGAGCTTTCGCATCCGGTCATAGTTACCCTTAAGGTAGTTCAAAGAAACGTGGGGCAGTTTGGCCAAGTCCAGCAGATTGATGCGAGCTTCCATATAGGCCCGCAAAACAAACCCGACGCAACTGAACCGCCAAAGTGGAACATCCTCGTCTTGCTCCACGAAAGGCGGATGAATGACATACTCGCTATAGATTTGTTCAATCAGCGACAAGGCCTTAAGTCGTTCAAGTTGTGCGTTGCGCTCCTCAAACCGGTCGTCAACGAAGGCTTTGATTTTGCGCCGCTCTCCTGGTTCTGCTTGATGTAAATCCAACGCTGCAGTGCCGATCGCCGCAACCTTTGTGGGCGTCGCTCCAAGTGGCGGGCCCATTTCAACGGATTCTATCGGGCCAGAATCCTGATTGATCAACAGAGGCTGTGACGGCACACAGAGCACAAGATGTGTAAGGGCACCGCCGCCAACAGTGTCCAGTGCACCTACATCGAATTCGGTAACCTGTCGATCCGTCTTGTCGAGCATCCACGCAGGCATCGCCATCTTACCTTTCAACGTCGATGAGACTCAGTAGTGAATAGACCCGTCAAGCTCTTTGGCAATTTTCCGCAGTCGATCCGCCCTTGCACTATCAACCGCAACTTGTTTTCCGGCAATGTCCGTCAGTCGATCTGCCAGCAACTCTCTGAACCAATTCATTTCGTGTTGCCCTGCTCGAAGCCCGTGGACACGCTTCAAGAGTGCCTCTTGAGGTTCGCCATTCATCAGAATTACTCCCACGGTGGCGGCCAATGCAATTGATGCATAGTTTTTCTGCAGGATCAACCGAGGGGCAAGATAGTCAGAAGCGAGTTCAGCTAGCCGAGTCTCCAGTTGCTTCGCTGATGCACCTTCAGCCGAAGGTAACTTTGCAAGTCTCCAGCTGGCTCCCTTAGCGAGCTCCAGTTCAATGCGGCAGGAGATCGATTCCGTCGCGGAGGGTACGAAGAGTTGTGCGTATTGGTCCAACTTTGCGGCTGGCATGTTCATCGCGAACTTGCGGACCGCTGAACCAACCGCCACAACAGTCCTCTCGTCAATTGAAAAACGATTCCCCTGAATGAAGGTGAAAAGTGCGTCCAGCATTCGTGGCTTTTCTTCAACAGTGAATGCTGTTGTCTCAGCGAATAGAACGGCCGTGATTCGGTCTGCAGCGTTCGTGCCCAAACTCTCAAGTCGATGCAGAATCCCTTTGCTGTTACAAATCCATTGGGCTGTGCCCTCTTCCACTCCCTCAAAGTGAGCCAATGCCGTTTGATGCAATGTGACTCTTGACTTTAGCCAATGCTTTAAACGAGTGACAGAGGGCTCGGCTATAGCTTTATAAAGCCGATGAAATGATTTCGATGACTCCGTACCTGCTTCGGCATCAATCCACGTGCCCCGAGATGCCATCTTTTGACGCAATCCCCCGATGATCTCAGTCACCGCACGACTATTCGAAGCAGCGTTCCAGTTTAAATGCAATCTCACCGGCGCTAGGGAGTTGTCGTCGTTCAAAGAGAACACGAGAGCTCCCGAAGCGCCTCTGCCAATGTGGACAACACAATCTGGTTCATTCTTGTTAACCGTTAGTGCAGTTTGAGAAAGCTCCGCATTCCCTGCCGGCACCTTGAAGTCAAACCTCGTCGCATTCAGATCTGAGTAAAAACAAGAGTCGCCAGTAACGAAGCCTTGCAACATCTCCCAATTCACATCTTCTGATGCCTGATTTAGCACACTGCCCGGGAAACGCTTTCCCTGAGAACGGCGTCGATAAATGTCCTTGTGAATGCTTTGCCGGCCGGTCTTCTGATCCACCAAAGTAGTCATCATGCGTCTCCCTTCACACATCCACCTGGCAGCCAAGTGTTGACACGACTGCTCAGGACCGAAAGCTTCTTCTTCGCCTCATTCGCTTGTTCGATCAGGTGATCAAGACCTGATTCAGTCAGCACAAATTCAATTTCCTCAGTGTCCAAATTCTGTCGCTCGTAAATAATCTTGAATGTTGTAAGTGGCACCAGCCCTTCAATCTCATCGTGAGCCTTGTTGTACACAGGGCGAGCATCGCAAATGAAGCCAATGCCTTTCACCTCGTTGCCCAGCACGTTCATCAACCGCTGCGCTTTTTGCATACGGTTCACGGCTGGGTAGTCGCGAACCAGAATTGTCAGCTGCGAACGCAGATTGCTGAACTCGGCGTCCGGAAGATCTTTACCATTCTCCTCCGACGCATTTCGCCAGTCACTGATCTCGCTGATCAGCTTTGGTAGTGACTCCTCAGGAAGATTCCATACGGTCACGAAAACAGCAGCTCCCTGCGTTTCGTCACGAAGAATACTGCCGATCAGATCCGCACATGCTTCCTGGCTCAGGAATCCACTCTGCGACATCAAGGTCTCGGAAAGTTGCTTCAGAGTCTCTTCCGGGATCGCGGCTACAGTGCGCAGGTCTTCCAGCATGCGGAAGAAGTGTTCAGTGGGGCGTACAGATCGTCGATTTGACATCACTCGTGTCTTTTCAATCTCAAATGACCATGCAAAGCTGGTGTTTCCGGGAATCGCGGATTATCCGCAACTTCCTCTTATTTCAAAGGCCCTCAGCCGGAAATAGACCGTTGTGTCGGAACTGAGGGGACGAGCATTTCGGCTGTACCGGCAGTTTCTTACGGATTTTACGTTGTTTTCCTCCTTTTGCCACGAGCCGCAGTCCTTGCCAGAGGCGTCGATTCTCGGATTTCTGGCCGTGAGCTGCGACTGAAACCCAGCGCATCATCGAGGCAGCGTTCCAGCTGCGGGGTCACGACATAAGCGTCCACCGTTCCTTTTGGATCCGTGACGCCTTCAGTCAGACGCAGGACGAACTGCCCTTTATCGACGTCTTCTGGGATAACAATGAGTTCTTTGAGCAGTGTCATGCTTCGACGATACTTTTACGGTCGGTTCGAGTTGGTTCATATCCACATCCACGGTGCTCGGTGGGGACATGAGGGAAACGTCTTCGGCGGGCCAGTCTGAAGGTCAGACTCACCAAATGGAAAACGTGAGAGCCCTACATGGTACGTTAAACCAATGCAATTTGCAGTCAAACCGATTGCAGAAGCAAAGCCCCCGGCAGTCTGAGCTGGCACGCTTGATAGGTCGACACCATCAGCCCGTCTTGTCATCCTGACGGCAACACGCTTCGCAGATTGGGACCAAAGCAACTAGAAACCAGGATTCCGTACGTCCATGTTGAGTGAAGAGAAACCACCTTTCGCTCGTTTATCCAGCAGAATTCAAAGCATTGCACACTGCAGTGGCCTGCCGGGGAAGCCCGTCAATGGGCGAGGAACATCCGTGATGAGCTACCCCGAACTATCCTCAAAATCAATGTGTCCTCAAGAAAAGTCCTATTGGCCAGTATTTCGGGACATCCTATAAATTCATCGTCAATGCAATATCGCTTCACTACCGCCGATGGGACGGTCTTTACTACCTGAACAGACGCACTGAAGAGACTTCTCCTGGAAGTACTTTTGCTTTCCTGCAGGAAGTGCCGAAGGCGGTCCGCGTCTCACCCTAATCTGAAAACCATTCCACGATTTGGCAAAGGTCGGTAACGCTGGGACCGATTCTTATCACGTGGTCTGCACATTGCATATGATCTATCCGATCGGCATTTCCGCTGGATCCCGCTAAACCGGGCCGCAAGACTGTTAATTGACATGCCCACCGCACCTACGAATCACGTTTCCATCGTCAGCGGAGCTATGTTTCGGATGGAAAGCGAGATGCATATCGTGAATACACCTGACGCTCCAGAAAATGTAGAGGCATTCACAGCGGAATGCTGGTACAGAACCGCTCTGCTTCGGCTGTTGATCGAAGACCTTGAGGCAGTTCTTTCCAATAGTCCTCAGGGCAACCGCACGACCATCGATGCCCAGATGATTCGAAATTGTGAGCTTCCTCTCCGAGACCTTCTGGACAAACCCTGGCCCAGTCCGATCGAAGGCCTCGCGAAAAAAAATCGATCCCGGTTAAGGGTGTTTGATCGCAGAGTTGGAGATGGGATTAGCAACCCCGCATGGCTCGATCTCTCACTTCTGAAGTATACTCTGGAAGTGTGGCAACGCCGTCTGTTCGAAGATCAACCGTCGCTTGGAAAAAGACTTTCCGTGGAACTATGCTCCTACGGCCAGGGAAATAACGCAAAGGAAATATCTGCTGCTGAGGCAGACGCGTGGGCGAAATCCCCTGCAGAGGTTTTTGAAAGATGGCTTCCGGTGATTCGGAATGCAACTGACAGTCCTGCTTGCTCAAATATGGTGAATGAGCAACGATCAGTTAGCAGGTTGAAATCATTGATACCGAACGTGAAGTGAACGCAAATCGGAGGGGGCTGCGATAACCTCATGAATGTCCGTCGAAAATCCGTAGCTCTCCGCTAGAACTCACCTTTACGACAAATCCGTTGATTGCCTGCGACAGTTGATAAGCCGCCTGCCGACCTGATCCCTGCTGCTGCCGCATCGGTGGATTATTGCCATCGTCGTTCCCGCGTTGCGGTAACGAAATCAATTCAGCGGCATTGGTGATCTTATCAACTCGGATGACGTGAGCGCCGTCAAGCCTGAGTACACTCGCCAGTCCAAACGAGGTCAGCTCGTCAAGGCCTCTTTGCCTCAGGACTGCGCGAACACAGGGCGTAGTCCCTCCCTGAACCCCATGTTCTTTGACTTGGGTCTCAGCTCTAAACTGTATCTCCGCTCGCATCTCCCTGAGGTTCTCTTCAAGTTTCGCCTGATCCAGCGCGGCATCCGGGAAAATGAGAATAGAGCTTTCCTTGTTATCCATCAAAGTGGATATCGCTCCCAAGAGCTTCTGCACATGCGCTTCCGCGACATTGATTGTCTTTAACCGTTTCCGAAGCCCGTGGAATGGCTCCGATCGCCATCGATATCGATCATACCACAGCAATAACGTGTTCCCATGGTAGACCTCCACATAGCCGGATTTCATTGCTGCGATAACAACAGTGAAATCAAGATCTTTCGTGAGAAGTGACAAGGATTCGAGACGTGTTGACGAGGATGTAATGAGCTCATAGACGCCAAAAACTCTTCCCGTTTCACGGTCGACAGCCAGAATGCTACTCTCGGACAATGCCGTTTCAATCCCACTCTCAAGCAGCCAGGAGTCTGCTCTGTGAAACCATGTTGTTGGGGGCGAACAGAAATCAAACAACTCGAATAGTGTTTTGGCAGCGACAAGCTCGTTAAGCGTTTCTTCTTTGGTCAGGAGGATGCGAGCATTGCACTCGTGGTGCTCGAATGAACGAGTGGCCATCAAACGGATCAGTGTGGCAGCACGAAGAAATACTTGTCGTTCCGGTTCTTTTTTACCGATGGAACACTCAATTGACCTGATCACATCGTCGTGCTCGAACTCCTCCATCTCCCATTGCGTCAGAAATGTTTCAATATCCGGACACAAAAAGGGAAGGGTATTGCCTGACTCTGCAACGGTAAATCGGGCCGCTCCCAGACACTGAAGCGAATTCACTATTGTCACCGCGTTTCGCAGAGCCTCGGCACGCGAGTCATGAGCAACTAGTCGAAAGCCTAACGTCCGAGTCGCAGCGAGCTTATGCATCAGGTCGTTGGACTTATTGTCCTTTGAAATGGCGTGAAGATCGATAGCAATCAGGCAAGGCCAGCCAGATCTTGAGCAGTGGGCTGCCAGCCCCAGAATCTCAAGCGCCCTGTCCTGTGCAGAAACCTCTGACAAGTTGCGCAGAGTGTCTACATTTTGGGCCAACTCCTGCCCGCGCGTGGCAATCGATTCTGGAGCTTTCTGCCATATCGCCAGAATCATGCCTGACACATCAAAAGCATCTATCACAAAACCAAAAGTAACATCCTGAGATCCCAGCCTCTCCTTGCTTATGGCCGCTTTGATTTCATCGCAGGCATTCACGAAATTCAGCTCATCAGTGGCGCTGAGTCCCGGAACACTGCCATATTGGTTGTCGGTGCCGATAACAGTTATTCTGCAAGGTCGGTCAATCATTTAAATGGCCCCGAAATCCACATATACTCGTACTTCTTATCATGGGCGAAGTGAAGGTGGCCATGATCTAATTCTGCGGGAGGACGGACGCGCACAAACTCTGTCGGCGGATCATTCGCAGCAAAATATTCCACAACTTCACGAACCACCCTGAATTTTGGCACAGGATCATGATTGCCCACCTGACTGTCATGTAGTCGATAAAATCGATGCATTGGAAAAAAGGATTTCGGAGGGCTTTGCCGTTGTTTCTTGGCGCACAGGGCAATATGCGAAAGCGTACCTAATGAACCCAAGTCAACCACTTCTCGACCGGGATGAAGGTCGCTCCCCTCCATTGCGAGGGCTCGCAGCAAATCAGCCTCTTCGCACACGCAGCCGTCTAGGGCTTTTAATGCACTGTCCTGGGCAAAATTCGAATCCTCGTGAACGTCGGACGGAGCATCATACGCTGGAACTTCGCTTGGCATGGCCGACTTTCGAGTCACTGGCTGGGCGGGTGCGGGCGGGGAGCAGAGGAAGGAATGCGACAGCAGAAGAACTCAGACAGCAGCCTGATTCCGATCAGCCGCCAACAGCAACCGATCCGTTTCATCCCAGCTTTCCGGTTTCGAAGCTTTATTTTCTGCAACCAGCAATTTCACTGCAGGGTCGCTTTCGTCACCTATGGACTCTGGCTCACTCAGTCGACAAAGAATCTCAAGCCGCTCTCGAAGGAGGCGAATTCCGTCATCTGCAACTTTCCCCAAGCCGGTTTTCGACATGCCTGACAGGCCATCAAACACATCGCTTGCCCGCTGCAACGAATCACGCGCCATGACCACATCCGCGACAGTAACATCATGGCGCCGTGTGAGAAGCAGGAAGAACATAGTCACAATAAGCCTGCGAGATGCCATACACAGCTGCAAAAGTGAATTTTCAGCGAGCACTGCACTGGCGAATGCTTCATCAGAAGGGCCACTCGCCTTTATCTGTGAGATGATTCTATCTACACCAGCGACGCGGTTTTCCAGGCCTGCAAGATCTTTCGGAACATCAGCGGCCGAAAGGTCTCTCCATAATGCCAAGGCATCCTGATCCAAAGCTGCAGGCTGCAGTAACGAATCACCAGACTGAGACTCATAAATCCGCTCAAGCCACTTGTCGCACCGAAAGATCGCGTGCTCAACATCTGAAAGCAGCCATGGCCGAGCAGAACGGAAGCCCAAACCCCCAGAAGCATTCTGGATGTGGCGGCAGTAGGTCAGATATGCTCCACTAAGATCGTGATGCACAACCTTGAGCCGACTCATATTCAGCTGAATCTGCTTTAGTAACTCCGCCGAAGCACCCTTGCGACTAGACTCCATAAATTCAAAGGCGGGCCCTACTAGGAACACAAGTGAAAATGTATTCCTCTCCCAGTCGCTCTGAACCTCTACTTCATCCGGGAGGAACTCACCGTGGACACCCTTTTTGAAGTGCCGCAAGTAGTTGCGAATTGCTAGTACCTGATATGAAAGAACGTCGAGGAAACGGGAGACAGTTCCTGATCGTGACATCATGAATGCTTGTCTAAATCTGAAGGATCAGCAGTATTGCTACGAGCCGCACGTCCTGTGCGTGCCGTCGGCATCCGTGCCGGTGGGTGAACAATAACAATCACCAGATTACGGATCAACCTGACCCTTGCGAAATCTGCTGCGGATTCGATGTCGGGGATTTCTGTGCAGGTATGTCCGGAAGTGGATCCCAAGTCTGGTTGCTGTTTCGTAGCTCTACAAACGAAACCATGATCGGTTGATAAAGTTGCAGTGTAGCTTGTGGCTTGGCCAAGTCCCGCCAGAATCGAGGCGCACTTTTGCAAAATCAGTACACACCTGGGTGTGGCTGAGTTTTGTCGCGTCTCACGGGACTATGCACAGGTCCGATCAGGATTTCTTCCGTCGACCCCGAGCGGCGGCCGTTTTCGCCGGGGGCGTCCATTCTCGGATTTCCTGCGGTGTCTTGCCAAGCTGGCGGGCTTCTTCGTTGATGAAACCTTCGAAGTAGTCGCCCATGGACATGTTGAATTCGGGGTCGAGGTCGTTGTGCCATTGTTTGAGCCACGGGAGCAGCTCGATCAGGCAGGCGAGGAGCGGGATCAGGCGGGGGTCGTCGGAGCCGCCGAATTCGGTCTGGACTTGGACGTAGTACGCACTGATCGCTCGGGCCTGCTGGAGATGGTCGTAACCGGCCCAGCACAGCATCATCGTTCCGTCAGGGCCGTCGCAGTGAGGAAAGCTGATCCAGCGTTCTTTGGGAACATCCAGCTTGCCTCGCAGCCGCCAGAAGTCGCTCGTCAGGAAATCCTTGGAGTCGTACTTTGTCGGAACCGCGATCTTGCCGACCTGTTTCTCCTTCAGAGCCTTTGCCGCATCCTCGGTCAGATAGTTCGGATCGGTTGCAGGCAGTTGAGTCCGCGCATCAATGGCATCCTCCTGCCGCTGCAGATCCCACGTGCGTTCCCAGGTCGTTCGCTTGATCAGTCCGGCAGGCTTGTAGCGAAGCACGGGAAGCAGCGGGACACATTCCGGAGCTACCAATTCCGTCACCAGAGCCTGCACATCAAACGCCGCATCATCCCGATACAACTCCCCGACCTGCAGGAAGTCGGCATCCTGCCCAGCGACGCTGGCAAGACGAGCAACACTGACCAGTGTTATGTCCGCCAACGGCGGACTCGAGCCGCGCTCGTTAGGAAGCGGTACATTCCCCAAGTCCGTCGCTCCCTTTCCATGATCGCTCGACCTCAGTTCTTCGCCGGTCGCTTTGGCACTCGTCTCGCCACTGATTCCGGGCGTGATCTCCGGACCTTGCTCGTAGAGCGTGTATTCGATTGCACGACGGAACGAGTTCTCTGTTAGAACCGGACGTGCGCTGCCGCCACGCGTCCACACTTTGAATTTGGGCGCTGAGTCTTCCGCTTCCTGACGGGCGCGGCTCGATGCCGGATCGAGCACTTCAAGACAGGCAGCAGGCAAACTTTCCGCTTCTTTCATTCGTCGAGTGGCATAACTCTTGAAGTCGTTCAGGACTCGCTTACCACTGCGATTCGCAGTGACGACGACATGGATATGGTTCGTCCGCACGTTGACCGCGTGCAGTCGCCAACCGCGATTCTGGCAGACTTCCTGTATCGTTCGATGTACGATCAGACGTTGCTGCGATTCCAGTTTGACAGGCGAATGTCGCAACAACTCAAACTCGCGACGTTCACGTTCTTCGTCCGGATCAAGTGGCGGGGTTTGCCATTCATTGTGGTCACGGTCGACGGAGCCACGTTCGTCACCATGCAGCCATGTTCCATAGCAAGTGAAGGTCACAAAGTATGCCTGCGGTTCGACTTCAGCTTTAGGAACAGCCAGCCGCGCACCGTTCCAGTCATCGTCGAGCAGCGTCGGCGTGGCATCCGTGTCGGCGTCTGAAACCGCTTCCTGACGGGCGCGGCTCGACGTGTCAGGCTCCGCCTTCATCCTTCCATCGAAATCAAAATACCCCTCCAGCCGATTAAGCAGCCATTCTCGCAGGGCTCGTTCGAGCTGAGATTCCCACGGCTCGGTGTTCCAGCGGCGTTTGTATTCGGGCTGTTCGATCAGCCGGATGTTCGGATCAGACTCGATCAACGCAATGCGGCGTTCGACCAGTTGACGATAGTCGTCTGGCCACTCAGAGGGAAGTTCGGTGATCGGCGTCGAACCGTGACGTTCGAACCACGTCGTCTGCGTTTCCCCCGCTGCTATCTTCCTCGCCAGCACAATCTCGAACGCCCGTTGGCCCAGCTTGATGCCGAGAGCCGCGCCCGTCAGGAAGCGGACTTCTTGCTGCTTCGTCTCCCGCGAATCCACCGCTCCCTGACGGTCGCGGCTCGAAATTGAGGGGCGATAAGTCAGATCGTCGGCGATCAGTCCATAGAGCCGGTAGCATTCCCAGTCGAGTTCTTCTTGAGCGGCCATCATCTGGCAGAGCGTTTCGTCGGACGCGGCGCGGGCGGCTGACAACCAGTCGCGGGAGGGAACGCGCACACGCAAGACACTCGTGGGCGAGGAGAGTTGCCGTTGTTGGGCGAGTTTGTCGATTCGGCGTGCGCGACCCAGCACACCGCTTCCTGACGGGCGCGGCTCCCTTTCATTCGCCTTCGAGCCGCGCCCGTCAGGAAGCGGTAACGGAAACTGCTGAAGGTTCGTGCCGTTGAATGCGTATCGCTCATCCCAAGCAGTCCGCCGAACCCGCGCGCCTTCCTGTCCGACGTGATCGCCCCCTTTTGGAAAGCATACCTGTTTCAACCAGAAGCAGGCCGCGGAACTGTTGAGGAGTCCGAGGAGGCCGAGGTGGTCGTCTTCGGTGGTCTGGCGTGGCAGCTTGATCACCGGCGCCGTTTGCTTGAAAACCTTCCCGCCCCGGTCCAGCACGAAATGGTTGTGCGTCGCCACCTCGCCAAACACGATCGACAACGGCGTGCGATACTTCTCTTTGACCCATCGGTACCAAGTCCACCATTGATCGCCGCATTCGAGTCGGGTCTTCCCACCGAATGAAATGACGCTGCCCAGAGTGCTGCGGAAGTGCCATAAAAAACGTGCCCATGGTGCCTCGGCTGCGTAGTGAAACGCGTCGAAGTTCGCGTCGTATGGGGCAAGAGCTTGAAGGTCCGGGTTGACTGACCAGTCACGCACGTTGTCGCCCAAGATGGTCGGTCGAATCATCGCCTTCAAAACACGCATGCGTTCAAGAACCTGAGGCTCAAGCAGGAAGGCTTCGTCGGTTCCGGTGAAACTCGCAAATCCGATAGATGACGCAAGCGACTCCAACTTGGCAGCCGCGCGTTCTTCCAACTGCTCCTTCAACTCACTCGCACCGCCGCCACCGATCGACCACGGGTGTTTGTGGAATAGCTCGCGCGACGAATCGGCCACGCTCACGAACTCCGCATGCTTCTGGAGCCGCTCTCGTAAGGAGATCGTGCAGCTTTTAGGTTGGCGTATTCGCTGAGTTTATGGCATCACGTTTGAGTCTGTCGAGGCGGAGCAGGTTTTGGGCGAGGACGAGCAGGCCGGTTTCAGTGCGGGCACGGTCGATGCCTCGACCGTGAAA
>JBGSVD010000060.1:0-8435 GCA_041753135.1 Planctomycetaceae bacterium
TGCACCGTTGCAGATTCAGAACAGCATCGTGGCGGGGAATACGGCGACGACCAGTCAGCCTGATGTTCGCGGCTCGTTCCAGTCACTGGGCCATAACCTGATCGGAAACGTCGGCTCGACTAGCAGTTCCAGCGGCGCCACGGGTTTCGGTGCGACTGGTGACCTGATCGGCGGCAATGGTCAGCCTGTCATTAACCCCCTGCTCGGGCCTCTTCAGGATAACGGAGGGCCGACTTTCACTCATGCATTACTTGATGGAAGCCCAGCGATTGATGCGGGAGTGGCTGTTGAGGGTGTGTTGGTCGATCAGAGTTCTGCGAATCGTCAGCAGGGCCGAGCACCAGACATTGGAGCCGTCGAACGGCCAGTCGATCTGAAGTTGACAGGTTTTCGCAGCAATGGTCTGCTGACGGTCTTCGTCGACTACGAAATCATCGGGATTACACCATCCAGTGTGAAGGTGAATTTCTATCTGACGTCCGCCGCCCATCGTCAGGAGAGCGACACCCTGTTGAAATCGATGGTGCTGACATCGGCCTCAGATCTCACTCCCGGAGTTCATACAAAACAGTTCACGGTTGGCTCGGGAGCAGCGAATCTGCCGCTGCCAGGCGTTGGTGCCGCAGATCTCGGCGAGAACTATTTCATTCTGGCAGAAATCGATTCTGACGATGTGACAGGTGAGATTGACGACAGGGTCTCTGAGTCCAACAACACGGCTTTGTTTGGCGGCACATATCATGCGCCGGGGCAAGCAGTCTATGTCCATGGCAGTCCCGGCTCGGACAATCTGAGTATCACAGTGGGAAGTGTGAAGGTTGGAATCAACGGTCAGAACTACACCTATCAGAACTCAGACGTCACCAATGTGATCCTGCGGTCCCATTCCGGCAATGATGTGATCAGTCAGGAGGCCGTCACGGCAGGCGTTATTATCACGGGTGGTCGAGGAGACAACGAAGTCCTGTGGGACAAACTCGGCAGCGTGCTCAACCTGAATTCGTTCATTCAGGCGGGCACATCGGGGATCGCGGTCATCGATTTGACGGGAGCGAATCCTAATGATCTGCGGCTTGATTATTCGTCTGCCTCTGCTGTTGTTGGAAACTCCAAAGAGCTAAGAATCCTCGGAAGCACAGGTGACCAGGTTCGCAT
The DNA here is from genome assembly GCA_041753135.1 of Planctomycetaceae bacterium. Lineage (GTDB taxonomy): Bacteria > Planctomycetota > Planctomycetia > Planctomycetales > Planctomycetaceae > SXXK01. Next base: position 1,156 of record JBGSVD010000060.1, read on the forward strand.
CGGAAGCGGTTGGCTGAAGGTCGGCACGGCTTCCGTCTTCGGTCTGACTTACGACAAATACGCACAAGGAGAAGTCACGCTGCTCCTCCAGCAACAGCTCGATGTGATGAGTGTGACCCTCGCCAATAACGGAACGTTGACGGTTAATGGAACGAATTCCGATAACATCATCAGCGTCAGTCAGTTTACTCCGTCAGGTCAGACTGAAAAGGTGCAGGTCACGGTTGACGGAGTGAACCATGCGTTTGAGGCTGCTGAGGTTACCTCGCTGATCGTCAACGGCAAGAACGGACATGATACTCTGGCCTTGTCTGGCACGGTGCGAATTGCGGCGACTTTGAATGGCGGTAATGGAAACGACATTCTGACCGGTGGCCGTGGAAACGACGTGTTGAATGGCGGAAGTGGCAACGACAAGCTGAACGGTGGTGCCGGCAATGATTTGCTGACTGGCGGAACAGGCAACGACACTTATGTGTTTGGTACCGCATCATCCGCCGAAGCGGACACCTTGTCCGAGGGCAATGGTGGAGGAACTGACGCGATCAGCTTTACGGCCTTGTCGGTTCCAGTGACAGTCAACCTGGGATCCGTGGCGGTGCAGACTGTCCACACAAATCGGACGCTCAGGTTGAATTCATCGGTCTACTTTGAAAACCTCTTCGGCGGGGCCGGTAATGATGTGCTCACAGGAAACTCAGTCGCTAACTTACTGAATGGCGGAAGTGGTAACGACAAGCTGAACGGTGGTGCCGGCAATGATTCGCTGACTGGCGGAACAGGCAACGACACTTATGTGTTTGGTACCGCATCATCCACCGAAGCGGACACGTTGTCAGAGGGCAATGGCGGAGGAACAGACACGATTAGCTTCACAGCCTTGTCGGTTCCAGTGACAGTCAACCTGGGATCCGTGGCGGTGCAGACTGTCCACGCAAATCGGACGCTCAAGCTGAATTCATCGGTCTACTTTGAAAACCTCTTTGGCGGGGCCGGCAATGATGTGCTCACTGGCAACTCAGTCGCTAACTTACTGAATGGCGGAAGTGGTAACGACAAGCTGAACGGTGGTGCCGGCAATGATTCGCTGACTGGCGGCAGTGGGAACGACACTTATGTGTTTGGTACCGCGTCATCTGCTGAAGCGGACACCTTGTCTGAGGGCAATGGCGGAGGAACCGACACGCTCAGCTTTACAGCCTTGTCAGTTCCAGTGAGATTCAACCTGGGATCTGTGGCGGTGCAGACTGTCCACACAAATCGAACGCTTAGGCTGAATTCATCGGTCTACTTTGAAAACCTCTTCGGCGGGGCTGGCAATGATGTGTTCACAGGAAACGCGGTCGCCAACTTACTGAATGGCGGAAGCGGCAATGACAAACTGAACGGTGGTGCCGGAAATGATTCGCTGACTGGCGGAACAGGCAACGACACTTATGTGTTTGGTTTCGCATCATCCGCCGAAGCGGACACTGTGACCGAAGCCGCGAATGGCGGAACGGACACACTCAACTTCAGTTCATTGACCATTGACGTCATTATGAGCCTGGGCTCGACTTCGATCCAGGCTGTGCATCCCAATCGCACGCTCAAATTGAACGCCACGAGCACTTTTGAGAATGCGATTGGTGGCTCAGGCAACGACACGCTGATCGGCAATACGCTGGCCAACAGCCTGACTGGCAATTCCGGCAACGATATCATTGTAGGAGGTTCCGGGAACGACACACTCTCCGGGGACAATGGCCGAGACGTCTTGATTGGCGGTCTTGGGATCGACACATTGTTTGGAGGGAATGACGACGACATCCTCATTGCCGGACGAACGACCAGCGACGCATTGTTCAGTAAACTGAGTGATCTGCACACGGGATGGATTTCGACCGACACTTATGCGACGCGAACTTCCAAACTGCGTACCGGGGTTGGAGCATCAGTAGCGTCGCTCAAGGCCAAAGTTAACGTCCTGAATGACACTGCAGCAATCGACACACTGACCGGCGGCGCGGGAACGGACTGGTACTTCAGTGCTCTTGATGACGTCATCACGGACCTCCTGGCATCCGAGAGCGTTGATGTGCTGTGACAGGACCACGAAACAGAACCATCATCTGGCGTTTCTTTGTACTTCAAAGAGAATGGTGCTGCGTTTCGGTAGTAGAGGGCATTTGAGCCCAACGCGAGGGTGATTGAAGCTCGTTCGACTTGTAGACCAGTCCTCAACCTCAAGAATATCGTGCGTAGCCGCTGTTCCGGCGTGGATGCAGGTTACTCCGGATTGAGCTGACGTGTTGAAACCCGTCTCAACCAGAAAAAGCAGTTTCTGCCAACCAAAAGTTGCTTCGACCGCAAACATTCCGGTCGAATACCATCAAATCCCGTGTAGGGGTTGAGACGACGCTTCAAACCTTCGGTGGTCACGACCGGGCCGAGAAACCGGAGTTCACTTCACTGCTCCGGTCCGACACGCTGCTGCAGGATCAATCTGATCCACGGCATCGCTCAAATCTTATCCCGACGCGACGTCAAAAAGAGGACACAAATCGGGTGGACTTAGCCACACGAACTACGCCCGGTCGATGTGACCGACGCAGCGAACGGTTGCTTGCGAACTCGGGTCGGTCGGCGTTTCCGGGACAAAAAGTGCCACTTCAAAGCCGCCGGATTCTCGACTCTCCGGGACAGGTTTCTGACGGGTCTGATTGCGGACGCGCCTCGACTTCAGGGATACTGCCATCACGCTTCTGGCATTTGTTTCGAAGCAGTTTTCGAGAAACTGTTCGTTGTTAGCGGGGTCGCAGATCTCGTCCACCTGACCGGGCGTTGGCACGTTGAAGGTGGCATCCAGACGCGGATCAAGATCCGGTAGCTGCGAAGACATTGCCGATTCCCCATCAGCGAACAGATTCCCGATCGTTGGTCTAAAGCGAACGCGAACAGCACCCTTGCTGTATCGCTGTGCACTAGGCACTCTACCACCCTGCAATCCATCAAACCGGCACTCCATCACACCGCCAAACGCGGACAGACCGGACAGACCCCTGGGCCGACGTTACGACGGCATCGTCGCCCTGATCACGGCCGTCGGGAGTGCGGCGCTCCAGCAGGGATTTAGTTCGGCTTGCGATGATCCGGATTATCGGACGGTGTTGTTGTAAAGGTTTGCGGGCATTTCATTGCCACGGGGCGCGCCGCCCTTTTCGCCGCCGCCCTTTTCAAACGCCCTCATCACAAACAGGTTAATCAGGTTCACCCACGATGATAAACGCGGACCAATAGCGTGGATCGGCGTAGGGTTTGATAGTGAGATCACCGCTGGGAGCGACAGTCTTCGCATCGACGACGGTTGGAAGAACGTCGTCTTTGCCGCGGGTAACCGATTGAGTCATGTTGGCGGAGAGTTTTAGAACTTCTTCGGCGGTCAAATTTCTCAGCCAATTCTTGGCTTCTCGCAGCGCGGCGGCTTTCGTCATCGGTTCCGTGAGGCCTTCGCGCTGGCCGAGGAGGTTTTGATAGAAGCGGTCCATGAGTAACGCGGTCGCCGTGTCGTTCACTTCCCACAGGGAAAGACAGACGGAACGAGAGCCTCCCAGCAGGAACGCCTGCGTAAATCCAAGCAGCCCATCGCCTCCGCCCGTTTTGCCGAGCGCCGATTCACAAGCCGAAAGCGTTACCAGATCGGCGTCCAGTTTCCATTCGTCCATGACCTCGCGAGCGGAGAGTTCGCCGTTGTAGTACTTTTCGCCAGCAGTCGCATTGAACTCAGGCAGCTTGTCCTGCGCGAGCACCAGGAACGATTCAAACGCCTTGTCGTTATTCGCCAGCCCATGAGTAGCGAAGTGCAGGTAGCGGTAGTCTTTTAACCGGCCGGCAGTCTTCAGTTCTTCGAGCGTCTGCTCGCTGGCCAGCGAACGGGTGAAGATCGTGGCCTGATCACCAAACTTCTTTTGCAGGCGATCGAGTTCCACGGCCGCTCCGGGAAGTTCTTTCCAGGGTCGTTTTTCGCCCGTTGTTTCATCGATCCGACCGCTGCGGGAACTTGCTGCTAACAGCATCTCGCTTTGATGACGTTTGGCCAGCAATTCACGGGCGGGTTCTTTCGCGAGATTCGCGCCGAGCCGGCCCGGGGCGAGGTCGACGGTTTTCGTGATGGCCTGGCCGGCTTCCGTGACACGCCAGATTTTCACCGGAATCGTTTTTTCTTCCGCCTTGGCCGCGATCGTCTTGCTTAGCGTTTCCAAGTCATTGAGTTCTACGTCCCCGTAGGAAACGAGCACATCGCCGTCAAGAACTTTATTCTCTGCCGCGCCGCCTGGCACGACATGGGCCACCAGAATGCCGTTCGGAGGCAGCAACGGTTCTTTCGTCGGATTGGCAGATGGGAAGACCGGGTCGCCCATCGCCAGCAGCGAACCCTTGCCGGAGTATTTCGGCCTGGCCGCCGCCTGCGCGATGGCGGTGCCCGAGGTCACATATTCGACTTGAAATTCGGGCGCGATCAGTTCGACAGGGATGCCCGCCATGTCATTCACGGGAACAACATAGAGCGTCTTGACGGCCGCCAGATGTTTTTCCACGGGCGCGATGCGCTGGGCTCGCAACCTGGCGGAAAGGGAGTCGATTTCTCTGCTTGCGGAAATGCGGCTCTGCAGCGCGGCTCGGAGTTTACCGGGTGATGCACTATCGTCCTGCGACCATTTACCGTCATCACCCGTGCCTGGCAGGCGTTCCCATTTTGCTTCCCCTTCAGGATGAACCACGCATGCCCAGTGCTCCTGGACAGCACCGCTGATGTCACTCACATCGACCCAGAGCAGCATCGCCGCATCCCTGGGCAGTGCGGCGCGAATGGCATCGCCATCGGCCACTTCCCGGGTGCTCGCCGTCACCGCAATCCTGGCGAGGTCTTCTTCCGCCGTTCGGCGTTCGCTGAGGAGTTGTTCAAGGCGAGAGGTCTCCTCGGCGGATCGATCCTGCTTTGTGACGAGCATCAGAATCTGCGGCTGCACCGCTCCAATCTGATCTCGCAGTCGTTCCACGTCTGCTGCTTCTTGAGGTGTGAGGGCGTTCTTGCCCTGAGACTGTTCATCGAGCATCGCCCTGGCGAGCGTCGTCTCCAGATTCATCCACGCGTCATTCGGAGCGCGGGATTGCTCCAGAACGGCGAGCAGTAGCCGGGGATTAAAACCAACGAGTACGGATCGATCAATCCCCTTTGCTCGCGACAAACGACTCGCTTCATAGGCAAAGAGGGCCCGCTGGAGCACCGTTTCCGCCTCGGCTACATTTCCTTGCCCGATCAGGCTGGCGGCGAGGTTGTTGTAGCTGCTCGCCGTATAGGGGTGCTCCTCGCCGAGCACTTTGCGGCGGATGTCAAGGTCCTTTTGGAAGAGCGGCGTAGCCTCGGCGGACTTTCCCTGGGAGTCAAGGATCATGGCGAGGTTATTGTAGCTGGTCGCCGTGGCGGGGTGCTCTTCGCCGAGGACTTTGCGGCGGATGTCGAGGGCTTTTTGCTGGAGCGGCGCGGCCTCGGCGGACTTCCCTTGGGAGTTCAGGATCATGGCGAGTTTGTCATAGCTGTTCGCCGTTTCGGGGTGCTCTTCGCCAAAAACTTTGCGGCGGATGTCAAAGGCTTTTTGGTGGAGCGGCGCGGCCTCGGCGGACTTCCCCTGGGCGTCCAGGTTGGCGGCGAGGTTATGGTAGCTGGTCGCCGTGGCGGGGTGGTCTTCGCCGAAAGCTTTGCGGTAGACGGCGAGGGCCGTTTGGTAGAGCGGCGTGGCCTCGGCGGCCTTTCCCTGGGAGTTCAGGATCATGGCGAGGTTATTGTAGCTGGTCGCCGTGTCGGGGTGCTCCTCGCCGAAGACTTTGCGTTGGATGTCGAGGGCCTTTTGGAAGAGCGGCGCGGCCTCGGCAGCCTTTCCCTGGTCGAGCAGGTTGGCGGCGAGGTTGTTGTAGCTTTTCGCCGTGGTCGGGTGCTCTTCGCCGAGGACTTTGCGGAGGATGTCGAGGGCCCTTTGGTAGAGCGGCGCCGCCTCGGCGGCCTTCCCCTGGGCGTCCAGGTTGGCGGCGAGGTTATTGTAGCTGGTCGCCGTGGCGGGGTGCTCTTCGCCGAGGACTTTGCGGCGGATGTCAAGGTCCTTTTGGAAGAGCGGCGTAGCCTCGGCGGCCTTCCCCTGGTCGAGCAGGTTGACGCCGAGGTTGTTGTAGCTGTCCGCCGTGGCGGGATGCTCTTCGCCGAGGACTTTGCGGCGAATTTCGAGAGCCTTTTGGTAGAGCGGCGTGGCCTCGGCGGCCTTTCCCTGGGAGTTCAGGTTGAAGGCAAGGTTGTTATAGCTTTTCGCCGTGTCGGGGTGCTCTTCGCCAAGGACCTCACGGCACAAGTCGAGGATTGTTTGCCGGATCGGAATCGCCGCAGCATACTGGACTTTGGATTCCAGGTCGGCTGCTTCGACCTGCGATCGCATGGCCAGCCGCCAGCCTTTTCGCATCTCGGGATCCAAGGCTGCCACGTTGCGCAGAGCCACGAGGGTTTGCTTCGCATTCATCGCTTCGTAGTGGTGCTCACCCTGGACTCTCACTCGCAGTGCCAGCATCGCCTCCCCCAACTTTATCGCTTCCGAGTAATCGTCCGCCTCAGAGAACTGGTCGATCTGCTGCTGCAGTTCCTCCGCCCTTTTCTCATCTTCGCCTTGAAGCAAGCGTTCGTAGAGCGGTTTCGATTCATTTGCTTTTTCTTGCGGAATGGATACCTCCTGCGAATGACTTGAGCTGACGACAGCCAGAGTAAAGACAAGCGATTTTGCTAGTTGAAACATGGATAAATTTCCAGGGGGTTGCCGGTGTTTGCTTAGAATGTGTCTTGTAGGCAAAAACTACCGCTTCAAAACGAGCACTTTCTACTGAAAAGGCTCAGCGACGAAACCGATACTTCGGAGTATGGCTTTGGGTGCGGCTTTCTTTACCGCGTCATCGATCTTCTCAATATCGCCTTGCCCCGGTAAATCGTCTCCGGCCCCTCGAGTTGCCTGGATCAGATCGGAAGCAGTCAATTGTTCGATGCTCTGCCCGTCATCGATGAGGACAACACCCGGTATTCCTTTAGCGTCTGTCGGCGATAACAATTGGTGATCTGCTTTCCACTGGAGATCGTGCAGCTTTTAGGTTGGCGTATTCGCTGAGTTTATGGCATCACGTTTGAGTCTGTCGAGGCGGAGCAGGTTTTGGGCGAGGACGAGCAGGCCGGTTTCAGTGCGGGCACGGTCGATGCCTCGACCGTGAAA
>JBGSVD010000061.1:0-4389 GCA_041753135.1 Planctomycetaceae bacterium
AAACGATGCTTCACGATCCTGATCCTGCACATTGCCGTCAACGTCAATGCACCTTCTGCGATGGCGCAGCGAGTCAACTACGAAGAAGCTCCCATCAGCTACAGCCTGGCTGTGCCGGAGAATGAGATCTCAAAGCTGCAGGCAAAGCTCGATGCGGGCGAGCACAAACTGCAGTTTGAGGATATTCGGGGGTACCTGAAGTCGCTGCTGGACACTCTGGAGATTTCGCCGTCGTCGCAGGTTCTTTCGTTCAGCCGCACGAGTCTTCAGGATGACAAGATCTCTCCGAAAACACCCCGAGCCATCTACTTCAACGATGAAGTGCATTTGGGTTTTGTTCAGGGAGGAGTAATCGAAATTGCCGCTCGCGATCCCAAACTGGGGATGGTCTTTTACACGCTGAAACAGGAGGACGCTGAAGCTCCGGTCTTTAAGCGTCAAACCAATTTCTGTCTCACTTGCCACGGAGCTGCGCGGACGAAGAATGTGCCGGGGTTGCTTGTGCGTTCTGTTTATCCTGATCCCGGTGGACATCCGGTCGTTGCGGCCGGCAGTTTTCTGTCGACGCACAAGAGTCCTCTGAATCAACGCTGGGGCGGTTGGTATGTCACGGGAACTCATGGTGATCAGGCTCATATTGGCAACTTCACCCTGACCACCCCGAAGAAGCCCAAAGTCGTCGACAATTCCGCAGGCCAAAATATTACCGACTTGAAAGATCGCTTCGATGGTGCCCCGTATTTGACTCTGCACAGTGATATCGTCGCCCTGATGGTTCTTGAACATCAGACTGACACGTTCAACGTACTGAATCAAGCTTCGTTCGAAGTCCGACATGCGTTGTATCTTCGCGAACAGGCGGCTCAGGGCGACGCGGCGGCGATTGAAGCCAATGAAAAGTCCTACGCGCAACGACTGCAGAAAGCGACGGAACAAGTCGTCAAGTCGTTGCTGTTCTCGGAGGAAACAAAGCTGACCGCGCCAATCGTGGGGACGTCAACGTTTACTCAGGACTTTTCCGCCAGGGGCACAAAAGATAGTCAGGGCCGTAGCCTGCGAGAGTTCGACCTGAAAACTCGCATGTTTCGTTATCCCTGCAGCTATTTGATTCAAACTCCTGCCTTTGATGAGTTGCCCGCGGAATTGAAGTCGTCGATCGGGCAACGAATGAAGGCCATCCTGAATGCGGAGACTCCGGAGAAGGGTTTCGAACATCTCACAGCTGACGATCGAACAGCGTTGCTGGCGATTCTTGCAGAGACGTCACCAGGATTGATTCACTAACTCAATCTATTCTTCGCACAGGGTATAGTGAGGCCGGGTGATCGCGGTCTCTGTTTCGAGACCAATCCTTCAATCGTAGTCGAGCACCGAGAAAACATCGCCTTGGCAATATCTATGGCGATTTCAACAGTCTCTTTAACATGGAATGATGTGATGAAAGCTCTTCGATTTCTTTTTGCTGCGACAGTTATGGCACTCGCGTTCCCTGCAAATGCCCACGATACGTGGGTCGAGGTCAATTCGACCGAAGTGCGACTGGGGCAGGTAGTGCATGTCGATCTGAAGCTCGGCAATCACGGAAATAACCACCGCGATTTTAAACTGGCCAGCAAGATCTCCCTCGCGCCGTGTACCCTGGCGGTTGTTGCCCCTGACGGGCAATCTCATGACCTGAAACCAAAGGTCGTTGACACCGGATTTGCTCCGAAGGAAGGCTACTGGACGGCTCGATTCGTCCCGACTTCGATGGGCCTGCATGCAGCATGGCACACGCTGGATACTTTGCATGGCACGACACGAGCGATTAAGAGCAGCAAAAGTTATTTCGTTGTGGGCGACCCTGCACAGCACAAGGGTGACACGAACTTCTCCAAGCCTCTGGGTGGAGCGATTGAAATGGTGCCACTGACGAATCCCGCACTCACAGCGGCCGGACAGCCTATCGCAGTACAGGTCCTCTTCAAGGGGCAGCCGCTTAAGGATGCTCACGTGACATTCGTGCCTCGTGGACAACATCTGGCGGAAGGCTTTGATGAGAAGTTCGAACGCAAGACCAACGATCAGGGACGCGCCGAATTTACACCTTCGGAAGGCAATTGGATTCTGGCCGTTGTTCATCATATGGCCGAAGACGAAAAGGGCGAGAAGTTTGACAAGACGGCTTATTCTGCCACTATGACATTCAACGTGGCGGAGTCATTGCCGTAGTGCATGTCTGGTGCTGTATCAGTACAGGATTGATCGGTCCGGCTACGAAACAGGACCCATCGCACCTTAATCCAGCGACGCCACCACAATTGATCCCAGTGGCGGGGACTCCATCAGCAGCATGCCGCTAGCCACCCGTGACTTACTTCATAAATACAGCAAAGCACCGGCAGCTAACGCGGTATCGCTCACGGAAGTATCCTTCATCTTTCGCTGCAAACACTTCAGAATCCCGGCTCTCTCCGAACAGGAATTCCTCCATGCTTTCTTCGCTGTTGTTCATCACGGCCAGCTTCTTTGCAGACCAGCCCACATGGCCAGCGTTTCTGGGCGTCGGCGCTTCGGAGATTGATCCGGCCACCATTCCGCTCAAGTGGTCGCCAACTGAAAACGTGGTTTGGGATGCATCACTTCCGGGGCATGGACAATCGAGCCCTGTGATCTGGGGCGAGAAGGTCTTCGTAACGACCGTGGAAGGAGACAATAAAGAAACCTGCCACACGCTTTGTCTGTCATTGAAGGATGGAGCAATCCTGTGGGATCACCAGCACGCTTCGACAGCTCCGGATCCCAACAGCGTGTATATCAGTCGAGCGGCCCCGACGCCGGTCGTAGACAAGGATCACGTTTTCGTGTTTTTTGAGTGTGGTGACTTGATTGCTCTGACTCATGACGGCAAAGAAGTGTGGACGAAGTCGTTGTCGAAGGAATACAGCAGATTCATCAACAAGTTTGGCCTCAGCAGTTCCCCTGTGCAGACCGAGTCTTCGGTGATCGTGCTGATCGACGATGAAGGTCCGTCGTATCTGGTTGCGTTCAACAAAACGGATGGAAGAATCCTGTGGAAGACAGACCGCACCAGCCGCACAAGTTGGAGTAGTCCTGCGATTATTCCAATCAACGGTCAGCCTCAGGTGATTGTCAGTTCAGCGGGCAGTGTCGACGGCTACGATCCCTCGAATGGAAAACAGTTGTGGACATTTTCTGAGGTCGGAGGCAATACAGCGACAACGCCCCTGCAAGTCGGGAAAGACCAGTTTCTGATCGCCGCATCACCGGGTCGTTCCGGCGAGAATGCCGAAGGAGCAAAGAAGTCGAATGCTCTGCTGAAGGTCACTCCTGAAGGTGACAGTTGGAAAGTAGAAAAAATCTGGACAGCGGCAGAGGCGACTCCTTCGTGGGCTTCTCCATTAGTCCATCAGGGCTTTGCATACTGGGTCAATCGCGTTGGCGTCGTGTACTGCATTGATGCTGCCACCGGTGAGCAGAAATACGCGCAGCGAACAAAGCAGTCCTGCTGGGCGACACCGCTGCCATTGGGTGACAGGATCTACTTTTTCGGTAAAGATGGTGTGACGACAGTTCTGGCCGCCGGACCGGAATTCAAGGAACTGGCCGCCAATGAGTTGTGGCCTGCTGATACGCCACCCACCGACAACGGTGCACCGAAACCCGATGAAACCAGCGCCGAACGCAAACAGGCCTCGGCTATGTTCTCCGGGCCGACTCAATACGGAGTCGCCGCCGTCAGCGGTAGTCTGCTGATTCGAGTCGGCAGTCATGTGTATTGCGTGCGATAAGGAATGTGGTCTTTCGAGAAATCGCGAACAGCTTTTCGAAAAGGAACGCAGTGGACCGACCTTTGGAAAAAAAATCCAGTGAGGGCGTCCGACGAGAGTATGCGTGCCGCCGTTGGACGCTCCGTTCACATCGCTCGGCACCCGGTACTAGACTGCGTTTGCGTGCGTCGGTGATCACGACCGATGTGAGAAACCAGAGTTCACTTCACTGCGTCGGTCCGACACGCAAACGTCGGCTAAAGGGATGTGAACGGCGTCAGTTGAAAGCGACGAAAACGCCAGTGTTGCATCACACCCTAGCCGCGACAAGCAATCCGCCCACAATGCAGGGGAAAACTAAACAATTGAACACCATCAACTTCTCATGAGGCTCGGCTTTCCTATGACAAGGGCGTTCTCAAGGAATCATCAACATCTCACAAAATGCTTACGACGCAGATAGGGCGTGTTTTTCGAGCCTGCTCCGGTCCGACACGCGAATGGCACTTAGTTCTCGGTAAGTCCTTTGAGGATATCACGTTTTGCTTCGTGTCTTGGTTTCATCAGTCGGTCGTAAGGTTTGGGTCGCCGCTTTTTTTTGCGAGGTTCAAAGCGGTCG
>JBGSVD010000062.1:0-5580 GCA_041753135.1 Planctomycetaceae bacterium
ATATTGATATCTGATCGTGACACAGTCTTCTCTCCATAGCATGCGATGACATTTCGTATGCTGCGGAGGTGTACTCAAAACCTCACAAAAGCGCAACCCCCTAGCTTGCCAAATTAGCCTAATATGCGCGCTGGCCTTGAGTGACCAAGGACCAAGGACCTGTTTTTTTGACCAAGCACCTGCTTTTTCAACTAAGCACCAAGCACCTGTTTTTTTTGACCTGCGACTACTATCCTTCTGGGTCGTCGATGAGTTGCTGCAGTCGTTCGGCGTGAAGAGTTGGAAGACGAGACAGCCAGCTGGCGTCGATCAGGCCGACGCTTAGCATGTCCAGCAAGTGCATTTGGTCTTTGCGGCGAAACGAATTCAGTTTCATTTTCAGCAGTGCCAGCAGATTCACCACATCGTAGTCATCGGCTGATTCAATTTCCGTGACGTCAGCGGACGGCACACAGTATTCGGGTCGGACTTTTTCCGCTGCGTAAAGTAGATGAACGGCATCTCGGGGGCTTCCCTCCGGACCGTCGATAAAGCAGTCGACGCCCATCAATTCATGATGAATGAAACCTACGGATTCGAGGGCCACTTTGACGCGATCGAAATCCGTCCGCCGCACAAGGATGTCAACGTCACGAGTGTTTCGGACGGCCGCACGGTCGACTCGAGCGACCCATGCGGCGACCGCATTTCCTCCTGCGACAGCATACGGAATCTGCGCGGCTTTTAACGCCGCTGTGGCGCGCAGAGCTCGTTCTCGAACAGCTTCCACTGCGTCGATCATCCTTTGCCAGGAAAAAGGTTTGAGTTCAATGGCCATCGATTTGCGCGGCTAGTCAGTTGACAGGAATCGCATGTGGACGAAGTGCTTGGTCAGAAAGCCAGTGCTTGGTTGAATCGCAGGTCGAATCGCAGGTGCTTAGTGACCAAGGACCAAGGACCTGTTTTTTTGACCAAGCACCTGCTTTTTCAACTAAGCACCAAGCACCTGTTTTTTTGACCTGCGACTACTATCCTTCTGGGTCGTCGATGAGTTGCTGTAGTCGTTCGGCGTGAAGAGTTGGAAGTTGAGACAGCCAACTGGCGTCGATCAGGCCGACGCTTAGCATGTCCCGTAGATGTGTTCGATCTTTGTCTCGAAACGAGTTCAATTTCATTTTCAGCAATGCCAGCAGATTTACCACATCGTAGTCATCGGCCGATTCAATTTCCGTGACGTCAGCGGACGGCACACAGTATTCGGGCCGGACTTTTTCGGCCGCGTAAAGCAGATGGACAGCATCTCGGGGGCTTCCCTCCGGACCGTCGATAAAGCAGTCGACGCCCATCAATTCATGATGAATGAAACCGACAGATTCGAGGGCCACCTTGACGCGATCAAAATCCGTTCGCCGCACAAGGATGTCAACGTCACGAGTGTTTCGGACGGCCGCACGGTCGACTCGAGCGACCCATGCGGCGACCGCATTTCCTCCTGCCACAGCATACGGAATCTGCGCGGCTTTCAACGCCGCTGTGGCGCGCAGAGCTCGTTCTCGAACAGCTTCCACTGCGTCGATCATCCTTTGCCAGGAGAAAGGTTTGAGTTCAAGGGGCATAGAGTGAATCGCAGGTTGAATCGCAGGTGCTTGGTGCTTGGTGCTTGGTGCTTGGTTGAAAACGCAGGTTGAATCGCAGTCAAATCGCAGGTTCTTCGTTGAACCAGGCACCTGCTTTTTCAACCAAGCACTTGCGACTCAACCAAGCACCAAGAATCTGCTTTTTTCAACCAAGCACCAAGCACCAAGAACTGCGTTTCCGCGTTTCCGCGGACAGATCGACCTACAGTTTTGCGATGACGGCTTCCTGGCGTGCGAGGTCAAGGTCGTGGTCGACCATGAGCGTGGCAAGTTGGGCCAGCGATGTTGATGCCGTCCAGCCTAATTTTTCGGTCGCCTTCGTGCAGTCACCAAGTAACAGATCGACTTCCGCCGGACGGAAATAGCGTGGGTCAATTTCGATGTATTTCTTTGGATCCAGTTCCAGCTGAGCAAAAACGAGATCGGCAAATTCCTGAACGGTCTGAGTCTTCCCGGTGGCCAGCACAAAATCGTCCGGCTCGGAATGCTGCAGCATCATCCACATGCCTTCCACATAATCCTTGGCATAACCCCAATCGCGTTTGGCTTCCAGATTACCCAGGAACAGCTTTTCCTGAAGCCCCATTTTGATCCTGGTGGCAGCTCGTGTGATCTTGCGCGTCACAAACGTTTCGCCTCGACGCGGACTTTCGTGATTGAACAGAATTCCGTTCACCGCAAACATATCGTACGACTTGCGGTAATTCACCGTCTGATGAAATGCAAAGACCTTGGCGCATCCGTAGGGACTTTGAGGCTGAAACGGCGTTGTTTCTGTCTGCGGTGTCTCCAGCACTTCGCCATACATTTCGCTGGACGATGCCTGGTAAACCTTCACCAGTTTTTTCTTGTTGAGCTGTCGAGCCGCCTCCAGCACATTCAGAGCACCGCCACCGGTCGCATGGAATGTGTAGACCGGTTGATCAAACGAGACCCGCACATGGCTTTGTGCACCAAGGTTGTAAATTTCGTCAGGTTCAATGTCCAGAATCAGATTCGTCAGACTCTGCCCATCAGTCAAGTCGCCATAATGCAGGAACAGCCGCGTTCCGCTCTGATGCGGATCGTTGTAGATGTGATTAATACGGCCCGTTGTAAACGTACTGGCTCGGCGAACGAGCCCATGCACGTTGTAGCCTTTTTCAAGAAGCAGTTCCGCAAGATAAGAACCATCCTGGCCCGTGATTCCTGTAATGAAGGCAGTTTTTGTCATTGTTTTCGGTTTTCGGTTTTCGGTTTTCAGTTTTCAGTTTTCAGTTTTCAGTTTTCAGTTTTCAGTTTTCAGTTTTCAGTTTTCAGTTTTCAGTTTTCGGTTTTTGGCTTTCGGTTTTTGGCTTTTGGCTTTTGGCTTTTGGCTTGAGACGCGTTCGTCACATCCCTCAGCGAGGTCAATTCTTTACTGCCAACGGGTTCGTTTGCGACTTCAGACGCTGCGAAGTTGTTGGTGCCGGACTTCCTTTAGAAAATCCTGATAGGCGGCTGTGAGTCCGTCTCGCAGGGAGATCTTTGGCATCCAGCCTGTGGATTTGATCAGACTGATGTCGCTGAGTTTGCGGGGAGTGCCGTCAGGTTTCGATGGATCATTCAGGATTTCTCCACGAAACCCGATGATATCTGCGATCAAGGCCGCAACATCGCGAATACTGATTTCCTGACCACTGCCAATATTCACCAAATCAGGTGGATCCTGCAGTTGAAGCAAATGCAGCACACCTTCGGCAAGATCGTCAGCGTGTAAGAATTCACGCAGTGGTGCGCCGGTGCCCCAAATCGTCACGGACGCTGCGTTGCCAACTTTTGCCTCGTGGAACCGTCGAATCAGCGCGGGAAGCACATGGCTATTGTCCGGGTGATAATTGTCGCCTGGGCCATAAAGATTTGTTGGCATGGCGGAATGAAACAGGACGCCGTATTGCTGGCGATAATGCTGGCAGAGTTTTAATCCCGCAATTTTTGCGATCGCGTAAGCTTCGTTTGTGGGCTCCAGTTGAGACGTCAGCAAACTGCTTTCGGCGATTGGTTGCGGTGCCATTCGCGGGTAAATGCATGTGCTGCCGAGAAAGAGAAACCGTTCGGTGTTGTTCTGCCATGCCGCATGGACGGCGTTGGAAGCCATCATCAGATTTTGATAGAGAAATTCGGCAGGGAAACTGCTGTTCGCATGAATTCCTCCAACTTTCGCTGCCGCGAACACGACAGTATTCGGGCGATGCTGCTGAAAGAATTCGTTGACCGCAAGCTGGTTGGTCAGATCAAGTTCCGCGCGAGGGGTCAGCAGCAGGTTGTGGTAACCTTGCTGTTGAAGGCGTCGGACGACGGCACTTCCCACCATTCCTCGATGGCCGGCGACGAAGATAAGAGAATCAGTATTCACGAGGAAATCGTTTGTCCAGTTGAGTGATGCCTTGAGCGGTCAGAAACGATGTATTGTCGCGCGGTCGAAAACAGCGGGCGGGACGCCCGCGCTCCGGGAGCGCGGACGTCTCGTCCGCCTTTCAGCAATTCTTCAAACTACGATTGACGGTCCACCAGCGAATCGCCGGCTGCAACAGAATCAAGAACCGCTTTGAATTTTGCTACGGATTTTTCCAGAGAGTATTCCGACTGAGCGAGTCGCCGCGCATTGCCTGACATTTGTTTCAGAAGGTCTGGATTCGCTTTCGCATTTCGGATCGCTTCTGCAATGGCGGAGACGGAATCAGGCGGGACAGTCATTCCAATGTTGTGTTGCACCGTCATTCGATGCAATTCACTTTCGGGCACCGCATTGGTGAGGTACGGTCGCCCAGCAGCCATGATGCCGTAGAGTTTACTGGGCATCAGGCATTGGCTTAGTTCCCGAGTCAATGGGACGAGATGAAGATCGCCGGCACTGAGGCTGTGTGCGAGTTCACTTTTGGGCTGGTAGTCAAAGAAGCGAACGTTGGTCAGTTTGCGTTGCTGTACTGTTTTTTCGAGCGTTGCCTTTTGTGAGCCCTGCCCCACAAAGGCAAACAGGATTTGTTGATCGTCTGAGACAAATTCTGCGGCATCGAGAAATTGTTCGAGTCGCTGTGTGAGTCCCAGGTTTCCGGAATACATCACGACAAAATGGTCGCCCAATTGATATCGCTGGCGGAATGCATTTTCTGTTTCAATCGGGAAGATGGTTTCGGAGTCTGCCCAATTGGGAACCAGATCAATGCGGTGTTGATCAATGCCGGCGTCAACCAGGAGTTCTTTCATGTCTTCGCTGAGGACAATCATTCTGTCGCATCGTCGATAGACAGAAAAGAGGGATTCTCGAAGACGTTTGATGGCCCAGTTGTTCGGGACTTTCCCCAGAGCGACGGCAACATCGGGATAAATATCCTGAAGATAGCCGATCATCCTGCAGCCGGTTCGTTTCTGCAATCGTAAGGCTTCGAATGGCAAAAGGAACGGGTCTGTCTCAAAGACCACAATGCCGGGTGGCTGAATCTTTTTCAGGACTTTTCTGCAGCCACGCACGAATGACAAATAATTGGCCGCCTTCAGCAGCATGCTTCGTTTCGGAAGTTGCAGATGCTCCACGCGATGGATCGTGACACCATTTCTGGATGGCGTTGTGGGCCAGGTCAGATCCGTTTTTTGATCCCGCACCTGATTCGGTTTTCCGGCGACCACATGAATGTCATAGGACAACTGCAGACTTTCGCAAAGCTCTGTCAGCAGTTGCCCAGTCGCTTCAACATCCGGCCAGTAGGAGCGATTCAAAAATACAATAGGGTTCTGGTCAGTCAAGATCGTTGTCCGAGTAGCGGCTCGCAGTTGAAATTAAAGAGATGTTCCTGACGCATTTCGGATCGGGCATAACGCTGCGCGCACTTCGTTCCTCTCGGTGACACCGATGCATGATAATCGTACGAACCAGAGTGTCGTCAACTGTATAGTGAGATATTGAGGCGTTGTAGAAAAGCGGGCGAGACGCCCGCGCTCCGGGAGC
>JBGSVD010000063.1:0-13351 GCA_041753135.1 Planctomycetaceae bacterium
CAGCATCCTCCTATCGCTTCCTTCAGACCCCAGCGTTTGCCACTGACGCCCTTGCGAGTCGGATTCTCTTCCCCATGAACGGGGTGAGGTCGCTGGCAAGCAGCGACGGGGTTTGCCTGCTTCGCTGGGCAAACAAAAAAGCTCCACAGCTTTCGGCCGAGGAGCTTTTGGTTCTAAAGTCTTTGCTTGCAAGGCTTTAAGTTATTGCACTCGAATGGGCTCGAACCATTAACCTTCGGTTCCGTAGACCGATGCTCTATCCAATTGAGCTACGAGTGCTGGATTTCTTCTTAGTTCAAACCTAGCCAGAGTTAACCAATAAGCCATTTTCGATCTTCGTGGGCTCTTGCATCGGGTTTTGAGAGGCGGAAGTTTAGCTTTGAGCCATCAAATGGCAAGTCGATTTGATGGATTGCCGCAACGGACTCGCAAATGAAAACGACCTTGGGCCGGGTTTTAGCGATTTCCATGAGTCTATTGGCCGTGACCGGAGGAAAAAGTCCTCCGTCACCCAGACGCAGGACATCTAGTCGACGAAATCGGTTCACCAGGGTCTCGTTTTTGCACGGATTTTTTCTCCTGAGTGACGGAAGATGCGCAACTCGATACACTTTCTGGCTGGATCACAAGGACAAAAGATTGCTGGTTTAGACTTGATCCAGCGGGCCCAACGTTCTGGCAGCCTCATCAGAAAGGCGATTTGTGTTGAAGAATCTTGTTGCCATCGGAAACTACAGCGTCGGTGACGGTCAGCCGCTTTTGTTTATTCTTGGCCCATGCGTGATGGAATCCGAGAGCCTGGTACTTGGAATTGCCAATCGTCTGGCCGAAATTCGTGATCGCCTTGGCCTGCAGATTGTCTTCAAATCCAGCTTTGACAAGGCAAACCGAACGAGTGTCGATAGCTACAGGGGCCCCGGGATTGAAGAAGGTCTCAGGTTGCTGGAACGCGTGAAGCAAGAAACAGCACTTCCAACAACGACCGATATTCATGAAGCATCACAGGCATCTCCCTGCTCTGAAGTATGCTCAATCCTGCAGATCCCCGCGTTTCTGGCACGCCAAACGGATCTGATTGTTGCCGCGGCCGATGCCGCTGTCGCCAGAAATATTTGTGTGAATGTGAAGAAACCCCAGTTTGTCGCCCCCGAAGATACGATTCATGCCGTAAACAAATGCCGGGCTCGTGGGCTGAAAAGTATCATGTTGTCAGAACGTGGCTCAACATTCGGTTATGGTCGATTGGTAAACGACTTTCGTTGTGTCCCTATCATGAAGTCATTCGGTGTTCCTGTTGTCTTTGATGCAACGCACAGCGTTCAGCAGCCTGGCGGTGCGACAACAGGCGGGCAGCGTGACATGGTTCCCACATTGTCACGAGCCGCGGTGGCTGTCGGATGCGATGCGGTCTTTATGGAGACTCATCCAGATCCGGACAATGCAATGAGTGACGGGCCGAACATGATCGTACTCGACAGATTGGAAGAACTGCTCAGGCAACTCACCGTGCTTCGAAATGCGTACCAGTCATTTGAACAATAAGAAAATGAGGTTCGGTCCCAGGCTCTGGTTCAGCCTCTGTATTTCGTCCGACTTTCATTCGCGTGCATTCCAGTTTTTCCCGAGGTGTTCCTTGTCGCCGTGTCCTCAGAATTGCCGTTACAAACAATCATTTGATTCTTTGCCAAACAGATTGTTTTGTGTGATTGTGTTGTCGACCTGCAGTCTTGCAGGGTGTTCTGAAAAGCCCGTTGAGGTCGCGGAGATTGATCCAGCCGCAACGCAGGCCACTGCAGCGGAAGAGTCCCGGCGCAAACTTAGTTCAGCAATTCAGCGTATTCAGCCCGAATCACTTGCCGTTCAGGCTCGCCGTGAAATGGTTGTGAATTCACTGAATTCCTGGCTGGCATCGAGTGCTGAGAGTGATGTCGAAAAGATCAAGATCAGTGAACTGAACGCCGCGTTGTTAAGTCCAGCATCGCTCAGGACGGCGAGTGCTGTTCGATTTACAGAGAACGACATCCTTTACATTCGAGATTGCTTGTTGCTCAAGAACCTGAGTGAGTCAATATGGAAGCAGGCTGATTCCTCGGGTGACGCGGAAGTCGCAAGCGATCGAGAACGCGTTGTTTTGCTGTTTCAGCATCTGGTTCGAAACATTTCATTGCTGAGGATTGACGAAGACCGCGTTCCTGTCGGTCTGTTCGAAGCAATGCTGACAGGGCGAGGTACGGTGGATGATCGGATCTGGGCGTTCGCCGAATCGCTGCGACAGCGATCATTTGATGCATTCATCCTTAAAGCCGCCACAGCCGGCGACCCGATGTCCACTGATATCGTTGCTGCCGCAGATATCCTCGTTGGTGTGATCGCTGAAAATCAACTTTTGCTGTTTGACCCAGTGCGGGGCACCGCTGTGCCAAAAGCGAACGACTTGAGCCCCATAGTCACTGACCCGGCGGGACTTGAGGCGATTGCTGATGTCGAACGATGGAAGGCCGCAAGCATTTGGGCTGTGTGCCATCCATCGGCGTTAGCGCCGCGAATGCTGGTCCTGCAGGAACGGCTCGAAGCCAGCGACTCGGCGGTTCTCTATGAAGAACTTGTCGGAGGTACAAGTGAAATTCGGCCGCTGCGAGATCGACTCGGCGACGTCATTGGGACTGTTTGGCCGAAGGAGTCTCTCAAGTTATGGGACGTACCGGAGCAACGTGTTGCCGCTGCTGCTTCGCTCAACGAAGAACAAAAGCAAGCCTTCACATTGCTGATGCGTCCTCTGGACAGCCCGTTTGAACGAGAGTCGGTCAGCGTCGGGAATCTGATTACCGACCCGAACATCAATCAGGAACAACTCTCCATGGAAGAAAAGATGGAGATGAAAATGGTTGCGCTGGAGAAACTCCTTGAACGCAGCGACGATCTCTTTGGCAAGCCGTCCCGTCGACTTCTCATGACTCGTGTGCAACAGGTCATGGGTAGTTTTGAAGTTGATATGATTCAGGATTTGCAGCAGATTCGAATTGCCAGCCTGCAGGAAAAAGTCGAACTGGAGGTCCCCGTCGATGACAAGAAGGCCATGGTCATTCCATTCACTCTCCCCAAGACGATCCTGGACGTCCAGCGAAGTGCTGTTGGTGATACTTTGTACTGGACCTCCATGAGCCAGATGTCTCGCAACGACATGGGGGCCGCTGTTGCCACGCTCCGCAATTATCGACGTCAGTACCCGGACGAAAAACTTTTTCTTCCATCCCTTGCCAACGAAGCAGACGCTCTGATTCGCCTGGGAGATCTGAAGAACGCGGCAGCCGCATTGAAAGAGGCGGACGTGGAACAAAATCCAGAACGCCTGCACGTCCAGTGGCTGTTGTCTCGTCTGCCCGTTGTCGGCGAAACGGCAAACCATCCTGACGAGAACTCTGGCAGAAAAGAGCCAGAAGCAGAGGCTCCCTCAACAACGGATTCTTCTGAGGCTACCGAAAAGCCAGAAGACGCGAAGTCAACAGAACCTGAAGCAACCCCCAAGAGCTGAATCGGACTTCCATCGAGTGAAACAATGCCTTTGGGGGAACAGAACTTTTGAGATTACGGTCGTGTGGCTTCAAATGCATTAACGGCACATGGAATCTCCAGGTACATCAGGTAAGCTCTTTTTTGAACGCAAGCCTGACGGTTGACGCAGGCTGCATGAATGGTCTTCCACCGGGGATCAAAGTGAATTGTCTGAGAGCGTTTCTCGAATGAATCGAGGCAGTAATGCTCCGTCAACCGTCGTTTGATGAGTTGCAAAAAGGCGGGCGAGACGCCCGCGCTCCGTGAGTGCGGGCGTCTCGCCCGCTGAACATCCCTCAACTCACAAATGACACTGCACTAATTTGTCAAGATTTGATTTTCGGATAGTGGACCTTGCTGGGGGCTCGGCAGTCCCGGGATCTTTATTAAGATCCACATCCTCCAACCCTGATCTTAAATCTTGACGGGGTAGTAGTTTGAAACCCAAGCTTTCGATACATGATGGGCACTCTTGTCGTCCATCAACGACGGATTATTCAGTTTAACGAACAATAGTATTCATCTTGCGAAGTCGCGAAACCGCCTCGGCCGCTGATTGCAAAATTCCCCTGGAGTACGAATGAAGATCGGGATTCTGGCTGATATTCACGACAACGTGGATAACCTGCGTCATGCGATTCGTTTCTTTAATGCGATTGAATGCAAGGCGGTACTGATCGCCGGCGACTTTGTTTCGCCGCTCGTCGTACCATGCATGCGCAAATTGACTTGTCCGGTGGTTGCCTGCTTCGGCGACAATGACGGAAATATGAAAGGCATTGCCGGCGGCATGAAAGTCGTAGGGACGCTGGGATATGGCCCAATGTGCTGGCAATCAAGAGACGGCGTCAAGTTTCTAATGGCTCATCAGCTCAACGAAGTTCGCAACTGCCTCGGCGATTCGGATGTTGTCGTGTTTGCCCACACGCACCGACCCAGTTGCGTGAAGGATCGAAACGGCCGGCTGTTTATCAACCCCGGTGAAGTTGGCGGCTGGATGTTTCGAAAACCGACCGTCGCGGTCTACGACACCGAAACACGCGAAGCAGAAATCGTTGATCTGCCACCAATGCCGCCAGGCGTTCATATCGACGGATAGTGTCGATATTGAATTGATCACTGACGTCAATGGCCTGAGCAACTATTTTCTGCCGTCTGGCTTTCCAGGATCGTAGCCTGGATTCGGAGTTGAGAACTTTGCTCCGACGTCTTCCTGCCAGGCATGCAGAACGTCCCTCATGGAATTCACTCTTGCTTCTTCTGAATCAGCAAGGTTCTGAGTTTCTGAGGGATCCAAGGCGAGATTAAAGAGCTCAACCTGGTCGCCATCGAACCACTCAATGAGTTTCCAGTTCTCCGCCAGGATCGCTGCCCCTGGCGCGCCGCCCTGATTTCCATAGTGTGGGTAATGCCAGAACAACGGCCGCGACGGGGCTTCCCCGGTGCCGTTCAACGCACCAAGAATCGACACGCCATCCAATTGGACGTCGGAAGGACAGGTGAGATTGGCCGCTTCAAGGATCGTTGGAAAATAGTCAGCACTGATCAAAGGAAAATCACTCACTTGACCAGATGGAATCACATCTGGCCATCGCACGATTCCGGCGGTGCAAATACCGCCTTCATACAACCACCCTTTTCCCGCTCGTAGCGGGAAATTGGAGGTTGGTGAACCTTCACTTGTTGATAGCCCGCCGTTGTCGCTGGTGAAGATCACCAGCGTATTTTCAGATAGCTTCAAATCATCCAGTGTCTTGAGAACCTTGCCAACGGCCTGATCCATTGCTTCAACCATGCCAGCATAAACAGCATGGTCCTGACTGAGTCGCACTTTGCGTGGCGCTTCATCACCAAACTGGTCTGTCACATCCAGAGTAGACCGTTTCTCTTCGTATTTGTTCTTGAGATCAGCACGCGACATCAACGGCGTGTGAACGGAATAGAAAGGGAAATAGACAAAGAACGGCTCATCTTGATGCTGCGTAATGAAGTTCGCGGCCTCTGTTGCAAGTCGATCGGGAAGATGTTCTCCGTCTTTGCCGTCGGGTAACTTGGGATTTGCATAGGGAGAGAAATATTTCTTTCCACCATATGGACCGCCCTGGGGAAGTCCGCCCATGTTGATATCGAATCCCTGATCTTCTGGAGAAAATCCGTCTCCACCAAGATGCCATTTTCCCGCAAAGAATGTGGCGTACCCGGAAGCTTTCAGGACTTCAGCAATCGTTACTTCATCCAGTGCCAGTTGCTCTGTATACGGCGCTGGGAGATGCTTTGTATTTCGTTTCCATTTGCCTGGCTGTGCGGCACCGATGTAATCCGTAATTCCGCATCGCTGCGGATAGCGACCGGTCAGCAAGCTGGCTCGAGTTGGTGAACAAACGGGGCAAGCCGCGTATGCATTCGTCAGCCGAACACCGTCAGCAGCCAGACGATCCACATTTGGCGTGTCATAAAATGAACTGCCGTAGCAACTCAGATCCCGTTGACCAAGGTCATCGACAATAAAAAAGACAACGTTCGTTCGTGCGGGTTCCGCACCAGCAACAAACGCGGCCTCAGCCAGCAGACATGCTAAAAGCACAAGAACGAAGCGAGGCAATGCTTTCTCCCGAGCAGAGAACGATCCCGCAGAGTGGATCCACACAGATGCAGTGTGCAGCGAGTTGATCTCACTGCGATGCGTTGCATCATAGCTTCAGTGACATGCCAATTCACGGGCAGTCACGGAAGTCGCTTTATTCTCGACCAAAAATCCTGGCGGACAATTGCTTCACGTCCTGCAGTTGAACGACTGAGTTCGACTCATCGGCACTCCAGAGCATGGAGGACGCAAAGGCTCAGTTCTTTCGAGCTCGCCAGTTCGGTGGATCTTTGGGTGCTGCCCACTGATCACCTGCCGGGGGACTTGCTTGAGGTGACGGGCCGCGCCACTGAGGAGGTTCGCCGACTGGCGGCAGCGCGCTCGGCGTGGGCGAATCGGAATACGAGACATTTCGGAACGGCGACTTTTCAGGCGCGTCAGACGATGGATCCGGAAAATTTTCTGCGCGACGCGCCACTTGCATTTCCGGAACCGAATGTTGACGGCCACTTGAAACGTAAGGCAATTGTTCGCCGGACGGGACATATGAAGCGGCCGATGATGCCTGCAACATCATTCCTTGCGCGCGGCCTGCCTGCGAATCCACAGGTGTCCCCGACGGAATCAAATTGCGAGGCGTTGACGCCGGACGTTGAGCAATCCGGATGGAATCAGGCAAGGCACCATTCGATGACGGCCCCAATTTCGCGAGCATCGCACGGGATTTCTCCGATGTCTGCTTGTCAGGATGCAGCTCCAGAGCATTCTGGAACCACTCGACGGCATCGACATCCTTTCCTTCCTCATGAAGGATATAGCCGATGTTGTAGTGTGCGGCCGGTTCTCCAACAGAGTAGGTCAAATGCGACAGAGCCTGGTCAAATTTCCCGGCACGAGCGCAGGCGACACCCAATTCGTAGTGGCAATTTTGATTATCAGGCTCAAGTTCACAGGCTTCTTCGAAAGCCAGAATGGACTCGTCCCATTTCTCTTGCTGACTGTAGAGCCGGCCGATTGCCAAACGCACTTCAACGTTTCCAGGCGACTCCTTCATCAACGAAGTCAGAATTTGTTCCGCCTGTTGTGATCGTCCGGTGAGAAGTTCAATCCTTGCCATCCCGAGATGCGCTTCCATGTTCTCTGGGTAGGCGATTTCAAGTTCTCGGTACATCTTGCGAGCTTCGGCGTAGTCGCCAATATCTTCCTGATACCGCGCCCAGGAAAGCAGAGACTTCTCAGGATTTTTCTTCAGCGTCTTTTGGGCAGCGCGGAACTCCGGGCTTAGGCCGTCCTGCGGCTCGCCAGTGAATCGATTGCGAAGTCTGGCCAATGCGGATTCTTCTGACGCAGCTTCTGCGGCAGGAGCAGAACGCCCGAATGCAAAGGGATTCGACCAGGATGACCCCCTGTTAAATGAAGCGCAGCCCGTGGACATGCCCAGCGCTGCGGCAGCCATCAGTGTCGTCAGACTCTTGCGTTTCATCTCGCACCTCCATGTGCGTCAGTCAAATATCGATCTTTGAATTTCTGGAGCCGGTCATTAAAAGATCGCCCGCAGAATTTGTTTACCACGTTGTCACGCAGAATCACCTGCCTGTTGAAACCGGTCGACTCTCAGTGCCGACAAACTTCAGCAGGAACTGCGCATTTATCACATTCACCAGATATCGATCCGACATCACGATCGCAATTCGGCACTTTTGATCATGACTCTCGTCGCTGGCGACGGAATCAGAACTACGGACCTGATGCAGACGCCGCCCCTCCACCGGACGACGCTGACCCCAGTCGAGGTGCAGGTGTACTTGAATTATACATAGAGTTGATCTGCTGGACTTCTGCCGCAGGACGACCTACTTGCTGACAATCTCTTATTGAAACCGCCACATCAGTGCCGCCCTGGGCCATTGATGCCATGTATGAGTTGACAGACTCGGCTCTCAGATTATCCAGATCCGGACGATACGTTGACTGGATGTAGACCGCGCGACGTTCAACGGGAACAACACGCAGAATGTACTCAAGATGCAATTCGCCAGCTCGAGTCAGTTGGTGAGTGTTGCTGTCGAAATGACGATCGTAGATCGTTGTTTCTTCCTGCCAGCCAAGCGCGGTCTGAGTTTCCATGAAGTTTGCAACGGCTTCACGGTCCTGACACACATAAGGCAGAGGCCAATAGTGTTCAGAGTAGTAGGTGTGGGAGAACTGTTGCGGTGGCTGATTGGATCGTGGCCTTGCAGGCCAGATCTTTCCCTTTTTATAAGTCTGCCGAACTCCAGGTGGCAAAGCACCCTTTTCTGCCCACCACGCGTCTGATCCGGGGGCATGATGGCTCGTCGAATCCGTATGCTCGATGAAACTCGGGCCGGTAGAACATCCCTGCATCGCCCCTGTGAGCAGCAATGCGAACGGAACAGCAAGCTTCTTCATGGTGACATCCACTCAGCGACGGAAGCGTAATCGAATTTGCTGACCTCCCAGTCAGCCGCCATCGTGTTCCCGCAGTTTTTGCTGCCCCAATGGACAGGTGCGTGGAAACACAAGGGCTCCTCATCCTCTTCGACGTTTTTCAGTTCGTCAGCACAGGGAATCGGGAATTGCCGCCGATATCCTCCCGCAGGAGTCCAGAGATTGCAAAAAGTCCGTTCTAACCCTCCTATTTTGTCAATGAAAGCTGACAAGCAACGCTGATGCGTTGAAGTTGTTGATCGCCACGACTATTTTCACTGGTGACATTCCCCAGGATACGAAACCGCAGCTTGAGCAAATACTTGAAACCCTTAGAAAACAGTGCGAGCCTCACGTCGATCGTCGATGTCGTCGCTCGCAGCGGATCCAGGCAAATGTCGCCACAAACTTTCATTTGGGATTCAGTCGCCAAAGAAACTGTGCAGATTTCACGTTGCTTTCTTACAAGGGATAACACAATCGCGTAGTGGATAAGGCGACGAGTCCCGGTACGGAAGTCATCGCAGGACTCGTTGCCCCATCCACTGCTAAATCGGAAAGCTGCGCGATCTCGAAAAAGATGGAGCGGCTGTGTTAACTTGCCATTGATAGAACAGGCAGGATAAAACCTGCCCCACAGAAGTTGATTTGAGACAATTCTCTAGTGTCAATCAGAGCCTGCACCACATACATTTGTTCATGAACTCTTCAGTCCGAGATTCGGTCAAATCACATGATCTTTCTGCTCGATAATTACGACTCCTTCACATTCAACCTTGTTCAGCGCATCGGGGAACTGGACCCGACGGCTGAGATTCGCGTTGAACGAAATGATCAGATTACATTGGAGCAGATTGAAGATCTGAAGCCAGAGCGGATCATTATTTCGCCAGGACCGTGTACTCCGGCGGAAGCAGGTTTGTCCAGGGATTTGATTGCCCACTTTGGACCTAAGTTACCCGTGCTGGGCGTATGCCTTGGACACCAGTGTCTGGCGGAAGTTTACGGAGCGAAGGTCGTACGAGCTGATCGCTTGATGCATGGCAAGACGTCGATGATCTCTCATTCCGGGCAGGGTGTTTTTGCCGGACTGCCTGATCCATTTCAGGCGACTCGCTATCACAGCCTGATTGTTCCCCGAGAAACCGTTCCCGATTGTTTGCAGATAACAGCCTGGGTTGAAGATGCAGGGCAATCTTTTGAAGTGATGGGATTGCAACATCGTGAGTATCCGGTTCACGGGGTGCAATTTCATCCAGAGAGCTTTTTGACAGAAATGGGATTTGATCTGCTTCGCAATTTCCTCGCGATCTGAAAAAATCAACCGCGCCAGAAAACAAGTCGGCACCAGATCTGGTCACCCTGTCGCAGAGTCATCGTTCCGTATTTCAAAACCCTCCGTCTCTCAAGGCTTCAATGTCCGTGAACCCACTGCCGGAGAATCCCATCGAACTGGCCCAGTTCGGACGACTGGAACTGATCGCTCATCAGTTGGTGGAAGGCCTGATGATGGGACGACACCGCAGTCCGTTCAAAGGCTCCAGCGTAGAATTCGTCGAGCATCGAGATTACTACCCGGGCGACGAAATTCGGCATATCGACTGGCGGGCGTACGGAAAAACTGGCCGCTACTACGTTAAAGAGTTTGAAGATGAAACGAATCTTCGATGTCATCTGATGATTGATGTCAGTGGCAGCATGTCCTACGCAGGACAACATGTCAGTAAGTTTCAATACGCTCGAATGCTGGGCGCATCGCTGGCATGGCTTCTGCTGGGTCAACGTGATTCCGTGGGAATGATGACCTTCGACACAAAGCTTCGCGAACAGGTGAAACCGTCCAGCAACCGTGACACGTTTCGTCGTATGCTGGAAATCCTGGAAGCCACAACACCCGGTGCCGACACGAGCCTCGCATCAATTCTTGAAACCGCGTTGCCAGGAATTTCTCGCCGAAGTCTGATCATCCTGATCAGTGATTGCTTTGACGATGTCGACGTTCTTACCAAGGCTCTTCAACGGTGCCGACACGCTCGGCATGAGATGATTATCTTTCGCATTGCAGCACCAGAAGAAGAACAGTTCCCGTTTGAGCGTCCCACACAGTTTCGAAATCTCGAAGATCTGGATCAGCGTCTTCTTGTTGACCCAACGCGATTGCGCAAAGAATATTTGCGGCAGTACAATGAGTTTTCGCAAACCTTGGCTAAGGAATGCGGTGCCATGGGGATCAACTGCCGCCGTATTCTGACAAGCGATCCTCTTCAGAAAACTCTTGGATCCTGGCTGGCGGAGCGAATGAGCTCTCAGTCGACAAGACGATTATAGCCGACCAGTCATCAGGCACCGATGAACTTGCCGACAGGAGTCGGCCATCGCGTTGGGTGGATCAATTTTGGACTCGACGGGAGGATTCCGCACGATCCATCCATAACAATCTCGATTACTTCATATCTGCCAGTGATTTTTCGATGCGATCGAACAATCCTTTTCGCTTCTCCTTCTCTTCTACAGGAGTTGCGGCCAGAGCAATCATTGCTTTGATTCCTTCAATGCAGGCGGTATTCTGCGGTCCCGTCGCCTTGGCATCCATCATGGCTTTGTAGTAAGTCATAAACTCCTGCCGAGCCTTGTTACTCTGTTGTTCCCATTGTCCCAGCGACGGGTCATCGCCCAGCGCCTTGTATTCGACAAGGACTTCGGAAAGTCTGGTCGTGTATTTGTCAGTACTGATGCCGCCAAGTGATGGTAAACCCATTTTCCAGATCAATCCTCCAACAGCAACCACCACGACCACGCCAATCAACGCTTTGATGGCCGGCCCACTAACGCTGAAACTCAGATCGCGTTTGGGTTTTGGCAGCGGTACTGGTGAAGGAGAACCTTTCGCTGCTGAACTCATCAAGGGCGACATCGATGCCGACGGAGTTGATGACAAGGCTGGCGAGGACAAGGCCGACACTGATGGTGATGGTGATGCTGGGATCGAAGCGATGGCATCCGCTGGTTGCGCACCGAGGACAGGCTGCGCAGCCGATACTCCGGACGTGGCCACTGCCGTAGCCGTCGTGACAGATGCTACCGCTCCCTTGTTGCCGAGTGACGATTCTGTTCGTTTTTCGGAGGCGTCATTCGACGGTGAAGAAGTACCCTTATCGCCCGTCGACCTTGCACTCGCTGGAGCGGCTGATGCCGCCGGCATCATAGGCGAAGAAGACTTGTCGCTGTCCGCAAAGACATCATCAAAGATATCGTCGAGCAACTTATCATCTTCAGCGTTCGCCTTTCGCTTCTTCTTTTTCTTTAAGGATGCCGAACCAGCCTTCTTCTTTGCGCCAGTCCGATCGGCAACAGATTCAGCAACCGTGGCTACCGAACCGTTTGAAGTCAATGTTGTGTCAGGCGATGCGGCTTCCGATTCGCTGGCTTGAGAGGTTGTGGACGAAGAGTTCTCACCAGCTGCTTCATTCACAGCGGATTGAGCATTTGAGTTAGGGCTTCCCGACTCCACTGCGGCAGTGTCCAGCGGCTTTCCAGCGGTCGGGAAAAGTCGACGAGTGGACGGTGGCGCGCTGGCGATCGGCTCTGCGGGGATGTCGTCACCGAGAAGAAACGCAGCGGAAATCTCATCCATCTCGTGAGCCGCTTGCCATTCGCCGTTTTCACCAAATCGCACGAGGTCCTCCTGACTCAATGCACCAGACTCTGCCATCCCCAGCAGGTCCTGCTTCGACATTGGCCCAAGAACCTGACCAATCGACTGGCAATAGTACTCCGGAGCCAGCCCAAGAATTGGCGCGACGCGTTGTGGTTGCTGAGATGGCAACTGGCGAGTGCTTCTTGTGGACCGAGATTCTGAGGGACCGGATTCTTCGAAGTCGAATGACAGTTCAGACAGGTCTGTTATGTCATCCGGTTCCGTCTCCTCATCAGAATCATCATCTTCAAATTCATCCTCTGCGTTTTCATCGAATGAGGGTAGTGAACTGACGGGTATCCACTGATGGGAGTCGTCAGGACGCACGAGGTCAGTTGAGGAAAGGGTTCCATCATCAATCAGCTCCAGAATGGCGGAGTCTGATACTGGCCCGAATTCTTCCATCAGCAGCTGGTAGTACCACTGTGTCGTCATGAAATCAGTTTCTCTGCATTCGTGGATGGGTTTTTGTTTTGCCTGATATTTTCCGCAACGCTGCCGCAGTTTCCAGCATGAATCTCTGTTAACCCGGACAATTCGACGGCAAAACTGATATTGAGATCCGTTCACCAATGGTGTCGTGGCAAAAACTTCCGGAAATCCAACTTTTCTTGTTGCTCCCATCTGGCCGCCGTCAACCTATTTCCGGGCAAGTGACACGTTTTGATTTGTCGCCCGGGTTCAGTTACGTGGTAAAGTCGGGGACGTCCTGATCAGGGCAACGTCACAACAGTAGAATTTTGTAAGGTCCGCACCGCCGCAATCTTCACACTGTCCGTGATGGAACTGAAATTCCTGCCAAACTTCAATATCATGCACCTTCAGTCCCTGGAGATCATGTATGATCCCATGTGATGTATGATGCAGAGTGGACTTGATCTGCCAGCAAAACCTCCAGGATCCTGGTTTCATCGAAATGCGTACCGACCCTTTGGAGATCGTGCAGCTTTTAGGTTGGCGTATTCGCTGAGTTTATGGCATCACGTTTGAGTCTGTCGAGGCGGAGCAGGTTTTGGGCGAGGACGAGCAGGCCGGTTTCAGTGCGGGCACGGTCGATGCCTCGACCGTGA
>JBGSVD010000064.1:0-47758 GCA_041753135.1 Planctomycetaceae bacterium
GTCCATTCGTGATCATCGCAAACTCCTTGAAAATAGGGAGTTACAATGATCAACACTCTACCCACATCCCGGGAACGCCAATTGTCGACAAGCTCAAATCCAATGTGCCAGACCTTGACTCACGGCCCCTCAAACCGGTACTTCTAATTGTCGCCAACCGGGAAAACTAATTGTCGCCAGACACAAACGCCGCGAAGTCGTCATCCTTATGAAAAACGTCACCGCGACCATTACCCCGGTTCAGGACATGGTAAACAAACCCACCTCGTGATGCTCTGGATGTGCGTGGCATTCCCGAACTCTAACCGAGCGACATCCCCACGTAAAGTAGAATGTCCCCTTTAGCGTTCGAACTCTAACCGAGCGACATCCCCACGTAAAGTAGAATGTCCCCTTTAGCGTTTCCCCCTTTGGCGATAGCACTCTTCCTTTGGCGATTTTCTCCAGGCTAGGCTGGTCTCTGATATTCGGCCTGATCGCTTCGACAGCATTCACGCTGTTTGTGATACCAGTTTCGTATTGGTTACTGAAAGCTCGAACGGCATCGAGACACTCCACAAAGCTCGCGCGATGGCAGCAGGACGCTTGCGAGTTCCAGGACGCCGATATTGAGCGAGCTGGCAAACGCACACGAACGGTGATCCAGCGAGGATCGCTGCTGCGCTTGACACTGCGGCAGATGCAGCACAGATTGCGGACGTGTCTTGAAGTGGCCTGCTGACTGTCGGGCCTTGATTTCCTGATTTGTTCCGCCAAATGGATTGCTCCGCATGTTGCTCCAACCCACGACTGATTCCAGTCTGCTGTTACTGCTGTTTCTGGCCTTTTGTGTGACAGCCCAAACTGGCAATGCGCAGCAGGTTAGTCCTGATGATGCATATCAGCTTGGTCCGGATTCTCAGCGTCTGGACGGTGTTCCCAAAGGAACCGTGACCAAGCATGAGTGGACCAGCTCGATTTTCGAGGGCACACAGCGTGAATACTTTGTCTACGTGCCTCAACAATATGACGGAACTCAACCAGCTTGTCTGATGGTCTTCCAGGATGGTCATGCCTATGTCGATGAGAATGGCCAGGTTCGAGTGCCCGTAGTTCTGGACAATCTGATTCATCGAGGTGAACTGCCTGTCATCATCGGGCTGTTTATCAATCCTGGGCATAACGGAGACGCGATTCCTGAGAATCGCTGGCGGGCCAACAATCGCAGTTTTGAATACGACACTCTGAGCGATCAGTATGCTCGCTTTGTCATGGATGAACTGCTGCCACATGTTGTTGAAGAACAAAAACTGAATATCTCCGAGAACGCTGACGATCATGCAATTTGTGGAATGTCCAGCGGTGGAATCTGTGCATTCACCGCAGCGTGGGAGCATCCGGAGTGGTTCGGTAAAGTCTTGAGTCACATCGGCAGCTTTACCAACATTCGTGGTGGCCACGCTTACGAAGCGATGATTCGCAAAACGGAAAAGAAGCCGATTCGTGTCTTCCTCCAGGATGGCGAAAACGATCTGGATAACGAGCATGGAAACTGGTGGCTTGCAAATCAGCAGATGGCAAAGTCACTGGCCTTCAAGAAGTACGACTACAAATTTGTCGGCGGAGTTGGTGCTCACAGTGGTAAGCACGGCGGAGTGATAATGCCCGAATCTCTCACCTGGCTTTGGAGAGACCATGTTGTCGGGCCGCCGCGGCAAGCTGATGCCACTGGCGAGGCAGCACCTGTCGTGAACGCAACAGATGTGTTTGAAGACAAGTCGATTCGATTTACAGGTGGTGAGTATTCCAACGAAGAGATTCATTATCGATTGATGAAACCCGCATCCGTCGAGCAAGATCAGAAGTATCCACTTGTTATCTTTTTGCACGGTGCCGGTGAAAGAGGCAGCGACAATCAACTGCAGTTGCAATATTTCCCCACTCAGATGGCTCAGCCACGCTGGCGAGATCGATTCCCTTGTTACGTTCTCGCACCTCAATGCCGCACGGATCGCAAATGGATGGATGTTGACTGGAGCAGAAAGGCGGATCCTGACATGCCCGAGACCCCCAGCGAACAATTGCAGGCCGTGATCCAGATGCTGGAGCTGACTTTGAAGGACGAGCAGATCGACAAGGATCGAATCTACCTGACAGGATTGTCGATGGGCGGTTTCGGTTCCTTTGATCTGGCCATTCGACATCCGGATTGGTTCGCCGCTGTCGCCCCTATTTGTGGGGCTGCTGATCCGAGCAAGATTGCTGCGATCAAGGATTTGCCCGTCTGGGTCGCCCACGGAGATGCGGATACGGCGGTCCCTGTTGACCGCAGTCGCAGTGCAGTCAATGCTCTGCGTGACGCTGGGGGCCACCCAATATATGTCGAGATGCCTGGTGTGCCCCACAATTCATGGACGCCGAGCTACGAAGACAACGACGGGCTTGTTCCGTGGATGTTTCGACAAGAACGGTCGACAAAGTAGGTTAACTGCTTGCTGCAACTTCGGGCCTTCAATTCTTTTGAAGGCCCGGCATCGTGCTCTTGAAATAGAAGAACGGTTAGGACTGAGCGATAAAAAAAATCGGAGATAGGGGGAAAGAATGATCGCAACTTGTAGGGTGTGACCAGCGGAGCGCAGGCACACCAAATTCCGGCAAAATGGTGTGCCAGCGCTCCGCTTGTCACACCCTACGTCTTGAGAAACTTGCCAAGTGTCATCGTCCAGATCAGGCTGTTATTTCGGCGCTTGTCCTTAAGGAAACGCAGCGATCATTTCACTGACAGGTGAGTTCCTTCGTGAAGTGGATGTTTTGGGCTCGACGCCAGGCAATCTCTGAATTGCTGTTAACGCAAAACCACAAATCCATGCTGCGTCTGGAATGTCGCGATCAACTGTGGTCGTTCTCCATTGATTGCAGCGGGAACGAGGATGTCGTGGACAATTCCTATTTCGTTCAGAGTCTGATTCACCGCCTCGGCATTTGGGTGAATCAACTGCAGTTGAGTGAGTTTGACTCCCGTGTCCGGCATCTTTTCCGCTGGATGAAATCCTGGTTCCCACTCAATTAAGCCTGGCACAATGCCGCCGAATGGCATGGTTCCGTCTGTTGGGATTGTGATTCGCCACTTCAACAAGCCGCGGCTCATCGGTTCAATTGGTCCCGGGAAAATACTCATAGTCGGTGCGAGTCTGTCGATATTGTTGGTCCGCACAATCCATGTCGACAGTCGAGGAGCATCCTGTTCCGAGACGTGATCCAGACCAAACCAACGTGAGCGTTCGATGGGGTCTGCTGCGGGATCGATCGAGATTACCTCAAGATACAATCGATCGCCAATTCTCAATACAGCATTATGAGTCCCCATGCGCACATGTTGACCGCCGGCAGTCATTGATGTTCCAAGTTGCCTTTCGACGTATGCGACTCCGATTTCGAGTCGCGGTGCAGTGACAACAAGATGGTCAAGGAAGCTTTCTGGCATGCGGCGATTGGCTCAATCGTAACTCGGTTACGTTTCTCTGGTTCATTGTATGCGGCAGCGATACACAAAGCATGTGACGGATCTGAGTTGAAAAACAAGCCGTCAGACGATTTCCTTCAAGTGATGTCGCCTATTATTGATGCCCTTTTGAGCGACTTACAGCGGATGCGGTTCTGTGATTGGTCCCTCGGGGCCATGCACGGCGTTGGAATATTGAAATTGGACGGGAACATATCCGCTCCCATCGGTCAACATAACTTCGCGAACGATTGTGCTGAGTTGTTGAACCTCTTCAATCGGATAGTCACCGCATTCTTCACCACGATCCGATGTCCAGCCCAGAAATCGTTCGGCTCGTGGATCGGTCGGGTTGCGAATCGCATCCTCGACATCCGGATCCGTTCGAGCTTCATTCAGCTCATGGTAAAGCGTTGCGACCACGTTCTTCCACGGCTCATTAAAGACCGGAATCCCATTGGATGTTCCATTTGTCCCGCGTTCCGAGTAGACGTTCACGCTGTAGTAGATCGGCGAGCCGTTCTTTCGGATACTCCCATGATAGCCCCCGAGTCCCAGCAAAGAGCTGGCTTCTTCTGCGTGGGGAATTGCGGATAGCCCCTCGTCGCCGTCCTCGTCCAAAGCCGTCAGCTGAGCGAATCCTTGTTGGCCGGGTAGACGCCCAGGTCGCTGTGCGGCAGCAATGGTTCCTGTTCGAAAAGTGTCGTCCGTCAGAATAGTCCCTGAAGGCAAGAGAAAGTTGAACACCGTCGACGTGAAGTCATAACCCTGCAAATAACCTTTGTCGTACAGGTAGGCCACACCGAATTCGACATCACCCTGCGATATTTTCTTAGGGCGATATCCGGTGAGTGGATGAGATGGCAGTGCTGTCGAAGTGATGGGTTGATTTTGGAAATACTGGATCATCACATTGTTGAGGTTTCGGTCAGACATTGCCGCCGCGATTGCGTTGTCGATCGACTCGATATCAGATTTCTGCCAGGCATCATCACCGCCCACATAGAGGTTCACGAACTGCAAATGCGGAATCGTGTGGCCGCCGCGATATCTCAGATCTTCAGATGGCGTCGACGGAACGCCAGAAACACGAGCGGCGAAACTTGGTTCGCGGCCAGGAAGCCCGGCATCGCTGTGATTGATCTCAGCGGCTCGAGATCCGCGCCGTACCGTTGAATTCATCGGACGACCATGACGACTCCCGGCGTGGTGACCACGATGGGACTGACGAGAAAAGTCACGGTCGACCGATGCGGCTGCAACTCTGGAATTAACGGCTGATGTTTGATTCCGTGGCGGAAGTGGCCATGCCACCCAATAGTCCCTCGGATTATTCGGCACGGTCGTCGACCCAGGAGAATCGGATCCGCCTCCAACGGTTGACGGCGTGTCTGGAGTGCTTGGGTTAGACACTGGCACTGTCGGAACATTCGGAGATCCTGGCGATGGACTCACGGGGCCAGGATAGGGAATCGGACCTCCCGGTGCCGTAGGAATGTACCCGGTCACGGGATAACCGGCAGGCGGAGAGCCTGGTCCAGAAGGAACGTAACCTCCTGTTGGCCCGCCAGGCGTTGGATAGCCATTCGGATATCCTCCCGGATAATAACCAGCGGGCCCGTAGCCTGGCGCGGACATGCATCCAATGACACAAATTGAACCAACTGCCAGCGCGAACAGGCTCAATGGATTTTTCAGCGATTGCATGTACAAGCTCCGTGACGTCGAGGTCACAGATCCAGCGCTCTTGCAGGCTCGATTCGAAACACAATCAGGGAATGAGGTTGCTCAAATGCACTCTGAGTTGAGTTGCATTGAGGGACACAGCATCACAGGACTGTCTGAGGAATTGAGAGAGCGACAGATTTGAGAGAAGGGAAGATGAGAGAGGTTCTTGAGAGGAGAGACAGGTTAAATAAGGCATCCCGAAGTTTGTGTAAAGAGGTCTTTTCTGCCGCGCGGTGCGTCAATGCGGCACAAAACGTTTTCCTTCCTGTTGATTCCTGCCGGAAAATCCAGGGTTTCCGGGGGAACATGCCATCGCGGCGTTGTTCAAAGGCGGCTCACAAACTTTGAGGGGCAGCAACCGAAAACTACAAGCCGACGAGTTTTGAATCGTCCAGGTTTCCTCCGGAAATGATCGCCACAACATTTCGACCTGCAAACTGAGCTGGGTTTTGCAAAATTACCGCCAGCGGCACTGCGCCAGATGGTTCCGCGATCATTCGAGCGTGCTGGGAGATTAAACCCGTGGCTCGAATGATCGTCTCCTCGTCTGCCACAAGAATCTCATCAACCAGGTGTTGGATGATTGGGAAGGTCAAAGTGCCGAGGGGAGTTCGCAATCCGTCGGCGATTGAGTCAGTCCGCAATGCAGGTTCAATTCTTCCAGATTTCCAACTACGAAAAGCATCATCCGCCCATGCCGGTTCTGCCGCGATGACTCGAATGTCAGGGTTGATCGACTTAATTGCGACCAGCGTTCCTGCGAGCAATCCGCCTCCGCCCACGGGAACCACGATCGTATCCGCATCGGCTGCTTGTTCAAGAATTTCCAGGGCCACAGTGCCCTGCCCTGCGATCACGCGCGAGTCATTGAAGGGATGAATCATGGTTGCCTGCGTTTCGGACTGCACTCGAGCCGCAACGGCTTCGCGGGACGCAGAATCCGGTTCGCACAGAATCGGCTCAACCCCTAACCGTCGGACGGCGTTCAGCTTGACGCGAGCGGAATTATGCGGCATCACGATATGCGCTGGCAGTCCGCGTAACCGAGCGGCTCTCGCTAACGCGGCGGCATGATTTCCTGACGAATGAGTCACAACGCCTCGCTCGGCATCGTGGTTGGTCAGACTAAAGACTGCATTGCAGGCGCCACGAGCTTTGAACGCATAACCGTATTGCAGGTTCTCGCATTTGAAACGCAGTCGGCAGCCAGTCAAAGTCTGCAATCCCCAGGCCTCGACCACCGGAGTACGCAGGACATGGCTGCGGATGCTGTCAGCGGCCTGCTGAATATCGTTCATGGAAATGCAAAACGACTCATCCGGCATTGTGAATGGCTCCGTTTTTTAGCTCAAGTGTTCTCGTGATCTGGTCGCTGAATCGGTGGCCTAAAGATTCTCGTCACCGCGTTTGGTCTTGCTGAGTTTGTATGAATCGCGGACGGTATCAAGTTGTTGGCGAAGTTCGATTCTTCGAAGTCCTGCTTCGAAAAGATTGCGATACACCCGCATCACTCGGAATGTTGAGAACACGCTCAACAGCAATGCAACGGGCACAATGGCAAGGAGTCCGGCAATAAGGAACGGCCGCATCGAACTCGCAAACAGCGTGGGCAGATCAATGGGGGAAGGCACAGAATGGCCAGCAAAGGCAACAACGGTTCCGAAGAGGAATGCTGTCATCGTTACGGCGGAAGCGAGACCGACCAGACCACCAGTGGCTAATGAGATGAGTTTCTGCCGAAGTGTCAACGGCGACAGGCCAGATGATTGCGTCGCATCGTACGGATTTGATTCAAAGGACATCTGTCACAATCTTCAAATCTGATCTGTTTTACGCCAGTTGATCACAGAAAAACGGACGGCCGTTAAAGGGCCGTCCGTCAGTGATTTTCAAAATCGGTTCGCGAAGGAATCAGTTCACATCAAAGCGAGGTGCCGTGAAATCGTCATCCGCTGAGGCATCAGACACGGTCACCTTCGGTCGATCTTCGTCCGTCGACTTCGTCGATGGCGGCGTGTAGGTGACCGTCTTTTCTACTTCGCGGCTGGCACTTCGGATTTCATCCTGAAAGCCCGACACGCCTTTTTTGAACTCGGCGAAGCTCTTACCCAGATTCTTTGCGACCGTCGGAAGATTCTTTCCGAACAGAAGCAGCGCGATGATCCCGACGATCATCATTTCAAAACCACCAACACCTGGAATAAATCCCATTGTCGTAACTCCTGATTTCGGGGACTGAAGAAAGTGGTTCCCAAAGTCTTTCCAGACTTAATCGGAAGCCAGATCCGTCAGTGACCTAAAACTCGATTTCTGAACAGCGGCAAAACCAGCGACCCCTCGGACAGTAACCCTGGATTTTTCAGCTTACGGAGGGAATCGAAAACGGCAACCATTGTCTGCAGAACTGAAATTCCAATTCTGCGTAAATGCTACTGCAACTTATCGGAACCGTCTTCATCGCCTTCTTTCATACCCTTTTTGAATTGCACGAGGCTTTGCCCCAGTGACCGCATCGTTCCAGGCAGGCGATTGCCGAACAATAACATGATGACCACAAGGACAATGGCCATTTCCATCCATCCGGGAACGAGCGCCAGCATCGGCTTTGTGGCTAATTTCAACATTAAATTTATCATCGGAAGTCTTCCGAAAACATGAGAATCGGGAACCTGTCGGTCGTTCAGTTATCTTACCAGTCTGAACGCGCGAAGTCTCAAGGCTGTGACGTAAATTCGCTGACGGGAAAAAGGATTCCAAGAGAAAACACCCAGCGCGGAAGGAAATATCGGCAAGGGCTGAGCAGGTGGGGTGAAACTACCAGATAGTCTACCGCTCATTGTTGACGAATCAATTCCCAGGCGCAGTGTTCGCTGGCTGCGACGCCCCAACTGGTGACGGATGTCCCAAAAAACGGGCGAAAGCGACATAAAACATTGCTGAGAATCTTGCGCCGATGTCAATTGGACAGCCGCTTATTTCATTTGCTCGGCAATCAGAAAAGCAATCTCCATGGCCTGTTCGTAATTCAAACGCGGGTCAACCTGGCTGCGATAGTCTCGCGTCAGATCGGATTCCGAGAGATTTCCTGGACCGCCAATGCATTCTGTCACGTCCTCACCAGTCAGTTCGAGGTGAATTCCCGAGAGGCGGCTGCCAACTTCTTTATGGATTCGGAATGCCGTGATAATTTCAGACATGATGTCATCGAAAGATCGGGTCTTGATGCCGTTGCGAGCTGTCTGGCCATTTCCATGCATGGGATCGCAGCTCCATAGCACATTGCATCCGGATTTCAGGACGGCTTCTGCCAGCATCGGCAATCGAGAGCGAATTTTCTCGGCGCCGAAACGATGAATCAGCGTCAGTCGCCCGGGTTCATTTTCTGGATTCAGGATGCGAATCACATCAATCAGCTCATCAGGCTCCATCGAGTTGCCAACCTTAAGTCCGATGGGATTCCGGATTCCTCGGAAATACTCGATATGAGCACCGTCCACGGCACGCGTTCTGTCGCCGATCCATGCCATATGAGTTCCGAGATTGTAGTATCCTCGCTGGCGTTCCATCCGTGTCAAAGCCTGCTCGAACAGAAGCAGAAGGCCTTCGTGTGACGTGAAAAAGTCCACACGGGTCAGTTGCGTCATTTCGTTGGTCGAGACTGCTTCCATGAATCGAATCGAATCACTGAGCGACTCCAGCAGTTGCTGATACCTTCTTGAGCCGGGTGTGTTGCGAACAAACTCCAGATCCCAGTTTTCAGGATGGTGCAGGTCCGCAAATCCCCCTTCGCTTAAAGCTCGAATGTAGTTGATAGTCAGTGCGGATCGTTCATAAGCCCGCAGCATCAATTGCGGATCAGGGCGACGATCTGCGGCTGTGAAACTTGCCCGGTTGACGATGTCGCCTCTGTAACTTGGCAGCTCGACGCCATCACGACGTTCCATGTTTGCTGATCGCGGTTTTGCGTACTGGCCGGCAATTCGTCCGACTCTCACAATTCTCTTCTTTGAGCCGCAGATCAGCACCAGGCTCATCTGAATCAGCACCTTGAGCTTTCTGAGAATTGTCCCTGAGTTGCAATTGTCAAAACTCTCGGAGCAATCGCCCCCCTGAAGGACAAACGCGTTTCCCTCGGCGGCCGCCGCAAACTGGCCGCGCAGGCGATCAATTTCCCACGCTGTGACAAGAGGCGGCAATTGAGCCAGCGTCTTAAGAGCGTCGGAAAGTTCCAGAGGATTATCATATAGAGGCTGCTGCTGAGCCTGTCGTTTTTGCCAGGAATCTGGCGTCCATGGTGCGTTCATGGGTCCAATTGTTTCCACAGAAATCGCCGTTGTCACTTCTGTCCGGCTTGAGATTTCAAAACCAGGACAAACAGATTGGAAAAGGGTTCACTGAGCATTGTTTTTCGCGATGAACAGGCTTTCTCAACGTGACGGTTCGACACGGCACCGGGTGCGTTGCTGCAATGGCAGTCATTTTTAGACCGCGGAACAGCGCAAGCTGTCCGGTGATGGTACTCAAAAAACTTGCAAAAACCGGACGGCTCGCGCCGTGCCGCTTCAAATTGAACGCCAAAGTGATCACCATTGGGCGTTACTGTTGGATGTCGTGGCGTTAAACGCTCAGATTCCGTTTTTCCTTCAAAAACATCGAATCTGAGGCGTCGCTTTAGTCTCAGGCAAGCACGTGGACGGTGCCGGATCTCACCGGATCTCAGTGGTGTCCGGGCTTGCCCAAAAGCAAGATCCTCCGACCGGACGCCCAAAAGTGTCGCTCGGAGGTAATCAAGCCCTGATATTTTACACAACGGGGATCATTTCGACCGGATTCCGAAATGGACGGATTCGGAGGGGTTGAAGTCCGCCGTACGTTTGCTGTAGTACGCGCACACACGCGGGATGCGTGCAGACCGCCCGACTGAAAATCTGGATCGCCAATGCGGCAACCAGTCGGAAGAAGCTGTCTTTATTGGAAAACGGGATTTCGGATCATCGGCATGCAGAGAATTTTCATCTCAGGAATTGGTGTTGTCAGTTGCCTTGGCAGTAACCGGCAGACATTCTGGAACAACATCATCACTGGTCAATGCGGCATTGATCGCCTGACCTTGCACGATACCAAGGATCTGGAAGTCAACATTGGCGGCGAAGTTCGCGATCTGAACGAAGATCGCATCAATGTGAATGACCTCGTCAGCACTCGAAAGATGGATCGAGCAAGCCAGTTTGCTGTGCATGCAGCTCACGAAGCGCTGGAAGATGCGGGTTTGCCGACAAAAGATATTGGGGAAAATGCGGCCGTTATTATCGGAGCCGGTCTGGCAGGTCTGGAGACCTATGAGTTCCAGATGGAGCGAATGTTGACAAAGGGCCCTTCACGAGTCAGCCCGTTTACGATTCCAATGCTCATGCCCAATGCGCCGCCGGGAAACATTAGCCTTGCGTTTGGCACACGCGGAACATGTTACACCACCAGCAGCGCATGTTCGTCATCCGGCCATTCGATGATCGATGCGATGGAGTATCTGCGTCGCGGTGACGCTGATTTTGTCATCACCGGCGGGACAGAAGCGTCATTGACCCGACTGGGCATTTCGTCGTTCGTCAACATGAAGGCGATGAACAAGTCGATGAACGACCGCCCTAAGCAATCGATGCGACCATTCGACGCAGATCGTGGCGGGTTTATTATGGCCGAAGGCGCTTCCGTGCTGATTTTCGAAACGGAAGAGCATTTGCGACGACGCGGGGGAAAAGCCTGGGCGGAAGTGCTTTCTGGTCGATCGACCAGCGATTCCTATCACCTGGTTCAGCCTGATCCGGAAGGACGACAAGCGGTTAAAGCAATTAACGCAGCCATCCAGAAAGCCGGGTTGAATCCGGCAGAGATCGCTGATCAGACCTACGTTAACGCTCATGGAACCAGCACCGTTTATAATGATGCAATGGAAACAGTGGCGTTGAAGTCGGTGTTTGGAGAGGATGCACGAAAACTGCATATCAGCTCAACAAAAGGTATGCTGGGGCACATGATTGGTGCGGCCTGTGCGATCGAAATGGCGGCCTGTGCGCTCGCGATGAATACGGGAATTCTGCCGCCCACAATCAACTATGATACGCCAGATCCAAGTTGTGACTTGAACTACATCCCCAACAAGGCTGTCGAAAAACGAGTCAAGTACTGCATCAACAATAGTTTCGGGTTCGGCGGGCACAATGTGTCGCTGATCGTTGGTCGGGTGGATGATTCTACCCTGAAACGCCCCGAGTCGATTTGAAAACGCTCAAAGCGGACTAAAACCATGATGTCCGTCAGGAGGACAATCCCGGATCAGATTTCCCTGATTTGCTGGAATGTCTGACGGCCTTCAGTTAACCACGGACTTGAATGCAGGTCTTTGGTCAGTGTTGCTCCCGTGGAGAACGTGTGGGCAGACTTGCGCTGGTTTTAGAGGAGTTTTGGATGTCAGTCTTTGGGCCACAGAATATTGCCGTTTCCGGGGCAACCGGGCTTGTTGGGTCGGACCTTGTGGTTTCTCTGAAGGCCGCGGGACATAAGGTTCAGGCTTTGTCCAGGAAGCCAGCAGGAGCAGATTCGATTCTTTGGAATCCAGCTACTGGACTCGCGAACCCGCAGCAATTCGAAGCAATCGACACGGTTGTTCACCTGGCCGGAGAAAACATCGCTGGCGGACGCTGGACGGCAGCGAGTAAAGAGAGAATCCTTCGGAGTCGCGTCGAGGGAACTCGTGGGATTGTGAAATCCATCGGAGCGATTGAACATCGCCCAAAGACTCTGGTTTGTGCGTCGGCAATTGGTTTCTATGGAAATCGGGGCGACGAAATTCTCACTGAATCCTCTGCGGCTGGTACCGGCTATTTGGCAGATGTCTGCCAGCAGTGGGAAGCGGAAGCTTTGGCGGCTGAAGAGTTGGGCGTTCGAGTCGTCTGCGTGCGGATCGGTGTTGTGCTGAGCCCCAAGGGCGGAGCGTTGGCAAAAATGCTGTTGCCATTCAAACTCGGGGCCGGAGGCATTATTGGAAATGGAAAACAGTATTGGAGCTGGATTGGTCTGAACGATCTGGTTCGAGTTCTCAAATTTTGTGTTGAGGATGAGTCTGTTCGAGGGCCGATCAATGCCGTGAGTCCGTCACCAATGACGAACTTTGATTTCACAAAAGGAGTCGGACAGGTACTTCATCGCCCGACGATTTTTCCAATGCCTGCATTCGCGGCAAGGTTGGTTCTTGGAGAAATGGCGGACGCCTTACTTCTTTCCAGCGCTCGAGTTGTACCGGAGAAGTTGACGCAGCATGGTTTTGAATTCGCCCAGCCGAATCTGGTTGGGTGCCTGGAGCACGAGTTGTCGTGACTGAAATGTCGCCAACCCAAAACACCTCCGAAGTTCCTCGCTGGTCGCGTGTGGCCCTGTTTGTTGCATCGGTCCAGTGTCTCATTTGGGGTGTGTTCATCATTTTTCTGCCTGCCAGATCTGCCCTGGCATACGGACTTTCGGAAGTGCCACGCGAGTTGTTTCTTTGGCAGGGAACGGGATTGATCATCTTCCTGTTTGGCGTTGGGTACGGAGTTGCGTCAACAAATCCGAAACAACACTGGGCTGTCGTGCTGATCGGGCTGCTTGCAAAAGTCCTTGGCCCGGTGGGAATTGCGTGGTCTGTTTTCGTTGGGCAGGTTCCTGCCAGAGTCTTGATTTTGATACCCATCAATGATGTGATTTGGTGGATTCCCTTCGGCCTGATTGTGGCTAAGGGCATCATTCATTCCAAAGGATAGTGTTGTGCGTGCATTCGGTTCAGCCGAGGACAGTACGGTCGATCAGATTCTTTCTGCAACCGCAGATCTTCGAGATCAATTGCTGCAGCATGAGATTTATGGCCGCATTGTTGATATTCCGTCTCTTCAGGTGTTCATGCAGCACCATGCATTTGCTGTGTTGGATTTCATGTGGCTTTTGAAACGGCTGCAGAAGGAGCTTTGCTGTGCCGATCTGCCGTGGTTGCCCGCAAAGAATTCAGATCTTGCCAGATTTGTGAACGAGATTGTGCTGGGCGAAGAAACCGATGAAGACGGACTGGGTGGTTTTCGCAGCCACTTTGAACTTTACCTTCAGTCCATGGACGACGTTGGAGCAGACAGATCTGGAATTAATGGATTTGTCGCAGCTCTGCGGTGCGGTACTCCAGTTTCTGAAGCCCTTCAGATGATTAACGCACCTGCGTCAGTCAGAGAATTTGTTGAGTTCACCTATCGCATTGGAACTCAGGGTTCGCCGGCCGATGTCGCCAGTGCATTCTGTTTTGGTCGAGAAGACATTATTCCAGACATGTTTCAGAGACTCCTGCAGTCGTTTGAATCTGCAGAGCTGGAGGTTCCTCGGCTAAGCTACTACATCCGCCGTCATATCGAACTGGACG
Source organism: Planctomycetaceae bacterium (assembly GCA_041753135.1). Taxonomy (GTDB): domain Bacteria; phylum Planctomycetota; class Planctomycetia; order Planctomycetales; family Planctomycetaceae; genus SXXK01. The sequence continues at coordinate 13,647 of JBGSVD010000064.1, forward strand.
GTGACCATCATGGTCCGTTAACTCGACGCATGGTCGATATTTTGTGCGATTCGGCCGCTGAGACGCAGTCAGCAATCCTGACAGCGCAGGAGGCGATACGATTGCGAATTCGGCTCTGGGACGGCGTGCTAAGCGAATTGATGTCGTGTGGTTTGAGCACAAGCGGAGATCTTGCAGACGCAAAGCCCTCACCGCAGACGTGATGTCCTCGGGACACGATTTGATAATCAGCCGCTGAAATGGCAAGGCCGGCGATGGAAGTACATTCCACGCCGGCCTTCTTGTTTTTTAATTATGATGGCTGCCCGCTGATCATTCTTCGGGAAGCATGTCGCGATTGACTCCATACTTTGCCCAGATTCCGCGTTCCCAGGCAATTGATGCAGGATTGCCGACAGCGTTGTTCAGCAACTGAGCAACTGCCCCATCGCGGAAGCCAAATTGCTTGCCTTCAGTTAAAAACTGCTGCCGAAGTATCTCGTCGTCAGACGACCGATCAACGGGCTGAACAACGTAGAATGTTTTCAGGTCATCCGTGGAGACGACGCCCACTGCTTCGTTTTCGATTTCTTCAAACACTGTTTGCATGAATTTTTCACCGGCGAAGCGAATGCTGCCCCCGATTTCGTCGTTGAATCGAACTTCCGAACGACGCAGAGTTGGGCGTTGCTGCATAAAGTTCATTTGAGGTGTGATCGATTGTTCCATCCACGAAAACGCCTGAGACTGGCGAACAGTCAGTTCGGGCGAATCCGCTTTTGCAAGGATCGTCTGACCTTCAATCGTGGATGCCATATCCTTTCGTTCTGCCTCGGGCTTTGAGAGACCTTCGCGAACAAGTGCAGCGAGTTCTTCTGCTCGCTTCTTCACCAGTTCACGGGCTTTGTCTCGCTTCCACGCAAGGACCACCTGTTCTCGAATTCCTGGATCATCGAGTTTTGGAACATGCGTCTCAGAAAACTCCGTAATCCACCACGCAAAATGAACTTCACCGCCATCAAGATCGAAGGCGTTCTTTACAGACTGGTGTCGCACATACAGATTTGTATCATCGGAAATCTTGCTCGGGAATGAGCTGAAAACCTGCTGTGCAACATTGGATCCAGACTGCATGAATGGGTTCGCTTGAGGATCCGTTGCGGCACCGATCGGATAGGCTTCACCTTCAGAAAGGTCCTGAAACGTCACCAGCGGCGTCTTCACAAAGCTGCAGCCATACTTGGTTCCGATGGCCTTCATGCCTTCAATCATCTTCCTGGAGTGGTCTCGCATCTGCTCATAGAGATCTTCGTCCTGGATATCTCGGTCAGCATCTACGACTGCCTTTCGTGCCTTGGCACGATCTTTTTCAAGGGCCTTCAATTCCAGCATGACCTTTTCCATTGTCTCTTCAAGAGTTGTTCGAACCTTGCTGTCCAGCAGGCGGTCACGAATTTCGCTCTTCAGATCCTCGTCCAATGGCTGATATTCAATCTTCGGGATTTCAAATTCAGGCTTCGTACTTTCTTCCGTTGCGGCAGGTGTTGTCACCTCCGCTGCTGGAGAAGAATCCGTTTTTTCTTCCGTCGGTGCTGCGTCGGCAGCCGGTTTTTCGTCCGCCGTTGGTGCAGGAGCTTCAGGGGCGACCGTAGCGGCTTTCTCGTCGGCTACAGGTTCAGTTGGCGCTGCTTGCTCGTCGCCAAACGGCAGGCACTCTTCGCCCGACTCCTGGGCCTTTGGTTCCTCAACCGGGGCAGCACCTTCTGGTGTTGCCGGTGCTTCCGTTGCCGGTTCTTCAGGTTTTGGTTCTTCAGGTTTTGGTTCTTCCGGTTTTGGTTCTTCCGGTTTTGGTTCTTCCGGTTTTGGTTCTTCAGGTTTTGGTTCTTCAGCCGGCGCAGCGCCTTCTGGCGTTGCAGGAGTTTCCGTTGAAGGCACTTCTGCTTCTTCGGGTGTTGTTTCCTCGGGCTTGCGATAAAGGCGATCTTTGTTTTCGTTGTAGTAGGCTTCGACTTCTGGATCTGTAGGCGGAGTCGCCGTCTGCTCGACCGACTTGTAGCCAAGTTCCAGATAGGCAAGCGTTGCCTTTGGGGGCTGACGAAATCCAGGCGAGCCTGGTTCATCCATGTCAGGAAACTTAAGTCGGTCATTTGCAAACAGACCAGCGACTTCTGCGTCAGTAGGGTCCGGGACCTCACTGGTGAAATCATCGACATCAAGGCGAACTGTATTCAAACGCTGACTGATTTTTGTTCGCTTGAACAATTCATAATACACCTCGGGTCCTTGCGGGACGCTCGCGAAATGAGGAGTCAAGTGCTGGTAAGCCATCAGAGCCTTGATCTCACCGCGGAAGCTGTCATACAACTCCTCTTCGGAAACAACAGTCCCGCGAAGATTCAGTCCTGTTCGAATTTCCGCAAATGCGGCTGCAGTGAGCTTTTCGTCTGTCCGCTTATTGATGTAGTCAGTCACCATTGCGTCGGTAACGACGATGCCAAGTTCATCAGCCTCGGCCCGCATTAACTCGCCAAACGTCAAATCATCTTCGACGTTGTTTGGGTAGAACTGAAATTGTGGCGCGAATCGTCCCATTCCAGGGCCGATGGATTTTTCAAACGCCTGCTGCATGAAGACGTTGCAGATACTTCGCCGCAGCATCAATTCACTAACGCGTTTTTCGTCAAATGCGCCAAGAGTTGAATTACGAACCACTGCATTTGCCGGGCTAATCACTTCCGGAAGTATCCAGCCGCAAGCCGCACCAAAGATTGCTCCCGCTGCACCGTACTGCAGCCAGCGACCGCGTCCGACGCCGACAAAGGCGAAGATAATTCCGCCCATCAGCAAACCAAGAATCACATAATGTGACCCCTGCTGGGAAAACACAGCATCCAGGGTGAAGGCCATCATCGACAAAATGACGATGCCCACCATGGTGATGTGCTGATTACGACGAAAGAAACTAAATGGAGAACTCATGTCGGGACACTCGTGCCGTTTGGAGGATTCTTAAACTGACCTTCGACCAGATCACTTGACAGAGGTCGGAAGGATGATTTATCCCATTACGCAATAAACAATTCCGCCGCAGACGTTGCGACTGAAGAATGCTGCTTCGTTTCCCGGATGTTTGGTGAACTGTTCAGCGTTCTCGGCGGAAGTCGCGGATTCTAGCTGTCACCGGACGTCAAGCAAGGTCAACTGAGGTTTGACTTTAGGTCACTTGCCGGAACAGTTATCTTCTTGTTTCTTGACATCTGAGCCCAACACTGTCACGTTCCGTCCACCTTTCCTGCTTCAGACCGGAGGTTTGCTCCGATCTGTTCATCCTGTCCGTTGCCTAAAGTAGAATCGGAAATAGAGCCAAATTCCGTGTTTGGCTTGCTCAAAATGCCATTCGGCATCTTGAAATCCGGCATCCCAGTCTTGTTTTGAAACCAAAGTTAGTCGTTCATGGCATCACAGAAAAAGGCCCTCGTGATCGTGGAATCACCGGCCAAAGCCAAAAAGATTGCCGGATTTCTTGGCGACGATTACATCGTTAAAGCCAGTATGGGGCACATTCGCGATCTGCCATCCAGCGCTTCCGAGATTCCTGCGGCGGTAAAAAAAGAGTCGTGGTCGACGCTGGGTGTCAACGTAGAAAACGACTTCGATCCGCTTTACATCGTGTCAACAGAGAAGAAAAAGCTCGTGACTGAGCTTAAAGAATCTTTGAAGAAGGTCGCCGAATTGATCCTGGCGACCGACGAAGACAGAGAAGGTGAAAGCATCGGCTGGCATCTTGTGCAGGTTCTCAAGCCAACCGTGCCCGTAAGCCGGATGACTTTCTCAGAAATCACAAAGCCGGCAATCCTGGAGGCGATTAAGAATACGCGTCAGCTGGACGAAAACCTCGTCCAGGCTCAGGAGACGCGCCGTGTCGTGGACCGTCTTTATGGATACACGCTGAGTCCGCTATTGTGGAAGAAGATTGCCAGAGGCCTGTCGGCCGGTCGAGTTCAGAGTGTTGCCGTTCGGCTGCTTGTGTTGCGAGAAATTGAGAGAATGAAGTTTCGCAGCGGAACATTCTGGGACCTCAAGGCTGCTCTTCAGGCAAAAGCCGGTGGTTCGTTTGAAGCTGTCCTGCAAACCCTGGGTGGTCGGCGAATCGCTGCCGGCCGAGATTTCGATGAGAATACTGGTCGCCTGAAAGACGGGTCCGATGTGCTTCTGCTGGCAGAGGCTGAAGCGAAAGCTCTTCAGGAAAAGATTCGCTCCGGATCGTGGGTCGTTTCAAGTATCGACAGCAAACAGCAGGTTCGCAGACCATACCCGCCGTTCACAACCAGCACGTTGCAGCAGGAGGCGAACCGCAAGCTGGGCATGACGGCTCGACAGACCATGCAAACCGCGCAGCGTTTATATGAAGATGGTCACATTACTTACATGCGAACGGATAGCGTGAGTCTCAGCGGTGAGGCGATCAACGCAGCTCGCGGAAAAGTTGACGATCTTTATGGCAAGGACTACCTCAGCCCAAGCCCACGGCAGTTCACGACTAAAGCCAAAGGCGCGCAAGAAGCACACGAAGCGATTCGTCCCGCCGGTACCGATATGAAGACGGCTGACGAAATTGGTTTGTCTGGAGGCGAATATAAGTTGTATCAGCTCATCTGGAAACGCACGATGGCGACTCAGATGGCTGATGCTCTGTTGCGGTTCGACACCGTCACAATTTCCGTTGATGACGCTGAATTTCGAGCCAGCGGTCGAACGGTCGAATTCCCTGGTTTCTTCCGTGCCTATGTGGAAGGGTCCGATGATCCTGAAGCTGCCATCGAAGATCAGGATTCTCCGCTTCCAAAGATGACGGAAAAAGAAAGTGTGGGTTGCCAGAATGTGGATGCAATCGCGCACGAAACGAAGCCTCCTGCACGATACACAGAAGCGACGCTTGTAAAATCTCTTGAATCCGAAGGAATCGGCCGACCAAGTACCTATGCCAGCATTCTAAGTACGATTCAGGATCGAGGTTACGTTCGTAAGAACGGCAACCAGCTGGTCCCAACTTTTACCGCTATGGCGGTGACGAAGCTGCTGGAAAGCCATTTCCCGAATCTTGTGGATCTTGGATTTACGGCTGGGATGGAACAACAGCTGGACGATATTGCGACTGGCAACGCAGACCGTTTGCCTTACCTGCGTAAATTCTATACCGGTAAGGAAGGCCTGGACGAGCAAGTAAAACTCAAAGAAGGCGATATCGATCCGCGTGAAGCCTGTACGCTGACTATTGATGGGCTCGATGCGTCGGTTCGAGTTGGTCGCTACGGTCCGTACTTTGAAAAGACAAACGGTGAAGAAAAGCTGACAGCGTCAATCCCGGATAGCATCGCGCCGGGAGAAATCACCAACGCGGTTGCCGATCGATTGATTGAAGAAAAACAGCGAGGTCCGCAGGCGATCGGTATGCATCCGGAAGAAGGACTTGCGATCTATCAGATGCGTGGCCCCTTTGGTCCATATCTGCAACTTGGTGAGGTCACCGAAGAGGCTCCCAAGCCAAAACGTTGCAGCATCCCCAATTGCTTCGATCCATTGTCGATCGATTTGGAGACCGCGATTGCTCTTTTGGCATTGCCACGCAGAATTGGAAAGCACCCGTTGACAGACAAAGTTGTCAACGCGGGCATTGGCCGTTTTGGACCTTACGTCACCCATGACAAGGTGTTTGGAAGCTTCGACAAGAAGGCGCATACCTATGACTTCGACGGTGAAACTTACAACGTCCTGAATATCACCATGGATGCCGCAGTTGAGTTATTGCGAAACACCAAGAAACGAGCTGCGCCAACGCCGCTGCGTGAACTTGGCAATCACCCAGAAGACAATAGCCCGATTCAAATCTTCGAAGGAAAATTTGGTCCCTACATCAAACACACCACAACGAATGCCACGATTCCGAAGGATACGGATATTGCCACCGTGACGATCGAGCAAGCGGTGCAGTGGATTGCCGACAAGATCAGCAAAGGCGGCGGAAAGCCCGGCAAGAAGGGCGGCTTCACAAAAAAGGTTGCAAAGAAAGCGGCTGCAAAAACCGGTGCTGCAAAGAAGACTGCAAAGAAAAAGAGCCGCGAGGCATCAGACGAATAGTTTGCACTCTGAATGGGATCTCTCAAGACAGATCGGCATGTTACGGCCGATCTGTTTTCGTTTCGCAGCCCTGCAATGGAATATGGCCCGGCTGCAGGATTCATGCGGCGTCTGAGGCAGGCATTGTCTTCAGTCTCGGTTCAAAGCGATTGACATGTCTGTGGAATCCCAGGTCTGCTGGTTGAGAGTCGTTCGTGATGTCACCGCGGTCGGACCCGGCGTCCATGTGTAGACGATACTGTTCCTCCGACGTCTTGCGACTCGCTTCTATTTTTGCTTCACATGTGCGAATCGATTCTTGAATGCCGCAGATTCTTCGCTGGTGGTTGCCCAGAGAAATAGTTTCCCGGACTCGTCGACGCGAATATCGAAACCCAGTTGTAGCTTGTCGCCAATCGAAGTCAGCAGTCGAGATGGCGAGACTTTATCGTTCTTTCGAGTATACGTTAAAACGTCCAGATCTTTTCCTGATGATGCGAGCGAGAACGTCGAACGGAAAACTGGAACCTTCAAACGCTCGGACACAACTTGCATCAGGGCGGAAACTTCCGCATCCTCGACATCAACAGGGATGGATTTCAGATAAGCCGGAAGAACAACGGCCGTCGTTTCCTGAGTCTTCCAGCCGACTGGCCAAAAGTTGCTGGCTTCGTTTCCGTTGTCGATTTCGATCTCGTAACTGTTTGCCGCAATTCGTTGTGGCCGAAAGCCAAGACCGTACTGAGCGAGCACCATCGCGATTGCTGTGCCCTTGCTATAACCGATCAGGTTCAATGAATTTGGCGCTGATTCTGGACGACGTCCCAACGCCCGCAATCTCGCAGCATCTGTAAATTTCATCCGGACATTGGCGGGAAGGCCGATCGACTCAATGGTGATGACCGGGGAGTTCAGCAGGATGTCATCTTTGACAGGATCTGAAAACAGTTGAGTCACTTCCAGGAGTTGTTCGGCAGTCATTCCCCATGTCGGACTCTTCTCGGGAGGACCGCCGGCGCCAAACTCTGCCAGTTCGTCGAGCAGCGCTTTCAGGTCTTTCGCATCGGCGATTGTGAATTTTCGTTTTCCAATCCGGATCGTTCCGTCGACCGACATACCAGCCACGATGTGAACAGATTCGCTTCCATCCTTGTCCACATTTTCCACGCGAATTTCTTCGCCTGGCTTTGGCTGCCGAAACTGCGGCGTGTAGCCCAGTTCCTGAAAGGCTCGCCCCCATTCCTGAGCTTTAATTCGATAAGACGGCTGAGCCTGAATCAAGACGTCCAGCGCGACTTGTCGCGGCTTGGCAGCGTCTTTGTCATTCGAATTACGGTTGGTCAAAAGGGATGCGGGATTGTTATCTTGCGCGGCTGCATGAGTTGAAGTTGCCGCGATGGTGATGACGAACAAAATCCTGCGAGTCAAACGGACGATTCTGTTCATGGTCATTCCTTTAGTGCTTCGTCACAGCTAAAACATTTGTGGAGTGAATCGGGCAACAAGGTCCTCAGGGGCCACAAAACATCTGCACTCGTCAACGCGTCCACGACGCCCCACGCGAAAGCCAACCGCCGACACAAACTGAGACACAAACTGAGGCACATACCGACACACTGGTGCTTCGTCAGACCTAAAAACGTAGGTTGGACATTCTTGTCCGACAATCCAGCGACGGGCAAGAATTCCCATCCTACCCTAAAACCAAGCCTTGAAAGACCACTAGTCTCCCGTCGTTGTCGTGAAGCTCTGGCCTTGAGCCAAACTGTTTTCAGACCCAAACGGCTGTCAGGTGCGATGAATATCTGAATTCTTCGATGACTTTTCGAACTGTGTTGAGGCCTTGTCGAAGAAATCCATCTTCGAAAATCGATGTCTCAGTTGGTATTCAAATCTTCGCCTGAGTTCAAAAGGAGAGGCATATCGTTTGGATCCTCAGAAACAGAATCGGCAGGTGCCTCTGTTTTCATTCGATGAGCCAAAACGCGGTCTCGATAATCTCTTAGTGGCGCAATCAGTGCTGCGTTAATGTATCGGCGGCGGCGAAGAAACTCCATTCGTTCAAGATCCACTGACACAAGGTCTTTTTCCATCAGATCCAATGCGCGATTGGCGATACGGACTGATTGATCGACATCGTTCTGAACTCGAACCGCCGATCGTGGCTCCCAGACCGTGCGGGCTTCCCATCGCTCGATCAGCTTTTGCAGAAGCGAATTCAGCATGTCGTAGCGATCCGAATTGTCAGCGATCAGTTGAGGTGCTTTCACAAGTTGTTCGATTGCTGAGATTACTGGTCGCACGGAAGCGTCTGACGGTGACGTGTAGAAGACGATGTGCAGTCGGTGGCGAAACTCATCGGCCGGCGATGGATGATTGGCCATCTCGTGGAGTCGAATGATTTCATAGTGAGCAAAGTGGCTTAGCAGTGGTTCAGGATTTTCCGTAAATCGTTCCATTGCCTCGATGTCGGCAGAGATGGGCTGTGCCTGGCTGGCTGCGGTCAGCGCGCGTCCCAACGATTGAAAATATTCACGATTAAAAACGTCCAGTGGATGTGCGGTTTTCACGACATGCCCATTCTGGATCACTTCCTGCGGCGGCCGTGGACTGCGTTGCATTTCCATTCGCAGTGACGTGCGATACGTCCATGGCTGATCGGGCATCCCTGCCAGAATTTCGAGTTGTTGTGCCAGTGCTGTCAGACGGCGCTGCACTTCTTCATGGCTTTGATCAACTGGCACAGAAGCCAGCAATTGTGTTTGATGCGGAGCGAAAGCCAGGCGAAGCTCTTCGTTCTTTGCTCCCTGGCGGAGGAATTCGAACGGCAAACGCAAAGCGAATCCGCCATTGTTGATCGATAGCGCACGTGGCAGTTTTTCGTGGGTAAAAATGCCGATTGGATCGTGTGCATCAACGAGCGGCAATACGGCGACCTGCGACCAGTCCCAGCCTGCCGACGCGATTTCCTGTTGCACGTGATCACGCTGAAGTCGCGAGAGGATTTCAGGATTTACAAGACCTCTTTCGGAATCCGTCGCAAACAAAAGGATTTCGCCAGGAACTGTTTGCACGGCACCCACATGGGCAAACACATCCATCAGAGTTGCCATGGCTTCCTTGATCGGGTCAGGACCAAGTCCTGCCTGGCGAAACCTCTGGCAAAAAACACTTTCCGAGTTCATGCGACTTCGGGCGGTTTCATAGAACTCCCGGGTAAACTGCGGCATACCAGAGAGCGACTGCGCGGCGTCAGAGGACGTAATGACGACGTCGAAAAAGTCGAGGTCGCGATTCTTCATCGCAATAATGGGTGGGGCGTGAAGAATGCGAACGCGAGGGTCGGAATCTGCAGGAATCTTCTGACTGCTCCACGTAAAGCGGTGAGCCAACTGTGTGAGTTGCGATTCTGATCGAACAGCAACAATCTCCTGCACAGGGAAATGGCTGCAACTGCGAAGACATGCTCCAGTATCATCGCCAAGCACCAGCACGCGTCCCGGTTTCGGATGACTTACCAGGGCCATGATGGCAGGAAGAATTTCTTCGGCCGGTTGGGGTGAAAGATTGGTGTCCGTGCTGACGCGTCCGAGGGCAATGCCATTTCGCTGGAATTCAACAACATTCCCGGCACGACGCCAAACTGATAGTTCTCCCGCGATTCCGTGGGCCGTTGCGATCAGGCGAGTGGCGTCAGATTGCGGAATAAGTTCTCGCTCGACCCCGCGCTGTATTGCCGCGACGGTTCTTGGTGAGAACATCAGCGATGCCGTGCGAGTTGCGTCATAGGTTTCAAAGGCCGTCAGCAGTGGAATCAAAAGGAGCAACGCAGCAGGGCGAAACGAATATTGTCTCGATCGAAAAGAAGCGCTTAGGATGAAACCCGTCTTGGCGTTAAACATCGGAAGAAGGACGGCCAACGCACACGCCAAAATTCCGGTGGCCTGAACCAGGACTGGCGAGAAGCCTCGCCCGATCGCAGCCATTGCCAGCACGACACCGGTCGTAACGCTTAGCAATGTCGTTTGAGTACTGCTTCGCGAGCCGCTGGAAACGGAAGTCAGCACTGCTGGCAGTGAGGCGGCGACAGCAACTATGGAGCATTGGAGTGCCCGCATGACGATGACGAAAACAGCCGAGTTGCCTTGAGTGCCAGCCCACAGGTTGAAGTCTGCAAGGTACGAAAACATCAAGGGCAGAGCGGCCACGAGCATCAGAGCCACGGTGATCATACCGGTCTGCTTCAACAAACGTACCGCGTTTTGCGATGAGAGCAGCAGTAAGACTGCGGACGTTGTTCCGATCATCAGCATCAGAACCGGAATGTCAATCGGGAACAGTCTTGAGCCAATTTCGAACACAGAAACGGCAAGGATTCCGACCGCGACAAAGTGCAGGGGAAGCAAGGCTGTCGTGGCTGTTGATTCACGGAGAGCTTCGGGATCAGTAATGTTAGCATCATTCGGAATCAACCGAGCTGACAAGACGAGTGAAAGTAAAATCGCTGCCGATGGCAACAAGGCCAATGGCCATGCAACCCAGCTGTTCAGTAATACGCAGAAGACACCAAACCCGCAAAAAAGGAACGATCTTTTTGAGGTCCGTTCGTGATGCGTAGTGGATGCGCGAAAATAGAGCCCGCACAGGCCGCTGATGGTTGCGACCACTATTGCTGGAAACAACAAGGTCAACATGGTCTTCAGGGAGCCGCCCGTTCCAATTGTTTCGCACCCCGCCAGCAATGTGGAATTCAGCAGCCCTGGGGCGATCCAGCAAAGGGCAATGATTGCAGCACCTAAAGTAATTGCTGGCACATTTGCGATGCCGCTGCTTTCATGTCGACGGGGCAGGAATTCATTGCCCCAATTCGCAAAAACAGCCCCCGCGCTGAAGCCGATCAGCATGGCGACAATCGAAACTGGCGAGTTCCCGCAAAGAGCCAGCCAGTAGGTTGCCAACTGCGCAATGACAGCACCAATGGCAACTGCGGCGACGGTTCGATCAGAGGCCGCCGCGATTTTCGTTCGATAAAAACTGAGCATGGCTTCCTTGCCTGCAAAATAGGTCAACATACCGGGAGTGAACGAAGGCCTTCATGCCTTGCTGCTCACGCCGTGATGTTTTTGCTGTGTTCATCACCGGGCCACGGTATTTTTGTTGCCGCGATCGAGTGTAACGTGCAGTTTTTACCGGAAAATCGGTAAACGCTTCAAGATCGAAGCCCAGGATCCACGGAAGTCAAATTCTCATGATCACATCCATGGAGCGTTTACAAACGCGTTTAGCACATGATTCTGTGTGTTTGCGAGGTTTGAGGCGAACAGGGTGCTCGCTTTTCAAGGAATATGGCCTGAATTCTGCTGGGGGCAGTTTTACAGCGAATCCCTATCGAGGCTGCTCCGCGATTGCAGTGGCGAATTCGCGACGTTGCCCCTCGGGCGTAATCAGCGAAGCCGTCTCCTTGGGGATACCTGAGCTGTTTCTGTTTTCTCAGGAACCGGTGAAATCAACGTTTTAGCAGTAAACACATTGATAATGCTGGTTAAAATTCGGTCTTCCTTCCCTGCGACTGCAAACAGTTCAGAGCTTTGTCGAGGTCTTGATCTCGCCATCACCAAACCTCTGAACATCCCACCAATGCGGTCGAATGAGCCACTGAATTCGGAGATTGTTCCATGACCGCAGTGCAGCGAAGTCTTCGTGCATCGTTAGTGCTACTGTTGGCTGTCGTCGCCGTTGCATCATCAAAAGCAATCGGCGACGACGGATTGACGTTTGAACGCGACATTCGACCAATTCTTCGAGCTCACTGCTTTGATTGTCACGGTGCCGTCGAAGAATTGCAGGGCGGACTCGACCTGCGGCAAGTTCGACTCATGCAGAAAGGCGGAGAATCCGGTGCTGCGATTATTCCGGGTGACTCGAACGCCAGCTTGTTTCTGGAACGCATTCGATCAAAGGAAATGCCTCCTGGAGAAATGAAAGTCACTCCTAAAGAGCTGGAAATACTTTCTCAATGGATTGATTCCGGGGCGAAGACAGCGCGAGTGGAAGCAGAAACAATTCCGCCTGGGCTTGGCATTACTCCGGAAGAGCGAGCTTTCTGGTCGTTTCAACCGATTGTTCGGTCTCCCGAACCGTCAGTCGGACCCGAACAGCAGAATCGAGTAAGAACGGCGATTGATGCCTTCCTGCTGGCTCAGATGCCTGAAGGCCTGACGTTCGCCGAAGATGCGGACCGGCATAGCCTGATCTTGCGCACTCATTTCGATCTGACAGGCTTGCCTCCGTCGGTTGAACAACTTCAACAGTGGGTGAACGATCCTTCAGAAGATTGGTACGCAAGGTTGATCGAGTCATTGCTGGCGTCACCAAATTATGGCGAACGCTGGGCGAGACATTGGCTTGATGTCGCAGGCTATGCGGATTCCGATGGCTACACGGTCAGTGATCCAGAACGAGCCTGGGCGTGGAAGTATCGTGACTACACGATCCGTGCTTTCAATGCGGACAAGCCGTTCGATCGATTCATTACGGAACAGCTCGCGGGTGATGAATTGGCTGGGCCCGTTCAGGGCGACATGACGGCCGAGCAAATTGAATTGCTGACAGCGACCGGTTATCTCCGAATGGTCGCCGATGGCACAGGCAGCGGCGAAGACAATCCGACCGCTCGCAACCAGGTGATCGGCGACACAATCAAGGTTGTCAGTACTTCGTTGTTGGGTTTGAGCGTGGGATGTGCTCAGTGTCATGATCACCGCTACGATCCGATTCCACAGACCGACTATTACGCGATGCGAGCTGTGTTTGCTCCTGCAATGGATTGGCAGAATTGGCGAGTTCCGTCACAAAGACTGACTTCTCTTTATACAGAAGACGATCGCAAAAAAGCTGCAGAAGCCAGCGCAGAGGCTGCCGCGATTGGCGTCGAACGAACGGCCAAACAAAGCGAGTACATGGCCCAGGCTCTCGAAAAAGAGCTGACGAAGTTTGACGAACCACTGAAGACGGAGCTGCGGACAGCCTATCAAACCGAAGCTTCAAAAAGGACTCCGGAACAGACGGATCTGCTGAACAAACATCCGAGTGTCAATATCTCGCCCGGAGTTCTGTATCAGTATCTTCCAGAAGCGGCGGAAGATCTGAAGAAGTACGATGCTCGTATAGCGGAAGCCAATGGTAAGCGGCCACCGGAAGAATTCCTCGCCATTCTTAACGAGCCGGCTGGACATCTTCCGGAGACCCATTTGTTTTACCGCGGCGACTTCCTGCAGCCGAAGGGTGTGATTCAGCCAGCCGCGTTGACTGCGGCCTGTCCAGAAGACGCTCGTGTGGAAATTCCTGTTGACGATGCTTCTCTGCCAACATCAGGGCGACGTCTTGCATTTGCAAAATGGCTGACCAGTCGCAGCAATCCGCTTGTCGCGCGAGTTGTCGCGAATCGTATCTGGATGCACCATTTCGGACGCGGTCTTGTGGCCACGCCCGCAGATTTCGGTCGACTGGGAGTCGCGCCGACTCATCCCGAATTGCTGGATTGGCTGGCCGATGAATTTATGCAGAACGGTTGGAGCGTAAAGCATCTGCATCGTGTCATTCTTTCGTCCACCGCATGGCGACAATCATCGCGGCGCGTTGCGATGCATGAATCGCTCGATCCTGATAATCGATTTTATTCTCGCCAGACGATTGCTCGACTGGACGCAGAACTTGTTCGTGACCGACTGCTGGCAGTGACAGGCCGCTTGAATCCGCAGCAGTTCGGGCCACCCGCAGCCATCATGGAAGATGATGCCGGACAGGTGGTGATTGACGATAAGGAAACTCGCCGAAGCCTGTACGTCAAGGTTCGACGTTCACAGCCAGTAGCCATGTTACAGGCCTTCGATGCACCAGTGATGGAGATCAATTGCGAACGACGTCCCGTTTCGACTGTGGCGACCCAATCCCTGATGATGATGAATTCCGGCACGATTCTGAATCATGCTTCGGAGTTGGCCGAGCGATGCCGCAAGGAAGCTCTGCCAATTTCTGAAGATCAGCTCTTAGGCCTTCCGGCGCTTCCGGCTCCGCCGAATGAGTCCTGGCTGTATGGCTATGGAGCATTCGATGAGACCACCAATCAGATTGAAAGCTTCACACCTCTGCCGCACTTTACGGGATCGCAGTGGCAAGCGAGTTCCACGCTGCCGGATCCTCAACTGGGATATGTGCTGCTGCATGCCAACGGTGGCCATCCGGATCAACCAGGCAGAGCCGTCATTCGCCGCTGGATTGCACCGAAGTCCGGAAGCGTAACTGTTTCCGGGACATTGCATCATGGCAGTGCTAACGGCGATGGCGTGCGTGGACGAGTCGTCAGTAATCGCGTCGCACAAAATGGAAACGCTTTGCTTGGACAATGGACCAGTCTCAATGCAGCAGTGGATTCTCCAGTTTCAGCGACGTTGGTAGAAGCCGGCGACACGATTGACTTCATTGTCGATTGCATCACAAATCATACGTCCGACTCATTCCAATGGCCTGTGATCATTTCGTTCGCCTCGACGGAAGGGGTGACTCAAACATTCAGTTCTGCCGCCGGTTTCCATGGCCCGCCTGCACCGCGTGGTAGTCTTGCTGGTCAGGTTGTAAAGGCCTGGCAGTTAGCGTACTGTCGTCAGCCCGACAATGATGAGCTGATGTCGGCGATGTCATTTCTTACCGGCCAGATCGGTTATCTGCAATCTCATCGCGATCACATTCCGTCTGGTCTGACGGAGTCTCAGCAGGCTCTGACTGACCTCTGTCAGGCCTTGCTGACTTCAAACGAATTTCTCTACGTGAAGTAAGACTCTTCTGGTTTCATTCCGAAAAAGAACGTTCCGCAATCGTCTGCCGCTGACATCTCTTCCCTCCGTGCGATCCCGTCCTATGAACCATCCAAACTCATTTTCTCGTCGGTCGTTTCTGCAACACAATGCCATGGGGATGGGCTCTGTTGCATTGGCGTGGATGATGCAGCAGGATCATGCGAATGCTGTTCCACCCGTCATCAAACAGAAACCGGTCACAGATCTGAAGCCTCGACAGCCACAAGCACCGCCGCAGGCTCGAGCAATGATTTCCCTGTTTCAGCACGGCGGTCCGTCGCACATGGACTTGACGGATCCAAAGCCAGAGTTGACCAGGTTTGATGGCACCGACTATCAGGGAGATGTTGCATTTAGTTTTGTCAATCAGGCGAGTAAGAAACTGCTTGGCAGTCCGTTCAAATTTCGTAAGCATGGGCAATGCGGCACAGAGATTTCTGAGCTTCTGCCTCATACCGCGGGAATTGTCGACGACATTTGCCTGATTCGCAGCATGCATACAGGAGCAAACGGACACGAAGTTTCGATTCGCTATTTTCATGGCGGGATTCCGGGCGTGCTCGGTCGGCCGCATCTTGCATCGTGGCTGCTGTATGCCCTGGGCTCAGAAACGCAGGATCTTCCCGCCTATATGGTGATGACGGATCCTGGCGGCCATCCCGTCGACGGGGTCAACAACTGGTCGAATGGATTTATGTCTCCACTATTTCAGGGGACAGTGCTGCGTCCAAAGGAGCCTCGAATTCTGAACCTTGCCGCCCCGTCGCATTTGCAGGGCGAACTGCAGCAGCAGAATCTGGCATTTCTGCAAAAACTGAACTCGCGACATCTGGAACTCAGTGGTGGTGATGCAGACCTGGAAGCTCGCATTGCCAGCTATGAGCTTGCCGCACGAATGCAGACCGCCGCGACTGAAGCGTTAGATATCAGCAAAGAAACAAAGGCGACTCAGACATTGTATGGACTCGATAATGATGCCACTCGAGAATACGGAACACGCTGTCTGATCGCTCGTCGACTTGTGGAACGAGGCGTTCGTTTTATTCAGTTGTTTCTTGGAGGCCAGCCATGGGACAACCACGGCAGCATCCGCACTGCGCTTCCGGCGGTTTGTCAGAGAGTCGACCAGCCAGCGGCAGGACTTGTCAAAGATCTCAAGCAGCGCGGCATGCTGGATTCCACGATCGTTCATTGGGGTGGTGAGATCGGACGATTGCCTGTGACTCAGGTTATGGGTGACCCTGCGGCCGCCGGGCGAGATCACAACGGCCAGGGCTTCAGCATCTGGATGGCCGGTGGCGGCATTAAAGGCGGACTTGCCTATGGGGCAACAGACGAGTTCGGCCACAAAGCGATTGAAAATGTTGTCACACCAAACGACTATCAGGCAACTCTGATGTCACTGTTTGGGCTCGACCACACAAAGGTCGTCTATCACCACAACGGACAACCTCAGATCATTACCGCCAATCGTCCGGCGAAAATCGTGACCGATATTCTGAAACATTCTGCGCAGGACTATTCGAGCATCGGATCATGAATTGCGACCGTGCAGCCTGCTGAAAAATTCCGTCGCTGAGCCGGGGCGATGTTCGGGATTTTTCGACAGACACTGCATGCACAGATCTCCGATCTGCGGTGGCACATCTGGTCTCAATTGAGCGATTGGCATCGGTGACTGGCTGAGCACCATGGCAAGAACATCCGGAATCCGCGTCGAAAAAAACGGTGGCTGACCAGCAAGAAGCGTATAGAGCAGCGCGCCGAGTCCATAGAGATCAGTGCGATGATCGATTGAACCAAACACAGGATCAATTTGTTCCGGAGCCATCCAGGGAGCCGAACCCGCAACAGCCTGTTCAGAAAAAGTTGTCGACACTGACTGCCGCGACAATCCAAAGTCCGTCACGACTGCTCTCCCTGCTGGCGTCAGCAATACATTCGCAGGTTTAAGATCACAGTGCACAATATTTGCTGCGTGAACCACAGCAAGAGACTCTGCGACTTGTCCAACCCAGAATATCGCCTCGTCGATCGTCGGAACTCGAGCAGCAATTTCTTCAGCCAGACTATGACCGTCAAGCAATTCCATCACGATAAACCAGATATCAGCTTTCGTCTTTCCAATGCCCTTAAATTGCACGAGACCCGGGTGATTGAGTTTCTGGATCGCAGCCGCTTCTGACAAAAATTGTGCGATAACCTGCGGTGAATTCTGAAGCGATTTATGCAGAAACTTGACGGCCACAGGCTCGCCATTGATGAGAGAAATTGCGTGATAGACCTTACCCATTCCCCCCGCGCCGATCAGTTTTTTCAGCTTCAAGTCACTGAATGAAAAGCGGTGAATGGTGTCAATCAGGAAGTGTGGCTCATTGATCTCCGTGGTTGTCGGCTGTGCGACAATGCGAATGGTGTCTTGTTCGTGCTCCCCGTGGCTTCGGCGCATTTCTGTTTCGAGCTCTGACAGAATTCGTCTGACCGTCCGTTCTGAAAGATCAACATCAGTCGCGATGTCGGCCGTCAATTCTCCCTGCAGGCGCAGTTCCACAATTCGACGATGCAACGGGGGCAACTTTCGAAGAATGGACTCCACTTCATCCGCCAGGGCGACAGCATCCTCAACCGACGGTTGTTCTGAGAGCACCCATTCATTCAAGCTGCGAGAGTCTGAGAATTCTGCTTCGCGATGGACCGATCTCATTTCGGCTGCATGATGGGCGGCAGATCGATACAGCTTTCGAAGTGTGATTCGTGCCAGAAGTGCCCAAAGATCACCAGACTCCTGAATCTTGAACCGCCCCGCCTGAGCGCTCAGAAAAAAACTTCTGTACGCCGACATGACGACATCTTCGGGATCAACGCGACGAGCAAGTCGAGTGCCAATGCGAGTTTGGGCCAGTCGGCACAAACGCTTTAGATACCGTTGAAACAATTGCGATGCGGCGTCAGGTTCATCAGCAACGACGCGGGAAAATATTCTGGCCGATGATGAGTTGAGATCGTTCATGAGCAAGTTTCTGTTTCAGTCCGACAAGTTGGACCGTGGTTTTTCGGCACCGCAAACGCTCTTTGAAGAATTTTGAGTTTTCATGAAGTTTGTTGTCCGCAATTCGGCCGTGATTTGCATCAGCCTTCCGGTGACTGCTTTCCTGAAGTTTTTTTGGAGATCACTGATGACTCATGTTGTTGCCGAACCCTGCTTTAATTGCAAGTACACAGACTGCGTTGTCGTTTGCCCATGCGATTGCTTTCACGAAGGTGAATCAATGCTCTTCATTGATCCGGATAAATGTACGGACTGCGAAGCCTGTGCATCCGAATGCCCAACATCGGCCATCTTTCATGAGGACAATCTTCCTGAGATGTGGAAAGAGTATCAGGCCTTGAACGCTGAAATGGTAAGTCTGTGTCCCGGTATTTGCGAAAAGAAATCGTCTTGAAAAGACCGGATGCTCGACTTCATCGTCTGGATCCGGGTGACGAGATATTCTTCCACGAAGACAGCAAGCTCGCTGTCCACAGCATTCATCGTCCCGAACTTGTCGCCGATATGAATGAAGCGGATCTGAATGAGCTGTTACCTTGGCTGTCAACGCGGTAGCGATCTACGTGCGTCGCCGTGAAGAATTGGGCCAGCCTTATGGCATAGCCAGAGGGTTCATTGATTCTTCTGAATGCTGCGAGTCCGCATTATTTCTTCAACGTGAGTCGCGGCGAACTATTCGATGGCAGGTGCTTTTGTGATTCGAATTGGCCTTGCTTTGGTGGAGCATTGCTGACTTTGAAGATTGCATTCGGGGCCAATCCGATTCAATCGCACGTTTTCGATGTTTTTGTATGCCAATAAGCCCACAGAATAAAAATCGCCTGCAACGGCAGCCTGAGTAAATGCACGACAGGCGACGCGGGCAGAAGATCCTGATGCTGGTAGAGATACAAATTGGCAGGAAAGACAGCAATCAGCAGTGCAACAATCCCCCAGGCAGCAAGGGATGTGTAAGGCGGTGCCAGCAGCATTATCCCAAGGACGACTTCGCAAACACCGCTCAGCATTACCAGTTCATCGTGCAGCGGAAGATACGGAGGCATGATCTTCAGGAAGAATGCCGGGTTCACAAAATGCATTGTGCCAGCCGCAACCATGAAGCCGGACAGCACAAACTTTGATACGACCTTAATTCGGTTCATGCAATCTTACAGCCTTCCAGAACGACCAGACGTTTGAAACTCAGTGAGACCAGTCGAAGCCGCTTAAAGAATCTCCACGCTTCGATTCGAGGATGGTGTCCGCTATTTCTTACGTTCAATCTTGCCGAACATGTGACCTCCGACGGGGCCGTGCTGCCACGTTCCTGCATAGCGATCGCCGTAGAACAGCACTCGAGCAGAGAATCCGTCTCCGAGCCCAGGGAGGCTGGCGTTAGTCAGAGTGACCATTGGCGTATCACCGGCCCATTCCATCGGTACCGTGATTGGCAGCTTTGTGTCCAGCTTTCCATATTTGACTCGGGCCGTGAAAATCCAAAGATTGTCGTTCGCCTTCGCGACACTTTCGATCTCATAACGCTCCGCCTTCAGTGGCTCATCGTCTTCCTTACCGTCGATTGTAAACGAGCCGACCAGAACGCATTTCTCCATCGACTTCGAAAACTCAACTTCCCGTTCGACGACTTTTGCTTCGTCGACTTCGTCCATTGCGGAAGTGATAGGGACGGACAACATCGCTATCAGGAAAACAAGACAGCATTTCGTGGCAAATGACTTCACGGAAAATCTCCTTTGAACGGAATTGACGTCTTTACGATTCAATCGCAGACCCAGAAGCCTGTCACGCTTGCATCATACGCCGGGCAGGGGTCAACAGCAACAAGCTGACGATCAGGCATTCAGTTCCAAAGACGTACACGTGACTTCAGCGACTCCGGCAAGACCTGATCCAGACGTCGACGGGCTTCGGATTCATGTGTCCGAGTGCTGAGATGGGCGAGAATGATGAGTTCATTTTTGAACCGATCCGCTCGTTCCAGCAAGTCGTCCAGATGCATATGGCCGAACTTGTGAATCTTTTCCTTGCGATGTTCAGGCCGAAAGAATGTCATCTCTGTAATAAGGACTTCTGCGTTGTAAACATCGGGATGAGCATCAAGGCCAGGCGGAGCCGTATCGCCAGTAAAGCAAAGCAGCGGCGTCAGTGTTTCCTGAGCCACTTCCAGGCCCTGCATTCGAAGGTCACGAATCTGATCGCCCTTCAATCCATGGTATTCGGGCTTTAGTTTCTTGCGAACGTCGTAAACAATGTAGCCTACGGATGGAACGGTATGCTTTGTCGGAAACACGGCAACTCGATGTTCGCGAGAGAGCGTAATCAGGTCGCCATCTTTGACTCCGATCAATTCGCAGACCATGCGTCCGCGATCCAGTCGCTGCCATGCCTTGAGTACTCGCCAGACGTCGTCAACAATTTCCGCTGGTACGTAAATCGTCGGTGGGTCCATTTTCATCATTCGACGACGAGCCACGTACACCGGCAATGCAGCAAGGTGATCAAGATGTCCATGAGTCACAAGGAAGAACTGAGTTCCCATGAAGGACCAGGGGCTGGCTCCGAGTTCGAAGCCGATTTTCAGTTCCTGAACTCGCCAATAGCTTTGGACAGCCGCTCGTGAATAGCCCTCGATCGTCAGCGCTTTGTGCTGAATGATGTCGTACGGAAGATTTTCAACCATGATAGCGCAGTGCGAGAAATTGAGGGCGAACTTGAAATGGTGAGACGAATGATTTCATCTGCTGAAGGACCAGGAAACCGGAGATCCGCCGACAGCCTATGGAAATCAGTCAGGGTGTCCGGCGACGTGTTTCGTTCACCGCACATTGTTGGCATGTTCGTACTGATCAGGAATCATGACGACAACGCCGCTATGATTTTGCGGCGTTCAATTCGGTGGTAATGTGGTTGACAAGATCGGCCGTCGAAACGGACGCCTGAGTTCCGTTCTTGAGATCCTTTACCTGCCACTGACCAGCAGCAAACTCATCGCCGCCGGCAATGAGTGCCAGCTTGAAGCCTTTTCGGTCTGCATACTTCATCTGCTTGCCGATATTCCTGGCCTCTGGATAAACCTCTGTGCCGATTCCGGCCTTGCGCAGGAGACGTCCCATTTGCAGGTAATCAGAGACTCGCGATGGATCAAACATTGTGACCAGCACAGGGGCCGGCGTCGTCGCTTTCTCCACGCGGCCAAGTTCCTCAAGGGCGGCCAGCATACGATCGAGTCCCAGACTTGCGCCAACTCCAGGCAGTTGCTGCGCGGTGAACAAGTCCGCCAGATTGTCGTAGCGTCCTCCGGAGCACACACTTCCAATTTCCGGAAGGTCTCCCAGCAAGGTTTCGTAGATCGTCCCCGTGTAATAGTCGAGTCCGCGAGCGATTGAAACGTCAAGTGAAACTCGTCCTTCCGGCCAGCCGCAGGCATCCACCGAAGCGAACAGTTCTCGAAGATCAGCAACGCCACGTTCACCGGTTGGGCTTCCGGCCAGCATACTCTCCAATGACGTAAGAACTTCCTGCGGAGTTCCTTTCAGTTGAGCCATCTCCAGCACCTGGGCTGCCCCGGCGGCAGTGATCCCGACTTTCTCAACCATTTCTGTAATCACTGCGTCGCGGCCAATTTTGTCGAGCTTGTCCAGCGACCGCAGGATGCCGACAGCGTGTTCCGTCAGACCACATTTTTCGAGCAGTCCATTCAGAACTTTTCGGTTGTTAACGCGAATCGTGAAGCGTTCAATACCGATGCGTTCGAACAGATCGTTGATCACAAACAGCGTCTCAATATCCGCCGAATTGCTCATCGTTCCGATCGTATCGAAATCGCACTGCATGAATTCGCGAAATCGACCGCGCGCTGGTCGCTCGCCACGCCAAACCGGAGCAATATGATATCTCCGAAATGGAACTCCCAGTTCCTGAACATATTGAGCCGCGAATCTGGCGAGTGGAACGGTCAGATCGAAACGCATCGCAACATCACGATCGCCCTGATCGGTGAAGCGAAAAACCTGCTTGTCAGATTCTTCGCCCCCCTTGCCCAACAGAACTTCAGCATACTCCAATGCCGGTGTCTCGATCGGTGCAAAGCCGTAGCTGCGGTAAACGCTGCGAGCGATTTCGATCAAGTGTTCGCGGGCCATCATCTGGTCAGGAAGAAAATCCCTGAATCCGCGAAGTGTTTGTGGTTTGATACGGTGAGTTTTCTTGTCAGACACGAACGTAACCAATGGGGCAAAAGTGAAGCGAACAAAAAAGCTGGATTGGAATTCTCGAAACCTATTGGCGAAGCCTGCGGACCAAAATATGACAATTTGCTCAAGCTGCCAGTATCAGCAGATCTTCGGATTCCTGCTCGACGGCGAATGGGACACTCAAATATCAGATCGCGTTCGGCGACACCGGCCTTTTGGTTCGGCATGCTGAAACTCTGCGATGTTTTGTTAGTGCCTCTAAGTAGAAATAAGCCGCAGAACAGGCAATGCAACAGGACCATCAGCCGTACGACGCGGATGCGCCGGCAGGATTGCGTGCGCATATTCCCAAAGTTGATCGGGCGTTTCGAACAGCTGATCATAAACGCCATCGTTGTCGTACTCGCAGGCGTCCGTTGTGTAATCACGGCAGATCTGAGGGCGAGTGTCGTACGTTCCGCAGCGATGATCGGCCTGCAGATGCTGACAGTCACCGGGGATCAGCAGAAACCAAGATTCTCCGTCGACAAAAACGGAAATCGGTCCGTGCATCATGTACCACCGCATATTGTCGAACTGGTCCCAGGTTTTGGGAGTATCGATCCCCATCGCGAAGTAACGGCAGCAACGTGCAGTGCAGTAACTGCAAAGCACTTCGCCGGGTTTCAGAGTTTCTCGCGTGACAGGAGTAGTTGCTGTTTCCATATTCACATTTCCCGGACGTCGAGCCGTCCTGAACGACAAAAATGTCACCGGATTTCGATCGGATTTTCCTGAACGAAAGTCCCCTTCTCCGATGAACTACCGAAAGATCCGTCTCAACATTCCGCAAATTCCCTGCAAATTCGCGATTCTGCCAAGTCTGGAGAATCGACCACGGCATCTTATCCAAAGATGCCCGTCGACGCGATGGAGCAGGAACTGCTGGTGGCGCGACAATTCGGCAGTTCCTGCAGCAGCCCATGGACTGGGACGCTCAAAGGGTCCTGTCAGGAAGTTTGGGCGAAGTTTGAGGATTGTTCTGACGATAACGATTAGGAGACCTCCCGACAGGGGCGTATTGCGCCTCAGACGGGTTGGAAGTAAGAACTGGAAGGTGATGTCCGCCGGAAACGCACATCACAGGTTGTCAAAGGCGAATAAGTCTTTGACTGCAGGAGGCTGTCCGCGTGAAAACGACCCGATGGAAGCGATCAACGGCGACTGTATTGCTCGCCGCACTGCTCGGTCAGGGCTGTGCTGCGCCGGGGGCACGGCTGCAGTATCTCCTGGGCGATAAACAGACTCTTGAGCATTACAAAGACTATGCAACAGCCATTGAGTACCCGGTTGAATCAGAAACGCATGAGACCGATCCGAATCTGTTTCGCGCTCCTCGTACAATCACCAGTCTGGAAGAGGTCAACCAGCGATTCATAAGCCTTGAAGAATGTATCAAGCTGGCGTTGTCAAATTCCGCGATCCTTCGTGAAGATCAGAACTTTGCTTCACCTGCAAATCCTCTGATGTCAAACCCTTCCCGTGTTGCATCTGTTTATGACAGTGCGATTCAGGAAACCAGCTTTCTGTTTGGTAATCGCGGCGTTGAAGCCGCGCTGGCGGATTTCGATCCGATCTTCACCACAAGCACTCAGTGGGGACGCTCAGAAGATCCTCAGAACACTCAGAACCTCGGGCTGAATCAGGGCGATGTTCTCGTCGATCAAACGGCACAGTTTCAGGCTCGGCTTGAAAAGAACCTTGCAAACTCCGGCACGTTCGCGGTTGAACACGACTGGAATTACAGTGCAAACAATCTCAGCCGACTTTTCCCTTCGGCCTACACAGGATTCATTCAGGCTGAGTATCGTCAGCCAATTCTTGCGGGAGCGGGAACCGAGTTTACTCGCACCGCCGGTCCCATTGGTCAGGGCATTCGAGGCGTCAGCGGTGTGTCACAGGGCGTGCTGATTTCGCGAATCAACGCCGATATTTCGCTGATTGATTTCGAACAATCCGTAACGAACGTGGCGCGAGATGTTGAGAATCGTTACTGGGACCTCTACCTCGCGCTTCAACTGTATCATTCCGAAGTCAGCACATTTGCGGACTTGATGAAGCTGCAGGATAAGCTGAGCGTTCGAGACGAGAACGCTGCGGCCGGGTCTGAAGCGATTGGCAGGTTTTACGAGGCTGATGCACGCGTCAAAGGTTCACTGGCTGACGTGATGAGCTCCGAACATCGCCTTCGACGTCTGCTTGGAATGCCACTCAACGATGGTGATTTTCTCACGCCAGTGGATAAGCCAAGTGAAGCGAAATTGATCCCGGAATGGGAATCCTCGCTTTTGGAAGCTCTGGCGAATCGCCCAGAACTTCGACGTCAGAAGTGGGAAATTCGAAGTCTTGAACTGCAACTTGCAGCGGCGAAGAACCTGTCCCGTCCGCGTCTGGACTTCGTCTCACAATATCGAGTCAACGGTTTTGGGGACAAATTGCTGGGCGGAAATGATGACGATGGCTTGACCGACGCCGGGTACAACAGTGCCTACGAATCACTGACGCAAGGCGACAACAATGGCTGGGGACTGGGTTTCCAGTTTTCCATGCCACTGGGACTGCGTCTGGCTCAGACTCAGGTTCGAAACTACGAACTTCGCCTTCGCAAAGCCCGAGTTGTCCTGAAAGAACAGGAACAGGAAATTGCTCGCGAACTGAACAATGCGATTCTGGAAATGGATCGCTGGTATCTGCTGGCGGACAGCGGATCAAAACGCGCCGTTGCGACAGCCCGATTTGCAGGCTCTACGGAAATGCGAGAGCTGGCTCAGGAAGTACAGGATGAAGGTGCCATCAATCGAATTGTGAATTCGAAGATCTCCAGCCGAGATGCCGATCAGGGATACTTGCGGAGCATTATCGAATACAACAAGGCGATTACAGAGCTAAACTTCCGCAAAGGTACGTTGTTGCAGTCGAATTCCGTGTACCTTGCTGAAGGTGAATGGAATCCAGGCGCGTATGAGGATGCTAAACAAAGAGCCGAAGCAATGACACATGCTTTGGACAACACTCATGTTGATGCGGTGCCTTCAGAATTTTCCGCAGGCCCTGGACCAAACTCGTGGGAAGGTCGCGGAGTTCCCGATCGTCCACATATTCCGGGAGTTGTCGATAGCCTGAGTGTTGATCGACCGGCGACGAATCAGCCAAACGCTGTTCCCGCAGTACCGGAAGCAGCCGAAGCGGAAACCGTTGAGCCTCAAGCGACCCAGCCAAAACCAGCACCACGAAGCGTGCCAAAGAACACTCCGAAAGAAAACCCAAAAGGCAAACCAGAACAGTTGTTTGACACGACGGAGTTTGACGAAGCTTCACAGACATTCCGTTCTGCCAGTCATTCTGGAATTATTCCACCTGGAGGAAAGGAAGTTCGTGGCTCGAACGCAGGGAAGGCAAAGTTGTAACTTCCGTCGATCGGCAAGTCGCAAGCGGTGGACCACGCTTACGCTGATGCCGGATGCATCAGAGGATTCGTTCCCATTGTTCGTCAAGCTTTGCGGATGACACGCTTATGGCGGTCCCAAGTTTCTGCGCGAACAATTGGATGCGAAACTCTTCCAGCATCCAGCCGAAGTGAGTCAACATCGGATCGGTGATTTGCTGACGCTGATGGTCCTTCATCTTTTGTTCGTATCGTGCCAGCCACGGAGCCAGTTCGCTCTCGAGTGATTGCTCCGTTTTCAGGCCCCCGGATGATAGTCGCTGCAACCGTTGTCTGATTCCCGTGAAGTAGCGCGGATACTGAATCAGCCACGGCCATGGCGTCTCCACTAAAAACGCCGGATGCATGAGATTCGCAAGTTGTGATTTCATTCCGTTCAGCAAATGATCCCAACCCGGTCCGCGAGTCTGCTCCAGTGCGCGACGGCAATCATGGTACTGTTGAAACAAGTGGGGCATGAATTGCACAAACTCTTGCGCGACGACGCCCAGCCGCTCTCGACCTCGCAGAAGTGTCTTGTCAAACGCAGATTTTGTCCGTGCCAGCGGTTGATCGGCAAGGTACGCCCGCTGCACCATTAACTGCGACAAATGATTCATCAGTTCCAACCCTTTGATCGATGACGACAGCAGCTTCACCTGTCCGATCTGAGGCATGTTGCCGATCTGCAGCAGGATGCGTTTTCGTTCCGACAGAAGAATCAATTTCCGCAGACCGAGTCGCAGATTTCGCCCGGCGTCTTCGGGAGTTTGACACAGCATCAGTGACACAGACTCTCCGTCATCTTTCAGCGCCGGAAACGAACGCAACAGCATCCCCGCTCGTTTGATTTCGATATGTTCCGGGATGTCGAAAAAGTCCCACGCCTTAAAACCAGTTCGCATCCACTTGGCTTCTTCCGGCGACGGTCCGCTGGCAGCCGCGGTCTTTTCTGCTGTTGCCACTGCCGCGTTCGCTCGCTGAATCAGAGTGGTTCTCAGTTCCTTCAGATCGCGGCCTTCGATGATTTTCTTCCGCTGATCGTCGACAACCAGAATGTTGAACTTCAAATGATCATCGAGAGTGCTCAGATCAAACTCACGCGAATCGAAGCGTTCGCCACCCAGCTGCGACAAACGTGATGCCACGCCGGTGAGCAGATCGCCCTTACCGAATTCAATGTCACTGGCGACCAGCTTCGCCGTATCAGGAGCCGGCACAAAATGACGACGCAGTTGCTTGGGAAGCGAACGAATTAATGCCAGAACCTTTTGTTCCAGCAAGCCGGGCACAAGCCATTCCATGCGTGATTCCGTCAACTGTCCGAGTCCCTCAACGGGCACAGTCACGGTGACACCATCCGCATCGCGTCCCGGATCAAGCTGATACGACAACGGCAGATGCATTGCGCTGAACTGAGCAGACTCCGGAAACGCGGCCGCTTGTTCCAGTCGATGCGACTCTTCCGAAAACTGATTGATGTCGAACTGACACACCCGCGCATTCCGAGTCACCGTGCGCTGAAACCAACGGCGAAGACGATCGCGATCGCTGCATTCTTCCGGAATCTGTGACGCATAGAATTCGAACAGCGTTTCATCGCCCGGCATCAGATGATGCGAACGAGTCTTCGCCTGCAGCTCTTTCAATTGCTCGAGCACATCGTGATTGTGCTTGAGAAACGGGAACTCATGGCCCCAGCCTTTCTTCTTCGCCGCCGGATTGGAGTGACCTTTGCCCGGACGAACCTTGGAGGCACCTCGCATCAATGCCTCTTCTTCATCGTCATAGTCATCTGCGGCCTGATCATCCGGATCGGTGTCACCGAACAACAGACCGAACTCGACCAGCCCGTGCTGAATCAGCATCTCGCGAGCCTTCACTGGATCGACCTTCGCATACGTCACCTTGCGACGCGGCACGATCGGCAGCCCCCAGAGGCTCACCTTTTCGAAGACCATGATATTGCCAGCCTGCGGATCCCAGTGCGGCTCAAAATATTCGCGACTGACAAGATGCTCAGCCAGCGGTTCGATCCACTCCGGCTGAATGCGAGCGATCGTTCTTGCAAACCGGCGACTGGTTTCCACAAGCTCACCCGCGACGAACCACTTCGCTCCCTTCGGAGCCAGCGCGGAACCCGGCCAGATCGCCAGATTGTTGCCGCCCGCGCCGAGAAAATCTCCGTTCGGAGCTTGAAATCCGATGTTCGCCAGCAATCCCGTCATCAGGGCTTTATGAGTCGCCGCGAAGTCGTTGTGACGACCTGTAGCCTCTGGCGAGCGGTTGGGCGTCAGCCCTCCGTATCCATCACCTGGTGCGTTTCGTTTTTCTGACTGCGGCTCGGGTTTAATCGGAGGGCTGACGCCCTGCCGCTCGCCCTTCTTTTCGCCCTGTCGTTCGTTCAAATGACGCGCCGCTTTCGCAATCGCCGGATCATCACTGTCCGCCAACAAATCCTTCAACTGCGAATGCACGTCGACCCATTCACGCATCCGCATGTACGACAGAAAATTCTTCTGGCACCACTTCCGAATCTGCCCCTGAGACTGAGTTCGCTGTTGTTCGTGCCACGCGTCCCACAGATTCAGAATCGTCAGGAAGTCCGAATCGCGGTTGTAAAACTTTCGATGAGCCTCATCGGCCGCCTGCTGTTTCTCGACCGGGCGTTCGCGAGGATCCTGACTCTCCAGCAACGCGGCGATGGCCAGCACTTCCGGCAAAGCGTGCTCGTCGACGGCAGCAAGGATCATGCGACTGATGCGAGGATCCACGGGCAGTCGAGCCATTCGGCGACCGACTTCCGTTAGCTGACCTTCCGGAGTGATCGCGCCGAGTTCCTCGAGTGTCTTGTAGCCTTCTCGAACGGTCATCGAACGCGGCGGGTCGAGAAACGGGAACTCTTCGATGTTGCCGAGTCGAAGATTGATCGTCCGCAAAATCACTGCGGCCAGATTCGTTCGCTGAATTTCCGGGGCGGTGAAAGGTTCGCGAGCCTCGAAATCTTCTTTGCTGTACAGTCGAATGCAGATGCCTGGCCCGACTCGCCCGCAACGACCAGCTCGCTGATTTGCCGACGCCTGCGAAACCGGTTCGACCGGCAGCCGCTGCATGCGTGATCGAGCCGAATATCGACTGATGCGCGCGGTGCCTGTGTCGATGACGTAACGAATGCCGGGTACGGTGAGAGACGATTCGGCAACGTTGGTTGCGAGCACAATTCGTCGATGCGAGCACGGCGAAAAGACTTTGGTCTGATCGGCCATCGACAGTCGCCCAAACAGCGGCACGATCTCTGTCGGCACCTGCGGCGTGTCGCCTCGAAAACGTTTGCCGCCAAGTTTCTTCGCGGCTTCGCGAATGTCTCGTTCGGTTGGCAGGAAGACGAGTACATGTCCGCTGTCGATGGATGTGACTTCTTCAATCGCATCGCTGACTCCGTCGAGCCAGTCACGTGGCTCACGGTTGTCGTCTTCTCCCATCGGCCCATCTGGATCATCCAGCGGCCGATATCGCATCTCAACCGGATACATTCGCCCGGAAATTTGAAGAACGGGAGCGGGCTGCGTTCCTGTAGCCCGATCTGTCCCAGATCGGGATTCTCCAGCTTTCAACACAGCCTCAGCGTCCGAACTCGAAACACGATCACTACCAGATCTTTCTAAACCCGAACCGGCCTTCGCTTCGAACGTGCGAACATCTCGATCTGAGACAGATCGAGCTACTGTAGCCCGATCTGTCCCAGATCGGGATTCTCCAGCTTTCAACCCCACCTCAGCGTCCGAACTTGAAACGCGATCACCACCAGATTTTTCTAAACCCGAACCGGCCTTCGCTTCGAACGCGCGAACATCTCGATCTGAGACAGATCGAGCCACAGTTCCAAAATGCTCCGCGAATCGCGCCGCGTCGATCGTCGCCGACGTAATAATTACCTTCAGATCGCGTCGCTTTGGAAGCAGACGTTTCAGGTAACCCAGCAGAAAATCGATATTCAGAGATCGCTCATGTGCTTCGTCGACGATGATCGTATCGTACTGATCCAGAAAGCGATCGGTCTGAGTTTCCGCGAGCAGAATTCCGTCTGTCATCAGGCGGACTCGCGTATTTGGCGTGCTGCTGTCGGTGAAGCGAATTCGAAATCCAACTTCCTGACCGAGCTTGCAATTCATTTCTTCGGCAAGCCGTGCGGCGACTGATCGAGCCGCAATTCGACGGGGTTGAGTATGTCCGATCACTCCGCCAAGCCCGCGACCCATTTCGATCAGAATCTTCGGCAACTGAGTCGACTTGCCCGAGCCCGTTTCGCCGCACAAGACCACCACCTGGTTGTCGCGGATGGTGTCGATGATCTCCTGCTTGCGAGCCACCACAGGCAGCTCTTCGTCCCACTGCAAACGAGGCTGCCAGACGGCGCGTTCTTCGCGTCGGCGTTTGGATCGTTCCAGCTGCAGGGTCAGTTTTTCCAGCAGCTTGTCAAACGGCTTGCCCGCCTTCTGCGAATCCTTCACCGTCCGCATCAGTTTGCGCAGCGAAAACTGGTCCGCCTGCATGGCGAGCGAAATAGAATGTTCAAGTTCTCGAAGCGAATTCATCGTCACCGTGAGACACGGCCTCTATGCTGTGGGTTCTTTACAAGGGCGGCGCGAAGTCGAGTAAGTTGACCAAAACGACAACGACACTGGATTGACTGTATTCTTGCAGGACGAGCGTCTTGATTCTATTCGCACCGAAAGATCTGCTTGAAACGTCTGAGGGATTCTTCTCTTCGATATTCGATAAACGACACGATTGGTCAACGATACGGATTTGGCGGCCAAAAATTGGCGCCAGTAGAGGACAGCGGTTGCAAAAACGTTCATCTCTGACAGAATCGCCACTCCCCACGATGGAGTGTTGCACTGTGTCCAAGATTGACGACTCGCTGGAGACCACTATGCCTGCCAATGCAGTCGCCGATCAATCGCGCGGCGACTGGACGCAGATGGCAGACTGTGTCGAACGATTTTGCGTTGAATGGGACGAGAGCCCGGAAGCGCCGGAGCTGAGGCTTTTCATTCCGCCGCCGGCATCGACAACGCGTCGCTTGACGTTGATCGAACTCGTCAAAGTTGATCTCGAACAACGGTGGAATCGGCAAACGGATCCAAAACCAATCGAGCAATATCTGGAAGAGTGGCCCGAGTTGTTTGAGCCCGATGGAGCCGCTCCCTGCGATCTGGTCTATGAAGAATTCCACGTGCGTCGACAGCGAGGCGAAGACGTCAAGTTGCGTGAATTCAAGGAACGCTTCCCCGCACTTGCTGAAAGACTGGCACGATTAATCGGCTCATCGGATTCTGTGGAAGCCAGCTCAATGCTGGGTGCGTCACGCCAGAAAATATCCCTGGCTCCGGGTGATTCGGTCGACGATTTTGATCTGCTGACAAGACTGGGCAGTGGATCCTTTGCGACCGTCTTTCTTGCTCGTCAGCGATCGATGCAGCGGATCTGTGCATTGAAAGTCAGCGTGACTCGCAGTAACGAAGCGCAGACTCTTGCGCAGTTGGACCATCCGAATATTGTGCGAGTCTACGATCAAAGGATCCTTCCGGAAAAAAAACTGCGACTGCTTTATATGCAGTATGTCGCCGGTGCATCGTTGGCAGAGGTGCTTGATCATCTCCGCATGCTGCCGCGATCAGAGTGGTCGGGAGCATCGCTGCTTCGGGCAGTCGACAAGCAAATCCATGAATCGGGCAGTGGATTCGGAGGCTCAGGCCACTCCAGTGACAACCCGCTTCGACGCCGACTTCAGAAAGCCTCCTGGATTGAGACAGTCTGTCTGCTGGGAATCCAACTTGCCAGCGCGTTGCAGTATGCTCACGACAAGGGAGTCTTGCATCGGGATCTGAAGCCCGCGAATGTACTGCTCGATGAGAACGGGGCTCCGAAGATTGTCGACTTCAACGTCAGCTTCTGTTCCAAGCTGGATGGTGTGACCCCGGCTGCGTATTTCGGAGGAAGTCTGGCCTACATGTCGCCAGAGCAACTTGAAGCATGTCATCCGGATCATCCTCGCAGCGCCGGCGAAGTCGAAAGTGCCAGCGATCAGTTTTCGCTCAGTGTTTTGTTGTGGGAAATGCTGTCCGGGCAACGACCGTTTCTTGATCAGGTCAGCGATCGCAGTTGGCCGGCCGCTTTGGCTGCCGCTTCGCAGTTGCGAGTCAGACTGCCGGATGACCGACTTCTGAACCAGCTTCCGTACGACGGCACGGCGATGATTGCGAGTGTGCTTTTGCGCGGGCTTGCCAATTCTCCTGCTCAGAGATTCGACTCTGCTGCCAGTATGGCTCGTGAGCTTCGATATTGCACGGAGCAGGACGCCATGGAATCGCTGCGGCCCACGCGAGCTCACTGGCGCAGTTTTGCGATTCAGCAACCGCTATTGATTCTGGCAGCGATCGTGATTGGGGCGAATGCGATCGCTGCGGTGCTGAACTTCTACTACAACAAACAGCAGATTGTCGATCACCTTACAGTCTCGATGCCGAAAGCCGCTGATATCTTTTGGAAGATTCAGGCCTCAATCAACACGATCGCATTTCCAGCAGGACTGATGATCGGGACATGGTTGAGCTGGCCTGTGATTCGATCAATAAGCCGTGGAATCTCGGCGAAGGATAATGCGGATTTGATTCGCCAGCGTTGCCTGAATTTAGGGAACCAGCTCGCCTTGCTTGCTGCGACGGAATGGTTGATTGCGGGGATAGTTTATCCCATTGCTCTTAATCAGCGAGGTGCCCCGCTGACAACTCATCTGTATGCTCATTTCTTCCTTTCACTGGCCCTTTGCGGCGCGATTGCGGCCATGTATCCGTTCTTTCTGATTACATGGATTTCAGTGCGTGCTTACTATCCCAGACTATTGTCAGCGAACCTGATTCCCGTGAGCGATGTCGAGTCTCTTCGATCCATTCATCGGATGACGTGGCGATACCTGGCCCTTGCTGCCGCTCTGCCGCTTGTGGGCGTGATGCTGTTTGTATTTCTGACTGAGGGACAGGAACGCTGGGTTCCTGGGCTGCTTAGCGTCACCGGTCTTCTTGGGTTTATATTTCTTTTTGCGGTTGCCCGATCGCTTCAAAACTCCCTTTCACTCCTTGCTGAGGCCATTGAAATTTCGAATGATCCTTCCAGCATTCGGACGGACAGCATGCGTATTCGTATGTAACGCTTTGGTTCTCACTCTTGCAGACGTTTGTCTGAACCTCAGAGACAATTATGGAACTCGAACGCCTTCGCAGAGAAATCTGCTTTGAAGCCGCCAGGTTGCTCAGCAATCGACAGGAAACGAACTACACGCAAGCCAGGTGGCGAGCCGCACGAGCAATCACGCGAAGCTACGTTCCACCAGAAGCCCTTCCGACTGATTTTGAAATTCGTCAGTCACTGCAGCAACTTGTTTCTGCGGATGGCGAGAACAAAGCGGATAACGATCCGAATCAGGGCAATCGAAAGTACCATTATTTTCTTTCGTTGTTGCTTCCACTGGATCGCGTTCGTCAAGATCGGAATAGTCATCCCGAAGGCGACGTGCTTTATCACAGTCTTCAGGTCTTTGAATTGGCTCGCGAGCAGCGTCCGTGGGATGAAGATTTTCTGCTCGCCGCATTGCTGCATGACGTTGGGAAGGGGATCGACCCAATGGACCACGTGACGGCCGGGATTGCTGTCCTGGACGGCCACATCTCGGATCGAACCAGGTGGTTGATCGAGAATCACGGACTTGCTCAACGTGTCAGAGCGGGAACTGCGGGGGCTCGTGCAAAACGAAGACTGACAAATGCCGAGGATGGTGACGCCCTGGATTTGCTGGCGAATTGCGATCGCGAAGGTCGACTTCCAGGCAGGATTGTTTGTACGCCCGAAGATGCAATCGAGTACATTCGACAACTGGAAGAAGAAAATGAAGAGTACGGCTCTGAAGATGAGATGATGCCATCGGAATGACTTTCCGCGTTTTGTTCGCTAATCTATCGGGCTATCACCGCAAAGTTTTTGGACCAGTGCTCGGTCAACCGTAGTTTGTGGCGTTAAAAAAAGGCGGGCGAGACGCCCGCGCTCCCGGAGGGCGGGCGTCTCGCCCGCTGAACATGACTCAATTAACAAATGAAAAAGC
This sequence comes from Planctomycetaceae bacterium, assembly GCA_041753135.1. GTDB lineage: Bacteria > Planctomycetota > Planctomycetia > Planctomycetales > Planctomycetaceae > SXXK01. The sequence goes on from JBGSVD010000064.1 coordinate 47,464, forward strand.
ACCAGGTCACGCCGAGGAGTGAAGTGCGATAAGGCATCGCACGACATTAAGGTGATCAATGGATTTGTAGCGGAAGGGCGCGAGCCCTCCGGTTTTTGCGGCACCGGCCGGCTCGCGCCGTTCCGCTAACTGGACAATTTAATTCCGTGCGACGCCTAACTGGACAGCGCCAGGTTGGGCGAGTTATTGAGCATTTTTTGGTGGGACGGATTTGATTTTGTCGGGGTCAATACCGAGTTCTACCAGTCGTTTTCGTCTGGTTTTTTGGTGGGACTTGCTGGCCTGGGCATTGCGG
>JBGSVD010000065.1:0-5613 GCA_041753135.1 Planctomycetaceae bacterium
TTGGCACCTCGATGTCGGCTCATCACATCCTGGGGGTGAAGAAGCTCCCAAGGGTTCGGCTGTTCGCCGATTAAAGTGGTACGTGAGCTGGGTTTAAACCGTCGTGAGACAGGTTGGTCCCTATCTGCTGTGGGCGTACGAAACTTGAGGGGTATTCTCTTTAGTACGAGAGGATTTGGAGGGACGTACCTCTGGTGTTCCTGTTGTCACGCCAGTGGCATCGCAGGGTAGCTATGTACGGTTGTGATAAACGCTGAAAGCATATAAGCGTGAAGCCATCCCCAAGATAAGGTTTCGTTGAACTTCGGTTCTGAACTCCCCTTGAAGACGACGAGGTTGATAGGCTGGTGGTGTAAGGCACGAAAGTGTTTGAGCTGACCGGTACTAATGGAGAAATGTTTGGCCACTTTGATTAACGGTCAGAATTACACTTAGACTTCATTTTTATTACGCTTGGAAGGGCGGCTCTGCTGTCCTCCAAGTGGTTTCCCGGTGAATAACTTGAAAGGAAACACGCGTTTCCATTCCGAACACGAACGTTAAGCTTTCAGGGCCAATGATAGTGCTCACAAGCGCGAAAGTAGGTGCTGCCGGGATCTTTCACGAAGCCAGACTCTATGAGTCTGGCTTTTTTTATGCGCTGCGCGTTGTTTTGTTTTTGACGAACTAGTTCTCTACGACTGCTGATTTTTCCGAACGACTGTCGCGAAATGCGTTTCGGCTTCTAATTTCGGGTCAGCAGGATCGAGGCTCTCGGCGTGCTTCACTTATCTGAAGCTTAATTGAACCGGGTTGTTTGTTGGTCACCGATTGAGAACAACATTCTTGACTAACGGTTTTGCCTGTTTCTGCGTTTGCAGCCTATTCGAACTTAGCTGTGATAAATATTGAAACTTTGCTGCCCGTGAGTTCGGGCCTGTGATTGTCCGTCACAGTTTTTCACGGGCGTTTTTCGTCGTAGTTTTTGGGTGCTTGTTTTTACTGTTGGCAGCTCAGCAATCGTTTTGTTTTCGTTTTCGATGAAACGTTAATTCTCGCCGCGGGTGAGCATATGCAGGTTTTTCTCTCCGCTGAACAACTTTTCGAATCCTCCTGGCCCTCATCCGATGACTGCTCAAATGCGATGGATGCGATTCATGCCGCTCAACAGCTGGAGGCTTTGTCCGGGTGGACGATGCTCTCTTCCCCGAGTCGTCTACAAAAATCCTGGCTGGTGAAGGATTTTGTGTCTGCAATCGAGTTCTTCTCGAGTGTTTGCTCCATTGCAGAATCTGTTTGCCATCATCCGGATTTGCATTTGGTCGGCTATCGGCATTTGTCCGTGGAGATTTGGACGCACTCTGTTGAAGGAGTGACCCTGTACGATTTCATGCTTGCAGCGAGAATTGACCGCCTTCCGATCAAACTGCGAATTGCATAGAGGGGTTATCTGTGGCTCGGTTTCCCAGAATGCGTAACGTCGTACAGCGATTTGATTCATCGCGCGTCGCTGATATTCCGGTGACGATTCAGGAACAGATGAATTCCCTATCACTTCGGGAAGTTGTTCAATCTGGCGATACTGTTGCCATTCCGGCGGGTAGTCGCGGGATTGCGAATATCGAATCGATATTGCGAGAGGTCGTTCAGTACTTCAAGTCAATTGGCGCATGCCCTTTTCTTGTCCCTGCTATGGGAAGTCATGGCGGAGGGACAGTTGAGGGCCAGCTTAAAATGCTTGCCAGTCTGGGAATTACTGAGGATTCGATCGGTGTTCCCATCAAAGCAACAATGGAAACCAGGATAGTCGCGGAAACCAGTAACGGATTTCCTGTCCATTTTGACAAATTTGCTGCCAAAGCTGATCATGTTTTTGTTGTTGGGCGAGTCAAGCCTCACACCAGATTTGTCGGCCCTGTGGAATCCGGGCTTCACAAGATGATGCTCATCGGACTTGGGAAGCATGAAGGCGCGAAGATTTATCATCGTGGAATTCTGACGATGAGTTTTCCTGAAATTATAGCAGCGGTTGCAGAACAGGTTCTTAAGGTCTGTCGGATCTGCGGCGGGTTGGCAATTCTTGAAAATGCTGAGGACGAAACGGCACTTTTGGAGGCCGTGCGTCCTGAAAATTTTCGTACTCGAGAGCCAGAGCTGTTGAAATTGGCAAACAGTTGGCTGCCGCGATTACCTTTTAACGAAGTTGACCTGCTGATTGTTGATCGGATCGGGAAAAACATCAGCGGAGTTGGGATGGATGCCAATGTTGTCGGTCGAAAATTCAACGACCACGCCGCAACAGAGCAGGACATAGCCAGTTGTCGCCGGATTCTTGTTCGGTCTCTGACCAAAGAAACCTGTGGGAACGCAACGGGAATTGGGATGGCCGAATTTACGACACAACGATGTGTCGATCAGATCGATCAAGAGATAACGCGTATTAATTGCATTACCGGTAATCATCCCGAAGCGGCAATGATACCAATCACACTTCCGAATGATCGACTTGCAGTGGACTCCGCACTTCAAACTATTGGAATGGTTGAGCCGGAGAATGCGAAGGTCATACAAGTATCTGACACGCTCCACCTTACTCGACTTCGTGTTTCCGAAGCTTATTTTGAGCTGGTCGAAAACAGTAGCAACTTGAGTTTTGACGGTGGCCCATTCGAATTCCCACTCGATGCCGATGGCTGGATGCTGGATGTCGAGTATTAATGCACTCCCAGACGCCTGGCGATACGGTGAATTCCCCCAATCGCAGGGTACCTTGCTCCCGCGCTTCCATTTTCCATTTTAGAGAGCCAGGAATCCGCTGTCTCGCATCCAATCCAGGAGACGCGCGGGCCAGTCGCCGGCAGCAGAACTTGAATCTTTCCGGTATCCGAATCCATGACCTGCATTGGAATAGATATGCAACTCTGCAGGAACACCGACGGCTTTATATTTCAAATACATTTCTGCCATCCCGATCGCAATGTCGTCCCGATCTTTCGCGCCAAGTGCGATGAATACGGGCGGCATTTCAGCAGTGACAGAAAAGCGACTAGAGCTTCCCGGATAGATCAGCGCCTGAAAATCCGGACGAGAACTCATTCGCTCGATAGCATCATTGGAGTCTGAGACTCCCGAATCAGAACTCATCGCACTCAGGGCTGCTAGCTCGCCGCCAGCAGAGAATCCCAAAATTCCAATCCGATCTGTTCTGATCTTCCATTCCTTTGCACGACTTCTCACCAGCCTGATCGCACGGCGAGTATCCGCCATTGCATGCTCATCAACGCTGTAGTTCGAACCTTCCTCACGTGCCAAACGATAACGCAGCACAAAAGCTGCAATACCTCGTTCAGAAAACCACTCTGCCAGACTATCCCCTTCGTGTCCGAGGCATAAAACGCGGTGACCGCCGCCTGGTGCAATGATTATTGCAGTCCCCGTTTCCCGACCAATTTCGGGAAGAAAAGGTGTAATAGACGGGCAGTGAACATTCGACACATTGCACTTTCCGGGACCTTCATCGACTTTCTCAGGCTCATTCGCACGAGACTCTGATCCGGGTGCCCCATCAACCCACAAGGGAATAACCTCTCCTGCATTTACGTGCGATACTAACAAATGCCCTGAATGAGCGTTAATGATCGCCACCAGCACCAACAAAAGTAATCTGGTGGTCTTTGGATTTCGTTTCATAAAAGCTCTTCACAGAAAATCAAACAGGGCTACGACATCAACGTCGAATGGGGGAAAATGAGACGCTCCTACAGGCTCGTCTGGACGCCAGTAAATTGACCCATGCTGGACAACCAACAGCGGAATGCAATCTACTTGCGTAAGTTCATCCGGCAATTCTTTTCACCAGGGACGGGGTCACCCACCTTGTCAATCGGATGATTGAAGAGATAGTGCCAGACAGACTCATGAATAAACTTGCCAGACGAGTCTTTCACGGCAGCTCCACCCGGAACGACAGAACTGTGCGCCCGATTGGCATCGTTTCGCACATCAGCGTCCGTAATCAATCTTCGTGAGTTTCCAAAGGGCGATGCAACCCGGTCAACGTTTACGATCGGCCCAAATTCGTGAAGTCCCAGTAATTGCCAACTGCGGCAATAGTGATCACCGCTCCATCCTGAGTCGAGCACGTGGCTGAATCCAAAATAGCGATTGGGTTCAGTGGCAGTAGGAAGCCCCTGCCAACTTTCGTACTGATCCCTCGGTCCGCAGAACATTACGACACGATCTACTTTTTGATGTTTTGCAAAACGAGCAGCAGTCGTGGATCCATGGGAACTGCCGGCCATGATGACGCGATCCCAACGCAGTCCATCGTCTCTGCTGTTGATAAAGTAGCCCCATTCCGCCTGAGGATTCTCTTTGTCGAGCCACTTTACGAACTGAAATGCCCGTTCCATCATTCCGTCAGGTTTCGGAATTTCCACGACGTCGCTGAAATCCTCTCCTGTCGCTGCTTCCAGTCGAATTTTGCCAAGGAAATACTCGTCTGCCGGGGCTGGTTCCTTTCCGAAGGTTCCGAACCAGCCGTTCGCATAGTGCACCTGGATCGCATGAAACCCATAACCAGACAGGCGATCAAAAAGCGGCGCACTATGCCCCATTAGCCAGATGACCAATTTCCCCTGAGGAGCAACTCGAGTATCCACAGCGGCATTTTGTGTATCGAGAGGCTTTCCATCTTTCTCAAACAGAAATGCGATTTCCGGATGGGGCTTTGCCCTCGGATCAATTTCGCTTGCACGCACTTTCAAGTCATATCGTTGCGGCTTCTTGTCACGAAATTTGAGTAACGGTTCGATTGGCTGAGTAATCGGTTCGGACGCAGAAACCTCGCTCAAGACGACCGTGAAAGTGATCAGCAAAAGCCCGACAAATGAAAGGAGTAACCCTCGCACAACAATTCTCCTGATACCTCGTGGTTCAAGCTCAAAGTCCTGAAGTCAAACGCAGCGAGGTTACAGCATCAAGAGTTCTCACACCAGCTATCGGCCATTTTTTTCATCCTTCACTCCCGATGCAGATCGCTGATACATCTTGAACCATTGCTCATATTGCCTGGGGACATTCGACTGACGATTGGTTGTATCTTGCTGATCGCGATCCTGCCTGTCGCTTCCCTCTCGCGTTTTACCTCCAGAATCGACGTCCAGACTTCGCAACATCTCTTCAAAGCTTTTCTGAGACAGCGTCTTTTCTTTTCTTTGCTGTTCGTTGAGCTGACGCTCTTCCAACTGCTTTTGCATCCGCTGCCTGAAGGCTCCAAGCTCGTCTTGTGTCCACCCGAGCTCTTCAAGGAATTCTTGATCCACTTCACCTCGGTCAAGTTCTTGTTCGAGTCTGCGCAAGGCGAGACCCGCTGCTTCGGCTGCTTCATCAACATCGGGATCAGTCATCTTCAACTCAGAATCAGCATTGCCACTGCCGCCGACATTGTGACCCGGCTGTCCTTTGGATGGTTCTTTTCCTGGCAAACCCTGAGGTCCCGATTGCTTACCTTCACCAGACTTACCTTCACCAGACTTACCTTCACCAGACTTACCTTCACCAGACTTACCTTCACCAGACTTACCTTCACCAGACTTACCTTCACCAGACTTACCTTCACCAGACTTACCTTCA
>JBGSVD010000066.1:0-2290 GCA_041753135.1 Planctomycetaceae bacterium
GATAGCGGTCGGTCAGCCAGCCCGAGTTGTCTTTCGATCGGAGCCGGAAGCCGCATTTCGAGGAGAGGTGGCTCGGTTGGGCCGTGAAGCCGATCGAGAGACACGCGAGTTCACTGTCGATGTCAAAGTGCTGGAGTTGCCGAAAAACTGGGCCGTCGGCCAGCGAGCTGAGGTCTACATAAAAACCGCCAGCAAAGCGACTACATCCCTGCTGCCCGTCACTGCAATCGTCTGGCGTGACGGAGCTTCGGGAGTCTTTATCGCTCGTGACCAGCAGGCAGAATGGACTTCGGTCAAGCTTGGTCTGACCAATCGTCAACAGGTCGAAGTGATTGAGGGCCTTACCGTTGGTGATACGGTTCTGTTGGTCGATGACGCGGCCCGACATACGATTGACGGACGAAGGGTCACGCTTCGATGAACCTCGCCATCAAGGACATTCAGCATAACATCGGTCGGTTCATTCTGACGGTTCTGGGAATCGGTTTGTTGCTGATGATTGTGATGGGCATGGCTGGCATCTACCGTGGATTGATTGAAGACGCGACTCTGCTGGTGGAACGAATCGATGCTGACCTGTGGATCGTTCAGAAAGATACTCGGGGGCCATTTGCCGAAGTCTCTCGCATTCCAAAGTCCCTTGTCTATCGGGTCCAGGCTGTCCCGGGAGTTCAGACGTCGCGAGAATTTGTCTATCACACGATTCAACGCCAACACAATGAAAAGCCGCTGCGGATGTCGCTGCTTGGCCTGAGCTGGCCGCTCGACAAGGGTGAATGGCTGCCGCTGATCGCCGGACGTTCTTTGTTGCAGAATCATTTCGAGCTAGTTGCAGACAAGACGCTGGGGTTCGAGCTGGCCGATCGCATCACACTTGGAAAAGAGACATACACCGTTGTAGGGCTCACATCCGGCATGGTGAGTTCCGGCGGTGACGGCATGGCCTTCGTCACAGTCTGGGATTCGCAGGCCATTCAGTTCGACACTCCGGGTGAAGCGGTGCGTCTTGAACAAGCGGCGCGAGATCACCGAGGTGCTGAGAGCGAAGTGTTTCTGAGCCAGCCGGCTTTGACCGAACAACTGACGAGACCCACAGCAGAACTTCCAGCCGTAACACCGCCTCCGATCAGTGCGATTGTGGCAAAAGTGTCTCCGGGATCAGATCCGGAGAAAGTGGCATCCATCATCTCGTCATGGGGCGATGTCTCAGTCTTCACAAAAACCGGACAGGAAGACCTGCTGATTCAGGGTATGGTCGATAAAGCCAAGCGGCAGCTCGGGATGTTTCGAGTGCTCCTGACGATTATCGCCGCGATCATCATGGCTTTGATACTTTACACACTGACATTGGACAAGCTGCATTCCATTGCTCTGCTGAAGCTGATCGGTGCTCCCAACACGGTCATTCTCGGCCTGATTCTACAGCAGGCCATTCTGCTGGGTGGACTAGGTTATGGAATCGCGTGGTTGGTGGGTTTGAAGCTGTTTCCGCATTTTCCTCGCCGAGTCGTTCTGGCCAATGAAGACCTCGTCCAGTTGGCGGTCATCGTGTTCGTGATCTCAGTGCTGTCCAGTCTGCTGGGGATTTGGAAAGCCATGCGAGTTGAAGCCAACGGCGCATTGATGGGATAACCGACATGGCTGAAGAACTTGCAATCGAGACCACCAATCTCACAAAGATATACGGCAGTGGCAATACAGAAGTTGTCGCCATGCGTGACGCTAGTGTGAGTGTTCGTCGCGGTGAAGTGATCGCTTTGCTGGGCCCAAGCGGTTCCGGAAAATCCACGTTCCTGACGGCCGTGGGTCTGATCAATGCTCCGACTTCAGGGCAGGTTCGCATCGGTGGCGTCCTCGTGATGGATGGACCGGTCGCGAAGGTCAACCTCCGAAGCTTTCGTCGTGAGCATATTGGCTTCGTGTTCCAGAAGTCGAATTTGATTCCGTTTCTCACGGCGATTGAGAACGTTCAGATTGCGATGGAACTGAATGGGCTCAGCGCCGGCCAGGCACGCAAGCGAGCCGCCGAACTTTTGAATGAACTTGGAGTTGGAGACCGCCTCGATCACAGCACAGCCATGCTATCAGGCGGACAGCAGCAGCGAGTTGCCGTCGCCCGAGCATTGGCCAATCATCCGAGCGTGATTCTCGCTGACGAACCCACTGCTGCACTGGACAGCCATCGTGGTCGGCAGGTCATGGAACTGTTCCGGAATGTCGCCCGCGAGCATGGTGCGGGAGTGATTGTCGTGACTCACGACCAACGAACGCTGGAGGTGTTTGATACAAT
>JBGSVD010000067.1:0-11875 GCA_041753135.1 Planctomycetaceae bacterium
CGAAGAAAACTGCAGGGAAGGAAACACAGAAGTAAATGCAGGTGAGTTAAATTTTTCGAAGGAAACAATCACGGGAAGTAAACGCCCCCAGCGCGCGCATCTAACCTGCTGAATACGGAGGCGACGAACGTGCTGTTCCCAGAAATCCAGTGAGGAGCCAAACCATAGCGAAGTTGCAACACAATTCGTTCCCTTTGCGTTAGGAGCCGCAGAGAACGAGCCACTTCCATGCGTAACAGTGACCGATCGACAGTGCGTTCCAGAGGCAATTCACGCCAGTCAATAATGAACTCCAGACGTTGACGCATTCCGGGCTCCTCTCATCTGGAAATTTGGAACAAAAACGCTCTGAGGAAATACCTCACATGCTTCGACGCATTTCCGCTGGCCATGATATGACAGAGCCAAAGAATTGTCAGGGGCGGTTTGCATGCCTTGTCGTCGGTCAATTTAGGACGAAATGCAGGATCATGCTGTCATCACACCAACACCGCAAATTCACCTGAATTGAATCTGAGTCTATTCCTTTCACTCCAATCAGAGTCGAAACGCCCAGATTGAGTTCGCAAAGTGAAACATCTACGTAAGCGTTACTTGATGAACAATATCCGAGAACGCAGTTCACCCACAACATACGCAGTCGATTCCGCAGCTTGAAGCTCTGCCTGCGCATGCCGCCGACTACTCGAATCACTGCTCGACAACTGCTGAAGGATTTCATCAAGCGTTGTGTTGTGCTTCCAATCGACCGCCAGAAAAACACTTCGATGGATATGGCGGGGATCCACGTCGTCTCGATCTGGCAAACAGATTTCTTGAAATCGAAGCAGCACAGTGTTCTCAGGAAATAGTTTGGCTTCCTCATCTGGTGGAAGTAAAGATTGCTCGAAGGCTGCCGGAGTCAACACGACGATGCCGTGAGGAAGGTTTACGGCAGCTTCGGGAATCACGGTCGCAAGAAATTTGGTGATGTCTGTGCGAGGCAATTTAGCTTTGCCCTTCCCCATCTTTCTCAGAATCTGCTCGGGAACCTTAGCCGATGCAGGTGTCCCTTCAACCCGAATGCGACCCCAGTAAACCGTCGAATAAAGCATTGAAAACTCCATCGTTTGAACCACACTTCCGGCACGCTCCAACCGGTTGAGACTTATTGGGAACAGCCCAGATTCATCTACGCCCACTTGGCCACTACTTTCGGCGGGAAGCAGCTCAACTGGCTTCGGTGCGACTCGAAATCCCGCTGCGGACGGCTGCCTTCCTTCATCGCAGCTGTCTTGCAAAAAAGCGCAAAACGTCATGCGGCAGAGATGGGATTGGTCAGCATTCGAGATGCACTGAAACTCGGGAAGAGGTTCAAAAAGTCGCAGGAGTTCATCAGTCTCTTGTCCCGCTTCTTCGTCAAACTCTAGCGACGGGAGTGCAGAATCGGTCGCCCCGAACGATTCCTGTTCGGCCGTGTGTTTTTCATCAACACCGTTCAGCTCTACAAAGCAATTCCAGTGCATACAACTAAGTGTGAAGACCATGGCGATGGACGCAAGACTTGCAACCGGCAGAAACTGGATAAGCTCACGACAATATCCAGCCCTGTCGAAGAAATGCCAAATCGCCATCCACAACGAAATACGACCATGCGAAGAACCACGCTCTTCAGAACATCCGCGCTTCATAGATCCAAACTCAGCCATCTGTAACACCTTGATTGAGGTTTCAGAGTACCGCTCGCGACAAGCTACGAACAAAATAGCCTCACGATATGCAACGGTTCGAAGTTACTTCCCCGCTGAAATTCGCGGCGTAATATCCGCTGGCTGCGTCGTTCTTGGAGCGAATGTCTCCCGCGCGACAGTTGGCCAGACATCCCCGGAATTGCAGTGAAAGATTTTCGCTCGTGTTTCTCGATGGCCGGCATAAGGCAGCCGCGGCCCAAAATAGTTGATCACAACTTCCAGATTCGATGCTGCGGACAGGGCATTATCGACATCCGCCAACTCGTATGCAGGAGGAGCGAACAGCCATCCCAGATCACTTTTCCGTGGATTAATCGCACCATCAGCGGTTTCCACGCTACAACGATGCCGGCTGGTACAGTTGGGGCAGTTGGACTTGTGCATTCCCTCAAAAATCGACTCGTTAGAAATAGACAAATAATGACGATCTGTATCGGTGAAGATCATCAAAATATGACGACCGTTAAACGGTTTCATTCCCAGTTCTGCCGGACTTTCAGCAATCGCTCGAACAAAAGCCCCTGTGCGAAATCCCGCCACCCCAATGCATCGAATCACCGGAAGAAACTTGGAAACCGGCTGTGGAATCGTGAACAACTGGCACAGCCGGGGGCCTCCGTCTGATGCACCATATGCAACCACTTCAACCCCAAGAGCCTCAAGATGTCGCGACATCCACATGGCCCCCTGAACAGCACGTGACAGCGGTGTATCTCCATCCAGGCAATGTCGTGGCGCTTCCATGGAAATTGAAAGATCAATTAGCATGGTGACCCTGAGAGGAGCTCGGTCAGCGACAAGATCGTAGTTGATGGCGAATGGGCTGCCTCCGAGCGAACGATAGGGAGCAATCGTCGCCAATCGTTCTGTGGCCAGGAACTGTCCGTAGTCATGCCACCGACGGCCTCCATTCAGCCGCGACTTAAGCCGGTTAAGTTCAACCGGAGGAAACGCGGTTGTGAGGTTTGGCAATTGTGGCTGAAGTTTTGTCGTATTCAGTGGATGCAGTGCCACGTGAACTTTTCGGTCAATCAGTTGACGCCCATCCCATTCAGGCAGCCAGATCCCCTTGGCCTTCACATCGAAGTGATCGTCCGACCCACGGGAAGACTGGTCGTAAAGATCCGTGTCTTCCTGACGCTCAGCAAGTTCCATCCGAACGGAGATCTCTTCACTGTCAATTTGAGGTCTAAAGCCATTCAGTTCTTCATTGTTTTGCGTCTCAGCTGCCGTCCTCTCCAGCAATGTATAGAGCTTCAGTGTGGCGAGGATGCTGTCGTAGACGCTCCGCCGAGGGAGCTTTCGGAAACTAGTAAGAATCTTCTGAGCTTCTTCGAAAGCATTGGCATGGTCTCGGGTGATAGTGACTCGCATCACGCGTTCCGCAGCCAGCATTCCTATTGCATTAATCAAGTTCTGTAAGGGAGTAGCGCATGCAGCCGTCGGGCGAACTTCATTGATATATGCTGACTGAATGACGCGATGTATCTGCCACAGCCCGGGCCAGTGGCGAGCGACAGTCGTTTCGATCCGCCCGTCTTCTGCAGCATTGAACAACCATTGTGCAAGCTGCGGATTTGGGAAATGCCGCCAGAGCTTCTCCAGATCTGACGACGTACGCATGCTCAGAACATCAACACGAATTCCTTCCTGCTGGAGCTTCGTGCGAAGTTCCTTGCTAATGCCACCACTACACCGTCGCTTCATGTTGTCGCGCCAGGGCCTAAGTCGTCGAAAGATTAGGCGTCCTCGTCGCGACTTGAAGCTGAATTTCCAGCTTCCGATTGCGAGATGCAGAAACTCATGCAGCGTCAAATAGTACGCCAGAAAAATGGCGTTCAATTCCCGGCTTTGTGAATGCGCGTCGTCTGATTTGCATTCGCTATTTCCTTCATCCCGGGCAATTGCCAAACAGGGCGGCAAATGAATCGTGTACCCGTCGCAGTACGCAAGAATTTCACTTCGTGCGGCAACGGCAGTATCCACCGTGCGGTGGCTGTCCCGGAAAGCATCAAATCGAAACGGAACGACGGGGTATCCAGTCACCTGTGAAAGATATCGGATGAACTGTGAGATGTGTCCCGAAAGACTAGCACCCAGAACGGCGGCATCACGTCGCTGAATGAACCGAAACATCGCGCGTTCATGAACGAGCGACAATTCACGAGACCATGTGCAGAAAGGTTGCTGCAACGCGGCCATGGTTTCCGAGAACGTTTGTTCGTCACAGTCTTTTGACAGTATCCGGGCCGCGAATCGTAGACTATCACGCACACCGTGATAGTGCAGCGGCTCCGCTTCGGCACTCAGCGTAGCGGCAATTCTCGCTGCCAGCTTTGTGAGGAGCGGAATCGACATCTTTGGATGTCGACGTAGGATCTGCAGCAACCAACTCCGCATTGCCTTTCGAATAGCCTCCGTGATCTCCGGAAACTTCAGGTGCAGCTGCATCACGATTCGCTGCAATTCGTGCAGGCGTAGGCTGTTCATGGCTCTTCGTGTTGAAACGTCAAATCTCATGGCTTAGCTCCACACTTCTTCGTCGTCAGTGACGACAACGGAATCCTGCACAGGCTTGCTCATCCATTCTTCGTTCAATTCAAGCCCTTCGGCCTTCACCATATTCAGGAGCGATTCTCGCTGTGATGTACTGCTACCAGCAATGGAAGACAGAATGCAGTCAGCAGCAGCAAAGAATCGAGGAACCCCGCGACTGATCGCCATGGCTGCCGCTTCCAGCTGACGCGTACTTGCACCATTACTCTGGTCTGCTTTGCGAGTCACCCCGGCAAACCGAATCAGGTACTCGGCGTCGTCAGAAGAAATGGCATATCGGTCGCACAGCAATTTCGTTTCTGTTGCGGTATCAAGTCGATCGACGTGGATATAGATCAGCCGATCGCGAAACTCGCGAGTCAAAGGATCAATACCTGTGGTGGCAAGGTTACAGCTGGCCACGAAACGGAAGTTTGGATGTACGGCAACTTCTCGGTTGTTTCCGGCTACCATGATTCGGCGTCGGAAATCCAGCAACGAATGTAAAATTCGCAAACAGTCCTCGTTGAACCCCGTGAGTTCGTCCGCGTAAAGCGTCAGACCATTTTCAGCCGCTTCGATGACCGGTCCATCTTTCCACACTGTGTGGTTATCGTCGAGCCGCAATCCTCCAAGCAGATCAGCAACATGCATATCACCCCCGATGATCGTACGGACATTCTCAACGCCGCCGGCCAATTCATGGACAAGTGTGGTCTTGCCAATCCCTGCGGGTCCGACAAGGCAAAAATGGAGGCCAGATTCGTAGTAACGCCGAGCTCGGGGAACAACACCTTGAAGATCGATGAAACTGTTGCTCAAATCGCAACTGGGCTGATCCTTCGTTCGCAACATTTACGGCTCCTCGAAAAAAGATATGGCCCGGGAAACCTTGTCCTTCGACAGCCGAGCGTCGCGACAAAGGATCGCAGTCAAAAGTCAATTGGCAAATGGAAAGTCCATTGGGTGACAATTGAGTTAAAAGACATTGAAAACACGAGGAAAAGCAGAGCGTGAATTCGTTGACTTCAGGCCATGATGGCGAATTCTGGTGCTGAAATCTGAACGTATTTAAGGGCAGTTCGACGTTTGACTTGTGTGCCTTAGGGCCGTATCCTTCCGCCCGCGTGCAAAGAGAACGTCCCCACGAATACTTTGCGACAATTGAAAGACACTGGTAGACGCGGAATAACCTCGGTTCTGCGGCGACAAGAAATCTGACGTAGAGGCAGCCGGCTTTGGGAGTGAGTGCATTCTTTCCGCCGGGTTTTCAATGTTGGTGCAGGGGTATTTTCGTGGCGAACAACGACGAAGGAAATCGATCGAGAAAGGTCGTTATTGTTTGTGGGCAATCGTTACTTGAACGCATGACGCAATTGAACTTTGACGAGGTTCAACTCGCGCGAGCAGCAGGTGTTTCAGAACAAACGATCAGAAACTACATCGGATCCAATCTGCAAAACCCGTGGCACGCGGACTCGAAGTCACTGAAAAAAGTTTGTGTGGCGATCAAAGCATTGCCGGAGGATTTGCTTCTGGAGATTCAAGCCACTGAGTCACTTGGACTAAACAGGTCAATTGTTGCGGATCAGCGATTTCTTGGTGACCCCGAAACCGTTAGAAGCATTGCGGGGAAATGGAATGCGAGTAGTGCAGATCTGGAAGTTCCCGGGTATCTCAATTACCGCCAACCGATTCCGTGGCACGGCACAATCACTATCGAACAAAACGGCAATCGGTTCGAGGCTTACGGAGAAGACAAAGACGGTGACGGAGTTTTTGCCAACGGTGCGTTGTTGGAAGACGGGAACTGGCTTCGATTTGATTATTGGATCGACAACCCCATGCTTCGAGAATATGGAACAGCGATGGTAGAGTACAAAGGCTGTGGGAAAGTCATTGAGGGGATTTTCTTGGGCCGTGATGCGGGACACAGCAATATCGGACTGGTTCTGGCTCGGATTACGTTGTTGCGTGCAGAGCAGACTTGAGCAATTGGCCGCAATCCTTATGCAACTGAATACTGAATTCGACTGGCTCACACGCGAAGCGAAACAACGCAAGGTTCGCTTAGCCGATTTCCTTTTGCGGCTTCTCGCTCGCGTGCAGTGGCCAGAAGACCAAACTCAGTTACTTCGTCCGACTCTTGACGCCGCTGTGGCCTCTACCCGGCCCGCGGGTACTGGCCCTACATTTAGTCCCAAAGAACTCGGGCAGTGTATCGACGAAGAATGCAACAAAACTGGCCAGAAACGAGAACAGGCGACCTGTGAGATTGGCTTTAAAGCATGCATGAGACTCGCGGAAAAGTTTCCTGAGAACGTATCCGCGAATGATCGTGCGCTGGTCAAGAAACTGAACGAATTGCTGGGACGCCAAACCTCTGCGTCGTCGCAAGCCATAGTGGAATATCAGGCTCCTGAACTTGGCATCGACTTGTCTTTGGCGCTGAATGATCTCCAACTTCCCCCTGCCGCGTCACAACCGAATTTTGATGAAGCAGTAGAGCAGGTTTTCGAGTGCTTGCTGTTCGGCGATCAGTTTCCCGTATTGGTTGGTGAACCGGGTGTGGGAAAATCAACGGTGGCTCGTCAATTGGCTTGGTTATTGGCAAGGTCTGAAGATTTGGTGCCACGTCCGCTTCTTGGTTGTCGCTTAGTAGCAGTGTCACGTTCAGATTTGCTGGTTGGTGCAAACAAACGCGGTAAGACAGAGGAAGTCGCAAAGGCGTTGGTCAACATGGCGGATCGGCGTTATGGCAAGAACATCGTTTTTATGGATGAAATTCACTCCATTTTCGACAATTCAAAAGAGACAGCAGCGCTTGCTCAAGAACTAAAGCCCGCCATGGCACGCGGTGAACTTCGGATTGTTGGAGCAACTACTCGTCGTGAGTTTGATGAATATTTGACGGTAGACTCAGCGCTTGGGGATCGCATTCAGATAGTGAATCTCAATCCGCCGACCAACACGCAGACCATCGACATTATTACCAAAGCCAAACAGCAGATTTTGGGCGAAGCTGCTTCAGTCAACATCGACCTAGACGACGAATGCGCACGAAGCGCTGTGAAGCTTTCTACTGAGCAGTTGCCGCTTGAGTTTCAGCCCCGAAAATCGATCAACTTAATCAAGTCCGCGGTTGCTCGCGTTTGGCGTACATACGATCGAGAGGCACGAAAAGATCCAAGCTTGGCACCACCGAAAGTCTGTTCGCTGGACATTGCCAAGGCATTGGGCCGCCGCTTGGGCATGGATCCTGCTGCATTCGCGTTCGACATCGACTCGAAATACAAAAATATCTACGATAACTTAGTCGAGAAGGTATTCGGGCATCGTCACGCGGTTGATGCCATCGTCAACTTCTTGAAAGAGCAAGAACAAGGAGTCCACGGGGATCGACGACCGCGGGGAGTTTTCTTGTTGTACGGGGCAAAGGGAACTGGCAAAACGCATTTGGCAGAGATGTTGTGCCGAAGTTACTACATCGTGCCGGAGGGCGCTGACCTTCGAGATCGATTCTCTCGATTGGACTTGGCGGCAATGCCCGGCGAGATGGGTGTGGCGGCTTTCAAAGGGGCTCCCGCTGGGTACGTAGGGTTCCGTGCGACGCGGACGATTTACAGCGACATGCGAACAAGTCCAAACCGCTTAGTTCTTCTGCAAAACATCGACAGGAATATCGAAATTGCTCCACTTGTCGAAGAAATAGTCAGCGATGGAGTTGCGATCGACGGTGCAGGCTTTCAGGCAAACTTCCGCTCTGCCATAATCTTGCTGACTAGTGAAAAGCGAACCGACAGCACGCGAGTGTTTGAGTCTATTTGCGACGAAGTAGTGGAGCTGAATCCGCCCTCGCCGACTGACTTGGAGAACGTTGTTAAGCTCGAATGGAACAAGCGGCACTACGCTAACCCCTCAATTCCATTCCCGAACGAACAAGAATCCAAGTCGATCGCTGATGAAACGAGAACGCCGAGAGAAGCTTTGACTGCTTTAGGCCAGCACTTAAGCCAAAAAATGAAATAACTTTGGAGATATGAAGTATGCCAGTCAATGTCGACCTGAACAAAGTCCTGAAACGCGTGCTCGTTGTCGGCGATTTCGGCACAAAGAAAAAGGACTCTTTCGTGCGGTTTCGCAGTGAGGATCCGAATGCCAACTTGAGCTATGATGCTTTTGTCAAAGTAATTAATCCTGCAGATCCCGATGTCGGCGTTTTAGATGAGCGTAATGTGTTTTTCCAGGCTCTAAAGCCATTCGACCCACCATCAGATACACCCTCATCGACATTGGATATCGCTTCCTCGATTACAAAACGAATCGTTAAGAATGTCGATAACGTCATCAAAGGAATGCAGGTTTTTTCTGACAAGATGCAATCTGCGATCACGAAGGCAAAGCTGCAGAATCTGCCTCAACCCGCCGGGCTGGCAGGTCTGTTTTTTGCAAACGCTCTGGGACAGCTTGATGTCGATCAAGATCTTGACTCGCTTCTTGATAGGGCAAGAAATGCTCAAGGTGCCGCTGCGAAGAATGCCGCCCAAAAGGCATTTGGTGATCGAGCAACTAAGCTGTTAAAGCTTGGGGACAACAGTCCCAAGTGGGCCATAGCTCTACTGGATTTCAGTAACGAAGCAGAGATCCAGACATGTCAAGCGTCGTATCGCGAGTTGCATTCTTTAGTAACCAAAGGCGTGTTGGATTCGGTAAACCGAACGCTGGTGATTGAACACCTGAGAGGCATCGCGCGAAATGAATTTTATGGCATGAATCGCGATGATGGACAATCCGGGGCATTGGTCGGGGGAGTCTACCTGGCAAACGAAAACGAGCTGATGTACAGCGTGGCGACTGGGGAAATGCACTCGGCCTTGGAAATTCTGCCCTACCCGATTCAAGAGACATTGGATCGGTTAAAGGCAGAGGGCGTGATGCACAAGTTTGCCAAGAGATTACCTGCTGAAGAAGAACAAGCAGAATTCATAAGGCAACGTGACCAGTTTGTTGAGTATCACAGGAACTTGTATACGCAGAATAATCCTGATAAAAGGATCAGCGAGACGATTGAAGACAAGCTGAAGCTCATTTTTGCGAATCGGCTATGGCCTGCGATCACCGGGCAGCCGCGATTGCTAAAGACGACCCTACTGTATCGTCTCCAATCCGTCGTTAAGATGGGAATGATGGAGTCGGATGCACTACAGGCTGCCGGCGATGCAGTCGAGCAATCTGCCCTCGACCAAAACCCCGCTTTCATGGACGCCTTGCACAAAGACGACAAGGGAGTTGTGACATTAGAGCAAGCCAACTCTGACACGGCATTTGGTGCCGTGACCGAGGACAGTGCGAATGCTGTACAAGCAGGCGTTGAAGCTGAGGCACTTGCCGAGGAAAAAATTAACGCTTCACTCTGCGTAATGCTCGACAGTCTTTGGGATGCAAACGCGAACCGGAATGCAACCGACAGAGTCGCTCCGTTTATTTCAGTTTCTGCAACTTCAAACAAAGTGCTCATCGGCTTAGGCAACGAAGCAGATCGCGGCGTGAAGGCAATTTCAAATGCAAGTACTGAACCTGCATCAGTGCCTAATGAAACTTTTAACTTTCAAGAAGGTGAAGAAGACAATAACGAAGAGAATTACGATGATCTAGAAACTGGAGATACAGAAGAACATAAAATAACTCGTGGTGGTGAGAGAAAGACTCCAGAGGTCGGTGGGCCAAGACGGGAGGATGATTCCAAAGAGGATGATTCCAAAGAGGATGATTCCAAAGAGGATGATTCCAAAGAGGATGACTCCAAAGAGGATGACTCCAAAGAGGATGACTCCAAAGAGGATGACTCCAAAGAGGATGACTCCAAAGAGGATGACTCCAAAGAGGATGATGAGTTCGTGGGCGAAGACTGGGAAGAACAGTTGGCCAAACTTAAAGCGTCCTTGGTTGCCAAAGGCTGGTCTGCAACGGAATTACGGACTGAACTAGCAAAGGTTCTCCATGACATGGTGAACCGGGAAGAAGTCGTAAATGCATTGAAAGACGGATCTGAGGACGCATATCTTACGTACGTACGAGAATTTTATTTCTGCATGTTATTGTTCATCCATCAGAGCGAATTCAAGCTCGGAAAGGATGGTTCAGGAACATTGGCGTTTACTCGTTCACTGCTTGAGCATAACGGCGATATCTCAAAACTGTTCAAGGAGGAAGCGCTCAACGGGTTTTACAAAGAATTCGACACTTTCGACGACGAAAACAGCGACAACGACTTCACGGGCTTGGTGGAGACCGCAGAAAACAGCTTGCCAGAGCTCAGGCGAACGATTACGTCTAAGTTGTCGGACCTGTATGGATTGCAAAAACTATTTGAAGTTGCGAGTGGGTCGAAAGTAGCGGAGGTGCTGGTCTTCAACGGTACAGCTTCCAGTTTTATTCAGACATACAAAAATGACACCAACTGCGCGAGTGCGAACTGCACTACGGCAACGAGTTGCATCCCATCGTTGATCGTCTTGGCAGACTCTGCATTCACCGATGGAGCGCAGAAAGCACGTTTCGTGCAGGATCGGAATCTTTGGCAAATCACTGGGAGTTTCGCGCCTCGGCAGCTCCCTTTAATGCTGTTTTCCGCAGGGCCCAGTTGGGAAACAGGTGAAGCGTTCGACACACGTTGGGGCAATGCTAATTCGCTTTCACCAAATGTTTATCCTGTAGGCCCAGGACTTCGTTTTCGAGGCGACGAATCGAACAAGGGCGACGGTGGGTTTCCCGTAGTTCCAGGAACATATATGGTAGCCGCCGCATTCCTGCGTAAATTTGCTGGTGCAAATAGCGAACCGTTTTTGGGCAAGAACTTCGTGGAAGATCTGCCCCATCAGGCTTTTAAGCCTCACGAAATCGCCAGCATGGGGAACCTTGTCTTGGAGCACACGGTAGATAGATCGGAGTCCGTCGTCTCCTATTTCACAAAGCAATTCTTCGAGTGGAATGACTCGACTTCGATGCTACCTCACATATTCGCATGGCTCGGAATTCTTGCAGCGCATTCCAATGCCACTCCGTCAGTGCAGGCCACCCTAAAGGATGAACTTGCGGTGCCTGATGGAAACGGTTGGTCTTTCAGTGCGATCGCACCATCAGTATTCGCTCAGTGGATTACGGATAACGAAACGCTCGTGATCTCAAACGGCATTAAACGCGCCGGCGACGGTGTCAACAATTCCGCTCGAGTTAATCAGTGGCTACAACAATTCGGACTGTAATAAGGAATTTTTTGATGCCCGATTCAATCACTTTCGGCAGTGACAATACAATAACCACATTCGATCACACGCTTTGCTGTGGTTATCGACTTGCACTTGCCTTTACGGCTGCTAGTGATGGTCCGAATAAAATTCAGTCTGTCGTTCAAGTAGCGTTCAGCTCTCATTCCGATCTTCCAAAAGATCCTAAGGTCTTGGGGAGAGGCTCAAGGCCAGCGCGCATATTAGGCTAATTTGGCAAGCTAGGGGGTTGCGCTTTTGTGAGGTTTTGAGTACACCTCCGCAGCATACGAAATGTCATCGCATGCTATGGAGAGAAGACTGTGTCACGATCAGATATCAATA
>JBGSVD010000068.1:0-50398 GCA_041753135.1 Planctomycetaceae bacterium
TTCAGTGCGGTCGACGACGTGATCACGGATTTGTTCGCCGGAGAGATCATCGACGTATTGTAATCCCAGCGGCGAACAGGTTCGGATGATGGACGACCCACCCACTCGGCGAGCGGTTGGGCGTCAGCCCTCCGTGTCGTCCGCACGGGCCGGTCCTGTTGCCTCTTGTGATCGTGCGGCGTCAAAATTCACGAATCGCAGAAGAATCGCAAACACGGATGGCTGACGCCATGCCGAACGCGAAGACGATCGCGAAGACGAACGACGATTATTGGTTAAGACCATGTGAAGTCGGAAATCTAGCAGTGCCTCTCACTTGCGAATCGGAGTGGCTCCGGAAAAGATGCGGGGCTCTGTTGATTTACTCCGCACTCCTCCTGGAGCCCCGCCGATGACTGAATCCTGCCCCAGTATTGACTCGTACATTCGAAGACTTGCTCATTTACGATCCCTATTGCAGGTCGCAGCCCGATCCGCAGTTGTTTCCTTCATCTGCGCGACGCTCCTCGCGGCTTCAAATTGCCCGGCTGCACCGCTGGACGAAAAGCCTGTCGTCGTACAGCCACTGACGTCGGATAATTGGGACCAGTTGGTGCCAAAGGGAAAGGAAGTCGACGCGATTTATGGAGACACGGTTCTGCAGAACGCTTTCCTGAGAGCCGTGATTGCAAAACCCGTGGCGACTCGCAACGCCAATATGACCGTTCGCAACGTCGGCGGTTGCCTGATTGATTTGACGATTCGTGAACATGAAAGTGATCAACTCAGTTCGTTCTTTCCAGGACGGCGAGCATTCACTTTTAATGGTATTCAGACCGGTTCGAAAGTGCAGTCATCAAATGACGGCAAGGGAAACATTACAATGACGGCGACCGGAACCGTCATCGTCATCGCAGAAGGAACCGACACGAAGCCCCGGTATTCCGTGGAATGGTCTCTGGCCCAAAACGCTCGTTTTCTGACATCGATTTCCAAATGGACGAACACGACAGCCGCCGATCTGCCGTTAACTTTGGAGGACGACCTGCGTGCCGACGCTGGCAAAGAAGAGATGCCGAAGTCGCCCAATGGAACCCACGAATTGTTCTGGTTCCACGACATCTATTGGCAACAGGCTTACGGAATTCATGCTCCGGGATTCAACATTCGCAGCAACGGAAACTCACGAGAATCAGTGCTTGTCTATGAGCCTGCGGATGGCAATCCGATTGTACTGAAGCCTGGTGAATCCTTTTCGCTGACTCGTCAGATCTTCGTAAACCAGGATCTCCCCGGTGTCATCGCCGATTTCGAAACAGCAAATGGCAAAGGTGACACTTTAAGAACGGCCACTCTTGTCGTCAGCACGCACGGTGCGCCGGTCGCAGATGCTCGCGTCTCGTTGAAAGTGGGAGATCAGGAACTCGGAACCGTTGTCACGTCCCAAAAAGGGTCTGCAGCGGTTCGGCTTCCCGAAGGCGATATCGTGGCAAAGGTGACGATTGCAGGGAAGGAATTTGCGCCGCAATCACTGTCAATCAAAAACGAAATTCTGGAAGTCGTGGTGGATCAGTACACACCTGGCATTGGCGCGATCACGGTTGTCGACGGTGACGGAAATGCCATTCCCGCGAAGGTGGAGTTCAAGGGTAAGGGGGAAACACCAACGCCAAACTGGGGGCCTGAAACCGCCGAGTATTTCGTCCAGAACCTGGCCTATACCCCGAATGGCAAAGTCATGGTTCCATTGGCTTCGGGTGACTATGAAGTCACGATCAGTCATGGTCCCGAATTTTTTGCGGAATTCACAACGTTCAAAATTGAACCCGGCAAGACAACGGATCTTTCCGTCAAGCTGCCACGACTGGTTGTTTCGCCAGGCTGGGTGAGCGCCGATTTTCATAGTCACAGTTCTCCTTCCGGCGACAACACCAGCAGCCAACTTGGACGTGTATTGAATCTTATCGCTGAACACGTCGAATTCGCGCCATGTACAGAACACAATCGGATCAGCACTTACGATCAACATATCGAATCGCTGGCGCTGAAAGCGTTTCTTGCAACGGTGTCGGGAATGGAACTCACCGGGCAGCCATTACCTTTGAATCATCAAAATGTGTTTCCGCTGATCCATCGCCCGCGAACACAAGACGGCGGCGCGCCGGTGACGGATGTAAGCCCGGAAACACAGATTGAACGCATTGCAGCCTGGGACGACAACAGTGTGAAATTGATTCAGCAGAATCATCCGGATATCGGCTGGTTGTTTTACGATCGAAATGGAGATCAGATGCCGGACGAAGGCTACTCGCGTTCTTTTGGACTGATGAATGTCACGGAGATTCACCCGATTGATCCGTTGCTGAATCCAACTCAGTTCGAGATTCGTGGAGGCAAGCCAACTGGAAACCAGACGGCTCTGAACTGGCTGCAGTTGTTGAATCAGGGGTTTCGAGTTTACGGAGTGGTGAACACAGATTGTCACTACAACTTCCATGGCTCGGGCGGACTACGAATCTGGCTGAAGTCGAGCTCGGATGATCCGGGAAAAATCAGCTCCGATGAAATGCGAGACGCAGCCCGAAACGGAAATATCATTATGTCGAACGGTCCGTATCTGGAAGCCACATTCCGTGAATCCGGCGCTGACTCGCCCGCAGTGATTTCAGGACAGGATCTGATAGCCAAATCGAAGAAGGTGACTGCGACTGTCAAAGTCCAATGTGCCAATTGGCTGGACGTCGACACAGTCATGATTCTTGTCAATGGTCGCCGAAGTGACAAACTTACGTTTACTCGCGAATCGCATCCAGATCTGTTTGGTAAGGATACGATCAAGTTTGACAAGACAGTGGATGTCGAGCTGACAGAAGATTCGCACCTCATTGTTCTGACTGGTCATCGCACTCAACTGATTGGTGACATCATGGGGCCAATGTGGGGCGCTCAGCACCCCGCCGCGCTGACGAATCCCGTGTTCGTCGACATTGCAGGTGACGGTTTTACGGCCAATAAAGATACGCTCGATATTCCACTGCCGGTGAAGTTCACGGCACCGAAATAATTGCGGCACGGTTTGTCGTGCGAGTCAACTCCGATGAAGCTCTCATGATCATGCAGGTCATGGGAGCTTCATTCATTAGTGTCCCGGTTCCCGAACGTTGCCAGATCGTGCCACGGGCCGGAATCGATTTGTTGAATCAAGGAAACCTCACGAAACACAGCCGTGAAAGGGGCGACTTGATTTGAGATCTCGCAAAATTCCGCATCACTGCAGCTTCCGTTTCGCGGATGCACCAGCGTCAAATGAGCGTTGTGTTTTCTGGGCTGACTGGTTTTCGTTGACAATAGAACGCTCCGCAGAGAATCAAACGATTCCGTGGAGTCCATCGCCGGAAGATAAATCAAATTGCCGTCTCGCCGCGGTCGTCCGAAGGAGATCGTGATGTTGATTTCTTTCAGCGTGGCGAGTCGTGATTCGAGTTCACTCCAGTCAGGGACTTCGTCCTCCCGACACAGAGTGACATGCGCTTTGATCAGATTGAATTGCACGGGGTTAAAGCGACATCGAATCGCTTCCACAACCGTGCGAGCAGGCATTGGAAGGTAAAGAGTGGCCTTGCGTCGCGAGGTCATGGCAAATGGGTTTAAAAAAATATGGGGAACAGGAACTCAGCGAGAAACTCGGCTGACATTCCGGAGCGGACTTTGTGGGTGTGATGGTGACACTCAAGATCCACGCAAACACCGGACGGCTCGCGCCGTTCTGCTTCGAGTTGAAAACCAAAGTGACCTATTATTTCAGTAGCCCCGACGCTTCAATCGGCCAGACATCAACGACGCGTCCATCTTCGTGAATCACCATTTCGCGATACAGATTGCACGTCGTACACGCATGACTTGGAATCAGATGCAAAGCCTGCCCGATGGACCAATTTGGGGCGTTGTTCACCACGACATGCTCTTCGGCGAGGAAGAAGGGAATCACAACATCGGGATAATCGCGAATACCCGGCACACCAAATTCTGCCCCAGCGCCTTTGACGCCTACATCAAGAACAGCTTTGTCCGATGCCGGGCGACTGATCACTCGGACAAGAATCGACATCGCAATCTCGAACTCTGGCGCCAGTCGAAAGTACTGCCGGTCCATCGTTGCATACGTTCCGGCTTGAACTTCGTCGACACCGTCCAGCACACCGGTGCAGTCATATGTTGCGCTGGAGCAACCGCTAAGACAGGATACTGGGATGCCTGACTTTTCGAGCAGATGGCGGATCTCCACGGCCCGGCGCATTGCATCGGTGGATTGGCTTCTTCGTTGCTCTCGGTCGATCACATTCACGAGGTGTCCTTCATACGCCTGAATTCCTCGCAGGTGCACACAGGGAAGCAGCAGAATCCGTTTGGCAAGTTCCACCACCGCATCGCCGGAAGGAAGGCCACATCTTCCCATGCCGATGTCGACTTCCATCAGCAGGTCCACAACAGTCCCTGCAGCGGTGGCCGCCTGACTAATAGCCTCAGCCTGATCGGCATGATCAACGGCGACGGCGATGCGGGCTCGTCGGGCAAGCTGAGCCAGGCGATTCACTTTGACAGCTCCAACGACCTGATTGGCGATCAGGATGTCGTCAAACCCGTGATCAACGAGGACTTCAGCTTCCCCCAGTTTTGCGCACGTGATCCCTACTGCGTTGCCCGCAGCCAGTTGCCGCTGGGCCAGAGTCACGCATTTGTGGTTCTTGAAGTGAGGACGCAGCTTCGACGATCGACCAGCAAAGAAGGCCGACATCTTCGCAAGATTGCGATCACTTGCCCCTCGATCCAGCAACAGAGTCGGCGTATCGAGTTCATCAATCGAAACCCCAATGCGACTGTCGTTTGGTGAACGATGGGATGGGGATGACGTCACTCGGGCCATGGGGATTTCTCCGTGGAAAGGGAATACAAAATGGCCTTCGACGAACAATATTCGTGCACCGCTTCTTCGAATCCCAGTTCGGCACCGACGCCGCTGAGTTTATAGCCAAACACGGGAACGTTGGCACGCAATGCACCGCCGCCGTTGATTGCAATTCTTCCGGCCTTGATCTGCCGTGCGACTCGCAAAGCTCGCGTTCCGTCCGTAGTCCAGATATTAGCCATCAACCCGAACTCGCAATCATTCGCGATTCGTATCGCTTCGACTTCATCACGGTAAGTGAGAATACTCAGCACCGGACCAAACACTTCTTCACGAGCAATCGCCATTCCGGGTGTGACGTGATCGAAAATGGTTGGCGGAAAGAAACAATTGCTGGATTCCAACGGACGGCTGCCACTCAATGCACATCGAGCGCCTTCGTGTTCGGCTTTGTCGACACTGCGACGGACGGATTCACAATGAGCAGGAGTCGCAAGACAACCCAGTTGAATCGACGAATCTGTCGGATCGCCCTGACGAAGGTTCTTTACCTTTGCCACAATTCGCTGAAGCAGATCGTCATGCTGACTTTCATGGACGAGCAGTCTTGAACCAGCCACGCAAACCTGGCCCAGATTATAGAAGATGCCGGTGATCACGCCGTTGACAACATTGTCCATTGGCGCGTCCGGAAAGACGAGACTTGGCGTCTTTCCACCAAGCTCCAGCATCACACCTTTCATGCCGATCTTGGCCGCCTCCAGCATTTGAACACCAGTTTGATGTCGGCCCGTGAACGTGATCTTGTCGACTCCCGGATGACTCACCAGAGCAGCCCCAGCTTCTGCTCCTGTTCCATGAATCACATTAATCACGCCCGGTGGAAAACCAACCTCTGCCGCCAAAGCCGCCAGCATCAAGGCGGACAATGGTGAGACCTCAGATGGCTTCAGCACCACGGTATTCCCGCACGCCAGAATTGGAGCAAGCTTGATTGCAGCATTCGTCAGTGGAAAATTCCACGGAACGATTGCGGCAATGACTCCCATCGGTTCACGAATCTGCATCGTGACGTTGTCAGGCAGAGTCCCGAAACACTTGCCCGAAATTTTGTCGGGCAACCCAGCGTAACTTTCAAACAGATCGGCCGCACAGAGAACGTCAAAACTGCGCGTATCACGAATCGGCTTTCCAACATTCAACGTGTCGGTCATTGCCAGATCATCAGACTTCTCGCGAGTCTTCTCCGCCAGCCGGAATAACAAGCGACCTCGCGAAAGGGGATCCATTCGAGTCCATTCGCCATCATCGAATGCGCGACGAGCGGCATTTACGGCTCGGTCGACATCACCCGCGCTGGCGAGAGCGACTTCCGCGAGTGACTTTCCTGTCGCCGGGTTGGACACCGTCCAGGTTCTTCCGGTCTCACTGTGACTCCATTCGCCGTCGATGAACAGCTGATCGGGCCATGCTTGCATTGACCTGTCCCCCTTCGATTTTTCAATGCCGACTCTGTGTTCAAACCCGGCCAG
Organism: Planctomycetaceae bacterium; assembly: GCA_041753135.1. Lineage (GTDB taxonomy): Bacteria > Planctomycetota > Planctomycetia > Planctomycetales > Planctomycetaceae > SXXK01. Next base: position 6,418 of record JBGSVD010000068.1, read on the forward strand.
ATATGGTCTCTTGAACTGTCCAGTTAGTGCTCCGTCAAGATAAAGACTTCGGGCTGGATGTAGTGGATCTTGCTACAGATCCCGCGGGTAAAGATCCCGTTGCTGCAGGATGTTTAGCAAGGTCCACTCCATGAAGTTCAAATCTTGACAAAGCACCAGGAACAGTCCCGAAATAGTCTCCGTACTTTATTTGAAGCGGAAGAACGCAAGCCGTCTGGATTCAAATCACCGGATGGTTTGCGGGATGTTGATTTAGTCGTTTAACGGCAATACCGTTCAAATAGTAGCGGAGCAACGCGAGCTGCCCGGTGAGTGCCTGCAAAATGCTGGCTCACCGGACGGCTTGCGCCGATTCCGCTACTTTACAGGCCGTTCGTTGAACGGTATTGCGTTTAACGGCAAGCCGCAGGCGTCGTTGCCCTATTTCGCCTACGCCTGCGGCTCGCCGTTAAACGAAAACGCCCAATACAGTAGTAAATCAACAGCCCGCTTGCGCCGTTCCGCTAACACGCGAGGTGATTTCGGAACTGGCCCTGGGACGCTTTGTAAATCGATCGTCGCTGCAGTGCCAGTAACCAGCTATTCTTTGACTGCCAGTACGATCAGCGAATGAGCGGCGCGAATACGGACATCGGCAACCGAATCATCGAGCAGCCTGACCAGCTTCTCATGCGCTTCTGTTGTGCGACTGATTCCAGCGAACTCTGCGGCCATGGACTTTGCCGTTGCGTTCGGCGAATCTAACAGCGTGACAAGCAATGCTCGACCGTCGGCATTGCCGAGACACGCCAGAGACACTGAGAAGAACGCGCGAGACATCTCGTCTTTCTCTTTCTCCATCGCATCCAATATCGGCCTGATATCCGACGAACCGCCAAGACGCCCCAATACCCATGCGGACAGATTGCGGCCGATCGGATCCTGCGACTTCAACTGCTCTCGCAACACTGTCATTGCCGTCGCGTCACCTGCCTTTGCAAGCGCGCCGGCGGCCATGATCTGAAGAGGAAGAACGTCCTTTTGATTCATTGCGTCCGTCAGCAAAATGCGATCGCCGGATTTTCCGAGTTTGTAAAGACTCTCCGCCGCGTGCGTTCGCCCGGTTGACTTCAGATCGCCGAGAATGTCAAAAAGCACCTGCACATATTTTTCTTCGCCTGCTCTTGTCAATTCTCTGGCGAGTCCGCACCGCCGCTGATCGTCCTTTTCAGTGAGAAGACGATTCTGAAGATCGGCAATGACTTCACTGCCGAGCCCCGCGGCGGTCAGGCCTTCGGCGGCATGCATTGACGGCCAGAACTCCTGCAACTTCAGGCCCTCACGAAGAATCGACACACATTTTTTGTGCAGTTCTCCACTGAGAGGCCGGGCCTGGGTTCGGTCGGATTCGTCTGCGATGACGCAGGCCCTTCCTGGCAACATCATCCCCGCGAAGAACATCAGGCCATAGAACGAGTAGATAGGATTCATCGTTGCCTCACGGGATTTCGAGCCCCAATTCCACGTGTTGTGATCTGGACGCCAGCAAATATTTATCAAATGCAGACTCGTCTCGCACGCAGCTTTTTGCCTGGATGACGATTCCAAAGCTGCGGCGATGTCGAAGGAGTGAACGATTGGAATCAGCTCGATGAATCGTATTGCCCAGATGAATCAGCACGTCACCAGGCCGCGCGGGAACGGGAACCTCTGCATTTCGATCCTGTTCGCTGTAGTCGGAAATTCCCTGAGAGAATCCCAATGTTGCCGTTCGACTATGTGGCCGCAGCCCACGTTTGTGTGACCCCTTGAGATATCGCAGGCAGCCATTGTCTTCGTCGACGTCGTCCAATGCTAACCACATCGTCAAAACCTGAGGAGGAGTCAGGCAGAAGTAAAAGTTATCCTGATGCGGCGGAGTGGCGTGATTGGTTCCCGGCGGCTTGTTAAACCACTCAAAGCCGGTTGGACGCAAGACAGGTTCTCCCAGAAGTGTGGCAGCAGTCTCTGTCCACAACGGGTCGTGGAGATATCTCTCAAAAAAAGCGTCGTGCATTTCGATCCGCTGCATTTGCTTCAACGTCTCGCGTCGATTCTTATCGTCGTAAAACGCATCGGCATCGGGTAGCCCCGGGACAACTTCGCGAATGTATCGATCGAGCTCCGCTCTGAGTTCCTCCAGTCGCGACGGGGGCAGGAATGATCGAATTGCCACAAACCCGTCGTTGTCAAAATCCTGTTTGAGTCTCTCCAATTCCGGCATGCTCAACCCCAGTAGTGATCAATCGCCTGACATGTTGTGACCATCGGACCTACACGATGACGTCTGGTCATTTTCTTGACTTATAGGGAGTGACAAGCGGATCGGCGGCACCAGAACACTGTGTGCCTGAGCTCCGCTTGTCACGCCCTCAAATTTGCGATCATTTTTTCCTAAAACATCCGACTTTTGTATATCGCTCATTCACAACTGAACAGCGCCATGTTCGGAAAAACGTCGTGTTTTTGGATGATCAGCTGGAACGCTCTGGCGTCCGTTGTTTGCTGGTTTCTTCCGCATGAACCGGGTGCTATCGCACTCCGGCGGATGAAAACAGGGCGATGTTCAGCTAATGAGTCGCCTGCGACCCGAACGCACCAACTTTTACGCGAGGAATTCGAAGCGGCTTTCCGACATCAAGCCGATCGGGACTTTCCATTCGATCGCGGTTCGCGTCATAGATCTCTCGATAACGAGCGTGCGAACCCAAAAACTTCTGCGAAATTCCAGAAAGAGTGTCGCCATACTTCACGACGTACTCGTCAAACTCTTCGGGCACCTGGAAGACGATCTCGTCTGGTGGTCTCTCATCTGGTGCCTTCGTAGCTTTTGCGGCTGCCGTTTCGACCGGGTCTGAGTTCTCCACAGGGAACAATGGTGGCAGTTTGCCTGGTTCACTGTTTGAGACATCCGTCAGCGGTTGCACAAAGAGCTTGTCGTTTTGCTTGTCGCTTTCGTCAGGACCATCTTTGACGACTCGAAAACCGCCCCGGGACGTTTCCTTACCAGAACTCTGATCTGGTTTTGGCGACTTCCGCGACGCTCCGATCGGAGATGGCATCGCCTTGTTCCGGGAGTCCATATTTTTGAGAACGTCCCTCAACGTCCACGCTGGCTCATCCGTCGATTCCGGCACTTCGGGCGCCGGGTTCTTATCGTCGTTCAGATAAACCGCAACATCTCGTTCACGAAGGCGTTCGTTCAGTTCCCGCTCCCGACGCACGGTTGGAATGCGAGTGTCCACCAGGGGCTCGTTGCGGAAAAACAGTGCAGCGACGATCCCGATCAGCAGGATGCCCATGGCAAACCCGATTTTGCGGTCCGTATGCATGACTGTTTCAGTACCGTTCTGTTCGAAGAGACACTTTCGAAACGCGCAGCGGCAATTTCTGCCGATCTGATCCTGCCGTTTCGGTTTCGGGAAGACCCATTGAAGACTTGAGCCAGAATTGGAACGAGGGCGTATCTTCGAGCAATGCCGTGGCAACTGGACCGATGATTTCGATTTCGCAGCCCACGGAAAGGAATGAATCCTTGCGCAAAGGGCTTGGAAGGACCGATATTCTCCTGAATCCTGAAGTAATGCAGCCCACCGATTGACACCGCATTTCGGGCCACAATAATCGCCCATTCCTGAATTTCTGGCCTGACGTGGGTGTAACTCCGCCAGCCCAGCTAAACTTCAAACGGTCCCGACGGAGATGTATTTTGTTTAACCGTTTGCCGGAGGCGTACGTTGGTCCCTGCATCCGCGTACGCCTCCGGCTGACGGTGAAACAGATCAATCGTGACCGCGATTAGTATAAACACCTGTCCCTCCCGCGTTTTCTGGATTTCGGCAATTGCCTGCTTTGAAGAAATCAATCCCGCTGTATCTCACGGAAGAAGAACGCGACGGTCTGCGCGCCGCAGGTCGGTTTAATGCACAGTTGATGGACTTCCTTCGTCCGCATGTGAAAGAAGGAGTGTCCACCGATCAACTGGATAAACTTGCGAACCAATATACTCTGGACCACGGTCATACGCCGGCGTGTGTTGGGTATCTTGGCTATCCGAAGACTATTTGTACCAGCATCAACGAAGTCGTCTGCCACGGAATTCCGAACACGCGACCTCTGAAGGATGGCGACATTGTCAACGTTGATATTACAACGATCGTCAACGGATGGTACGGAGATCAGTCCGAGACATTCATGATCGGCAACGTGAACGCCACTGCAAAACGGCTGGTTCAGGCCACCCACGATGCTCTGTTTATTGGCATTCAAGCGGCGGTTCCAGGCGGCACAGTCACAGAGATTGGCCGCGCGATTCAGACGTTTGCCACCAAGGCCGGGTACTCTGTTGTTCGCGAATATCAAGGGCATGGAATCGGTCGGGACTTCCATCAGGAACCAGGCATTCCTCATTTCCCCTCATTGAATTCCAATCGAGATTTGCTGCGTCCGGGAACGTGTTTCACCATTGAACCGATGTTGAATATCGGATCATGGAAGACTCGTGTCGACAAAAAGGACAAGTGGACCGTTCGCACAATTGATGGTGCTCTTTCGGCACAGTTTGAGCATACAATTCTAATGACGGAAAAAGGACCGGAGATCCTTACGTTCACAGAGAATGGTCCGAAGGAAGGCCATCAGTTCTTGCCGTAAAACAATGGGCGATTGATTCACGTCCAGATGCGGCTCTATGCAACGGACGTCGGGTTACACTTGCACTGGCTTTATCGTTTCTTCCGGATCGCAGCGAAGGATCGCCGATTGTGAATAAGGCTTTCGTCAGAGAACCAGACAGCGATGCACGCGTGCCATGTCCGGGCTGTAAGTCGCCAGGCTCTGCGGTTGGAAATGGTCCGGTGGAGATTTACGTTCCGGCAGAGCTGCGTATTCAACTGCTGGACGCTGCCTGGTGTTGCGAAAATGCGTTGTGCGAAGTCGTGTACTTCAACATGTTCGAACAGACTGTTCGAGTTGCCGAGCTGACGTGTTCCGTGTACCCCTATGACATTAATGCCCCGATTTGTGCGTGCTTTGGATTCACCTACGATGACTGCGAAGCGGATGTTCGCGAGGGCCAGCCAACCCGCATCCGTTCGCTGCTTGCAAAATCACAATCGCCTGAAGCCAAATGTGCGGCGATTGCGGCGAATGGCCAATGCTGTATGAAAGAAGTGCAGCGATTGTTTATGAAGCTGCGAAGCGACAGCCGCTGACGTCACACATCGGTTAACTCAGATCAGAACAAGTGGCATCCTTTCGGAGGAAAGTCTACTCAGAATCACATGTCGACAACCTTCAAAGCTGCCGGACTTCAGTTGCTGATTTCTGACGAGATTGAATACAGCCTGGTCCAGCTTCGCAACAGCAACTGATTGCCAACAGCAACAGGAGACGCGTCGAAGGTATCTGGAATCAGATTCTTCGAAAGAACCGTGGCCTGTGAATCATCGCTGATCACAACGCATGTTCCCTCGCGTCCCACGAAGTAAATTCTTCCATCCGCGGACAATGGAGACGCATAGGTATTGCCGATTCCAAGTCTCTGCTTCTCATTGATCGGTGTCCCGTTCTTAAGGTCCAACGTCGTCAGAACATCTGTATTGCCGGCCGTAAAATACAATCGCCCCTGGCAGACAAGTGGCGAAGGGACATATGGCGTTCCGTCGAAATGTTTCCATCGCAGTGATGTTGCGTCGGTCACGTCCCTGGTGGAAGAGATGGGGATCGCGAACGCCGCAGAACTTCGATAACCACTCATGCAGACCACGAAATCCTCATAGCGAATGGGAGACGGCACAGCATTGACGGTCTGGCCTCCACATTCCCAAACAATATCTCCATTCGCGACGTCATAGGCTCGAGCCTTGCCAGTCCCGTTGACAACAGCCAGCGTTCGGTCTCCAACGGTTGTGATGAGAGGCGTATTCCATGATGTGACTTCACCGGGCCGATCCGTTCGCCACTTCTCTTCCCCGGTCTTTGCATCTAACGCAACAATGAAGGCTCCTTCTTCCTGATCCCAGTTTACGATCAGAGAATCTCCGGCCAGCGCGGGAGTTACGGCCTCTCCCCAGGCGAAGCGAGTTCTCATCTGCCCCAAACGCTTCTGCCAGATCAGCTCGCCGTTGAGCGAATAGGCATAGAGACCTCGAGAGCCGAACGAAACATAAAGGCGTTCGCCATCGGTGGTCGGAGAACCGGCCGCATACGTATGAGTTGGGTGGATGCCTGCATGTGGGACTTCTTCACACGCCACCTTTTGCCAGACGATATGTCCGGATTTCCGATCGAGACACGTCACAAGGAAGCGATAATACACGTCAGGCGGCTCGGTCTTGGCATCCGCCGCTTTAACCGGCAGAACTTCGGCTTTGCGATCCGTAGGTTCTGCTGACAGCACGAAGATCTGCTCACCCCAGACAGCTGGCGTTGCGGATCCGCGGCCCGCAATGTCTGTCACCCAGGCAACATTCGTTTGTGCATCCCAATGAACAGAAGGCTTTGCGGAGGGAGACGCCTGGCCATTTGCGAACGGGCCTCGCCATTGGTGCCAGTTGCTTTCGAAGCTGACTGTCCCATCATTCGCAACCTGCGGATCCGTCGCGAAAACAGCAGACGGAACGAGAACAGCCATGCTGAGCAACAGGAAACCTGGACATGAAATCTTCGATGGCATGAACACTCCACTTCCGCGCTTAGGAATTGTGCCGAACAACTTAGACCAGTCGCGGTCACGATTAATTTGTTTAACCGCAATACCGTTCAAAAAGTAGCGGCACGGCGCGAGCCGTCCGGTGAGTGCCTGCAAAATGCTGGCTCACCGGACGGCTTGCGTCGATTCCGCTACTTTACAGGCCGTTCGTTGAACGGTATTGTGTTTAACCGTCAGCCGGAGGCGTACGCGAAAGCCTCCACCGACGTACGCCTGCGGCTAACGGTTAATCGAAAAGCATCTCCATCGCGACCTTTTAAAGCATAACTGGGGCAGGTTTTGGTCAATCGGGTCGCGTCCGAATTCTGACGAATCCGGCTACACATCATTCCTGATCACTTAATGCATCTATTCCCGAAGAATCACCGGGAACTCACGCCGGATGATCTGAGGGATCCAGAATCTTGCGAAAAGTCAGAAGGCGATCGGTCAGCTCAAACTTTGCTGACGTAAACAAATCAATAGCCGCACGGCTGTCTGCACGAACATGTGCTTCGACAAGTTGCACGGATTCTCCACGCAATCGGCGACAGATTTCAAGCACGATTGCCAAAGCATAGCCGTGGCGTCGTTGCGATTCGGGGACGAAGATCTCTCGGATTCCGACGCTTCGCACGCCCCATTTTGGTATGAACAAATCCATCCCGATAATTTGGCCAGAGGCGACAACTTCGTCGTTCGCTTTTTCCTGAAGTTCAAATCGCAGCGAATCGAGATGACCAAAGCGAACGAACCACCACCACGATTCCTTCGCCGGGCGATCGGTAATGACCAGATTCAGATGACGTCGATGTCTCAGCAATTTTGCGTTGACGGGATCACGACTTTGCAAAAGATCGCGTCGCATTACAAACGTTTCTTCACCCGCACCGTAGCCGCTGGCTCCCAGAAACTCTTTCCACGCGGCCGATGAACCACAAAAGCCAGAGGGTTCAAGGCCCCCGTAAATGCCGCAGTAAAATCCGTTTCGATTCAAGCCACCGCCCGCTTCAACGGACGCAGCCCCTTTCGATCGCAGGTATTCTTCTGCCAGTCGAATCAGTTCAGTACCAACACCCTGACGGCGGTACCCTGGATGAACCATAATCGCAGAAATGATGCCCTGATTCATATTCAAAGCGGTTTCGGATTCATTCACAGCAAAGCTGGCGTGAACAAAACCAACGACACGAGTGCCATCGATCGCAAGAATGAGGCCCTTGCGGTCAAAATATGGCTGTGAGCAGGCAAAAAGCTCGAACACGTCGCACGAAAACCCCTCAGCCGCATTTCGTCCCAGTGAGCAAGAATGCCACAACTGGTGCAGGCGAGGAGGGTCAGAATTGTGATAGGAACGATACTGCACTATCGACATCGTCCCGGTGTGCTGCGGTTGCAGCGACCGTTGAGTAAGCTGAAGTTCTGAATTTGCTCAGTCAATGCGACTGGAAAACACGAATCTACCCGACATATGCTATTCCGGCAAGGCGTCGGATCTTCTCTGATGCAAACGTTTTACGGATCGGAATTCAGACGCCCGGAGACTCAGCGGTTTTGGCCGCATGAATCAACGCCGGTTCTGAGTCTCCTGCACGCTCATTATGCAGTGGCTTTGGCTGGAACAAAAACGATGGAATGGACGGATCGAGAACTTTCTGCGTGGCTGGATGAACTGCTTTCGGCCACGCGAATGGCGGAACTCGAGACTACGCTGCGAACCGATAAGGCTCTGCAGGCTCGTCTCGCTCAGATCATTCGCCATCGCGATCAGGGCGGCAACACGATCGGCGAAGTCTGGCAACGAGGCCGCCTTAGCTGCCCATCGCGCACGGAAATGGGCGGTTTTTTGCTCGGAACACTGAACGCAGACGCCGCGGCCTATGTGGAGTTTCATATCCAAACGGTCGGTTGCCGAGTCTGTCAGGCAAATCTTGCTGACCTCGAAGAACAGTCGACTCAGTCGGATCAGGTTCCTGGCCGCCGTCGAAAGTTCTTCGAGTCATCCGCCGGACTGCTGCGGGGCGAGGCCGATTCTGGACATTTTCTGAACGAATCTCATCGAGACTTACAATGAAATATGCCGCATTCTTTTGCATGGTGCTGATCCTCGATGCATCACTCGAAACGGCGATTGCAGAGCCACCAGCTGAAATCTTACTTTGGCCGGACGGTCATCCGGAACCGAAAGTTAGTCCTGAACCGGCCGAGAATCAGCAGACGGGCCCTGATGGATTGACTCGTCGGTTCAATGTTTCGGTGCCTCGTTTATTTGTGCATCAGCCCGAAAAAGATGTGGCAACGCGGGCTGCAATTATCGTTGTGCCCGGTGGCGGCTTCGGTCGCATGGCGGACGAGCACGAAGGTTCCGACGTTTGTTGCTGGCTGAACGAACACGGGGTCACCGCATTCCAGTTGGCCTACCGAACGCCAACAAACAAGCATGCCAACCCGGTCGAAGGGCCCGCTCAGGATTTGCAGCAGTCCATTCTTCAGGTTCGAAAGAACGCGGCCAAACTGAATGTTGATCCCGACAGACTAGGAGTGATCGGATTCTCCGCCGGCGGCCAGACTGCTCTGGTCGCAACAGCCGGCAAGACACTGGTTCCATTCGACGGAGAGGTCACTCTGCTGAAACCGAATGCGATGCTGCTGATCTATCCGTATCAACTCATGAATGCAGAATCGACCGCAATCCGCACCGATGTCGATCTGGACTCCGGACTGCCGCCAACCTTCATCGCTCAAGCCGTCGACGACAAAGCTTCGCGACCTGAAGGCAGCGCGATGCTGTTTGTCGAACTGCTGAAACGTAAAATTCCGGCAGAACTGCACATCTACGAAAACGGAGGACACGGCTTTGGCATGCGACCTCGGCCTGGTGCGCCAGGATCAAAAGACTGGGCTGGGCGGGCGATCGAATGGTTGCGACTCCATCAATTCGTTGCAGAACCTGTCGTTCAGCCCTGACTGTCGATTCGTCTGAGCCACCATGGCCAGCATAAAATGCGAGCGAGTGAATACGAGGATCCGTCAACGGTTGATTTTCGCTGGGCGATATGGACGACGTAACGCGTTTGAATCTTCCTGGTCGCCTGAATGCGCCGAGGACTGGTCGACACTAGAACTTATTTGCTCCGACAATGCACTGGTGCCGCAAGTCGGAGTTGATGGGTCACGATGCAAGAACACCTCATAGAATCCCGCAGGATTTTGGGATCCATTCAGCGTGTTTTACGGAGATTTACAGAGACCAGAAAAGCCTTCGCCCGAAGAATGCGAATGATTCACAAGCTCGCGTTTCCCAAGGAGGAAGGCTATGTCCGGCAAGGCGGCCAGGATTGTGCTCACCGAAAAACAGCAGGATATTCTGCTCAAGATTACCCAGTCCACGACAGTTACACAACGTCTCTTGCAGAGAGCGAGGATCGTGATGCTTGCCTTTGAGCGGCGGCAGAATGAAGACATCGCTGACGTTGTGCAACTTAACCGAAAGCAGGTCGGACTGTAGCGAAGACGGTGGAAGGAATCGTTTGACGCGCTCGTGTCCATCGAGTTCGCTTCGTGTATCTCCCGAAGCATTCTTCATGGCTGAACCAGATCGAGATCGTCTTTGGCATCGTCAGTCGTCGCGAGATCCGACGCGGGAACTTCAAATCTCTGGAGGATTTGAAGACTCGTGTGCTCGATTTCATCGGCTACTTCAACAAGACTTTCGCCCAGCCATTCCAATGGAATTACACCGGTCGCCATGTCCCAAAAGAAGCGATCAAACGGCCAAACACCTTGAAGGAAAACTGGGAAAAACGAATACCGCAATCACTGACTTCCGCTTTGGTATCCCAACAACTATTACTTGCGGCACTAGTGAACGCGTGACAGGTCGATGCCGTCAGCGTTGCGACTCGGGCGATTTCAAAACAGCAATCTGGGCTGCAGAATTTTTCACCCATGATGAGCGTGACGGGTGTAGTCGCAAATAGATGTTAGTTTTTTGAAGATGCGGCCGGAGATGTTTTTCGTTTAACCGTCAGCCGGAGGCGTCCGTTGGTCGCCGCATCCGCGTACGCCTCCGGCTGACGGTTAAACGCAATACCGTTCAACAAACGGCCTGTGAAGTAGCGGAATCGGCGCAAGCCGTCCGGTGAGCCGGCGTTTTGCAGGCACTCACCGGGCAGCTCGCGCTGCGCCGCTACTATTTGAACGGTATTGCGGTTAAACAACTCAATCGTGACCGCGATTCGTATAAAGTAGATCCTTCTCTGCCGGAAAGCACTTTCGCCGCAGGCGAACCCTGCGTGCAAGTGGCTGCAGAATACCGGCCCGGTTCGTTTGTTGACGTGGACACAGGTTGCGGCAGGCTGCGAAGTCCTCGTCGGGAAGGATGACCTGCCGAAATCCGCGATTACACCCAGCGTGACGCCATTCGCTGGCTCAATTGCATTTTTGAGAGAAGTTGACGAGGCTGCTGCCTTATTGCATTTCGGGTTACCTCTGCATCGCGTCGCTTCTATTGTGTCGCTGGGAAAGAAATCGTTTCCACAGTGACGTTGTTCGACTCCCCCTGGGAAGGAATCGTTCTGATGAATTCTCTCCATCACTTATTGGTGTCGGTTGTTATCGTGACGCTCGGTCTCGTGACTTCTTCCGCAGCGAAAGCTGAAGAAGTTGTCATCGGGGAGCGAACGTTGCGCGTTGCCGACGGCTATGAGGTCGAACTGGCCGTTGATCCGTCGCTTGTTGAACGCCCGATCGCCGTTGCTCGCGACGAACGGGGCCGACTGTATGTGACGGATTCCGGCGGCATGTCCGATCGCGCTGAGAAGCAGTTGGAATTGAAGCCTCACAAGATTCGCCGACTGGAAGACATTGATGGTGACGGTCGATACGACCGCAGCACTCTGTTTGCCGACAAGATGATGTTTCCGGAAGGCTGCATGTGGTACGAAGGTTCACTTTACGTGGCCGCTCCACCCGAGATCTGGAAGTTGACCGATACTGACGACGACGGGACCGCTGACAAGCGAGAAGTCTGGTTCGATGGGACGACACTGACCGGTTGTGGCAACGATCTTCATGGTCCTTACATGGGTCATGATGGCCGATTCTATTGGTGCAAGGGAGCGTTTGCCGAACAGAAGCACATGATGTCCGATGGAAAACAGCTTGTCACAAAATCGTCACACATTTTCCGAGCAAAGCCCGATGGATCGGAAATGGAATCCGTTCTGATCGGCGGAATGGACAATCCCGTCAACGTGGCATTTCTGAACAATGGAGAACGATTTCTCAGTTGTACCTTTTTCCAGTTCCCTGAAGCTGGTCGTCGCGATGGATTGATCCATTCAATCTACGGTGGCGTCTATGGCAAGAAACATGATTCCATCTATGCTCATCCGATGACTGGCGACGTGATGCCGGTGCTCAATCATCAGGGTGCCGCCGCACCTTGCGGTCTCATTGCCGGCAGCGATGTTTTGTTCGGCGGTCAGCATGATCAGCAACTCTTTGCTTGTTATTTTAACCTGCATAAAGTTGTGCAGCACAAACTCACACTCAGTGGCCCTACATTCGACACGGAAGACGTTGATTTCCTGGCATGCGATCATCCTGATTTCCACCCGACGGACGTGTTTGAAGATGCCGACGGTAGTCTGCTGATTGTTGACACTGGCGGCTGGTACAAGGTCTGCTGCCCGACGTCTCAACTGGCCAAGCCCGATGTGCTGGGCGCCATTTACAGAGTTCGAAAAAAAGGAGCTTCCCCGATCCCGGACGGTCTTGGCCTGGAAATTTCCTGGGAGTCCGCCGACGCTTCCACCTTGTCTTCGCTCTTGAATGATGATCGACTTTTCGTGCAGCGACGCGCGGCTGATTCACTGCGACGAATGGGTAATGCCGCTGTTGATGCCTTGGCGATGACTGCATCAAAGCATTCCTCAGCGGCGGTGCGACGTCGTGCGATCTGGACTCTCGCTGGCATTGATGGCGATGCCTCTCACGCCGCGGTGGCTGCCGCATTGAATGACAACGATGTCACCGTCCGCCAGGCGGCCGTCCATTCTGCGGGGCTGGCGAAGAACCCAGCCGCGCTGCCAATGCTTCTGAAAATTCTGGTAGGCAATGATGCCGGACCAGCTCGAGCAGCCGCGGAGGCTATTGGCCGAATCAAAGATTCCGCCGCCGTCCCGGGTTTGCTGACTGCTGTTTCACAACTCAAGCTGTCTGGCCCCGACTCGTCCGGCGCGCCGGCGATTGCATCGGAGCGGATCCGCGAACATGCTCTGATCTATGCGTTGATTGAGATCGGCGATTCCGTCAAAACGCGAGAAGGACTGTCTTCGAAGTCAGCAGCGACGGTGCGAGCTGCCCTGGTTTCTCTGGATCAAATGGAGAACGGCGGCCTGAAGCCGCAGGACGTGATTCCTCGCATGAGCGATCCCGATTCCGCGTTGCGAGCTACCGCAGCATGGATTGTGAACCACCATTCTGATTGGGGGCCGGCGTTGTCCGAGTATTTTTCGGAACGACTTGCTTTGGCCACCAAACTCACCGATGCAGAAAAGACTCAGACTCGCGAACTGCTTGCCAGTCTGGCCGGTTCACCAGAAATTCAGAGCCTGCTGTTGAAGACTCTGACCGACAACGACGACTCGGCCGCTCAATCGCTTGTGCTTGAGATCCTCGCGACCAGCGGTTTAACCTCTGCACCGCCGTCCTGGCTCGATGCGTTGACTGCGATCCTGAAGAACGCAGACAGCAAGTCGTTGCCGCTGGCGATTGCAGCCGCTCAAAATCTTCCAATGCCGAAAGACGGACATGCAGGCTTGCGAGATGCACTCGCTCGTATCGCGTCGACTCCGAATCTTGATAGTGAACTGCGTCTCAATGCGATTGACGCTGCGGGAGTGGGACTGTCACTTGATGACAATACGTTTGCTCTGCTGCTAACCACGCTGGCTCCTGATCTCCCAATGAACCTGAGATCGATCGCCGCCAATCGTCTCGCGTCTGCAATCCTTTCGGAAGTTCAGCTTGTGTCTCTCGTTTCTAACATCAGGCATGTTGGGCCAATGGAATTGCCAAAGCTTCTGCCGGCTTTCGAAAAAGCGGGTTCAGAAAAGCTCGGTCTGCAATTGGTGGACGCACTCCTGAGCGCTGAGGGCGTTCGAGGACTTCGGCCGGATTTGATTAAGCCGCTGCTTGCCAAATATCCGGATTCAGTCCAGACCGCCGGCAAGTCGCTCATTAAACTTCTCAACGCCAGCGAAGAAGAGCAGACCGCAATGCTGGAGAAACTGCTGACAACTTTGCCCGAGGGTGATCTTCGCCGGGGTCACGAAGTGTTCATGAGCAAAAAGGCCGCCTGCAATACGTGCCACAAACTTGGATACGGTGGCGGACGACTCGGACCTGACCTGACAAGCATCGGCCGCGTTCGTAATCGACGCGATTTGCTGGAGGCCCTGATATTCCCGAGCGCGAGTCTGGTTCGTGGTTATGAACCCGTGAGTGCGGAGCTGGAAGACGGCAGAGTCCTCAGCGGAATCATTGCCAGCGAATCGGCAGATGAAATTGTCCTGTCACCTGACGCGCAGAAGACTCATCACATTGCGAGATCAACGATCGTCAGCATTCAGCCATCGAACGTTTCGCCGATGCCAAACGGTCTTGCCACTTTGCTGACGCAACAGGAGCTGGCGGATCTGCTGACCTTTCTGATGAGCGACCAGAGATAGTATTTGTTGATCCATCACTGTTGCTGACCAGCCGTCTGTCAACGTGTTGTGACAATATCAGTTGGTTCTTTCTTCGTGCGGCGGCGCGTCCCTATGTTAGAAAATCCCTACGCACCCCCAGAGACGTCCACGCACACATCGCGGGCGACTGCCGAGACGAGCGGCGTTGCCGCAATGTCTGTTGGAAAGTGGTACTTTCCATATCTAGTGCTCACTTTGTTGGCTCTGCTGCATGTGGGCTTCTCGACACCGATGGATGGCTCTGGCCCTGGGAGGCTCTTCCTGATCGTACTCTCATTTTTTCTTCATGCCCTCCTTGTCGTTTGGCTTCGCGGCTTCTCGCGACTGGCACTCATTGGGGCGAATGCAGCATTTCTACTCCTTGCGAGCTTCGATGAATTTTCCTATTCGCATTTTGACGTGCTGAATTTTCTGCTCCACGCGATACCCGCCAGCGTGCTGTTCTACTGGCACTATCGCGAAGTGAATCGAGTGAAATTATTGATGGGTTCAACGAATGCAATTGAGGAACTCGAAAGCGAGATCCAGAAGAAGGGCGAAAGCACGCTTCGACTGAATGCCCTGGGGGTTGCCTACGGCCAAAAAGAACAGTTTGCAGAGGGCATTCGTATTCTGCGGCGTTGCCTTGAGCTTTATGAATCGAATGTGGCTGCGCAGATCAATCTGGCATGGATTCTTTCCAAATCAGGCAACTCTGCAGACGCCGACGTTCTGTACGAACAGTTGTTGCAAAAACCGTTCGACATCACTTCGATCGCCGTTCTCAAATCCAACTACTGTGACCACCTCGCCAGAAACCATCGAACTTCCGAATGCCAAACGCGATTGGCTGAACTGGAGTCTTCGCTGAGCAGTGGAAAAAAGATCTCGGCCGCAAACCGTGCCCAGCTTCTCAATGCGATTCAACACACGAGAACGTTGCTGGATGCTGAAACTGGTAGTTCGCCGGGAACTTCTGTTTAGACGACGCTGCAGGCGGCCCTGGAAATGGCTGCCACGCATCGGATGAACAGCCGCCTTCCAATCTGCGGCCTGGCGATTCCAAAACCGTTCGATGTATGGGCGGCTTTCGTGTGTCTCCGGAACAAATCGTCTTTCCTGACAGATTTTTCCGCGTTCGCCTGTCAGAATCCGTTCCGCCCCGTGTTTATTCGGCGAGGAGAACAGTTTGTGGACAACGTTCCTGATACGCGAGACAGCCTGCTGATCCGGGTTGCCGACGCGCGCGATCAGGTTGCGTGGGAACAGTTTGCGGGAATTTATCGTCCGGTGGTTTACAACGTCGCTCGGATGCGAGGCCTGCAGGATGCGGATGCTCAGGATGTGGCTCAACAGGTACTTGTCGCTGTGTCGCGGGCACTGCCGACGTGGGAGCGACGTGATGAATCGACACTGTTTCGTCACTGGCTTTTCCGCATCGCTCGCAACACCGTGATCAACGCGTTGACTCGCCGGCCGCGAGATCGCGCGGTGGGAGATGATGGTGGTCGTGTTGCTGCGGAACAGCAGGCTGTTTGTGAACTGGATTCTCAGATCGAACGCGAATATCGACGTCAGACCTTTCGCAAGGCGGCCCAGATTGTTCGAGCCCGAGCCGACGAATCTACATGGCTCGCATTTTCGCTAACCATGATTGATGGACTGTCCACAATCGAAGCCGCCAGACAATTGAACTGTTCCGAAGCCGTCGTCTACGCCGCTCGAAGCCGCATCATGCGACGGTTAAGAAATGCGGTGAAGGAGTTGGAGGATGAGTGAGGGAGGGAGTTTTCGGTTTTCGGTTTTCAGTTTTCGGTTTTCGGTTTTCGGTTTTCGGTTTTCGGTTTTCAGTGTTCGGGGCGTTCAAGAGACGCGATGCAGAGGACGTTCTTTGGCAGCAAACGCAATGAAATCTACCGTACCAATGGGTGGCATTACAGGTCAGGCTTTTCGTTTAACCGTTAGCCGGAGGCGTACGTTGTGCGCATAGCCGGAGGCGTACGTTGGTCGCAGCATCCGCGTACGCCTCCGGCTGACGGCAAAACAAACCTGTCGTGACCAGTCGTATATAACTTTAAAACTCCACTCCCCCACCTGCGATTTACTGAACACTGAACACTGAACACTGAAAACTGAACACTCACCCCATGCCCACCCAACCCAAAACCTGCGACCCATCGCTGATAGAACGGTACCTTGCGGAATCGCTGGATGCCGCGACGGAAGCGGCATTGCACAGTCATTTGGAAACGTGCCAGACCTGCCGTCAGCAATTGCAGCAGTCGGCTGCGGAGCCTTCATCATGGAACGATGCGGAAGAGTTTCTCCCTGATCAACCCTTTGACGGAGTATCACTCAGCACGCATTCGCTGAGGTTCGGCGATGATCACGAAGAGGCGAAAGATCGCAAAGCATCGGAGTCGGTTGAAGTCGCTCAGGTTCTGGCATTGTTAAATCCAACCGATGATCCTCAGATGCTTGGACGAATCGGCGGCTATGAAGTTTCCGGTGTCATCGGCTCTGGAGGAATGGGGATCGTCTTGAAGGCGTTCGACGGGCCACTCGATCGCACCATCGCCATCAAGGTTCTAGCACCTCGACTGGCATCCAGCGGAGCCGCTCGACGACGGTTCGCTCGTGAGGCAAAAGCCGCGGCGACGGTGCTGCATCCGAACGTGATCGTCATTCACGGAGTCTCCAACGACGGTGCGTTGCCGTTTCTCGTCATGCCGTATCTGCGAGGTGAATCGCTGCAAAGACGGCTCGATCGACAAGGTCCATTGCCGACGGAGGAGATCGTTCGGATTGCTCAACAGGTGGCCTCAGGACTTGCGGCGGCTCATGGGCAGGGTTTGGTGCATCGCGATATCAAACCAGCAAATATCCTTTTAGAAGACGGCGTTGAACGAGTCACCTTGACGGATTTTGGTTTGGCTCGCGCTGTTGACGATGCCAGCATGACTCGCAGCGGCATCATCGCCGGCACGCCGCAGTACATGTCCCCGGAACAAGCTCGCGGCGATAACGTGGATGCTCGCAGCGATTTGTTCAGTCTCGGCAGCGTGATGTACGCCATGTGTACCGGCCGACCTCCGTTTCGAGCCGAATCCAGCTACGGCATTCTGCGTCGCATCACGGACACGGAGCCTCGACCGATCCGCGAAGTGAACCCGAACATTCCGGAGTGGCTCGATCGCATCATTCAGCGTCTGCTCGCGAAGTCGCTGGACGACCGAATTCCAACCGCCGAGCACATTGCGACCCTACTGCAAAAGTGCCTCGCTCATCTTCAGCAGCCGATGGTTGTGGAGCTGCCGAATGAATGCCGTGTGCCGGGGCGTCGTCGAGAATTGTTGTCAGTATCATTATCATTGGGCTGGCTTCGCGGATTGGCATTGATCGCTGTAAGTTGTGCGACAATTGCCGGGATCTATTCCATAAGCCAATCACGGTTTGGAAAATCAGACCCAGCATCGGCTTCCCATCCGGCACCGTCGGGCGCCGGAACAAATAGCTACGAAGATGTATCGTCGCATGAAGAATGGGATTCGATTCAAGCAGACATTGACGCGTTCGAGAAAGATCTCACCCCATCTGAAGTTGAGGCGAGCAAACTCTGGCCAACATCACCGAAAAGACAACCACCTTGATTCGTTCAGGCCGGCGAGCGACAGGGCCGGAGGCCCGAAACAACCTCTGCCGGGGCCGTCAGGCCCCGGAAAGAGAACTCAAAGGAGAAGGCCCGGAGGGCCGACACATCAATCCCAGACATACTTCGGGTCATATTCAATTTCATGCTTCTCCAGCAGGTTCAAGTACTCATCTTCAAAAGACTGCCTTGAATGATGCGCCATCTGATTCTCAATGTACTCGACCACCCTATCCTTTTGAGACACACTGACCGTGAAGGCACCGAATCCATCCTGCCAACCGAACTTCCGAAGGAGCCCGCTGGTGTCGTTGATATGTTTGCTTGTGTTGCTCTTCAAAGTACCAACAAAATCTGAGACTGACAGTTTCGCTGGAATCCGAACGAGCAAATGGACATGGTCATAGATCCCACCAACTCGAATCACGAAGCCCCCCTGATTCTTCGCGATACCCACCATGTAAGCGAAGACGTCCTCACGGAATCCATCGGTCAACCAACGTTGCCGGTTCCTGGTGCTGAACACGATATGGTAAAGCAGTTGTTGATGAGTACTCATGAGCAACCCTTGAAGAAATGTGTCGGCCTTTCAGGCCTGAGGATTCTGTGCCAAGCGATCCGGGGCCTCACGGCCCCGGCAGAGGATTTGCCAGCCCTCCGGGCCTGAAGCCCAGAAGAATAGAACAAGATCAGACCGTCACAAATGAAAGTGCAACAAGGCTGAAATGTCAAATGCGACTCAGGGCCGGAGGCCCGAAACAACCTTTGCACGGCCGCGAGGCCCCGGATACAGGAACCCAGAGAATTTAAGGCCTGAGAGGCCGACACAACTCAATCTAAAACTTAGGTTTTCAGTACCAGCCGAATTCACCTCGAACCAGAACTCAGGATGCCTCTATGTCTGATGTCTCCAAATCGCAGGTCGTATCAATTGCGTTCTGCACACTAATTGCATGCCAGGCCCTCATCGCACAGGAAAAGTCCAGGCGCCCTGAAGTGCCTGCTGGTAGCCAGGTAATGCCCACGCTTGCACAAATCAAGGCCGAGATTGAATCACTAAAGCAAGCGGCAGAGAACTGTGAGATCCTTGAGAAGCAAACGATCTCGTTTAGTTCGACGAAGTTTCAGGAGTCGCTTGGGGTACGTTCCACAGGCAAAGTGCACACGCTTGTGGTACGTTTCAAGCAGATCGACGCCAAGACGCAATATTCTGTTGAAAAATATGAAATCGATGGGAAGGTTCAAGACCTTTACTCGGATGCCGTTAAACAGACTTTGCAGTTCGTCATGGTAAGTGATTCTCCAATGTCGGTGATCAGTAGTCTTGAAGGTACTGCGGCTATTGGTGCCAAAGATCACATGTACAAAATGGCGTGGGACAAGAGTGATGCACTCATTACAGTCGACGGCGAACATCCAGAGACAAAAGTTTCGATGCGAGTTCGAAAAGACAATGAAGGGAGATGGATTCCATGCCAGTATGAAGTTTCGGCTCAGAATATTTCCCAACATCTGCATTGGGAGGTGCAAAATCTCGAAGGCAACAGTTGGCATTCCATCGACTATCTGCCAAAGGGAACATGTCTTTATGAATTTGGCGACGTCGACAACAGAGACTCGATCAAAACAACATTCGAGGTCATCGAGCGGTCAGTCATTGGAAAGACCGACGCGCCGGTCTCAGATTCTTTGTTAAACCCAAACGACTCACAATCCCTTTCGGTACCGCCGAAGGAAATTCAATCACAGATCACACAACTGGAAGTAGAACTCGCAGTTCAGAAGTTGAAATTGGGGGCGGAGCATCCGAGCATCAAGTCGCTTGAGGAAAGAATCGCGGCGCTGCGGAAGACGGAAGAAAGCGAACCGAAACCGCCGGTCACTGTGTTGCCACTACGAAATGCAAAGGCCACAGATGTGGCTGAGAAGTTCAAGCAGCTCGCTCTGGGGCCTGTCGATGCCATCGTTGTCGACGAGCGAACAAATTCTCTAATGATCCGTGGCACTGAGCGGCAAATCAAAGACATCGAACAACTGATCGAGGTTCTTGACGCGGAAGTGTCTCCAGCAGGTTACGGTCAAGCGGCCCAGGCGACGACGCCGGCCGATGGCCCAACTGCGGATGGGGCCTCGCCGTTGGGTCGCGGAAGATTCGGAGGCAGGTCAGCCCTGGCAGAAACTCCCATCGGAGAATACCGTCGTCGTTTGAATGACCTGGAAAAGCCCGTGCTGGATTTGGCAGAGAAAGTCCGAGCAGCCGGAACCTCGCTCGGCAAAGAACATCCGGAATACCAAAAGCTCCTCGCCGATCTGCGAGCACTTATTCAGCAAACCTTCGCCACCCGCCAGGACATCCAGCGAGCCGAACTCGCCGAATTCACACGCCGCCTGCAAAGCATGCAGCAATCGATTGAGACTCGCGAAAAGATCGTCGAGAAAATCGTGGATCGCCGCATGGAGGAGTTGCTGAATCCAGAGACCAATTGGAATTCCTTATCAGCACTCCCACGCGAAGCAACTATTGAATCTGAGAATTCGCCTCGTGACACTGAGTCCGCCAAAAGCATCCCGAAGAATTCTGCCACCGTTCCAACGTTTGCAACTCCTGAATCGGAGGGCATGATAAGGCAATCCGGAGAGCCCGAGGACCGTTTATCATCCGACAACACGAACGGCTCCGCAGCATCGGGACGTTCTCCGGAGTCTGTGGGGACTGACGATCTGATTATTCATGTGATTGTTCTTGAAGGTTCAAAATTGGCTGCAGACGAGACGATACTGGGGTTTGCGATTCGAAATCAACTTGTCACACGGCCTGCCGCTGATCGCCTTCAGGAACTTGTGACAGCGAAGAAGATGATAGTCTCAATCGATTCAAATGTGCCAACAAAACATGCACAACAGGTTGACCTGGCGTATGGTGCTGCGAAGGACGACTCAATGTCAATAACGCCATTGGAGGAAGATGGCAGACCGGCCGTCGACATCAGTATCGTGGAGGCCACAAAGCGGTTCGGCGGTACGGAAAACAAGAACGGAAAGTCGACGCAAACTGTCCGCCACGAATTCCGAGTAAATCTACGTTCTTATGGCGGCAGTGAATCATTGTTCTATTTCGACATGGGCGGTTGGATCCGACTCGTTCGTTTGAGCGTCAAGAAAGGCTCAGAAACCGGCAGCGACGTTTCCCCGGACCGGCAGCAAATTGCCGCCGAAAAAAAGTTGATTCGATGCAAGACCGTCGAAGCTGAAGTCAAGATCCGACTTCCTGTTGCCGGTTCGCAGTTTGTCTACTGGAATGGCCTCCCAGTTCATTCAACAAATCGAGTCATCTTCGCGCCCGATGTCGTGGCCAACATTGACATCATTAAGGAAGGAATTGATTCACTTACTGTCTATGCGAATCGCTCTTCGTATCCTGCTCGGGTTATCGCAACCAAATCATCACCCAACCTTCTGATGGTAGAGCTCGATACCAACGTCGAATTCGAATCTTCCCCATTCAACAAACAAGATCTGAGCGAAGGTGAGCGAATCCAGGCGTGCCGAAACGGAATGTCGTATGAATACTTCGCGTTGGAGGTCAGCGAAGTTAAGGCTGGTGTGCAGCCGGTGAAACTTGATAAAGCCCTTCCGAAGTGGACGGGGACAGTATTTCTCGATCGAACACTTGAAAAATTCGTTGGCCTCGGCTCGACAAATGGAGAATTGGTACCAGCGTCGGAGCTTGCCCAATGGAGCGAAATCCCTATGTCTACCGTTGGTGTTCTGTTGATCTCCGACAGAAGTCTTGAACTTACCGTCGCCGATGAGCCAACGCGGGCGTCGTCCACGTCGGCCACGTTCGAGATCCCGGCGCACCAGAGTTGTGAAGTGCAACTCAGCAAGATCCACGGTGCGGATGATCTCAATATTTGTCTCTCCATTGAGCCTCGTTGTTCAATGCCAGAGGCACGTGAGTTATTGAACAAACACAAGATGCATATCGAACTAAAAGATGCGGACATCGAGCAGTTGCAAACGGGCAACATGGTGATCAAGGCATTGTACATCGCACCCGAGAGCAACAGCGTCCGCGCCATCGCGAATTTTGCAGTGGGAGCCGGCATGGATCCTGTCTTCATTGCGGCTGGTCACGGCATTGTCATTGGAGTCGTCCGAATGGCTCGCGCAACTCCGACAGCTGCGGTGTTGGGAAACTCTGAGTCCGCCAAAAGCACCCCGAAAAATTCTGCTGCAATTCCAACGTTTGCAACACCTGACTCGGTGCTTGCGCATTTGGATTCGGCGAGTACGTCGGGAGATTTTGGAGTCATCGCGGATTGCCTGAGCGAAGACGAGTCGCGGCGGTTTGCGGGGATTCTTTTGCATCAGTCGTCGATGATGAGCACGATCTCGCTGATCGCCGCTCGTGTTTCAAATGATTCCTCGCAACTGGCTGAAGATGCGTCGGCGATTACGGCCATGGCGATTGTCTTGAAGAGCTCCATGGTGCCCGATCCGCCAGCCGATGCAAAGGCGGCCTATGACAAACTGACGGCTTCGTTTGTGAACATCTTTGCGTCACAACCTGCGTCATTTGATCCTGATGAGTTTCTGCAACTGCTCATCAAGTCCACAGGAATTCTGAAGGATCATCGAGCGTTTATTCGTGACATGGGCAAAGCGATGTCCGAAATCGACGACAAGGCGAAGAACGCCGAATCTCCTTTCGGTGCAGCCAAGCCCCAATGGAATGTCGTCATTGATGGCATTGATGGCGACCACGCAACCGCGACCGATCTGCGAGAACGAAAGCCCGGAGCGAATCTGCTCACACCGGCAACCACCGAGATCCAACTTGATCGCATCGACGGAGACTGGAAAATCTCAAAACTGTTCGGTGATGAGATCATCAAGCAACTGGCCGCAGGTCCACAAGTGTCTCCTTCGGAGACTGATTCTTCGAAGTAGGTAAGGACTGAGCTATCAACCAAAGACGGATGTTTCAGAAGAAAATGACCGCAACTTGTCACACACTGCGTCTTGAGAGACTGGCCAGACTTCATCGTGCAGGTCCGACTGTGATTTCGACGTTATACTATAAGCGGTCTCGACCGAAATATTTTTGTTTAACCGTTAGCCGCAGGTGTACGTTGGTGTCCGCATCCGCGTACGCCTCCGGCTGACGGTTAAACGCAATACCGTTCAATGTTCGCTTGCAGTCCCGCCTTCAGCCGGAACCTGTTGCGATATCCCGTGCAAATTCCGCCTGAAGGCGGGACTACGAACTAGTGATTGTTCGATTCTTGAACGGTATTGCAGTGAAACATCTCAATCGTGACCGCGATTCGTCTATTGAAATTCACGATCTTCAACGGCAGGCCACGTCAGCTCTTTATCTCGCGTCGCGTATCTTTGCTGGTTGCGTGCTGAGTCGGCAGTTATCTATCGCAAGGCCATCATTAGCGCACGATTTGCGATGCCATGAGTGAGACCAGCATCCATACCGACGCACCAGAGAACAGTGCAAGACCGGTGAAGCAGGCGAGTCCGGAGAGGCCAGTTTTTCGGCCGAACGAATCGCAACGATCTCCCAGGAGATAAGTTACCCATCGAACCAACAGTATCCCGCCAACAATTGCGGCATACGACCAGAAGAGCGACGGTGTGCTTGAAGTTCGCGATTCCAGCTTCAGAACAGTAATGAGCATCATCAACCCGGGACCAACGCCCATCCAGAAAAGTCGCGGCAACATGTAGGCAGCGCGACACCTGGACTGCAGCACCGGGATTCTTCGATCGAATTCTCGCACTGAAGCGGAATGTCGTTCGCCGGTCTCGGCAAGCGCCACTTCGGGAGTTGTGTTCAGATAGCAGCAATAGATATCGACGGAGAAAGGATCAGATATCATTCTTGGCCCCATGGTTTAGCTCGATTGCCATCGTGGCGATTCAAAAACCATTATCACTTGATGCCGTAGTCGACTGACGCTCGCCTTAGAGCGAAAACATAATCCTCACTGCTTCGCCAAATACAGACGAAGCTTTAGACGCCCCCATTTGGCAAGCTTTGCCGTGTTTAACGAACAAACCTGCCGAACGAAATGGGCGAGAACGAGTCGCACAAATCGAATTGCAATCCGCGCGCCGGGAATGTGGCGTTTGCGGTAACTCCAAAACGCTCCGGCGGTTACAGTAACGGCCCGTTGAATTGCCATCGGACAACTGGCTGGATCATGGCAAAATATTTTCACACGTATGAAAGACGGTTGCTGTTGACGGCAGATTCTCTTGCAGCGGCGACGAAAGGAACCCGGCAAAAACCGCCGCATTGAGTACAGTCTTTCCAACGGAACTCGATTTGCGGGCAACAGAAGATTGAGTCCGAAAACGATGCGAATTTGAAATGCATTGACGTGAGCAAGAAGAAAAGGGTCTGATTCTGTGTGGAACTCTCCGGCGATATCGGCACAACGTAAGAGACCGGGCTGGCAGATCGAAGTTCTGGGGCCTGTGCTTGTCGTTGCAGCGTTATGGATCGCCATGAGTCTCAGCACCACCATCTATCTGCGGTGGGTCGAAGCGGCCTATGATCGTGTGTTCTCCGAAAATCTTACATCGATCCGCGTTTTGAATTCTCTGGAGTCAGGCATCTGGAAAACCATGGCCGAATGGAACGATGCATCACTGGATGCTGATCAACTTTCCCTTCGTCGAGCAGACACCGAGAGATCTCTGTTCGAACTATGTGATTCACTTTTGCTGACAATACAAACTCCAAATGAACGACTGGCCGAAGAACGTTTGAGGGGTTCTGTGACATCCATTTGCCAGGCAATGGAAACAGAAGTCAACATCAGCCGAACAACTCAGGAACGCCGACGTGATTCAACACAGCGACTCTATCCGCTGGCCGCTGACCTTGCCGCAAATTCTGCGACGCTGAAAGAAATGAATGAGCGACTGATCGCGTCTGCTCGATCGCGCCTTGCCAATACGCAGGCTGCAGTTCTTGTGAGCCGCACGCTGATCCTGCTGCTGGGGCTGCCGACTGGTTTGTACCTCGGTTGGAGGGTGGCCAGAAAACTGCAGACATCCGTCTCGGAAATTGCAGTCACATTGAATAACACCGCATCGATCGACGGCACGCCGGAGATGAAAGTTAGTATCACGAAGAACAGCACGATCGAGGATGTGCAGCGGCAGGCGGAAGTTGTCGTCGAACGGTTGCGCAGCGCGGGATTGGAGCTTCAGTCGGCTCGACGTGAAGTCATTCAGGCGGAACGTCTGGCAGCCGTTGGCGAGCTTGCCGCCGGAGTTGCGCATGAGCTGAGAAATCCGCTGACGTCTGTAAAACTGCTGCTTCAGCACGCCGTTCGACAACCAGCTTCTGCGAAGATCAACGCTGCTCAATGGCAATTGATTCTGGACGAAGTGGGTCGCATGGAAACCACGATTCAGGGACTGCTGGATTTTTCCCGAACCCCCACATTAAATCGAATTCGCCACGACCTGCGTGAGACGTTGAAACGAAGCCTGAATCTGACTGACGGACGAATTCAACAGGCTCATATCCAGTTGATCTCGTCCATTGCCAAAGAGCCTCTTTGGGTGGACGGTGATCCCGAACAGCTGAATCAGGTTTTCGTCAATCTCCTGTTGAACTCGATTGAAGCAATGGAGAGTGGCGGACGCCTGGAAATCGATGCTCAATGCAGTGTGGCTCAGTCGACAATCCGAGTGAGCGTCACTGATTCGGGCAGTGGAATCGCATCGGAAGTCCTCGAAAGACTGTTCGAACCTTTCGCGACAACGAAGGAGCGTGGCACAGGACTCGGACTTGCAATTTCAAGACGTATCGTAAGTGAACATGCTGGCACAATTCACGCGAAGAACAAACCCGACCGAGGCGCAGTCTTTACTGTGGAGTTGCCTCTCTGTCTGCTTGACACGCCTTAGCGATTAATGGAAACACATGATGGAAAAGTTACTTCTGATTGATGACGAAGCGGGGATCCGTTCGACGATTCAGGCCATCCTTCAGACCGACGATCTGCAGGTCTTTGTCGCGGCGAACGAAGAAGAGGGCCTGCGGCTGATGCGTAAAGAATGTCCGCAGATTGTGATGCTGGACATTCGACTTGGCTCAGCGTCTGGTCTGGATGTCTTTGCCGAGCTGCGTCTGATCAATCCGCGAGTGCTTGTGATTTTCATCACTGGGCATGGTACGACTGATACAGCAATTGAAACAATGAAGCTTGGCGCATTTGACTATCTGGTCAAACCGCTGGATCTTGATCAGCTCTCTGCCAGCGTTGAACAGGCGAGAAAAATCTGTCGACAGATGTACGCCCCAGCGGCGATTGATATTCCATCTGCGGAGGAAACAGGGTCCGATCGATTGATCGGCAGCGGACCGGCGATGCAATCAGTTTGCAAACAGATCGGCCGCATCGCACCGCAGGATGTCAACGTGCTGATTCTTGGTGAAAGTGGAACCGGTAAGGAATTAATTGCTCGAGCGATCTACCAGCACAGTCGACGATCTCACGCGCCGTTTTTAGCCATCAACTGCGCGGCGATTCCTGAAACGCTGCTGGAGAGCGAACTGTTTGGTCACGAGAAGGGGGCATTCACAGGAGCTGAGCACCGTCGTATCGGAAAGTTTGAGCAGTGTCATCGGGGGACGATTTTTCTTGACGAAGTCGGCGATATGCCCCTGTCGACGCAGGCCAGAATTCTGCGACTGCTGCAAAACGGTCAGTTTCAGAGAGTTGGGGGAAACGAAACACTGACCGTGGATGTCCGGATTATCGCAGCGACGCACCAGAACGTCGAAGGGATGATTTCAGAAAATCGCTTTCGCCAGGATCTCTATTACCGACTGCGTGGCGTGACCATTCAGTTGCCTCCGCTTCGAGATCGCATCGAAGATCTCCCGGAGATTGCTCACTATCTGATGTTTCGTTTTAATCAGCAACTGGGAACTGCGGTTCAGTCGATCTCACCGGAGGCTCTCGAAAAACTTCAGACGCATCGCTGGCCAGGAAACGTTCGCGAACTGCAGAGCGTGCTGCGCGAGTCGCTTATTGTGTCGACCGGGCCGACACTTCTTCCCGAATTCCTTCCACTTGAGACCCTTTGCGAAAATAACGACGACTCCGACGCAACGGAATCGACTCCTGCGCTGGCCAATGATGCCTGGCAGGAACTGGGACGCTATGTGGAACAGGTGCTTTCCGAAGATCAGGGCGATGCCTATCGAAAAGTCATTCAGCGATTTGATCAGCTTGTTGTCATGCTGGCCATGAACCTTGCTAACGGACTTCAATCCAGAGCATCCGAAATGCTTGGCCTCAGTCGTCCGACACTGCGAACCAAACTTCGAATCATTTTCGCCAACGCTTCAATGTCTGAGTCTTCAGTTGAGAAGTCCGACGAAGAGTCCTGATATGTTTTAAACGGGGCTGCCGGAGATGTTTTCGTTTAATCGCAATACCGTTCAAATAGAAGCGGAGCAGCGCGAGCTGCCCGGTGAGTGCCTGCAAAATGCTGGCTCACCGGACGGCTTGCGCCGATTCCACTACTAAACAGGCCGTTCGTTGAACGGTATTGCGTTTAATCGTTAGCCGAAGGCGTACGTTGGTCGCCGCATCCGTATCCGCATCCGGCTGACGGTTAAACAACTCAATGGTGACCGCGATTCGTAAAACAAGGCCAGCCCGACAGCAGAAGATTTCCCATTGTAGAACGATTGTCTCAATCGTTCACGAGCCAGAGAGACAACTGCGCTCCTGTAGACTGGTAATCCATTTCCTGCCGCTCACCGCGAACGATGTTCGCTGCCCTACTATACCGGGCTCAAATCAACGTGGAGTGTTCGCCAGACTCAACGGTGCTGCCAGACTCGACATCAAAAAAGACAGATGCGTGTTCGCACAATCTTTTTGAAATTGGACCGGCAATCTTTGTAGAAACAGCAACTTAGATTGCCTTAACCTTGAACTTAAAAATGCCGCTGGATTCAACTTCTGCAGTGGTCGTTGGGAACTGGAATCCAAATTCACAAAGAGATCGGCCCTGTGCGATTTCCAGCAATCCGGCGCAATTTCATATTCTCTTCATCAACTCGCAAAGGAAGAATTGTAAAAGCACTCGCGGTAACGACGGGCTGCAATAAAACAATTCGTGTATCAGTGTGGAATGGGAAGAAGAGTGATGAGTGCTCACGTGGATGAAATCTTCAAAGTGTTTCATGAACGCGGAAACCGCCACTATGGCGAAAACGTCACAGAACTGGAGCATGCACTACAAGCCGCCGAGTTCGCAAAGCAGTTCGGCGAGTCGGAAGCCGTTGTGCTCGCATGCCTGCTGCATGACTACGGTCACATGCTTCACGATCTTGGCGAAGATATTGCTCATCAGGGCATTGATGCCCAGCATGAGGAACTGGGAGCTAAGTTACTCAGAGGATTGTTTCCCTCTGAGATCCTTGAGCCTATTCGTCTGCACGTTGCAGCCAAGAGATATCTTTGTTGGAAGGAACCAGTCTATGCAGATGGACTCTCAGAATCTTCCCGATTGAGCCTCAGACTGCAGGGAGGTCCCATGTCAGATGATGAAGCTGCCGAATTTGAGCAACACCCGAACTACCATGCGATCGTGCAAGTGCGACGCTATGACGACATGGGAAAAGTTGCCGACATGCAGACGGCAGACCTGGAAAGCTATCGCTCTTTGATTGAGACATTTCTTTTGCAGTAGCCGCAAGTTGCAAAGGAATAGACAAAGAACGGGCCACAAGAACAACGGCAGGTATTTCTACTCTGGTCGTGGTGCTCAGGCAGTGTTGAATTGAGGAATGTTCAGCGGGCGAGACTCCCGCGCTCCTGGAGCGCGGGCGTCTCGCCCGCCTTCTTGTAACGCCTCAAACTACGGTTGACGGAGCGCTAGCCGATTTTCTGCCTTCAAATCAACGAGCGCATCAGCCTCAACAGAGACTATTCATTCTGCCGCATGCCTTATAAAAAAATGAAGGGCCGGGACATTTGAAGCAGCCTGAAGTGCTCGATGTATCGGCCCGCACGGTCTGAGTCGCAGAAACAACACGTCGTGGAAATCCCGACAAGATCAGGATCCGCCGCTTGGGGTGTAGTCGCGGATGATTGTGAAGTTGGGAGGGCGAGGCTACTGCCGAGCCAATGAACGAAAGAAACACACGGCTCAGCAGCAGCTTCACACTCCCGAAATACCCTGGCAATTCGGATTCGCCGAAATCACCGACTGCCCCCTTGGGTCCCGCAGAGGCGTCGCTTGTAACGTCGTCACAAGCCGCTAACAATGCGACGCGCGTCGGGTTGTTGCTTACCCCCTCAAAGCGTCGTTCAAGTCATCCGGGTGACCTTATCGTTAGGCGTAGCAAATTCATCTTCATCAAAGACGGAACTGGAACATGACTGACTCGACTTCATCACAAAGCAGGCCGTTGATCTCGATCGTCTATCATTCAGGCAGCGGGCACGCTGCCGAGATGTCACATGCTGTCGCAAAAGGCGCGGCATCCGCTGGCGACGTTACCGTTGTGGAGCACCGAATCGTTGACGAAGACTTTAAGGGGAGTCGCTGGCTCAACGAGGATATGCTCGCTCAACTGGACAAATCTGATGCGATCATCCTGGGGTCGCCGACCTATATGGGAAGTGTGTCAGCGCAGCTCAAGGCTTTCATGGATGCAACGAGTTCCCGTTATCTGCAGCGAAAGTGGCTCGATAAGCTCTGTGCGGCATTCACCGTATCTGGCCTTCCCAGTGGAGACAAGATGAACATGCTGGTGAACTGCGCTACCTTCGCGATGCAGCATGGAATGATCTGGGTCGGCGTCTCGGAATCACCCGTAACGGGCGAAGGTTATAATCGTCTCGGTGTCTTCTTCGGGGCAGCGGGCACTGCACTTTTTGAACCACCCACAGAAACGCCAAATGCAGAAGACAGGCGGACCGGGGAAATGTTGGGACATCGCGTTGCGAATCTCGCTAAACGCATGCACCTCAAGCACTGACTCATACTCTGGGTAACAAGACTTTGAGCCCGATTTTTCAACCACGGCGTCTTGAGTTTGGGGCTTGCACACGCCGACTTGTGGAGTGTCTAAAAAGGCTTTTTGTTTAACCTGTCGCCGAACGGCCTGGCATTTTTTGCTCGTGGCCGTTCGGCCGCATGAAGGTTCAACAACTGCGAGCGACGCGACGCTTGTTTTCGATAATTGAACGGCCACTATCGCGTACTTCTGTGTAAAACAGTTGCAATTTCATTGGGGGACCAGCAATGTCCATGGCGATTCGAGTTGCTCTTATCATCGCTTACTGCTTCTGCGCCCTCTCCTCTTTATTTTGGATTGGTTCGATATTCGAGTTCGGTTTTCTGACATCATTCACAGTGCAAAACGGACTCGACCGACCAATCACCGTGACACCGGTTGGTGCTGCTGGTCCCAGTGGCTCGCGATACCCGCTGCCTGTCCGCCAGTATTTTCTGTTTTTCCTCCCTTCAGCCGTGCGCGGTGGTTATGCGTTACGGCCGAGCGAATCAGTGACCATCACTTATGATATGGATGACATCAACTTTTCTGAGATCGTCGTCGACGATCAGAATGGAACGATTGGGCAGCTGATCGTCAACTCTGACCCAGTTTCGGATCAGTATCGCGCACCGAAAGAGGATCACTTCCTGATTCAAAGGGACACTTTGGTTCCTGTACCACCAATGGTGCTGAGTGCGTCCAGGGATGCCAGGGAACCAACCAATGGAACTGGTCTTCTGTTGTCGATACTTGTGCTACCATGGCTTGCGGTTGTGATGCTGCATAGGCTCAGGGAAAGAGATAAAGCAATCGGCGGCAAAGCAGCATCGATACAATAGCGAAGCGATGAGCCTGAGTTTTGTGTGCGTTCTTGTTTACCAGACAAAGTCACTCACCGCAGCCGAGTGACTTTTGTCGTTCAGCGATGAAGTACCAACATGTTCGACTCACTCAAGAAATTCTTCTTCGGCCAGCATCACCTCAAGTCCCGACGATGAGTTCGAAGAGTTATAGCGATGTTGCAGCTGGAAGCGATTGCAGAAGGCATGCAATCGCTTCTGCAGCACCGCCATGACGTTCACAAAGTGAAACGGAGAAGCATCAACCGCGCCGTTTGGGCCCACGGGTTTACAAATGGCAAGCCCATGGGTCTAGATGGACAGCGTCATGTTTCCATCATCCGGAAACATAGCGTTTTTCCGAACATGGCGATGTCCCGCGAGAATGGCAAGGCAAATCGCGTTGCCTCACTTAGACTCTGGGCTCCCAGCCTGGTTCGTAAGAGCGAGTCCAGAGTTTCATGGCTTCTTCGTTGTTTTGAATGTGACCATTTGCTGGATCGCATTTCAACGCATCGCCCGTGCGATGCGCGATGTTGCCGAGATGACAAAGCAGCGTGGACTTGTGCCCCTCTTCAATTTCAGAATGGAGCATGGACGGATCATTAGCCCGAACGGCAGAAATAAAGTTCTCGATGTGAGCTTTCAAACCGTCCGTTCCTGCGAAGTTTTCTGTTTCCTTGCCCTTCTCGTCAAACAGTTTATATCCCCACTCGCTCAGGCGCAATGTTCCTTTCTCACCGTGAAACGTCGCACCGAAGCCAGTGCCGTCGGCACCGTAACGATTGCAGCTCAGGCATTCCCAGACAATCTGTTTCTCGCCGGGAAATTCGAACGAGACGACATGAGTGTCAGCAGTTTGCTGATCATCATCGAAAACGTAGCGACCGCCGGACGAAACGACTCGCGTTGGGTAATCCACCTGCAGGCCCCAGCGCGACAGATCGATGGAGTGAATCCCGTTGTTGCCCAGTTCTCCATTTCCATAATTCCAGAACCAGTGCCAGTTGTAGTGAAGCTTGTTGGACGTGAACGGTTCACGCGGTGCCGGACCTTGCCACAGTTCGTAATCGATCTCTGGCGGAACCGGTGCCGGAGTTCCCTGTCCGATCGGCCCACGAGAAGCCGCGTACCAGCTTCGACTGTAATAGACTCGCCCGATTCGACCTTCGTGAAGCAGCTTCATGGCTTCGGTAATTTTGTCGCCACTGCGACGCTGATTCCCCATCTGAACGCAGCGTTTGTTCTTGCGAGCTGCTTCGATCAGCAATTCGCCTTCGCGTGGATTGTGGCAGCAGGGTTTTTCAACGTAGGCATGCTTGCCCGCCGAACAGGCCAGAATACTGGCCGGAGCGTGCCAGTGATTCGGTGCCGCGCAAACGAGGGCGTCCACTTCCGGGTCATCGAGAATGCGGCGAAAGTCCGAGACGGCTTTGACTTCGTAGCCTGTCGTTTTCGAAAGAGATTCTCGAAACGCTTCCTGACGCTTGCTGTCGATATCGCAAACGTAGCGGACTTCAACATCGGGCAGTGATGAATAGACCTGCGCAAGAGCCGAGCCACGGTTGATACCCATGACACCGATCACAACCTTGTCAGCGCTGGAAGTTCGAGTGTTGGCCTGGGCCGGACTGCTGAGACTGGTGACTGCCGAGGCCACCGCAGCGGTCGCCAGAAATTTGCGGCGAGACGATTCCGAAGTCGGTCGAGTCATTTGATTGATTCCTATGCGGAACTGGAAGGGGCGAAAAAAGGCAGATGTGTGGCAGGCCTGACTTCAGTTGCAGCAACGCCCATTTCAGGGGCTGCCATCAATTCAGCCAGCTGTGAAAGTGTAGTTGAGCAGGGTAGTCGTTTAAAGCGGTCTGTCAGGACGATTCGTTTTGTCGACGACGGGGACGAGCGACGTTCGATGACAATCCGTCGCGACAACGTAACGAGGCTTTTCAAAATGGAACGAAACCGCGAGAACAACGACTGTGATTTCTGTGCTCATCTGACTGATCGGGCTTCACATTGATCAACCTGGTGCTCCGTCAACCGTAGTTTGAGGAGTTGCAGAAAGGCGGGCGAGACGCCCGCGTTCCCGGAGCGCGGGCGTCTCGCCCGCTGAACGAAATGCGTGTCTTCAATCTTGTAGATGCTTTTGCGTGTCACTTTCGTTCCGTCTTTTGTGACTTCGTGAATATCGAGTCGTTTCGGGTTCGCGTCGTTATTCACGGAAAGTGTGAAATCGAAAGTCTGGTCAACGCGAAATCTCTCAGGAAACTCGTCACCGGTTCTCTTCATCCCGCCAATCTCTACGGACTCCAGCATCCACTTTCCCTGGAGATCTGGCTTTCAATTTGAAGCGGCACGGCGCAAGCCGTCCGGTAAGTGCCGTCCGGTGAGTGCCTGCAAAATGCTGGCTCACCGGACGGCTTGCGCCGATTCCGCTTCAAAGGCCGTTCGTTGAACGGTCTTGCGGTTAAACGAAAAACAGCTCCGACACCGGCGAGCCCATCAAAATGAAACAAAATTGTTCGACATGACACCAGCAACCGAATCCGAATGCGGGGCCTGGCCGCACTTCAGGGCACCCGCATTTGACCCTACATTGGGCGATCCGGCGGCTTGGGGCGTGGACATTTGGCTGTTCGAGAGCCCGCATCGTGCCGAATAGCAAAAGTGTTCGGGCAGAAATGGGTTGTTTTCGTCGCAAGATCAGGGATCTTTCCTCGGAACTTGTCACAATTCGAACGTCCCTGTACGCTGTTCAGCCGTTGGACATTTTCCTCTCTCGAAGCGTGCCTCAGACAATGCTGTCTGGGCCGGAGAGAGCGAATTGGCAGGCAAAATGAGTTGTGACCGCTTGCGTTGAGGTTTTCCTTTGTCGGAACTGGATCGAATAGTCATCACTGGCGTCGGGCTGACCGCACCGAACGGAAACAGTCTGCCTGAATTTCGCCAGAATCTGCTGGCGGGCAAATCCGGCGTCGTGAACTACGAAACTCGTTACATGGGGCCGGTGCTGGCAGGCATCTGCAACTTCGACGAGCTGCGTTATCAAAAGAAAAAAGACCTTCGCCGCGGCACTCGCGCTGGCTCCATTGCGGTCTATTGTTCAAACGAGGCCGTGAAGGACTCGGGACTTGACTGGCCCAATGTGCCTCGAGACCGCGTGGGCGTATACATCGGAATTACAGAACACGGAAATGTCGAAACTGAGAATGAGATTTATGAGATCTCAAAATTTCAGTACGACACCAAGGTCTGGTCTCACCACCACAACCCACGAACGGTTGCTAATAATGCGGCTGGTGAAGTGACCTTGAACATGGGAATTACAGGTCCCCACCTGACTTTGGGGGCGGCCTGTGCAGCTGGGAACGCAGGATTTATTCAAGCGGTTCAGATGCTTCGCCTGAAAGAAGTAGACCTGGCGATCGCTGGCGGCGTTTCAGAGAGTATTCATACGTTTGGAATTTTCGCCAGCTTTGCCGCTCAGGGAGCGTTGGCGACACACGAAGATCCGACAAAAGCCTGTCGCCCGTTTGATGTGAATCGAAATGGAATTGTGGTCGCAGAGGGTGGCGGGATCTGCACTCTGGAGCGACTTCCGGACGCCCTGGCTCGTGGGGCAAAGATCTACGCAGAAGTCATCGGATATGCGATGAATTCCGACGCGAAAGACTTCGTACTGCCGGATTCAAACCGACAGGCGGAATGCATCTATCTGGCTCTGAAAAGAGCCGGGATTAATGCAGAAGACGTGGATATTGTCAGTAGCCACGCCACAGCCACAGAGCAGGGAGATATCGAAGAGGCGACGGCTCTGCGGCGTGTCTTTGGAGAATCCCGAAAAACGGTCATCAATAACTCAAAGAGTTTCATCGGTCACGCCATGGGAGCAGCCGGTGCGTTGGAGCTTTTGGGGAATGTTCCGTCGTTTGACGATGGGATAGCCCACGCTACAATCAACCTCGATGAATTGGATCCTCGGTGTGCTCTGCCGAATCTGGTGATCAATCAACCGCGAGAAATTGGTGCGGTGAATTGCATTCTTAATAATTCGTTTGGCATGCTGGGTATCAACTCAGTGGTCATCATTCGCAAATTTCAGGGATAGTTTGAGAGGGTGGTTTAATGACGTCTGATCAGATCCGGCAGGTGATTCTGGACATTCTGGAGCGTATTGCTCCGGACGAGGATCTGACCGATCTCGATGACGCTCGCCCATTCCGTGAACAGATGGAACTGGACAGCATGGATTTCCTCGACATCGTGATGGAACTGCGAAAAATGTATCGCATCCAGATTCCGGAAGAAGATTACCCGAATCTGAATACAATGGCGGGCACGGTGAGTTATCTCCTGCCGCGACTTAAGGATGTGGCTGTCGAAGCTTGATCGGGTCCCCAATTCCTCCGAATTGAGTCCAGTGGTACTGGAATACATTACCGCTGCATGGATTTCGGCGACAAGTTGGTCGGCCCGCTGATTTCACAAGCGTAGTCGAAGTCGCGTAAGCGAATTTCAATCGTACAAAGCTTGAGTGAATTCAATATCTGCAGTAGTCAGAGCATTTAAGGCCCGGCTTTGTTATAGAAGCCGGGCTTTTCGTTCAAGGGGTTGATGGCTGTGCGTTATGACACCGTGATCATCGGTGCCGGGATGTCCGGATTGTCGGCTGGCGTTCGATTGGCGTACTACGAGAAGAACGTTTGTATTCTCGAACGTCACACAACGATCGGTGGACTGAATTCCTTTTACCGACTTCGTAAACGCAACTACGATGTTGGACTCCACGCCATTACGAACTATGCCGAACCGGGAACAAAACAGGGCCCGCTCAGCAAGCTATTGCGCCAACTGCGTATGAAGTGGGAAGACTTCGACCTGAAACCTCAGTTGCAGTCGTCGATTGTGTTTCCTGGTGCCAAGCTCCAGTTCACAAATCAATTCAGCTTCTTTGTTGAGCAAATTGCAGCCGCGTTTCCTCAGCAAATCGACGGCTTTCGCAGGTTGGTCACTCGCATTGCCGACCACGACGCGCTGGACCTGGAACGCCACAGCCTTTCCGCCCGGCAGGTTGTTTCGGAATATATCCGCGATCCACTTTTGGTCGACATGCTGTTCTGTCCCCTGATGTTTTATGGCAGTGCAACTCCACGGGATATGGATTTCAGTCAGTTTGTGATTATGTTCAAGAGCATTTTTCACGAAGGCTTTGGTCGACCGTTCGACGGTATTCGACTAATCCTGAAACGCCTCGTTCGACATTTCAAGTCGCTTGGAGGCCATCTGAAACTGCGGGCTGGTGTTCGCGAAATTCGTCAATCCAACGGTCGCGCGACGTCTGTGTTGCTGGATGATGGTACCGAGATCGAAGCAGACAATATCCTCTCATCCGCCGGTGCCGCAGAGACAATGAGGATGATTGATCCCAATTCCCCGCCGGTGAAGACGGAGCCCGGAGATATCTCATTCGTTGAATCTATCAGTGTGCTCGACTGTGAGCCATCGTCACTTGGGCACAATGACACGATCGTGTTTTATAGTGACACTGAGGATTTTCATTACGAGCGGCCGGACGTGCCAGTGGATCTTCGCAGCGGAATTATTTGCTCGCCAAATAATTTTGATTACTCTCAGCCACTGGTCGATGGTCGCATGCGCATTACAGCGTTGGCCGATCCGCACTACTGGATGAAACTTCCAGACGACGAATATGTGGCGGCGAAGGAACATTGGAACAATCAGATTCTGGAAAGTGCGATGAAGCACATTCCAGATTTTCGCTCGCATGTCATCGATACCGACGTCTTCACGCCGCGGACGATACAGCGTTTCACAAGTCATCTGAATGGCTGCGTCTATGGAGCTCCAGAGAAATTTGTGAACGGCCAAACACCGCTTAACAATCTTTATCTCTGCGGCACCGATCAGGGATTCCTCGGAATCGTGGGTGCAATGCTCAGCGGCATCACGATCGCCAATCGGTATCTTTTGAAATAGCGTGCATTGAACTCTGCGGGCTTCTCAATTCAGTCCCTCGCACCGAACGGTGCCTGGCACTATTTGTTACCCATCACAGATCATGAGGGGCTCAGTTGGATCGCACCACATCGAAGCCTGATCAGATCAATCCATACGCGTCGCCAGAGACAGTCAACTTCGCAATGACGATTCAATTCACGCGTTGGACAGCGTTGTCCATCGTACTTGTCTTGATCAGTTGCTCCCCAGCACCGAAGGTTCTGGACAACATCAAGGATGTGCTGATTGGGATCGGCAGTGATGAGAGATCCCCGTGGGAGCTCATTCTTTATGGCACTCTGGTTTCTTGGGAAACATTTCGACGCTACATAGTACTGCCGGTAATTTGGATTCCGATATACCTCGTCGTGCGTTGTTTTGGTTTAAAGAGAGACTTGGCCATCGCAAAGACCGCATTTGTTATTGCCCTCGCTTTGATCGGGCTCGCGGTTTTGGGGCCATTGATGATGCACAACAGGCTTCACTACTTCTACCTTCTTTTCTGACGAATCCGCCGACTCGATGGTTCCTTTGGAATCGTAAAAGAAGAATCGCAAAAGGGAGAAACGCTGGGGCCAGCCAAGGTTTAAGTGGGACACAAAGGGGTCGGGACTCTTTCTTTGGTCAGTGGCAAGATACTAGATACGACGCAAACAAAGAGGACGCAATCAAAGAGACCTGACGGCTTTTTGCTTTCCACCCTTTTTGCTTTCCACAAAGAGACCCCTTTTGCTTCAGCTAATGAACTCGAATCCTCAGCCACCAAATCCCCTACAACTCATACCGGAAATCGTCGCCTGAAAAATTCTCCTTGAACACAACATCTGGAAGTAACTCCTGCCCGCCGCGCAGGATATTTTGTAGGTCCTGCTTGCCGAGCAGGACTTTCGCCGCAAGGCGAACCCCGCGCGACGCGGTCCTGTCAAGCTCGGCTCCGACTTAGCCAAACCCCATGCACACAAAGTCGCGACAAGTCGCGAAGTCCTTTCCGGCAGAAAGGACCTATATGTTCCACACGCCGACCACGGCACTTTGTAGGTCCTGCTTGCCGAGCAGGACTTTCGCCGCAAGGCGAACCCCGCGCGACGTGGTCCTGTCAAACTCGGCTCCGACTTTGCCAAACCCCATGCACACAAAGTCGCGACAAGTCGCGAAGTCCTTTCCGGCAGAAAGGACCTACATGTTCCACCCGCCGACCACGGCGTTTTGTAGGTCCTGCTTGCCGAGCAGGACTTTCGCCGCAAGGCGAACCCCGCGCGACGCGGTCACGCCAAGCTCGGCTCCGACTTAGTCAAACCCCATGCACACAAAGTCGCGACAAGTCGCGAAGTCCTTTCCGGCAGAAAGGACCTACACGTTCCACACGTCGGCCAGAAGAAGGACAATAAGAAAGGACATTCTACTTTAGGCAATAAGTACAATGTCCCCTTTAGCGTTCAATGTCCCCTTTAGCGTTTCTCCAATGTCCCCTCTAGCGTTTCACCCCTTTAGCGTTCCCCTGATCGGGTCGGCCGATGATACTATTGCCTAAAGTGCAGTATTATGCCGGGTCAGTAACCATCAGATCGATGTTCCAGAGCGACAGGAGATTCGCTCAATGATGCGAAACACATTCATCGACTTTCGATCGCCGTGCCAGGATTGATCGAATTAGGCAAGACTCCGTTTCTGTGAGTGTCCTGGCAGTCGAATCCGGAATTTTCTGTAAGAATCTCTCTTCTGCGGTGTGGTACTTGTGGGAGAGCAATAAATGACCATGGTTCCGGAAACCAATGAAACCTTGATCGCTCGGGTTAAAGACCTGAGCGATGGAGCTTCGTGGGCGGAATTCGTGGGGATTTATCACCCAGTTGTCTTCCGGATGAGTCGGCGACGCGGCATGCAGGAAGCCGATGCGCTGGACGTGATTCAGCAAGTGTTCGTGTCGGTGGCGAAGTCGATCGACGATTGGTCGCCGCTTGTCGGTGGTCCGCCGTTTCGAGCATGGCTGGCGACAATTGCTCGCAATGCCATCACCAACGCACTCGGGCGGCGTCCGCAGGATTCGGCCGTCGGCGGGTCGGCGGTGATTGATCAATTGCATGCTATTCCGAGCGTTGAGGCAACACGTTCGGAACTGCTGCGCGAAACTCAGCAGCAGATCGTGCTGTGGGCCGCTGAGCAGATTCGACACGAGTTCAGCGACGAAGTCTGGGCGAGTTTTCAGCGCACCGCGATCGAAGGTCAGTCGGTGGCCGACGTAGCTCAGTCGCTGAGTCGTTCGCCGGGAGCGATCTACGTGGCTCGCTATCGCGTTATCGCGCGAATCAAAGAAAAGGTTCAGGACGTTTCACATACGTGGGATAGTTGAACATGTTGAGCAAAGCAAATCCGATCTCGCTGGAATGTCTCAACGACGATACGCTCCACAAACTGGGCAGCGGTGAATGCACGCCGATCGAATTGTCGCGATGCGAAGAGCATGTGAGCCAGTGTCACAACTGCCGCGAGCTGCTGGAGACGCGATCGCTGGATGACTGTTGGAAGCACGAATTGTTGCCAGCGTTCCACAATAGTATGGCTGCCGTGTCAACCGAACGTGAAAATCACGACTCGGTCTTGCAGGCCGCTTTGAAACTGCTTGGCCCGACCGATGATCCGCACATGCTGGGCCGAATCGGCAGCTATGAAGTCGTAGGCTTGATCGGCTGTGGTGGAATGGGGATGGTTTTCAAAGCCTTCGACGGAGCACTTAATCGGTTCGTCGCGATCAAGATGTTGCTGCCGCATTTGGCTGCTTCGGGAGCCGCTCGCAAACGGTTCGCTCGCGAGGGCCAGGCGGTCGCGGCAGTAGTCGACGATCATGTGATGGCGATTCACGGCGTCGACGAGTGGCAAGGCGTGCCGTATCTGGTAATGACTTACTCGCGCGGAGTCTCGCTACAGAAACGGCTGAGTGACAACGGGCCGCTGGAAGTTCGCGAGATTCTGCGCATCGGCATGCAAGCCGCCAGGGGACTCGCCGCTGCCCACGCTCAAGGCATCGTGCATCGCGACATCAAACCGGCCAACATCTTTCTTGATCAAAACGTCGAACGTGTGCAGTTGATGGATTTTGGCTTAGCCCGAGCAGTTGATGACGCCAGTCTCACTCGCTCGGGCACGCTTGCAGGCACACCGCAATACATGTCTCCCGAACAAGCTCGCGCCGAAACGGTCGATCATCGCAGCGACCTGTTCAGCCTCGGAAGCGTTCTTTACGCCATGTGTACCGGCCACGCACCCTTCCGAGCCGAATCCAGCTACAGCGTCCTGCGTTTGATCACCGACAAAGAACCTCGCCCGATTCGCGAGATCAATCCTGAGATACCGGAATGGCTTTGTGCCATCATCAGCAAGTTGATGTCCAAACAACCTTGCGAACGCTTCGACTCAGCCGAACAAGTGGCCGAGTTGCTCGGACGTTGGCTCGCCCATCTGCAGCAGCCTGAAAGCGTTCCGGCTCCCAAGCCGCTGACCTCCGCGCGGAAGTATTTTCCTCCTGTCCTGACAAAGTGGATATGGGCGTGTACCGGATTTTTTGCTCTTGTTGCCGCGACGGTCATCATTACGGTCGAGCTTGAAAAAGGAACGTTGACGATCAGTTCACCGTCAGCAGATGTGCCCATTCGCATTACTCGGGGAGATAAAGTTGTCGATCGCATCACTGTCAAGCAAGGCGAGAACACAACTTGCATCGCAGCGGGACAATATGTGATTGAGATCGATGGTAATCCGGGGGATTTTACGATTGATGACAACACGGTCAATCTAACGGCAAGAGGGAAAGAGACTGTCGTGATCACGCAGATCGAACCTGCAGAGGCCGTCCCTGCGACGAGAATCATTGAGGGCAAATCGGCACCGGTAGTCCGGCAACAAGCGAGCGAGCGAACAAAAAGCGACGCGGATTCCGACGTATCGCAGCGCTCCGGCACCGTTCAGGTTGTCTACGGCGGGCCAAAGGGATTGGTCGTCAGCATGTGGAAGGGGCAGGAAGCCGACTCTATGGACCTCCCACTCGAAAATCATGGACCATGTCCCTCTCGATGGGACTTGGCAACACCGAACCAATACAGGAGGCTACAATTGACCGGAATCCCTGGTCATGATGAAGTGATCATCGAGCCAATCTTCATGCTTGAGCCAGCCAATTCAGATACGGAGTCGTTTCTTGCTCATAACGCGATACCTATTGAATTTACCATCAAAGACTTCGAACAGATTTTCCAAGGTAATCACGTCAGGAAGATCATCTATCTTCCAGACCCTGAGTTCGCCAATTCTGCGATTGCCACGGTTGAAACGCTGGTGAGTACGGATTTGGATCCGGAAGTCAACATGAGTCAGGAAGCTCAGCGGCTCGGCAGCATTCTGGCGATCGTGGAGATCGAAGACTACGTCAAGCGGCGAACGGAGACCTGCGAGGGTATGCCGCTTTCCGAAGCCGTCCGAAACCTGAACGCATCTCTGTCGCGGCGCACACATCAATACCCCGAGCAGCCTCCATTAACGGTCGATGAGGTCGTCGCGTGGGCTCGATGGAATCTGAGCTTGATGAAGGATAATCGATACGAACGTTCTCGTGCTCCGTACCAAAGAATCGTCGATCACGGAGTGATGCATGATGCAGGTTGCTTTACAGGTGATGTAGGCAGATACACGGAAAACGATGTGTGGGTGTCCACGTTTCATATCCAGTTGAATTACGTGGTGTCGCTGGGTGCTGTCGAAGGCGACTTTCAACATTACGTCCGAAGGAAGTTCGTCGAATCTGAACGGAAGCCGGGATCAAAACCACTCTCTACCGAAGGTCGTGCACTGTCTGACGCGATCGCTGAATTCAATGAGTCCTGCATGAAAGCAGATCCCAGTCAGCTTCCACTGACCGAAGAAGAAGTGATCGCCGCGCTTCGTAATCTGCTTTTCAAAAACTGGATTGATCGACCTGTCAACATGACGAAGGACTTGGTCGCAACCATCAACACGATTACCGATGGTCACGTTCTGCCAGCATCCGCCGAATTTGTCCTGAACACAGAATTCGAGCCCGGAGACGGCGTCAAGTACAAAATCTGGAGACCCAGCATTCGCATTGCGGCCGACAACGGATCAGAGCCGAGAACGTTTCCGTTGCGAACACAGTTCATTTCAGCTAGGTGAGTGTGAGACATTCAGTCCGTTGAACACCTCAAGTACTTGATGGCTGAATAGTTACTCCGCAGGCCACATCAGCCGACCAGTGGAGGGAACCTGCTGTTTGACCGTTGCGATGAGTAGGAAAGTGACTTTCAATTCTCATTCGACATCAGGTACGGCAAAGGAATGGAAACAATTTCTGGAAGCGAATTCAATATTTCGATAAGCGTTCACCACGACTTGGGAAATATCGGCGGGGGGAACGCTAATTGGGACATTGTACTTATTGTCTAAAGTAGCATGTCCCCTTATTGTTCTTCGCAGGAACAGGCAAATCATGGAGCTTTGGAAGCGGTGGCTCGACTTACGTGAAATGAGATAGAAAGAAGTGCGATGTCATGTTGAGTGATAGGGCCAATGGAATCTGCAAGGGAATGATGTGCTTGGATGGAATGCCAACTGGGGTTGACCATCGGCCGCTCTTGAAGCCCTCGTCTCAGCAGATCGTTCGGCAGCTTGTTATTGGGCGTCGTTTGTTGACACGACTCACAGGTGCTGATCAAGGGTTTGACATCGAACGATGGGTAGAATTCCTCAATTCGATGCCATCCCTTGGATATGTCGGCGAGTACACCGATCCTGGCGTTTGGGACGTTTGGACACGGGATGCTATTGCGCGACAGAAGTCCCCGGAGTACAAGAGACATCTTGTTCTTGCTCAGGCGGCATGGAATGCGGGCCTCGAGGCGGATGTTACCTATGAGTCGCTCCACAACGAGCGACTCGCAGAAAATGCAAAGTTTCCAGAAGGCTACAATGATTGACGAATCATGTTGCAGACACACACAATCGGAATCAACGTGCCGCCGTCTTTCACGGAGGTGTCCCCAAGCAATCGTTCAGGGGGAAACACAGGTGCCATGCACTTAAAGGAAGAGGCTGGAGGTAACTGGGATGGTGTGACCTGCGACATCAGCGGGGACTCTTTGCATTTGACGGGAGCGGCGGCTGTGCCAAGAGTGAATCGGGTTGAAATCTTTGCAGACGACGTGATTCAGGTGTCTCATCTGGTTGATCACTGTGTGCGGAGGACTTACCTGTGCGGGCGGGATGAAGTAACTGGCCGAGACTATTCGCACTGCAAGCAGTGGAAGTCACTGAGCAACGCCGAGTGATAACGAGGATGAAGTCTGCGAAGGCGGTAGCGAAAACCGTCAAAGTGCTCGCCGGGATTTTTGCGGTTGATGTGGTCAGCTTTGCGGTGCGATTCTTCGTGTTTCAACCAGACCACAAAACGGAGCGGACGGACACGGAGGGCTGACGCCCAACCGCTCGCCTGTTCTTCATTTCGGCGAGCGGCATAGCGTCAGCTATCGCGTGGAATGCGATTCTTCGTGTCGAAACCAGGACAAAAAGTTGAGAACGGATAAACGCAGTTCGATTCCGACAAGGCTTGCTCCGATGCTGGAGAGGCGGGACACAAAGGGGTCGGGTCTCTTTCTTTGGTCAGTGGCAAGATACTAGATACGACGCAATCAAAGAGACCCCTTAAATTTCGGGTAGTGAATCCAGCTTAGGAATTGTCTCGAAATAGTCTCCGTTCTTTGGTTGCAGCGGAAGGGCGCGAGCCCTCCGGTTTCACATCACCGGACGCCTTGCGCCATGCCGCTAAACCGAACTTGAATGAATCCGGCGGGATTGAATTGGGGACGAAAGGCCGTGTTTTGCGGGGATTCATGCGAAGAATCCCTGCGAAGCAAAATCCAGGTTCTGGCTACGGGCAGGGCGCGAGTAGTTCGAAGATGCGGCGCT
>JBGSVD010000069.1:0-5524 GCA_041753135.1 Planctomycetaceae bacterium
CAGCGACTTCGCCCGTGCCACAACTTCCTGCGGGTCAGAAATGTCGGCTGGCGTGATCGTATTCATGACCTCCGCCGCCGTGTATCCCAGCATCCGTTCCGCGCCGACATTAAAAATCTGGATGACACCCTTCGCATCCGTGGCAATGCTGGAAAAATTCGCACTGTTAAAGATAGCACT
This sequence comes from Planctomycetaceae bacterium, assembly GCA_041753135.1. Taxonomy (GTDB): domain Bacteria; phylum Planctomycetota; class Planctomycetia; order Planctomycetales; family Planctomycetaceae; genus SXXK01. The sequence goes on from JBGSVD010000069.1 coordinate 181, forward strand.
CTGTAAAGCGCCCGCCTTCACGAGCGCTTCCTCGGCCTGTCGGCGAGCTGTGACGTCTTCCATCGCCAGGACCAACAATTCGCCGTGCTGCCCAGCCTGAAGCTTGCGAGCGTTCAGGAGCATGACTCGGCGACCGATGTCCGGAAACGTGTGTTCGAGCTCAAAGTCGTCGAACACGGAACTCTTGGGGACGATGTCTTCCAACAGTGTCCGCAGGTCAGGAATATCCCATTGCCCGTTGCCGAGTTCGTAAATCAGCCGTCCCTCAGTCTCGGCTGGCGAGACGTGAAAAGTCTGATAAAACGCTCGATTCGCGCTCCGAACTCGCAGCGTTGCGTCCAGAATCAACAGCGGCTCTCGCACCGTATCGACAATGTTCTGCGCGTAGTTCTGAATGTCATCGATCAGTGGAATTGAGTTCGGCATGACTAAGTTTCGAATCCGTTCGAAGATTTCCTAAAGGCATAAAAAAAAGGCCGATGTGAAGGGACCTCGCAATGAGATTCCTCCACATCGGCCTACTGCTCGACCTGCACCTGGATTGACCAGAATGCCATTCGATAAGTCTTCCGCAAACACGATTTGAGTCAGCCGGAGCTCAATTGAACTCCCGCCTGAGCGACATCATACTGAATGTTTGCCAAAAAGCACGCCATCGTTTCAAACTTGAGTCACAGTTGCCAGCCCAATGACAGTCACATTGGTTTTCAATTTGAAGCGGTACGGCGCGAGCCGTCCGGTTTTTGCAAGGCTTTTAAGTGCCATCACCGGACAGCTTGCGCTGTTCCGCTGTCTAAAAATGACTGCCATTGAGAGCTAGCCGATCTGCGTTTTTCAAATACGATCGGCTAGCGTCTCAGGCTCAGAAACGAAAATCGAAAGTGCTTTGGGTTCGATCCGAAAAATCGCCGGAGTATGCCCGAGGAGTTCGCCATCGGCCGTGATTCGGCGAGTTCGATGCAGCGGGCGAATCTCAAACTGTGTGCCGTGCATCGTAAAAACAGAGTTGCCTGGATGCAGATTGCCTCGACACAGTGCTGGTATCAGCAACAGAACTTGCCAGCTTCGTTCGATCTCCAGACTGTACAGATCCAATCGCCCATCGTCGATCTTTGCATCGTTGTGGATTGTGAGGCCCCCGCCGTAGTGCCGTCCGTTTCCAACCGCAATTTGCCACGTTCTCGCGGTCCTTCGCTGAGTGCCGGAGATAATTTCCACTCGAAACGGTCGGCCGTAAAACATCGCCCTGACCGCGGCCCAAACATACGCGATAACGCCCCACCGCGATTTCGCGCCCTGAGTCAATCGCCGCGTGACACTCACAGCGACTCCGATACTGGCGACGTTCAGGAACGGTCGATTGTTAACCCAGCCAACGTCGATTGTTTTTGTATGTCCGGCAAGAATGACGTCGCAGGCAGCTCGAAGATCTGTTGGAAGTTGCAGCGTGCGAGCGAGATCGTTGGCAGTTCCCAACGGTAAAATCCCCACAGGCAGTTTCACGGTCAGAAGACTCTTGAGCGAACGGTTAATCGTCCCATCGCCACCACCGAGTATCACCATATCCACGTTCGACGCATGCTGCTGAATCAGCGTCGACAGGTCATCGTCAGCAGATTGAGGCTCGATAATCTCCAAGCCGCCGCTGACAAGTTGGGCGCGAACTTGTTCATGACTCTCGTCGCCTCGGCGAGCCTTTGAGTTAATCAACAAGAGTGCTCGTGGTTTCATGGTGATGTCGGTGAGTGTCGTTATGGATGATTTTCGATGCAGGTCTTTTCTGCCGGAAAGAACTTTCGCCGAAAGGCGAACCAGCGCGACGTGCCGTTGGTGAGGCAGGCCGATTTAGGTTGATGATGTGCACTCAGCTCGCGGCGAGCCGCGAAGTCCTCCTCGGCAAGGAGGACCTACCAAAATTCGCCACAATACTCGGGTCAAATGAAGTGGGTTTTGCAGCAGCGAAGACGTCGTTCTAAGAAAACGTGGCCGATTTTGCATGGTTTTCTTCGACGATTGCAATCAACTGTCGAATTCCATTAGCCCGTTTTGATTCAATGTCTCTTTAGCAGCCACATTTTTACAAGTTGAGTCACTGCGGCATAGCACAACATAGAAATCGCTGGCAGCAGCCAGACAGCGGCGGTAACGTGATGGACTCAACGCAGTTCCCAGCAAGGGAAGGGAGAGGTGGTTCCGGCTGATGCAGGTCAATACAAACGAGTCTCTTCCGATCAACTCAAGCCGTCATGCGAAAACGCCACCAGCCAGCGGCAAAACAGATCGCCGAAAAGCCAAGTAGAACGCCGCAACTTGACGCAACCAACCTCGGGTCAATATGAGGCTGATTCAGGACCTCGTCGAACGCTTTCAGCGCCCAGGCATGCGGCGTAAACAAGCTGATTTGTTTCATCATTTTTGGAAACAGGTCACGAGGCAAAAAACAGCCACTCAGAGCACTCAACACAAGAATGATCGTCGTTCCGTAGGAGGAAATCTGCTGATCCGTGCGAACCATTGTTGACAGCAGCAAACCCAACGCGGCTGCAGCAGCCGATGTACTTAGAATCACAGGGATGAGATAAACAGGCTGAGATCCCCATGGCATGCCAAAGAGAGCTCGACCGCAGAGAAACAACAAGGCACACTGCAGGACAGAAGTCAGATAGAACGGAATCGTTTTTCCAAGCAGCAAGGGCAATGTTCTGACGGGCGCTAACAACAGACGGCGTAACGTCCCCTGGTCGCGTTCAATCATGAATGATCGAGCCATCACGTTGATCAGAAAGAATGCGAACATCACAGTGAATCCCGGGACGACCCACTGAACCGTCATGTTGGCGGTTGGCTTTGAGCCAACTTTCGAAGCTTGAGCGTTTGACGCTTTGTCCACCGCAAGTTCTTCCTCAGGCGAACGGACCCATTTTCTTGCCACCGCATTTTTTCTTGCGGCGATTGGCATCATGAATTTGACCGTGAGAGCAAACAGAGCGGCTTCGAGCAGTTCGCCAGCAACTCCCGTGTTGGGCTTCGTGACCACATTGACGTCCAGGGCCGCGAGTCCGTTGATCGGATGCTTTTCGTACATCATGTTGAATACTTCATGCATCCGGACTGCGTCAATGTTCTCTGCAAACTTCGTCCCGATGACCATCACCTGCATGGCGTCGCCACGTCGCAAAGTGCTGATCGCTTTGGATTTCGAATCGGAAGTCGAAATGAGCAGTTCGGGTCTTTTTGTCAGGTCTGCAATAAAGCTCTTTGATGTGGCGTCTTTGCTTTCGTCAACAATCACCAACTTGATACGTTCAACATCATCGTCCGTTGTCAGGAACTGCCCGGTCGACATTCCAATGATGGAAATCAGAACCAGCGGCAGTACCAGCAAAAGCACCACCGCCTGCTTGTCGTAGGTCAACAGCAACAGATCTTTGAGAGTGATATACCACGTTGACACGATGGGAGATTCCTGATTCTGATTTCAGTTCGATGCGGCGTGTGTTGAGTTGATTGGACATCGCCGTGTTTGCGAAGACGTATGGTGTGAATCCATCAGCCAGAAGGCGCTAGTGCTTTGTCGCAGTTTGATTTTTGGATAGTGAAACTTGCCAAAGATCCTGCAGTCACGCGATCTTTAGCAAGATTCACTACCCCCAACCCTCATCTTTGGTCCTGACAAAACACTAATCTCGCAACTGTTTCCCAGTCAGATTCAAAAACACACGTTCCAGATTGGATTGTTGCGATTCCACATTCAGAACCTGAATCCCGAGTCCCTTTAGCTTCTCCAGCGTTGCCAGTAGACGCCCGGAAAATTCTGAGGCGGCGACAGGTGCTTCCCTGGTCTTCGACGCTGTTGATTTGTCGTGTGGCGGCACGACACTGTCGTGTTCTAGCCGACTTCGTATGTTTCCTGAGACAACAACCGCCGGCTCTTTCCCGGGGTCCGCCGCGACGCGAGCGAGCCCTTTCAGAGCGCCGTTGATTCCGGTTGTTCGATCGACAAACAGGTAAACGTCTGCCGCAAGACCAGCCAACAGATTGTGGATGGAATCGTTCGCAATGACTTCACCTTTATCGAGTATCACAACTCGTTGACAAATGGACTGAGCTTCCTCCATGTAGTGACTTGCATAAAGGACGCTGCCTCCGCCAGCCGTTTGTCGATTGATGCAGTCCATCAGATGAAAGCGTGATTGTGGATCAACTCCGAGTGTTGGTTCATCAAGAATCAGAATCTGCGGTTTATGAATCAAAGCGATTCCAAAATTAAGCCGACGTTTCATGCCTCCGGAATACGTCGCAGACTTGCGGCTCGCGCTGTCTGTCAGGCCGATCTGATCGAGCACTTCGTCGCAGCGAGATTTCAGGATTGTGCCTCGCAAGCCATACAGCCGGCCGAAGAACATCAGGTTGTTGATCGCGCTCAGTTCCTGATAGATGGCATATTCCTGAGGCACGATTCCGAAGAGCCGTCGTTGACTGAGACGTCGTCCGTCGTATTTTTCTCCATTCACAATGACATCACCCGATGTTGGTGCCAGCAGTCCGGCGATCATCGTCATCACCGTACTCTTGCCAGCTCCGTTTGGCCCCAGCAGCCCGAGCACTTCTCCGCCGCGAAACGAAAAGCTGACATCCTTCACGGCCAACTGAGTGCCGTAGTCTTTGCGCAGATTTCGAACTTCTACAAATGCTGGAGTGTTGACTACCATGGGTACTCGCGGACAAACATCCGATCATTGGCAAATGCGCCACCACTGGGTAATGCCGGTGCCTGATCGACGCTTGTCGTGTTTTCAAGAGCTGGAGCGATGCTCGAATCCACAGTCGGGGACATGATTTCCGGAGATGCTTCGTACGCCATGTCAGCAACGGCATGCATGGCGGGTACGCCCCCCACAGGAGCATCAACGCGGAGTGAATCCGTGGCAGGAATCTCCGAAGTGCTCGAAGGGATGGGGGATGTCTTGAATTGTGACACGGTTGTCTCCAAAAACTGTGACATCATCGCAACAAAAAAGCCGACATGGACCGAACCTTCTTTTGAAGGTTTGATCCACGTCGGCTTACACGATAACTCGCCCGCCGTTTTTCAGCATGCGATTTATTTGGTCATCCGTTGTTGATGCTAAGGCCGAGATGTTGTTCGTCCGCTCGGCTCAGAGAGAGCGACTATAACGCTCATAATGAGAACAGCAACACCAACGCCTGCGAATTTCTCAATTGGACGTTGCTTGCCACGCCCTGGAGTTTCGTTCCATCTTACGATCACCGAAATACAAGCTCGAAGCGCCAGCGAGTGGGCTATCGACTGGGGCACCGAGTGTTCGAAGCCCACTCGCTG
>JBGSVD010000070.1:0-14080 GCA_041753135.1 Planctomycetaceae bacterium
TTTGTAAACGGCGGCGAGAAACCGTGGCGCTTGGCGGGTCGTGGCGGGCGGTTGAATTGTGTAGCGCCCAAATGTTCAGTTGTTGACTTCGTAATCGCCTGGGAAGCCGTCATGATGGCGGGTTTCCGGGTGAATAATCCGGAGGAGACAAGTGACGCGGGTGTTCACCGATATGGAAATCTGGGTGGAAGTGCGCCGGCGCGTTTTGACGGGCGAGCTGAGCAAACGGGCGGCCTGCCGGGAATATGAAATTCACTGGCAAACTCTCGAAAAAATCCTCAGTCATTCTGAGCCGCCGGGGTATCAAAAAACGAAACCACGGTCGTCGATCGTGGATCCGTTTGTGCCGATCATTGAGGAGATCCTCAAGAGCGATCGGCAGGTTCACCGCAAGCAGCGTCATACGGCTCGGCGGATCTTCGAGCGGTTACGTGACGAACATGGATACGTCGGCGGTGAGACCATCGTCAAAGTTGCCGTGCGAGCATGGAAGCAGCACCATCGCGAAGTGTTTTTGCCACTGTCACATCCGCCGGGCGAAGCGCAAGTCGACTTCGGTTTTGCAGATGTCTGGCTCGCCGGCGAATTGACGAAAGTTGCGTTGTTCGTCATGACGCTGCCGTATTCGGACGCGATCTTTATTCAGGCATTTCCTCGGGAATGCACCGAAGTGTTTTTGGAAGGTCATCGACGGGCGTTCGAGTTCTTCGGCGGCGTGCCGACTCGGATCAGCTATGACAATTCAAAAATCGCTGTGGCCGCATTCACGGGCTCACGTGAAAGAAAAGTCACGAAGGAGTTTCAGCGACTGAAGAGCCACTACCTGTTCGTCGATCATTTCTGTCTTGTGCGACGACCGAACGAGAAGGGACATGTGGAACGGTTGGTGGATTTTTCGCGAAGCCACTTTCTGGTTCCCGTTCCCAGAGTAGATTCGCTGGAGATTCTGAATGTTCGACTGGCGGATGACTGTCAGAAGGATTTGCAGCGTCAACTGCGGGGCAAAGCGGCACCGAAATCAGAACTGCTCGAAGAAGAACGGCAGCAGTTCTTTCGTCCGATTCCGGTACAGACTTTCGAGTCTCATCGCATCGTCCTTACGGATGCGAATTCACTTTCTCTGGTTCGCTTTGACAGGAATGACTATTCGGTCCCCACGAAGTATGCGCATCGCCCGCTGACAGTCGTGGCGACGGTTGATGAAGTCCGGATCGTCTTTGAAAACCGCCTTGTGGCTCGGCATCAACGAAGCTGGAAAAAGCAGCAGGCCCTGTTCGATCCCGTGCATTATCTGGCACTTTTGGAGCGAAAGCCGGGCGGCTTTGATCATGCTCGGCCATTGGAAAATTGGGAATTGCCCGTCTGCTTTGGGATCCTCAGGCGTCGGCTGGAAGCGGAATTCGACGGTTTGGGGACTCGTGAATTCATCAAGGTCCTGCGTCTGCTGGAAACGCATTCTCTCACGGCTTTGAAGATCGCCGTGCAGCATGCGCTGGAAATCGGCACGACGAACTCTGATGCAGTGCGACTGATTCTTGAGTACCAGCAGGAGGAACCCGTCGCCCTGTTCTGCCTTGATGGTCGTCCACATTTAAAACTGGTGCGTGTGGCCCAGACGGATATTTCCGTTTACCAAAGTCTGCTTATGGAAGGAACGATCGTATGAAGAAAACCGAAACGAAAAGTACAGTACTGCTGGGCCATCATCTTAAGTCCCTGCGACTACCGACGATTCTGGCTGAGTGCGAGAAAGTCGCGGCACGCTGTGCCACAGACAATATCGATCACCTGGCGTTCCTGCTGTAACTGTGTGAGCTGGAACTGATCAACCGGGAACAGCGTGCCTCTGATCGCAGACTGAAGGGTGCTGACTTTCCAAACTACAAAACGCTTGATACGTTCGACTTCAAAGAGCAGCCGTCGATCAACAAAGTGCTGGTCACTGAATTGATGCGTGGCGAGTACATCGACAAGAAGGAAAACGTGCTGCTGGTTGGGAATTCGGGCACCGGAAAAACACACGTCGCAACGGCGCTCGGGATCGCTGCGTGTGCTCAGGGAAAGCGTGTTCGATTCGTGAAGGTCACGGAATTGATTACGCAACTGATGGAAGCTCGCGAAGAACGTGTCCTGCTGCGACTTCGAAAGCAGTTTTCGAAACTCGACGTGCTGATTCTTGATGAACTTGGGTACGTGCCCGCCAGCAAGATCGGGTCTGAATTGCTGTTCGATGTGATCAGTTCGGCGTACGAATGTCAGAGCCTGATCGTCACGACAAATCTACCCTTCGAAAACTGGACTGAGGTGCTCAGCAGTGAACGGCTGACTGGGGCAACACTGGACCGGCTGACACACCGCTGTCACATCCTCGAAGCCTCCGGCCAGAGCTACCGACTTCGTGATGCGAAGCGACGAAAACGGACGACGGACTCAAGCGGGACCGGTGCAAAGTCGAAGTAATAAACAGACCCCTCGCAGTGAGCTGCCAGCCACGCTCCAGCGAGTAATTCAGACAGGCAGGGCGCTGCACTTTTCGCCCGCCAAGCGCCACGATTTCTCGCCGCCGTTTACAGGTTTCCAGATGAATCTGTTTTCCCAGACGATGACTCAGGTCTCGTACAATACGAGTCATCTTCTGGAACGACGCCGCAATCGGCACCATGCGAAGCGACAGGCTCATTTCCTGCAGATCGCGAACGATCTTACCAAGCTGAACCAAAGCAGCCGATTCCATATCCGGATGGAACCGTGACCAGTCCTGTTCGACCATCGACGTTCCGATCACCAGCTCGCCGATCTGATTGATCATCTTGTCAAGTCGCTCGCGGTCGACTCGAACAGTCTCGCTTGTCGTAGAAGCAGGCGATCCGCCGCCGGTTGAACTTTGGGGTTCGACACGACGATCTTCGCCGACACGACGATCGGGAATGGCCGCAGAGATTTTTCCTGGTTCATTCGCCCCGTTCTTGCCTGGCGCTTCGGCATTTGGCGGAGCGGCTTGTTCAAACAGTCCAAAGTCCTTTCCTTCAACAAAGGACTTCGGCGAGCCCGCGATTTGCTTCGCTGCAGTGGTTTGATCTGCCGCCGTGTTCTTCGCAACTACCGAAGTCTGAACCTCGCGGATTGCGGGGATACTTTCGGCGTCGACAAACATGAACACGTCCAGCAGAGCCGTCTCTGTATTTGTGGTCGTGAGCGTGATGGTCCAGCTGAGATAACTTGCCTCGGGATCAATCTGGCTTAGCGATGGAATGTGGGAATCATCGGCCTGAATTGAAAAGTCGGTGCCGAGTTTCTGCAACTCATCAATAAGGAACAGCGGGTTCTGTCCAAAGTGAAAAAATGCAAGGGACGGTTTGAAATCAAGTTGAAATGTTCGTCCTGCTGGAGCAGAGACAGATGCTGTGGCGATGGCAGGTGCGGAGCTGACTTCCGACGGATTCGCCGAGTATTGCTGGAGTGCCGAGAATGTGGCCTCCATCTGTTCGGGAACAGCCGTTTGGTTTTTCTCAGCCTGAATTAATGCTGTCAGAACATCAGTGGACTTGAGAAGCAGTTCGCAAAGTTCCATGGTGGGAAGAACTTCGCCGTCTCGCATCCGATCCAAAAGGTTCTCAAGAACGTGAGTGAATCGCGCGACCTGGTCCATGCCAAAAGTCGAACTTGCTCCCTTGATACTGTGAGCCGCTCGAAAGATGGTGTTCAGGACCTCACGATCGCCACCGGAAGTTTCCAGAGCCAGCAAGCCAGCTTCCATATTTTCCAGATGTTCGCCGGCTTCTTCAAAAAACGCCGCTCGAAAGCGACTCAGATCAATTTCCATTTCAACACCCTAGGATAAAGAATTCCGTGTTTCTGTTTCCGCCGGTACACAAACAATGCGACGCGCTGTTCCTGACTCACGTGGCTGCGCTGTAATTGCGCAGTAGCCCTGAGACGGCCGGACCGACGCTGTTTTCAGTGAACAACTTTGGCGACAACCTGCAGGAGTTGATCCGGATTGAATGGCTTAACAAGCCACCCGGTTGCTCCGGCGGACTTGCCTTCCTGCTTCTTCGAATCCTGCGACTCGGTCGTCAGCATCAGGATCGGAGTGAATTTGAAGTTGGGAAGCTTGCGGAGTTCTTTGATCAGAGTGATTCCGTCCATTAGCGGCACGTTGAGGTCGGTAACAACCAGATTGACCGCTTTGCTTCCCACCTTTCCCAGCGCGTCTTTGCCATCGGAGCCCTCGATGATTTCGAAGCCCGCCTGCTGTAATGTAAACGCCACCATTTGTCTCATGGATGTTGAGTCATCAACAACCAACGCCATTTTTGACATCTCTCGTTTTCTCCTAGAACAATTCAATAGAACCAAAATCGGGATGACCACTTCCCGCAGTAGACGCGTCCAAAGAACCACTGACTTCTCGTTCTGATTTCATCGTGCTCCGCGACTCAAACCACTCACGCCAGTCGCACGCTCTGGCCGCAGCTCGCTCCGGCGATACCTGCCTCGCAAACGGCGTCAGGTTTTCCTGCAACGCTGACAGTGTTTCGACAACATGATCTAATCGCTGATTGACGCGATCCTGAAACTGCAGCGCCATAACTGAGCGGCCGATATCTCGGGACAGTGATTCACTGAGGTGTTCGGTGCGCTGAAGAGAGTTCGTCATGCCGTGATGCATTGCGCTTAACTGGTCCAGCAGATGGATGACGAGGCCTTCGCTGTTGCGTGCCGTTTCTGCGTCCAGAGTGATGCGAGACTGAAGATCAAATGACACGGATCGGAGTGCCAGATCCAGTTGTTCAACCTGTTTACGAATCGAAGTGCTTGTCTCTGAAGCGTGAACTCCAAGATTTTTGGTTTCCTTCGCCACGACATTAAATGCCGCTCCGTGTACTCCGGCCCTTGCAGCTTCAAGGCGGCCATTCAGTCCGACGATTCGTGCTTCGTCAGAGATTTTTTCGACCTTCATCAGACTCGAATTCACTCCCGCCAGAACGACCTCCAACTGGCCAATACGCCCAGCCAGCCCGGACGAGAGTTGTGTCGATTCCTTGACCGCAGTGAGAAGGCTATACAGGACATTGCGGATCTCGACGATCGTTTGATCCGTACTGCATCCTTCGTTGGTCTGAAGACCGCTTTGTGCGATTTGCACCGTCTCCCTGACTCGTGTTGCCATCCCTCCAAATCCGGAACTGATTTCCAAAACGGAATCGCTCAGATCGGTGGCCGTTTGCTGCAAATGCTTTGAAAGTGATTCCAGGATCGGAAGTGTTGCGGCAACTTCGAGAGGATCAGCGATCCGAGACAGCGGAGGTCGATTGTCGATGGAATGCGTACGACCTGCATAGAGTCCACGTCCATCGTCATTGCCCTGGCCATCGTTCGTGTGAGAATCCAGCGGCCGTCGACGTTGCCATGGCAGCAGTGACGCAAGTCGCCCCCCAAAATTGCGCAGAATAAAAGCCATGATTGAAAACTGACTGGAAGGGAATGAGAGAAGGAATCCCGAAGCACAGCGTCGTTGCTTGCTTGCCTAAGATCATGCGACGTGAGGCTGAAGAATGCAGCTAAGCCCTGCAACACCAAGCCAGTGAGCAACACAGTCTGCGTTCTCGCCCGTCTGAATGGTGACTTTGGTGGTGGCTTCGCGCTGAGCTGCCCGCAGAATCTGCATACAGGCCGCATCAAATGCAGTGACGTCGTGCAGTACAAGCTCCACCTGTGGGAACTTTTCGCAGACGTTGACGACGGTCTGATGCAACAATTGTGCATTGGAGACATTGATCGCACCGCTGAGTCGAATGCGGCACGTTGATGAGCCCTCAAGCTCTTCCGTCGTAGAAATCATCTCAGTCATTGTGCGCCCCCAGAAAGAAACGTATGACGTCCTTGATGCGTTGACTTTGATGTTTGCGGACAATCGAACCGCTTCGGCAAACGTTGCCTGTAAAACAGAGTATTCAGAAAGTCGTGGTTATAAATTGAATAATCAATTTCACTCTGCGCGAATTGCGCCGCTCACGACTACTGACTTTCCCCCCATGGAATGTCTTGTCCGTGATTCGTGCGAGCATTCGAAAACAAACGCTGACGGCTGAGAAACTGATGTCAACCTGCAAAAGCGTTTCGCAGGTGGAGCGAACCTTCTTCTAAATGAAGTCGCTTGAAGTGTCAGTTGCCACGTGTTTTAGGCCTCGGATCTCGTCGACGGCTGCCTCATTCGGTTTTTCTGATTCTTCGAGACGGACAATTCGAATCATCCATTGCAGGCGACCCGTGTATCATTCCTGACGACGTGAAGGCAGGAAGCGACTTCGGGTTTCTTGTCGAGTTATCTGTTCCAGATTTCCGGGAGAACTAGCCATGGTCATGCTGAACAATTTCGGCCGAAAGATTAGCAGAAAAATTGACTTAAGACTGGCGCAAAGTGAAGGCGATTTGCTGGAACGTTATTCACACAGAGTCCAGCGCGATTTGATCCGGCATCGACTTTCTGCAGTGACTGGTGAGATCGACGACAGCCTGCTTGATCGCTTGATTGCAACGGGGTTTAATTCGGAGAATCTGGAGGCCATTCGACTCGCTCCAATCGCAGAAGTTGCCTGGGCCAGCGGACGAGTCACATCGCTTGAGAATGTGTTTGCGGTGAATGCCGTGTTGTCGTCCGACATTCTAACAGGGCAGGCGGCGTATGACCTGTTTCAATCGTGGCTTGCGAAGCGGCCTGACAGGGCCTTATGGTCGCTGTGGGAAGACTACACAACAGAAGTCCTGGTTCACTCAAAACGTGCACAGGACGTAGAGTTCGGTCAACTCTTGCATCGAGTCGCATCCCGCGTTGCATTGGCATCCGGCGGACTGTTGAATCAGGGTGATATTTGCGTCACTGAACAACGTGTTCTGGATCGGATTGCACGCGTGTATGGCCTCGCCGCAACAACAATTGTCTAAGGTGTTGATTCGCTCAGAGGCAGTGATTCTATACAAGCTCGAAGCGCCAGCGAGTGGGCTTCGAGTGCTGAACCGCCCACTCGCTCGCGCTTCGAGCTTGTATGTGCGTGAACGCAAGTCGATTCGCGCGTCGCATTGGCATCCGGCAGACTGTTGAATCAGGGTGATATTTGCGTCACTGAACAACGTGTCCTGGATCGAATTGCACGCGTCTATAGCCTCACTGCAACAACAACTGTCTAAGGTGATGGCATTCGCTCAGAGGCAGTGATCTTATACAAGCTCGAAGCGCCAGCGAGTGGGCTTCGAGTGCTGAACGGCCCACTCGCTCGCGCTTCGAGCTTGTATCTGCGTGAACGCAAGATGGCCCGTGAAACAACCTAATTCGAAATGACGTCCCCGCGCCTTTCCACTCATGCATCATATGTACACTGACTGCTAAGCTACCGACGTGATGACAGAGGGCCTATTCGCGGGGACACCCCTGCGTTTGGCCGTTCTTGGCGCTTCCACCGAACGGCCAGTGACATGTAGAAACGAAAAAAGGCAGCCACGTTCGCGGCTGCCTTTTTTACGGCTAAAAAAGCGGAGAGACAGGGATTCGAACCCTGGGTACCCTTGCGGGTACTCCGGTTTTCAAGACCGGTGCAATCGGCCGCTCTGCCATCTCTCCGGGGCGGATGCTATTGGGAACTTTTGAAACTGTCAACGACACTGCGTTGGTTCAGGCACAAAGATTTCCGACTGCGTCCATTTTCTCGAAACAGCTACGCGGCTCGTCGCTGAGGCACTGGAGCTGTTTTTGGAAATTCAAGGTTTGCCTGGCGTCCAAGAGCGGTGCAAATCCCTTCGACAACTCGTTCCAGATGAGCGGCTGGAAGTTCGGTGTAGATCGGAAGCGACATCACCTCCGCACAGGCTCGCTCCGCTTCTGGCAAGTCGCCCGGCTGGTAGCCCAGGTGGGCAAAGCACTTCTGAAGGTGCAGCGGAATCGGATAATAAACAGCACAACCGATTTTCTGCTCTTTCAGAGACGCCATGATCGTTTCACGCTGTCCATGCTTCACACGGGTGGTGAACTGATTAAAGACGTGACGTCGGTCCGGCAAAATCGACGGAACCTGAATAACATCCGACAGACCATTCTCTTCGATCAGCTGACAATAACGTTCAGCGTTGCGAGCACGTCCTTCGGTCCACGCATCCAGGTGACGCAATTTGACTCGCAGAACGGCAGCCTGCAGTGAATCCAGACGGCTGTTGTAGCCAACTTCAACGTGGTTGTAACCACCGACGTCGCCGTGAACTCGGAGGCGACGCAGTCGAGCGGCAATTTCCGGATCATCAGTCGTCATGATGCCACCGTCACCGGCACCACCGAGATTCTTGGTGGGGAAAAAGCTGAAGCAACCGATGGTGCCAAGGACGCCTGTCTTGCGTCCGCGATATTCAGCACCGATAGCCTGAGCGGAGTCTTCAATGATTGGAATGTCGTTTGTGGCGGAGATTCGCCACAGCGGTTCCATTTCTGCGCACTGCCCAAAGATGTGAACTGGCATAATCGCGGCAGTTCGTGATGTGACGGCTTGCTCAACCTTGGCGGGATCAAGATTGAAGCTATCAGGTTCAATGTCGACCAGTACTGGAATCGCACCGACACGATGAATGGCACCGGCGGATGCGAAGAAGGTGAACGGGCTGGTGATGACTTCGTCGCCCGGTTGAACTCCGGCCGCCAAAAGGGCAAGAATCAGTGCGTCTGTACCGGAAGCGCAGCCGATTGCGAAGCGAGAATCGCAGTACGCGGCAATCTCTTTCTCAAGCGAAGCGACTTCGTCACCCAGAATGAAGGTTTGTGATTCAAAGCAACGATCGACAGCTTCTTTGACTTCTTCACGAATCGTCTGGTACTGAACGACCAGATCGATAAACGGGACTGGTTCAAAGTCGTTCGATGTTGCTGCGCGCGGGTGACTAAGGGACATGAGCGACTCCATTCGCTGCCAATTGCCAGTCATTCGGTTGTTTGCCCGAATTGAGGCCGAAAGTTAAGACCTGAATGAGGCGATGTCAAGATGAAGAGACCGGCAGAGAATGCCAGTAAATGCTTGGCAAAATAGAACTTACGGCATCCTTTAGCCCTTCATGCGACTTCCTCCTTATCGGTTGAGAGGGGAAGTAGAGTTGGACTGATTGTGCGGATTTTTCAGGGACGGGAAAACACTCATCCACGGGACGTTCTGAAGTGTCGACAGCCGGAACTGCGTTTGAGGCGAATCGAGAGTGCGGACATGACCGCAAATCGCGGCTGATTTTGGACATTCTCGCCGTCTGCCGCCTTGCTTTTTAATTCTCGAACTTAATGATCCTGTCAAAAGCGGCGTTCCAAAGAATCCAGCGCCGAGCAAAATTCGAAACATGAAAACCAAGTGAGGCTCTGAAATGGCTTTTGTGCAACCTGTTCTTCCACCCGAAGCTTCCGAGAAAGCTGCTCAGGCTTTTGACAGGATTCGTGAAGTTCTGCAGGTGACTGAGATCCCGGAGATTTTTCAGTATTTCGCCAATGTCCCAGCATTTTTGCACGACTTCTTCATGAACTTTCGAAAGTTCGTCCTGACGGAGGGCAAGCTGGATGAGAAGCGAAAACTGCTGATTGCTTTCGCAGTGGCTGGGCAGTCCGGAAGTCGTCTCTGGCTGGACTATTTGACGACATTTGCAGAAAAACGCGGGATTACCAAGGCCGAAATCGTTGATGCACTGGCCGTCGGTGCCACAAATTCCATGTATAACGTGTTGTTCAAGTTTCGGGATATTAGTGGTACCGATGTTTTCAACGGAATGAGCGTTGGCCTGCGGGCTCATACGTTTTCCGCGACGTCAATTGACGATCATACCGTCGAATTGATCAATCTTTCTCTGAGTGATATTAACGGGTGCAAGCCGTGTACGTCGGCTCACGTTGAGAAGGCTCGACAACAGGGAATTACCGACGAAGCGATTTATGAAGCGATCCAATGTGCGGCAACAATGATCGCCGGGACTCAGTTTTTGCGATCGATTGGTGTCAATTAGAGGCCGAATACGGGAAATTCCTTTATCAATCGGGGCTTATGAGTGTTCTGCAGCCTTGATTCGAGCGACGAAACTTGTCATCCTTCCCCGCTTGTTTTCCCACGTACGGAGCCAGGGGATCTTCGGCTCGATGGCGGTCAGTGTTCGCAAAGGATGCGTTTTTGCGAATTGTGTGATGACAGTCGGCTATTTGGTCGATTGCAGGGAATTGAAATTTGCCGTTTTCGGCCACTGTTGAGTGTTTTCGGAGTTGATGAAGATGCACATTCGCAAAGGTGACACCGTAGAAGTCGTTTCTGGAGACGACTCTGGCAGTCGGGGCACCGTGCTGTCGGTCGATAACAAGAACGGCAAAGTCGTAATTGAAGGCGTGAACAAGGTCTACAAGCACGTTCGCCGTGGTCATCCGAAAAGCCCACAAGGTGGCCGACTGCATACGGAATTGGCGATCGACGCATCCAACGTGATGCTCGTCTGCCCAGAAACAAATAAGCCAACCCGCGTTGGTGTGAAGATCAATGTTGATGGCAGCAAAGAACTGGTTGCCAAGCGAAGCGGTGCGAGCCTGCGACAGTTGTCTCCCGCCAAGAAAGCCTAATGACCCAAAAAGCTCCGAAACGAGCTGTGTCACTGGAACATCAAAATAAGAAACGGGCTGCGATTAAATTTCGCAGCCCGTTTTTTTATTGGCGACATGTGCTGTGGCTTTCAATCATCCCCATACAAGCTCGAAGCGCCAGCGAGTGGGCCATTGAACGCTTGAAGCCCACTCGCTCGCGCTTCGAGCTTGTAGAAAATCACGGCCTCTGAGCGAATGCCTACACCTTCGACAATTATTCCTGAGCCACTATTTAGCGCGCAAAAAAATGGCTGGGCAAAAAATGAAATCAAGAACACCAATCCTCCTCGCTTCATTTTTTTGCCCAACCATCTTTTTGCCCAATTGTCATTACGATCACCCAAATACAAGCTCGAAGCGCAAGCGAGTGGGCCATTGATCGCTCGAAGCCCACTCGCTCGCGCTTCGAGCTTGTACGACCATGATCTTGCCTGAGCACTGGCGGACCAAGCCATCATTCACGGATTGGCGTTGATCGAATCGGTGAAATCTCAGCCGGCGATCAGTTCTTTCAGAGCTTCGATGACTTGCTCATCGTGCCCGTCCACGGAGACCTTCTTCCAGACCTTCGCAATCTTGCCGTCGGCATCGATGAGAAACGTGGATCGCTGAATTCCCATTGAGACTTTGCCGTACATATTCTTTTCACGCCAGGCGCCGAATTTTTCGGCGAGCTTGTGCTCAAGGTCGGCGAGTAGTGGAAAATTCAGGCTGAACTTGTCTGAAAACTTCTTGTGGCTTGCGACGTCGTCTGAACTGATGCCAAGAACTACAGCACCCAACTCGGTGAGTTCGCTCTGGCGATCACGAAAAGCACACGCTTCTTTCGTGCAGCCGGGGGTATCGTCTTTGGGATAGAAATACAGAACAACCGGCTTCCCTTTGAGATCTGCCAGCTTAATCGTAGAGCCGTCAGTTGCCTTCAGAGAAAACGCAGGAGCTTTTGCGGGTGGTTCGAGCCATTCGGCCATTGGAAGATTACTCTCAATAACAAGTGTGTCGGGATGTTCGTACGCCGTGTCTGTTTGTAGCTATCCTGCACGATTTGGCATCGGCCCGGACCACAGAAATTATGGTGAAAAGCGAACTCACTGACGCGAGTTCTGCGCATCGCTGGTGGCCGGTCCGGACAGCGATTCTTTCAGGCTGATGAAATCCGACAGCAGAAAGATCACCGTCACGAATGCGAGCAGGATTTCCGTCATCGTAATCAGCTTCGCCGGTACGGTCTGAGGCGTGACGTCGCCATAACCGAAAAATGTGAAATTCAGCGTGCTGTAGTAGAGGAACTCAAACAGGATTTCGAAACGGCTGGGGTTTTCCAGAGTCACACTGAAACTCGCCGCATTAATCTGATGCAGACAATGGAAGTCCAGCCCGAAAGATAAAACGATTTGCGTCATGTTGATCAGCATCAAAAGCATGAAGCGGTGGTAGGCCTGATTGCATCGGGTTGCATCGTAGAGCTGGCGAATGTTCTCCGCGCCAAAGAAAGCGGTTTTGGAAAAGCTGAGCAGTAGCACCAGTGACAAGAGAATGGGGCCTGACGCTTGCAGGCCAATAAGCATCTCTATCCCGCACCACACGGCGATAATAAACGCGAACTCGACAGTATTGCGCAACAGCATTCGATTGGCTCAAAGGAAGATGGACTTATGGTCTTCAACATGGCTGACGAATTCTGCTGATTTCTGGCTCTTGTGACTACAGATGAGCCACTTAATCCTGATCTGTAAAAACGAAAAAAGCCCAAAGCGCTGACAAACGACTTTCCAAAGTGCGTTGGCCGGCGTTCAGGGCTTTCATCGCGATCAGAAACCGCTACTGATTTGGATCTGGTGCTGTTTGGGCTGATTTGGGAGCGTTAGATTCCGCGATCTCCTTTCGGAGAACACGAACATCCGGGGGTGCCTGGATCGACAAACGAACCCGACCACCTCGAACTTCAGTCACTGTGACACGAATGCCACCCGCGATCTCGATTGACTCACCAATTTTACGACTGAGAACAAGCATCTTGCACGCTCCCTTACTAAGTGCAAAAAATTACTCCGAATGCGAGTTGAACCGTTCTTCCTTGCGTCCGGCAGAATCTGAAAACTGACACAAAACGTGTCACTGCAGTTCGTTAGAATTTAGCAAATCTCGTGCGCTAACCGGCAGAATCTGCAACTTCCCTCTAATACGATGTCTTAGACCGAACTTGAATGAATCCGGCGGGATTGAATTGGGGACGAAAGGCCGTGTTTTGCGGGGATTCATGCGAAGAATCCCTGCGAAGCAAAATCCAGGTTCTGGCTACGGGCAGGGCGCGAGTAGTTCGAAGATGCGGCGCTGCACTGGCGTGGCCTCGGTCAGTTGGTCGAACTCGGCGCCGCTGGATTCCAAACGCACTGTGTTGCGATTCAATGTGGCGAGATCCTTCAGCAGATCTTGAAAGCTCTGCACGGGAAAACCGGATGACGTACGAAGCGTCGCATCCTTCTCGCGGGCTGACTTCGAACGAGCCGCCGGAGCCACCACCGAACGACGCGATTTCTGCGTGGCCTCGCGATCAGGATCATCGAACAAAAGTTCACGCAGACGATCACGCATGTGCCACTCGACATAGTACGCCAGCATGCACAGGAACACGTGCGCTCGAATGCGATGATCGTTGAAGTGATAGATTGGACGCACATGCAGATCAATCGACTTCATGCTGCGAAACGCACGCTCCACCTGAGCCAGACTCTTGTATGTGGAAACCAGTTGCTCGGCCGTCATCGTCTCTTTCGCAACACTCGAGCGAATCACGTACAAGCCATCGAGTGCCGCTTCAGCCTTGATGTTCTCTTCACGGCGTGCGTAAGTGAGACTGGTTTCGGTGATCGTCAGTTCGAAGTGCTTCTCCATTTTGTGCTGACCAATCACGCGTCCGACACGCAGCCCGATTTTCTCTTTTCCTGACAATGCATTCTTCGCGCGTTGTGTCGCACGAACGATCACATCCAGATTTTTCTCTGTCGCTTGTAACAGCTCTTCACGCTTGCGAGATCGCTCATCAGCAAGGATCGGATTGCGACATACAACAAGCCGTTCGCCGGGGAAAAGTTCTTCGGCACTGATCTCCGCCAGATCCTTCTCATCGAACAACGAACGATCGACTTTCCCCGCCTGAACAAGCGAACGAATGCCTTCTGTTCGCAGCGCAGAAATCCAGTCCAGACCATCTGTTCCGCGTAAATCTTCATCGATGCGCTTCGACGTGATCATACCACGATCACCGACGAAGATCACTCGTTCGATGCCAAATCGCTTACGAACTCGCTGCACAAGATTGCTGAACGCATTCGGATCGGCCGTGTTGCCGGGAAGCACTTCGATCGAGACCGGACGGCCTTCTGCATCACACAACAGACCGTACACAATTTGCGGCCGATCAGATCGATGATCGCGACT
>JBGSVD010000071.1:0-11691 GCA_041753135.1 Planctomycetaceae bacterium
TGACCTCAACTCAATGTCGCGCCCAAAATCGCTGACGAAAGCTGCTGAAAATAGAATGGAACAGCAGCGGTGGCGGTTTTTAGCGCATCGGCTCAGTAATTTCCAGGTCGAACGAGGTATCGGGACAGACTCCTAGGATCAGGTTGTTGGCACCGTGGTGAGTGTCGGAAGAATCGACGCCCTGCAGCATGATCGTGCGAACGTCGGCCACGTCGTCGCCGTCGGTGTCTTTCAGGAACAGGATTTCCGGCGCACAGGTCACGATGACGCCGCCATTCCAGAATTCAAAACCCAGGGGATTCTGCACACGAGCGAACTCGGTGACTCGATCGGCTTTGCCGTCATTGTTGTCGTCGTGAACGATGATCAACGCGTCGTTCATTTCCTTCAGTGGTTCCCAGGTCGGATAGGTCGGCCAGACAGCGGCCCACAGTCGACCTTTGGTGTCGAACTGCATCTGCACCGGGTTGACCAATTGAGGAAACTGAGCTTCATCAGCGAACAGGCTCATTTCGAAGCCATCCGCGACGGCCATGTGTTTGATGCCTTCTTCGCCGCTGATGTAGTCGAGTTTACCTTCCTTCTCTGCACTGGAACTTTTGCTGCCACCACCGACGTTGGAAATCACTTCCACCGGTTTCGGCACGTTGCTGTCGTCGATCGTTAGGTCCTTGCCGTTGGCGACGGCCCACACGCGAGCGTCGCGGTTCATGGTCATCACGTCCAGCATCGAAAGTTCATGCTGCAACACGACGGCGTTGGTTTGGTCGTTGGTGAATGCCAGGGTTGAACGTCCGCCCCACACGTCGTTGCCGTCGCGAGCTCGATAGCGATTGTTCCAATGAAAACTCTTGTCGACCACGGCTTGTCGCAACGGCTCCATCGAACCCGATGAGGCAACCGGTTTGCCCAGCACTGAGGTGGCGATGACTTCGGCCAGCTGCCGATTTCCTTCGGGCGTCAGGTGTACGCCGTTGATGGTGAGCGGCTCGCTGGCTGCTTTGAAGAGTTCCAGCGAAGGGTGAAACAGATCGACAAACGCAACGCCCGCTTCTTTGGCTGCCGCTTCGGTTGCGGCGGTGTAGGCTTCCAGTTGAACGTTATGAGCTTTGCCGTCCGGTACGTTCGGATTGCCCGTGCTTTCGTGAGCGATCGGGCTGAACAACACAATTCGCGGGAACGATTTTCCGTTGGCTTTCGAGCCACGAGTTCTCTTCACAAACGCAACCAGCTTTTGCTGGTACTCGGCCGCTTTGTCGACGCCGTCGAACGATTCGTTGTAACCGAAGAACGCAAAGACAACGTCGGCCTTCACGTGTTGAAGGTACTCGGTCATCGACGTCGCTCCACTGCTGCGTGGGAACGAATCCGGTCGGTCACCGCTGGCGCTCATGTTGCGGAAACGAACCTGCTTGCCTTGCAGTTCGCTTTGCAGCAAGGTCTCCATCCAGCCATCGTGCTGCATGCGATCCGGCAAACCATTGCCCAGAATGGCGACGACGTCATCCTTCTGAAAGGCAAACGGAAGTGGATCGCGATAGTCGGTTGGGACATCGGCGAGTGCAGGTTCGTTGGACGGCGTTGAAGCACTTGGCTGACCGCCTGCGACTGCCGCAGCACCTTTGACAGGCGAGCCGGGTTTTCCGTCGTAAGTGAGATACGTCAGCTTGCCGCCGTTCTTGACATCAATTTCCATGACCTGCGGCGCAGCGACGTTCGCGGCGCGAAAGACTTCTTTGCGGTCCGCATCCAGAAGTGTAATCGTGAATCCGGTCAATCGATTTTCGAAACCGCTGCGATTCCAAACGCCCACCTTTTCGATGTCCACAGCCGCTTTCAGGTCCACTTCCCACCACGGATTTGTTGAGCCAGAATTGGTTGTGTGAGTCTGCCCGCCCTTGTTCCAGTCTGAATCCTTGTTTCCATCCAGTGCTCTCGGGGCTTTGCCGTCGCCATTCGTGCTGGACTGCGTCGCGGTTCCATTTTTGGCGATGTTTTTGCCGCCGCTGATCACTTCAACTTCGGCCAGAGTCAGGATGCGTTTGTCGCCCGGCAGTTCAATTCGAACAAAGCGAGCTGGCTTGCCGGTGACCAGCAGTTCCGCTGGTGGTGCCACCGAGGCTGCTGCGTTGGCCTTTGTTTCGGCGTTGTTCTTCTTCGGCTTGTCCTTCTTCTCGGTTTCCTTTGCGGCTGGCTTGTTCGTGTTGTTATTCGCCGGGATCGGGCTTTCGAATCCCGCGTACATTTCCGGCTTGATGCCACGAGCGTGCGTTTGATTGCCGAACGTATTGGGGTTGAACGGTCCCACAGTCGCCACGTTCATGTCGGGCGTGATCTTGTCTTCCAAACCGAGCGCCCAGAAGATGCCGTTGCACATCAGTCGGCGATAGCCTTCGTTCGTCAGATCTTCCGGCGTGCCGTACAGCGAAGTGAACACGCGGCCTTCTTTGCCGGAAGCGGACTTATACGTTCGAGTCCACTCGGATGGCATCGGTGGCTGAGTTGCAGACGGTGTCGAGTCCGGCTTCATCCCGTCCAGCGGCTGAGCCATCGTCAGAATATCTCCGTCGACGGGTTTGCCAACGTAGCCACCGGCCTGCACCCAGACATCCTTCACGCCGCGCAGAATCGGATGAGCCTTCATCGCATCGACGATCGTGATGCGAGTGCTCTGCTGATGATTGCGACCGTAGTGACCGACCCATGTCTGGCCCAGCACCTGATGTCCAAAGCCTAGTTCGTAGCCGGAATCTTTCGCATCGAAGGAATACTTTGAATACGTCTTGCCAGCAGGGATCTTGAAGCCGTGCGTGGCTGTTCGCATGCCAACAACCGGACCACCTCGTTTCAGGTAGTCGTCGAAGTGTTTCATCTGCTCATCCGGCAGATCCTGAAACCTCAGAAACACAACCGCCAGGTCCGCGGTGTCCAGTGCCTCCATATGTGGAATGTTCGACGGCGTGCCTGCAACGATCTCACCTGATTCCGGATCGATATTGAACAGCACCGTACACTTGAACCCATGATGCTTCGCCAACAATCGAGCCAGCGCCGGCAGTGATTCTTCGCTGCGGTATTCGTGATCGCCAGCGACAAAGACAATGTGCTTGCCCTTGCCGACGCCCGTCGTGCCTTCATAGACAAGTGGATCAGCGCTGGCGATTCCGACGCAAGCAGTAAGCATGACAAATAAGGAGAACACGGATTTCATAGATGTGGGTTTCGGTCATGAAGTGTTGAGAGGTGGGGAGGTCCGGAATCGTTGAAGAACTTGTCCGCATTTGTGGTGACATCAGGAACCTTGATAGCGGCGATTCCACGATAGGAACCCGGAACGGAACGATAGATCATCAGAGACAGGAATGCGAGTTCCTGACAGTTCCGTTCTTTTCCGAGGGCGAATACATTAAACGATCGAGCCGGAGATGTTTTTCGTTTCACCGCAATATCGGTCAACGAACGGCCTGTGAAGTAGCGGAATCGGCGCGAGCCGTCCGGTGAGCCAGCATTTTGCAGGCACTCACCGGGCAACTCGCGCTGCGTCGCTACTTTTTGAGCGGCATTTCGTTTCACCGTCAGCCGGAGGCGTACTTCGGTCACCGCATCCGCGTGCGTCTCCGGCTGACAGTGAAACAAATCAATCGGGACAGCGATTAATGTCGTCGCGGAAATCCGCGAGCTGTTTGCATTTGATGACACGATGCAGCGTGCGATCTTTGCACAATTGCATTCCAAGTTCGCCAGCGGCCGAATTTCTTTCCGGCAGAAACGATCTACTTTAACAATCATCCGCAACGACAGCCTTTGCCTCTTGCCTGTCGCACGGGTACCATTGGACTATGTGCGATCTTCCGCCGAGAGACATTTCTTCGGTGACCTCCAGACAGAAAGAGACATCCGATGTCCGAATCCGCGCAACCCGCACCTGAATCGAACGACACACAGGCTGGACCACCAGTTTCTGAGGCCGTTCGTCATGCCGTTGAATCAGGGCAAGACGTGAGCAAACGCGTGCAGGAGATTGTCGAAAATTTATTTCGATCGAAAGAATCCACCGCAGCGTCTGCACGGGCGGCAGTGAGCGGGATTATGCAGACAGCAGCCGACATTGTGAAACGGTCTGCTCCTGAAAGCAGTGACAGCGTTCTTCGAAATGTTATTGACGGAGTGACGACTGGTCTTGGTGCGGTCGCACAGTCGACTCAATATGCAGTCCAGGAAGCCGCTTCACGGGGACAGAGATTTGCAAGTCAGGATCTCGATCGCGCAAAGAAAGACCTGAACGGAATCAGTGACATCCTTATCGACACCGTCAAATATTTCACAAACCGTGTTGCAGAAGAAACGGGCACGACGGTTCGTGATCTCAAGACACACGCCGAGCGGGCTGTGTCTGCAGTGGCTCCGTCCGTCAAACTGTCGATTGAAGCGGTTGCCAAACATCCGATCCAAACAGCTGGCGAAGCGGCAAGCACGGCGGTTCGAGGTGGCCAGTTGACGGCAGGTGCACTTCTGAGTGCGATGAGCGGCGTGTTAGCAGGCGCGGCAAGTCTGCTGGATCCCGATCGTCGGTCGCGTGAAGCATCGTCTGCGGACGCAGCAACACCAACGCCCGATCAAAAGGACCTTGCGTCGTGAGTGATCCGATTGGGATTCGACGCGGAATCCGGAATACAAGGCGAGCAGCGGAGGTGATTGCCGTCCTTGCAAAACATGGCTTTCGCCAGATCCTCTCTGATACTGGTATTGAACGCATTATTGAGCGAGGCCAGGAAATCCTTCTGCGGTCTCGAGCTGACTCGACACCAACGACGCCGGTGGAGGTGCGAGTTCGCGAGGCTCTTGAAGAACTCGGCGGAACGTTCATCAAGCTCGGTCAGGTGCTCAGTACACGTCCTGACCTTGTGCCTCAGGAATTGGCCGATGAACTTCGGCGGTTACGATCCAATTGCCCACGCGTTCCCTTCGATGAAATTCAAAAACGACTGGAAGAGGAGTTCGGCGACCGCCTCACAACACTCTTTCAGTCGATTGAAGAAGTGCCACTGGCAGCGGCCTCCATTGCTCAAGTCCACTCGGCGATACTGGCCGATGGAACCGGTGTTGTGCTGAAAATCGTCCGCCCGGGAATTGAGGAAACGATTGAGTCCGATATGGACATCCTGATGGAGCTGGCTCGTCTGACGGAAAATCGCTTTCGGGAACTTGGCTATAGTCCGACGGAAACGGTCCGGGAGTTTCAGCAGGAACTAACTCGCGAAGTCGATCTGTTGCACGAAGGACGTTCAACCGATCGATTCCGTCGCAATTTTGCAGACGACCCGAAGATCCATTTTCCAATCGTGTATTGGCCAACCTCCACACGTCGCATTCTGACACTCGAACATGTTCAGGGAACACTGCTCTCTGAAACAGATTTTGAGACCTTGTCTGCCGCACAACGCCAAGCGATTGTCTCAAAAGGAGCGGAAGCCGTCTTTCGCCAGTGCCTGGAGTTTGGGTTCTTTCATGCAGATCCTCATCCAGGCAACATTTTCGCAATGCCCGAAGGCGCGATCTGCTTCATTGATTGCGGGATGACGGGTCGAATTGACCGACAGACGATGCAGGACCTTGCGACGCTGGTGATTTCTGTCATCAACTCCGATCTGGATAATGTCGTCGAAGCGATGATGGCTCTTTGCAGCGCGGAGAGTTCACTGAAGTTCGACCGAGCCTTTCGACGTGACACCTGGAGTTTCATGGCTCGGTTTGAAAGCGGAACCATCGAATCGCTCGACATGGCCGGACTGATGGAAGAGTTCTTTGCTCTGATGCGACGTTTTCGAATTCGCTGTCCGGCCGATCTTGTGTTTCTGATCAAAGCCCTGTCGACCATTCAGGGCGTCGCTCGTGAGATTGACCCGAAGTTTGATCTGATCGCTCATGGGCGACCGCAACTGGAAAAACTTGTCCGCGACCGTTACGGCTTCAAGGCAGCTCAGGAACGAGTTTTCACGGCAGCCCAGCGTTACTTGTCATTACTGGAAGATCTTCCCGACGAGATGCGCGACGTACTGGACCAGTTGCGCCGTCGTGAGTTCAGCGTGAATCTTCGACATCACGGCATCGACCGGCTGAACGACGATACTCTGGAGCATGCCAGCGGTACGATTGCACTCGGTCTGGTCATCGCAGGGCTGCTGGTGGGATCTTCCGTTTTGATTCTCGCTGAACGAGGTATCGAAGGCTCTTCCATTCTGCGCGGATTTGGGATCACCGGCATTATCATCGCTACCGTTCTTTCGGTGACTCTGCCAATTCGATGGATCCGACGTCGCAAGTAGTGACGGTCTGGTAAGTCACAGACCGTGTGCTGTTGTCTGACCTATTCCATAAATTCCCACGCCGTGCGATACGTTCCCTTCTCTTCAATCCATTCCAGCAATGTCTTGAAGAAATCGTTCGTTGCCAACGTTGCGCTGTCACCGACGATGATCAGCTTTCGCTTTGCACGAGTCAACGCGACGTTCATTCGGCGAGCATCCGACAGGAAGCCAATCTCTGCGATGTCGTTTGAGCGGACCATGGACATCACCACCGCTTCTTTCTCGCGGCCTTGAAATCCATCCACGGTATCAATTTCCAGGTGATCAAAAATCGCATGCTCACGTAACCAGCGAACTTGAGCTGCGTATGGAGCAATGACGGCAATGTCTGCAGGTCGCAGCCCGGCTTCGCAAAGAGCGTTTACCTGTTTGAGAACCAACTCACCTTCCTGAGGATTCCGTTTACTCAAACCGTCCGGTTCGATTTCTTCCTGCCATCCCGTGCCGGCAGTATCAATGAAGGTGACGGGATCGTCGTTAACGTTGTCGCTGCGAAAACGAGGCAGATCGGACAAAACATGTTGCCGTACGGATTCATCCGCAATCAGAGTGTCGTCATAAAAATTCTTTGATGAGAACGCCATGATGGATTCATGCATTCGATACTGCACTGTCAACTGACGAGTCACCTGCTCACCGTAAAGGTTGACAAGTCTCTCCATCAGACTGACCGAGAATCCTTCACGCTTTGCTTCGTCCGAAAGAATCGTCGGAGGCAACTGCAAATGATCGCCAGCAAGAATCAGACGGTCGGCCTTCTTTAATGGAACCCAGCAGCCCGGCTCAACACTCTGGCAGGCTTCATCGATCACGAGCACGTCGAATCGCAGATCATCCAGCACAGAGTCATCAAACGTTGTCGTTGCACAGATGACGCGAGCATCCTGCAAAAGATCGCTGACGGCCTGTTTCTCGATGACTCGTGCGTGACGTTTCAGTTCGCGAGCTTCCTGACGTTGCTGACCTCGAAATCCGGCCGGCGGGCGACCTCGAGTGTATCGCGCGGCTTTCTTTTCGATCTGCTCAGCTTCGCGCATCATTTGATGCACGATCACCATGGATTCATGTCGGCCGACAAGCACATCCAGGGAGTGCTGACGCAGATCTTCCGAGACTCGCGCCGGATGTCCGAGCCGAACGGCCGGTTCGCCAATGGCCAGCAGTCGTTCCAGCAAGTTGTCGACTGCCGTGTTACTCGGCGCGCACGCCAGAACACGTTCGCCACGAGCGACGAGCAGTCGAATGACTTCCACGACGGTCGTTGTTTTGCCAGTCCCCGGCGGCCCATGAATGATTGCCAGGTCGTTGGCAGCCAGACAATGCCGAATCGCCAGATGTTGCGACGGATTCAGGCGTTGTGAAATATCGCCAGCGATCTTGACGTTTTTCTGAAAGGTTGGCTCACGTTCGCCCAGCAAGATGTCTCGCAGTTGTCCCAGACGACCGGAAGCATTCTCGGCCCCCTGCAACGCCGCCGCCTGACGTTTGCGAGAAATTTCATCGGGCGACAAATCCAGTCGAAACCGCTCGCCGGTCGGCCAGTCGTCGACAGCCACTTCCAGAGTATCATTCCGCCGCGCGCTGACCACACCTGGCAGGGACTCACTGTCTTCATCCTGATCGTCAGACAAAAGGATCGGACTTCCGACCTTGAATCGATGCCACGGCATGCGATCGGGAGACCGACGCTTGGCAAGCGTGATGAGGAACCGTCCACCAAGTCCAATCGTGTGACTTCGCACGACAAGGTCGAGCAGCGTCTCACCAGTTCGTTCCGCCAGTTCAGACGATTGAATCTTACGACGTTGAGCCAATCGCTGACGCTCGGCATCGCCTTCCATTTCCAGCCAGCGATGCAAACTGGAAAAGTGTTTGTCGGCTTGCAGCCCATTTGAACGAACAGTCATGAAGAACCAAAGTCTATTTCAGCAGAAACGCGGACACTGCAAACCAGCAGGCGATACATAACCACCTGCGGTCTGCGATTGTGACACCACCGGCGTCGGGAATTATTGATCACAGTCCAGCCTGAACCGTCAGGCTGGAGACTGCTTACTTTTTCTTTGGGCGAAACTGATGCGTTGGCTGGCCGAACACGGATTCGGCTGCTTCCATAATCGTTTCTGACAATGTCGGATGTGCATGAATGGAATCGGCGAGATCGCGAGCGGTCGCCCCCATCTCAATCGCCAGCACAGCTTCCGCAATCATTTCTCCCGCTCCCGGGCCGACGATACCGACGCCGATGACTCGCTGCTTCACAGGCTCCACGATGATCTTTGTGATGCCCTCCGTTCGTGCCAGCGACTGAGCGCGTCCAGAAGCGGCCCATGGGAATCGATGCACAGAAACGTCTCTGCCCTGAGCCTTGGCTTCCGATTCCGTAATCCCGGCCCAGGCCAATTCCGGATCAGTGAAGACGACGGCCGGAATTGCAATGTTGTCGAATTCGACCGGTTCGCCCACCAGCGTCTCAGCGGCGATCTTTGCTTCGCGAGTCGCTTTATGAGCCAGCATTGGTTCGCCAGCCACGTCGCCAATCGCCATCAACTTAGGGTCTGCAGTTCGCTGATTCTTGTCGATTTTGACGAAGCCCTTTTCGTCGATCTGGACTTTTGTATTCTCAAGCCCAAGCCCTCGACTGTTCGGCCGACGACCGACGGAAACAAGCACGCGGTCAAACGTTTGTTTCGGCTCAACACCTTCCCCTTCAAGATGCGCGATAATGCCTTCCGCAGTCGGCTCCAGTTTCGCGACTTTGGTGTTCAGGTGAATGGCGGAAAACTGGTGAGCCAGTCGCTTCTGAAGCGGAGTCACAAGATCTCGATCGGCCCCGGGAAGAAGTCCGCCTGTCATTTCGACTACTGTTACGGCGGAGCCCAGTGCGGCGTAGACCGATCCCATTTCGAGGCCGATGTATCCGCCTCCAATCACGAGCAGTCGCTTTGGGATATCCTTCAATTCCAGAGCGCCAGTGGAATCCATGATGCGATCATCGCCTAGCGCGAACATCGGCGGCATGGCGGGCTGCGAACCAGTGGCGACGATACAATGGTCAAAGCTGATTGTCTTTGAGGTACCGTCGGGGGACCTCACTTCCAGCGTGTCGCTGTTGAGAAACGTTCCTCGAGCCTTGATCAGTTCAATCCCGCGTGCTTTGCAGAGGCCTTCGACACCACCCGACAGGTTGCTGATGACCGAGTTCTTGAAAGATCTCAATTTGTCGAGATCAATGGTCGGCTTTCCGAAAGTCACCCCGCAGTCTTCGGATTCGGCGGCTTCGTTAATCAGTTTGGCGACATGCAAAAGGGCTTTGGAAGGAATGCAGCCACGATTCAGGCAGACGCCACCCGGCTTCACACCTTCATCGATCAGCACGACTTTCATTCCGTGATCCGCCGCAGCAAATGCCGCAGGATATCCACCAGGACCACCACCAAGAACGACCAATTGTGCGTGTTGATCAGCCATTGAACCAAAATGCTCCGGAAGAGGAGTAAGATTGAGGATCGATTAAGAAATGGATCAGTTTCGCCGCCACGAGAACACTCTGGCCTGACAGGGTTCTGCTTCCAAAGCCCTGAAAAGACTGAATTAAAGGGAAAATCGAGTCCAATGTGCGACGAACAGAACGGGACTATAGTTTAATCGCCTCCAGTTTTCAAAATGCCCGGCTAGCGTAGTTTGAGGAGTTGCAAAAAGGCGGGCGAGACGCCCGCGATCCCGGAGCTGGGGCGTCTCGCCCGCTAAACATCCCTCAATTCACAAATGAGACAGCACCAGTGCTGCGTCAAACTTTAATTTTGGGGTAGTGGGCCTCGCTAAAGGTCCTGCTGTGAGTGGGATCTTTAGCAAGATCCACTACCTCCAACCCCCATTCTTTATCTTGACAGAATACAAGCCATCACTGCAGTTTGACATGTCACATTTGATTTCGGCGCGTCGGTGGGAATTCTCAGTCGGCTTGAATCTCATCCCTTTTGTTGAGATACTCGATTCAGTTTCTAGCTCGTTTCGCTGACCCACAAACCCACAAGAATTTTCTCAAGATTTTTTGACTCGCGACCATTCTGGTAAGCAAACGAAAAAAATTCCCGCTAAGGTTTTCCTGGAATCTCAGAGATCCCTCAATCTGATCTTCACGTAATACCTTGCGTTGATGGCTTTTCTTGTCGATGCAGTTCACACTTCACCTCACTTGACCCCCAGTCAAGCAAATCAAGAGTGAAGCAAAACAAGTCTCGGTAGCTCAATTGGATAGAGCGTCGCCCTCCGAAGGCGAAGGTTGCAGGTTCGACCCCCGCCCGAGACATTTGACCATCACGCAATGGTGCGAGTTTGTTTGCAGACTCCGGAAGAAGATTGAGTTTCTTCGGAGTCTTTTCTTGAGGCAATAGAACGCCGGGGAACACCATTTTTTACCCCGGTTGTATGTTTTCCTGAAGCGGCTGAGATTGCGGCATGGGGAACTGAGGTACGTCGCCCAGAAAGCGGCGAGCGTGCGGAGTCACCGCCGCCCCAATACAACGGCCTGACTGAAGCTTCAGTCCAACCGGTCGCCCCTGCCTTTATCTGATCTCTGTTGACAAGCCGTCCAGTCCTGCAGCGTGAGATACTCGGCCGTCGACATCGCCTGGAATCCCCTGCTGCTGCATCGACCTCCCGCCTTATGCACACAAGGCTCAGTTTCGTCGGCATCCGTACCGTACACCCGTCGCTCCGCCGACGCGACTAACCCCGCCCCAGCAAAATGCCCCCATCATTGTCGCCCGTGTCTCCGACGCGGGCTACCGTCTCGTCCTCTGCACTTTCCGAACACTGAACACTGAACACTTTTTCGGCCACGTGACCTGTCGCTAAAGCCGCAGCCTATCGCTACGCCGCTGCTCCGCAGAGAACTGCAGACGGCATGCCGAGCTTAGCTCGCTCGCGATTGATC
The DNA here is from genome assembly GCA_041753135.1 of Planctomycetaceae bacterium. Classification (GTDB taxonomy): domain Bacteria; phylum Planctomycetota; class Planctomycetia; order Planctomycetales; family Planctomycetaceae; genus SXXK01. The sequence continues at coordinate 11,308 of JBGSVD010000071.1, forward strand.
ACGTCGCGTGCCACATCGTTTCGTCGTCCCCCTGCGATTGGCTGCGGAGCAGCCGCGTCATGATAGCCTCGGGCTTCAGCCCGAGGTTTCCCGCGTTACACGAGCGCAAAGCTCCGGAGGAGCGACGCAAATCCCTGGCCGCAGGACGCGAAAGCAACAGGCCATCAGAGGCGATCCAAACGGAGCACAGCAGCCGCAGTTCGCTCAGGCAGATCTCGACGGGGTTTCGTTTTGGCTGGTCCTGGTGTTCCATCCGTCCTCGCGAAACTCCTCCGGAACATGAACCAAAGAGCTGTCAGAGAATCTGAAGCACGCTCGCTCATCTTGTTTGGCGTTGTGAAGCGTAATGGACTGTTCCGGCAACCACGAGTTGTCTTTATTGGG
>JBGSVD010000072.1:0-14869 GCA_041753135.1 Planctomycetaceae bacterium
GGACGCCGAAACTCTCGCGGTTCGATTCACCCAAAGACTCTCAGTCTTGTCCGAATTTCGAAACTGGTCACATTGGCAGCCCGCGGACTTCGTTCGACGGACTTGCCACTCATCAGCAGACGCAGCGTGGACTCAATTGGATTCCAGCAACGTCAACCAGCTTTGCAACTGCAGATAACGACGGGTTGAATGACTGCCGATGGCGGCAGCCAACCAGTGGCGTGCAAGCACTGATGGGGGCTGCTGGATGCGAACTCCGGCAATATCGGTCCGAGTGGAAATCGTGGACTGAGTTAATCCCCGGAGCAGGGAAGCCGATGCCGGTCGAAGCGCTGATTCCAGTCGGGCGGCATCTTGAGTGACGCCCGACAACAGACTTTCCGGCAAGGCATGACGCCCGCCAATCACTATCGCTCGCAACCAGCGTTCCAGTGATTCGTCATAATGCTCCATCGGCGATGATTCAGTGTCGCCAAATGAGACGAGAACGGGAGCCGTTTCCGCTTTCGACAGCTGAGATCGTGTCAGCGCCTGCAGCCCGATGGACCAAACCGGTTCAGTCGATGGCAACACCAGCACGGGCCGATCAACTGCGTCGTCAGTCGATTCAGGCGGCGGCGCGATGGCCAGAAGTCGCACTCGTCCGGCCGTTTGAAAATCGATGCGGCCGATGCAACGCATCAACAATCCCGGTGCCCGCGAAAGTACCTGCAGGCTGGTTCGAAACATCAACGCATCGTCATCAAGTGCAATCGACAATCGTGTTGGCGACTGGTTTTCGCCAGCCAGCACGATCAAATCGTTTCCAGAATAGCCCACCACAACTGCGGTAAAAAAGACCAAATCAGTTCCTGCAGGACGAAGAAAATCAGACTCCGCCTGTTGCGAAAATGCGGCTCGAATTTGTTCTGCCAGAGGAATTTGGAAACGAGCGACAATCGGTGTCGCAGCCCAGCCCTGGCCATCGATCGCCACCGCGCGAGCAGACTCGCCGCCCCCGAGACGACCGTCAACCGACCGCGTCGCGCGGGAAATCAGCAAGCATCGACGACTGAATTCGCGATGTGAAATTGACAGACCCGCCAGCGAAACACCAGATTGCCACGCTTGAGGAATTCGATTGGCCGCACCGGCCTGAACATCGCTCACGGTCCCAATCCAGCCGTCTTCAGCCATCAGCCATGTAACGACTCCGCTGTATCCGCTTCGAGTCAGAACGGGTTCGCAACACAACGCATGCAGCTTCATACTCTGCACTGGCTCGAAACTCCGCCGAGCAATCCCGATCCACGGCAACAACGGTCTTGCAGATCTCGCGTCAGCTGTCTTCGACTCAGAAGCCACAGCATCACGCTCTCGCCCGCTGAGACGCACGCAGGTTTCCAGCACTTCCAGGAAATCACTCATCGCAGCTTCCGAACTGAAACCATCGGCGCCATCACGCAGCTGTCGCACGTTGTTCATCAATCGCAGTCCACCGGAAGCCAGTCGATGCAAGCCTTCCGACCGACACTCATGAATCGCTCGCAACAGCCGTGACTGCAACACCGCCCCGGCCGCACGCAGACCCGTCGCAAGGATGCCGGCCGACGCGTCAAACATCAAGACGATGGCCCGCTGCTGACTTGTCGAAACAACAACATCGTCACCTTGTTGCTCAGCACTTGCATCGCATCCGACCGAAGTGGCTCCGTCATGCTCATTCGAGCTCGAACGCCCGGATTCAGAGACCGAAGGCAGAGATTCTTCGGCGATACCATCTTCAATCCGCGCCACGTTTAACACGGCGAGCACGTGAAAACAGCGCGGCGAAAGCAGGCACGAACACTTCACCTGCGAGACTTCGGCAATGACGCCGTTTGGCACAACAACAGTCTCTTCGCCTGCCGCGATCTGCCAGTTGTTATCACTGAACGTCCAATCCCAGCCGTCTGCCGCACGAGGTTCGCGGTCGAGTTTCTGTTGCAGCCGCTCCGGCGCGGCGCTGAGGATGGCGGCGAGCACGTCGGGATTGATTGAAGGGCGTTGTGAATCGTCAGGGGCCGTCATCGGATCTGTTCTCCGACCCAGCGAGCCAGTTCGAGCGGACTGAGTGCGGCGACCGGCATTCCGCAGTTCACAACCTCCGATGCAATGCCCGTGTGATAACGAGGCTGACCAGTATCGGACAACGCTGCCAGTCCAAGCACTTTTGCACCGGAATCGACAAGAGCCTGCACTTCACCCAGCAGCGCGCCCAGAGATCCGCCTTCTTCGAAATCGGTGACCAGCAGAACAATGGTTCGAGCTGGAATTTTGAGCCGTTCGCGAGCGGCCGCCAAGCCTTTCCAAATGAAGGTGCCACCACCAACCTGTACTTCCATTAGCATGGCGAGAGGATCTTCCACATGATCAGTGAAGTCAATCACGGTCGTGCTGAACGCCAGAAACGTCACGCTGAGCGCAGGCAGGGCGGAAAAGATGGCGGCGGTTAACGCACTGTAGATCACGGACGGTTCCATCGATCCGGACACGTCAACAACAAAGATCAGATGCCAGTCCGTCGTTCGTCGCGCGGGTGTTCGGAAGTAGAACTGTTCGGGCACCAGCTTCATCGAACCGTCATCATCAATACGCGCGGTTTTCAAATTGGCCAGCACGGTCCGACGCAGATCGAGCCGTCGATTCGGTCGCCGCGTCGGTCGAGGTGTGGAAAGGCCCATGAGAGCCGGAGCAATTCGCGTGGCCAGTTCTTTCGCCAGCTCCTCCGTAATCCTGCGCGCGATGCGGCGAAGCTTTTCGGTTTGATTTTCCGGGAGACTTCCTTTCATCGAAAGAACCGTTTGCAACAATTCGACCGATGGACGAACGGACTCTTCGTTCATCACCGCCAAAGCCGCCGCCCGACCTTTTTCGACAGCGCTGCCAAGGACTTCTTCACGAACTCGGTCGCCGAACAAATCACCCAGTTCATCCGCCCAGACACGAGTACTAGGAAAAGGCGCCTCATCACCAGCGCCGCCTCCGCCACCAAGTCCGGCGCGAGATCCTTCGCCGGAACCGTGTCCGTACAATTCATCCAACGCGCGAGCCGCTCGACGGGCCGAAGGACTCATCGCAGGATCGCGAACACCAAGTATCAGACGCCAGCGGTCCAGAAGGTTCAGCTGACGAGGACTTGCATCACTTGTTTTGATCGTCGCAGTAGCAACAGCAACAGCCTCGGAATTGCGAGAAGCAGGCGTTCGAGCTTTGTCCGGGTTATCAACCAGGCTGGAGAATGATGCCGGACTTAAGACTGGAACCTGGCCTGAGGAATCTTCGAGCCATATCAAACCTGTCAGCAATTCATCGACGGCTGCTCGAGCAACTTGATCGGCTTCAAACATAAGTTTTTGAATCAACGGGTCAATCGCGAGTCGCTGCATGGCTGTCGACACCTGCGATTTTGGTACATGCGAAACTGGCGAGTGTGGCGACTGTGGTAGTGAAGTCTGCGATAGTGAAGTCTGCGATTCAATTCGCCGTTCAATCTGCTTCAGCAATAATCGACGCAGCGCTGGAGGCAGCACGTCAAAGCCGCCGCGCAGGGCAGGAAGTCGATCGAAGAACTCGGAGTCTGACCAGACATCAATTCGCTCACCCATTCCGTCCAGAATTGTGGGATCAGAATGAAGCTGGGGCGAGACAAGAATCAAGACGCCTCGCAGCCGTCGCAACAATTCGTGCCGCAAAGATTCATCGACGCCATTGTCCAGCCAGGAACTTGTTCGCAACTGAAATTCGGCCTGTGAAATGTCATCCATCACCAGCCGACATCCCAGCGCCGCGCCTTGCATCAGCGGTGAGCCATTGTCTGAAAACTGCGAGAGATGAAGAAGCAGCCGTCCGGATGCAATGGCCCCAGTCTCATCAGCAGTTTCCACACCGTTCTGCTGCTGCTCAAACCACGACACCAAATCCAACAACGCGGCGACGTCAGCTTCGTCGTCTGATCCCGCCAGACCGGACACTCGCGAAATCGCCGCCTGGAGCAACGTCGACGTGCTCAACCCTTCCGGAGGAACAAACGCTTCGCAAAATGCAGGCAGAAACTCATCCGAAGCAGACGGCAGCCCGGGGATATGCCCCGAACGAACTCGATCGACAAAGCTCAGCGCCTGCATTAATTCTGCCAGCGACGCGGTTGTGGAAAAACTTCCCAGCAACCACTTCAGTCCCTTCTGCACGAGATCAACAAACCCACAATTCGCGGCAACAATCACTTGCTGCAGCTGAGCGAGCTCCCATTCAGCCGTCGGCTTTTCCATGCCCTGCGAACGCAGCGTGCCTTCAGCGGCCTGCCGCAACGTGGCTCCGCGAGTCCCAGCCAGTGCGATCATCGCCTGAGTTCCGTGTTGCCAGTGAACATCCCAAACAGACGTCAGACTCTCCCGATCACCAACGCTGCCATCGTCCGCGCGTTTGGCATACGGAATCTGACAAACCACCAATTGTTCAAACACGACCACTCGCGCTCGATCCAGCGAGCTGCGGAGTGGATCGAGACGCAGGCGTTTTTCTTCTCCCGGATTGTCCGGACCCGGCAATCGCAGCTGCTGAAGAATCGTTTCCAGATGCGGAGCCAGCCCGCAACGAGGCAGCTCCGTCGGCACAACACCAAAACTCTTTCCGACAAGTATTTGCTGCATCGCTTCCGCGACAGCGCGTCCCAGACCAAACAACTGCCCGCGAGTCAGACAGGTTTGCAGGGCTTCGATCAATTCGCCTCGACCGGGCACTGCAAGGCTTCTCATGCGAGCGAGGTCGCGAGCCATTCGCAGCACTTCCATGCCGTCGGCGGCATTCATCGGATGCCCAGCCCTGCGCAGTTCGCGACAGACGGAGACGATGATGTCTGCCACGGCGTCGTCACATTGTTCCAGCGTTGTCGCTTCGAAAGATTTCTGATGCCAGAGTGGATCACGAATCCCCGCCGGATAGCCGGACCGTTCGTCCAGTTGCGAAAACGAATACGGAATCATCGCGGTGACATACAAATCGTTTGATCCTTCGCGTCGTGTGGCTTTGCGTTTGTCAGGAGTGCTTGATCGGCCCGGCTCCAGATGGCTGGCTGGCTCAACATGGCCGGCCGGCTCAACACGTTCCGTGGGATTAGCACGTTCAGCGGGATCATTCCAAAGCCGCGGGGTGGGCAACAAAGCGGCGGCATGATACGCACCGATCACCGCGGCCGATTTCTTGTCGCGATGCGCGGCAATGCGAGTTCGCATCCAGGCTTCGCGGGTCAGGTCGTAGTCAGACGGTTCGTGATCGTTCCATCGAGTCGCCCAGCCGAATAACAATCCGGATCTGCGAATACTTTCCGCCGCACATCCGGCGGAGGTGGATTCCACGAGCCGTTCCCAGAGCTGACCTGAATCCGTCGATTCCGTGCGTTTCAGGAGTCGCTGTAACAATCCTCTGGGAGCAGCTGTGTGCTCAGACCGTGTTCGCCGCGTCTGATGTCGTTCGCTGATCGGAAGGTCAAATGCTTCGACAGGGATGTTGTTCTGATTCGCCCAGCGAATCGCAGCAAGCTCAGGAGAAAATTCGGCAAACGGATAAAACGACAAATTTTGTCCGGCCGAATCACAGCCCGACAACGCGATTGGCCCCTGAGTTTCCGGATGAGCGAGCCACGGAATCCATTGTGAGAACTCCGGTGGCAGTTCAAGCAGGACAATGTCCGGCGAGAATTGATCGAGCAGCTCGGGGATCACTTTGGCCATCGCCGCTGAATGATGACGCACGCCGATCAGGAACGGTTGTTGACACTGAGCAAGCTCCGTCAGTACCGCATCGGCGTGAAAATCGTCGGTCGATTCAGGTGTTCTCATTGGATCAGGATATCCACTCAACGTGGTTGAGGAGATTGAAGTGAGACAGGCCTTTGCCTAAGTTCGAACACTAAATTTTCACCCTCCCTCCGGGAGGGTCGAGCGCAGCGAGGGGAGGGGAGGGACGTCCAAGGATCTTTCTGACTCATCTCATACACAACAATGCTCGCCCTCCCCGGACGCTGATCGCGTCCGACTCTCCCAGTGGGAGGCTGAAGCATAATGCAAAAATGGATGACAAACCCACGATCGATCTTCTACTGCATCAGCTCCTTTCGGAGTTCAAGAAGTCTCTGCCAGTTGCGTGAATGTTCCGCTCGACGTTTGACGGCGCTGTCCCAATAGGCCAGCAGGCGAGCTCGATCCTGAGCGTCGTCTTTGAGCACCGCTCCCAACAACAATCCAGGGATCAGGCTGAGCGGATCTTTTTGAGAAGGAAAATACGCCGCCTGTCGACCGATTGAGGCGGCGATGGCGACAGCTTCTGCCGTGCTCATCACCGAGCCCGGCTTTTCGACAGTCCAGCCTTCCGCGGTTCGCCCATCGCGCAGATCACGAAAAGTGGTGACCAGAATATCCAGCAGCCCTTCGTCAACGGGCGTCAGCACATTCGAATCTGTGAGGAGCGCTGTGGCCTGGCGTTTCACAAGCTCCACTTCGCGACGATGTTCGGCAATCGGAGCAATCACTTCAAAATTGAAACGACGTTTGAGCGCGGACGACATTTCGGACACACCTTTGTCCCTCAAATTCGCCGTCGCGATCACATTGAATCCCGGGCTGGCGAAGACACTGCCAGCGTCGCCCTGCAGTTCGGGGATCATCAGCCTTCGTTCGGACATTTGAGAGATCAGAGCATCCTGAACTTCCGGCAGGCATCGAGTCACCTCTTCGACTCGCACAATGCGGCCGCTCTGCATTCCTGTCATCATCGGAGACGGAACCAGCGAGGATTCGCCCGGTCCCTGAGCCAGCAGCATGGCATAATTCCATGAGTAGCGAAGATGCTCTTCCGTGGATCCGGCAGTCCCCTGGATTGTCAGCGAACTGGTGCCGGAAATTGCTGCGGCCAACAATTCGGAAAGCATCGACTTGGCGGTGCCGGGTTCCCCAACCAGCAACAGGCCTCGTTCGCCAGCGAGTGTCACGACGCAGCGTTCAACGAGACTTCGTTCCCCCACAAACTTTTCGCTGATGATGAGCGATTCCGGAAGAGTGCCGTCAGAATGTCCTTTGGGAATTCGCAACGAGTCGCCGCGACTTCCGCAGACGAAGGTGACGACAGCCTGAGGTGACAGAACCCATCCGTCCGGCTTAGGGCCTGTGTCGCAAGCTTTCAAAAACGCCAGTTCGGAAGCGTATCGTTCCTCCGGCGGCGGCGATTGCTTGCGTCCCGATTGCCTGCGTGGCGATTCAGAAACTTTCGAATCTGCTGCCGTCTCGTCACTTTTCGATGCCCGTTTGGCCATGTCAGAATTTCCGCCTCGTCTTTGTCCAGGGAATGCGAAGAACAAACGTATCGTATTTCAAAACTGCCACCCATTCGCTCGAACAGCCTGGCCAATTTCAACGCACCGTGTCAGGAATAGGTCACACCTCTTCATACTTTGGCACGTCGCCATCGCAAATGCGTTTCCAGGCTTTCGCGAAGAGCTGATGCATTGGCTCCAGAGGCACGATACGAGCGAGCGGCGGCGTTGCTCTTTGGTACGAATCGCGTGTCATTCCGTACAAAGGCATTTTCCATGTTTCCAGTGGCAGATGCGGAGCTTTCAGATCTTCCCAGCCGCCTGGCAGAAAGTATTTGCGGCCGGCTCGAGCGCGAGTCGCTTCCAGAACGACGCCCTTGTCGGCCAGTTCTTTCGACAGGGATTTGACCTCCGCCGATTTCCAGCCATTCCAAAGTTGCACATTTTTGTCGGTGGGATCAGGCAGAGTCAGCAACTGCAAATAGAGAATTGCAGCTTCCTCGCTGATCTTGACCTTCTTCGCAACCGCTTTCACAACGTCCGGCGCGGAGAGTTTTGGATTGGCTTCATAACTTCCCGGCGGAATCGCTGGTTCTGACATTTGCTGAACGAGCGCGGCAAAATCGGGTGACCGCCACAACCGAAGATACTGAATCAGCTTCAACGACGAATGACTTTCCGGTGTCGGATTATCTTCATTCTTCTGAGCCGTCAGAGCGGCGAACTGATTTGCCACTTTGTCGAGAACAGTATCGTTCGTTAATGCGGCTGGTCGACACGCAAGCAGAGTCTGATAACCGTGAATCGCCACAGAGATCACTCCGTCATTTGCCACTGACAGTGTGTCGTGTTGGCTGATCGGTCCGATGATGGACTCAATCAACTGCTTTCCCGCATCGGGATTTTTCGCGTCGTATTCGTATCGCCAGCCGGCTTCCAAAAGAAGCGTTGGATTGGATAACGCCGCCGTGGTTGCCTTGTAAACGTCGCACATCTTTTCGCGAGCAGGATCTCCGGCTGGCATTCCGTAAGATAACATCGCAAGACTGATCGTTGCCGCGCGAAACGTGCCTTCGGTAAAGGCCGATGAGTTTGGGTCCGCACACAGAACCGCTGGACGTCCATCTTTGGATTTTCGTCCGACACTCCAATCGCCCTGATCGCTGAACATCGGATCCTTCGCAGGCGAGTTCATGGCCTGAAAGATCTTTTGCTTATCGATACCGTAGCCGAATGCGTCTGCCAGTTTTTCAAGCCACTCCGCAGACAAAGGAAGTCGTTCAGTCGCTCCGCTCCACACACTCCGCAGGCGCTCTGCGGGCCCGGTGGGCGGATTTTCCCAAAGTTCCGCTGGTTCGCCATTGAGGATGGCTCGGACCAGGGACTGCACCAAAGAATTCGGCATGGCCTTCAAAGCTTCCTTCGCCGCCGAACAGTCACGAGTCTTCAGTTTGCAGGCGTCACGCAGATGCGCGGGCATGAAGTTGGCATGGTACGAATCGATATTCGGCATACCGAACCAAACAAGTACAACTTCAGTCACTGACGATCGTATTTGTTCCGCCAGGGTCTTGAACATGTCCAGCGAAGGAATTGGCAGCGATCGTTCTTTTGCCAGCTGAGCGAACGCCAGGAATTGCTGCGAAGACCAGACCGAAGGTTGTACGTGTGTCGATGAGCCTTCTCGTTCCGTCAGATCCGGTATGGATTCAAACGGTCCGGTTGATGAGTATTCCAGAACGTCGTAACTTCGATAGCCTTTGTTGATCAGAAATCGGCTGTTCTTTCCAGCGATTGGAATGAGCCAGGTGGATTCATATCCCGAGGCTTTCGGTGCCGCTCCCAGTTCATTCAGGGCTGCAATTTCCTTTGCCAGGAAATCGTCCTTTGCGGCATCCCCGACGAACTTGCGAAACGATCCGGGCAGTTGAAAAAATGATATTCCCGGGATCATATCGATGAAAGGCTGCCACTTTGTGTTCGTCGGATCCTCTGAGAACGCGGACCAAAGTTTTTCCGGCAGCCCATCGACCAGACTTTGAACAAATCCAAACCATTGCGGGGCAAACAAGGTGGTCGACGACTTCCCGCTGAAAAAGTCCGTCAACCCAGCAAGCGACTCGGCAAAATTGATACTCGGCAACGGGCGAAATCGCGCCCCGATCGCGCTGGCGAATTCCATCGTGGCGGTTTCATCCGATGTTGCAACCAACGCCGTAGTGCCGGACGCATTTGTCGAATCAGTCCCTCGCCGCTGAATGAGCTTTGCCAGTTCCCGCCTCTGTTGTCCTGCTCGGATGATGATGCCTCGAATCCCGATTCGCAGTTTCAGATGAGACTTCGGTCCAAGCAGTTTATCGATCGCCGCATCGAGCAGCGGAAAATGCTCGGACTCACTCAGAATCGGTTTCGAAGTCTTGTCGGACTTCGAGGACGCTCGAATCGCATCAACGACACTCGATGAAACTGGAGGAGCGATCTTGCCTTCCTGGAAATTCGTATGATCCTGCTGCTCCGCCTCCAGCAGTGTTTTCACCTTTGCATCGTCAACAGCTCGCAACTTTCTGGACGCAGCCAGGTCACGAATTTCGAACGCATGAAAATAATGCCATGGCAACGCAGCGACCTGACCACGATTGTAGCCGCCGATGCCAGTCTTGATTTCACAGACGGGAAAGGTTGCGGTCGGATCCCAAAGCTCAACACCATTCCATCCGCGGTAGCTGCGAGACGGATGCAGAGGCAAAAACTGATCAGTCGCGGGCTGGTTGAGTAAACTGCTAAAAGCCTGATCGCCTGAAGATTCCAAACGTCTTCCGTCGACGCTTTCCAGCTGGATCACGTTGCGAGCTGCATTGCGACGCCGTCGGTATCCGATCAAATCGCCGCTTCGTCCCAGAAGCGATTGAGGAAAATGATTCCCAAACGGCAGCAGTGAAAGCGCGGCAACATCCAGAGTCCAATGATCTTCCACGGCATCTTCGAAGAAGGTTGGCATGGACTTTCGCCCAGCCTTTCCGGTCGCAGGGTCGATTTCATAAATCGAGTAGACGGTTTCCTGTCGGGAACTCTCGTATTCGCCTTTGGAAATCCACCAGTGAGTCCCATCAGACAGAATGTTCTCCATCGCATACAAAGATTTTGGAGCATGACCGCCTTTGTGCACTATTTTCTCACCACAGAATGTGCCGCCCCCGGCAGCGTCGACAACAATCCCGGAGAGCTCCGTGTTCGAGTAAAAGTATTCAGGATCAGTCGGTTGAGGATCGCTGTTCCAAAACACAACGCCCTGATGGTCCGAACCGGAAGTCACCAGCAAATCGCCATCGATGTACATCAGCTGCTTGAGCTTATGTCCCACAGGAAGTTTGAGCTCCGCTTCACAAACAACTTCACTGCCACGAAGCACGACTGCTTTCAGTCGATCAGTGACAATAAGATACGGGAATTGTCCGAACAGCGATGGCGCGGGATGTCCGGAAGCGGCGAAGTCTGCAAACACTTTCTCAAGCAGGGGCCAGCCATATTCATCCATCAATCCGCATTGCAATGTTCTGGTCACTGCGGGCAGAATGTCAGCCGTTTTCAGCTTTTCCAGCACATCGGGGAACTCAGCAAAGGTGGCGTGTGAGGTCTTTGCATCCAGCAGATTCAACGAAGACTCAACACCGGGAAGTGCCCCATTGCTCAGTCCATCGACAACTGACAGAAACCACTGATGCCGCGCATCGCGAAGAGCCGTTTTCCCGGTCGCGATCGCTTCGAATTCATGCTGACCGACGGCGTTGCTGATTGCCTTTTTCATGACGGAAGTAAAGCGGCTCGCAGATGCCAGATAAACGGGATCTCGAGGTCGATTGACAGGCGTCTTGTCATCCCTGCCCAGCACTGCCCAGTGACAAAGATTGATCTCCAATTCGTCTGGCGGATCATCGAACGGAATGTTGAGCTCCAGCAACAGATCCAACAGGTCGGCATCTGCTTCGTTGCGATTTCCGTATTGCGATTTCTGATAGGGATGGACTCGCTCGTCACTTTTGGCAAGCTGAGGAGCCATTGCCTGGACGATATCAAAGATCTTCTGATGAAGTCTCTGACCTTTTTGAATCAGGCGATTGAGCCATGCCACTCCGCCGCCCGCAGGTTTCGCATCGTCATCAACGTTATCCTTCCAGGCATTGGAAAGAATTCCCCACGCGTCCAGATGGTCAAGCCACGACCAGAGCGTGTTAGTTCTCCAGTCGCTGGTCTGCGGAATCATGTTCAGCAGAGCGCCAGCAACATGCGAGTTCTTTGCGGCAAGGCTGCCAACGTATTTCGCAATGTTGTCCCAGAACCCGATATTGGCTCTCGCGATCGCCGGCGAATCAATAATCTCCGTCAGGATCGAATGAACCTCCTGTTCCGGATCCAGTTTGGCAGCTTTGATCAACGGCAGCAGATCTTTCAGCATCGACGTCCACGGAGGCATCCCGCCCAGAGTTCGGCGCACACACAATTCTCGGAAGAACGTCCACGCAGATTGCGGATCGTGTGTTGACGCAAGCTCTTTGCCATATTCTGTCAACGCTTTGATGCTGACGGCGCCGGCAAGAGCAAACTCCAGAAACGCATCCTGCCGAAGCGATTCGTCAACTTTCAGAGCATGAACTTTCTCCGCTTCTCGCGCCTTGCCAAACGCGCGGGAGGCGTACGTTGCATTGTCGAGGGCGATGAATTCGCGACCGACCTGTTCCCAGAAGGATGGCAGAAAATGAGCGACGCTTTTTCCAAGCCGCTTTGCGATATCGACAAAAGCGTCATATCCATGACCCGGCTTGGCCTTGGATTTTCGCACGGCCTTTTTGAATTCTTTGACCAGCTCCAGAGCATATCGAGCGTGGTCAGGATCGTGAATAATCGCCCAGCCGGGAAACCCAAGAGCTTGTCGTTGTCGTTTCGCGATCGGGCCGTTGACTTCCGGAGCCGCAAAGCCCAGGAACTCCATCGTCAGATCATCGCCTGCAGCCAGATTGTCGGCCGTCAGTCTGACAACCGGCCGATCACCCAACGCTGGATGGCGATAAACTCGCACACTTACGGTGTCAACGGTGGCTTCGTTTTTGAGCTTCTCTTTGACCGAGAGAAAGGCACCAGCAGCAAGAAGATCTTCGGGCTTTGCCATGTCGAAAAGTCTCTGAAGCAGGATTGGAGAATTTGTATTCTTTACGGTGTGACAAATCAGCGAATACGAACTCAGGCACTCAACTGAACCGAAACGAACCAGCGGAAAACAGGTTCCTGTGTTCCACGATCTTTCAGTCTGAATCGTCAGTCTTCTCGACAACTCGCCTGGCATAAATGGCGGCGGCCATTCGCATGCCTTCGGAAAATGCCACTGGCCCCACATCTTTGACAGCGATGGTATGTTCTTTCGCATCCGTGAAGATCATATCGCCAGTCCACGTTTCGCCTTCCGGATAGTCCGCACCGATCCAGAAGCGAGCTTCAATCTGAACTCCATTTTCCCAAACCGGACTGCAGGCGTATCCGCCGCTGACTCGGTAACCCAGCCGACGACAAAGCCCCAGAACGTGATTCAGTTGTTCAAACTTTCCACTGCTGAAATCGTTGACGCTGTTTGCTTCAAGCTGCTTTTTCGTCGGCGCCCATGTCTGTCGGAACAACTGATCGAGCGTTTGCTGAATTCCCAGTTCGATCGTCAACTGCCGGAAGTCGTTCATTTCCGTCAGCAGGATGGGATGTGGAATGGCAATGGCATCCACCTTCAGCCACTGCGTTTCGCCATCGAGGTCTACGATGCCGATGCCTTTCTTGTCATCAATCTGTTTCAGAAATCCGGCTTCGGTTTGGCTGAGCTCTCCTTTTTTGACGGCGCAGATCACAGAGTTCATCAGGATGGATTGCCATGCCGGATCCGGCCAAACTGAGGCAAGCACTTCGCGCGGGATTGGCAGCGATCGCAACATCCAGAGCTCCATCGCCGCGAGGCATTGCTTCTCATGCTCATCCAGCCAGTCGCGCAGACTGGTCAACTGTTGAGCCAGCTCGGATTCTTTCAACCAGGGCGGCACGCTGGACAGCTTCGCTCCTTTCGGATTGCGAGCGACCACTTTGCCGTCCAGCAAAGCCAGTCCGTAATCCTTCTCGGCCGGAAGCCAGGAAACGCCAGCCTCCGCGACAAAGGGTTCAACGGCTGTTGTTTGTTTTTTTGCCTTTGGTGCCATGCTGCGTGTTCCTCGAGGCAAGGCCGCAGATTGCAGAGTCAGGCCGGTCCTTTTAAGAACCAGGACAGTGTGGTAAGCCAACTCGCAACACGCGACTCATCTATTACCTGATGAGATGTATACATTGGCAGTATGACTCGAGGGAAGCGTTCGCGCCCCCCGGGAACAAAAAAACGAACTGGCGGAGACAATATCAGGGCAGGGTGGCATCTGCAAATGCGCTGCGAGATCACGCAGCCTCCATTCGTTTGTTTGTAAGTGATCTTCCTGAGTGATGCTGCGTGGCTGCACGCCATAGCGCGGGCAAATCGTTCGACAGCGCAAGAATCTGCTCACGCTCTTCGGACAACAATTGCTTCGGGCAATCCTTTGCAAACTTTGCGTATTCGACCTGCAGGCGTTCGTTCGCGCGCATCGATTCATCCCAGCGACCGTCCAGTTCGCGTGCCACCAGTCCGTGATCAGGATCGACGGCATTATACTGCCGCCGTACCTGCTCAACTTCGTAACGTGATCGCGCGAGTCTCTGCTGCCAGTGATCGTTGAGCTGCTGACGTTCCAGTTCAATATCGACACCAGCCACCAGACTCTGTTCCAGAGACGCCGGTGCAACGGCTTGTTCCGTTGCGTCGCTGATGATCAGAACCGTGGATTTTGTCTGTGCGATCTTCTTCAGTACGAAGTCTCGATGCGCCGACAGGATTGCTTCGTAAGTCAATTCATCGCAGTTCATCAGCCTGTAAAACGCCCGCAGATCCCTGGGTGCGTTCAGCCTCTGAGGCAGCGTTCCATCAGGCCAACGACAACTCAGATCGACGAGCTTCATCATTTTTTTGTGCGTCTGGGATCGCCCAGTTGTATGTGAGAGTACTTCATTTCACCAAAATTTTTTTTCTGCGTTTCCATCGAGGAACCTCCGTGAACTGTCGAGCTGGTCCTGATTCCTTCGCTCGCAGTATTCGCAGCAGGTCAAGCCCTGAGGTGAGGCTCAAGTCCTGAAACAGGTGTCAAACTCATTCACCAAGCACCCATACTGCCCCAAAATGACCACACACCTTTCCCTATCGATACAGATTTTTCCAGATCCTCTTTTACGTAATCACTACGCAAACCCGTAAATGTGGTTAAACCCAAGGCCCAGCCTCCTCGGTCAAGTGCATGGCACTTGTTTTCCCGATCGGCAACTGGCACAGCGCAGCCATTCAGTCTCGCCTCGTGCATTAACAAACTTCCAGGCATTCGAAGCTTCTGACGACGGTTGGCCACAAGCAGGACACTGAGATGTCACATGATTCGAAGCGGGGGAAGCGTCGGA
>JBGSVD010000073.1:0-2457 GCA_041753135.1 Planctomycetaceae bacterium
GGACGCCGAAACTCTCGCGGTTCGATTCACCCAAAGACTCTCAGTCTTGTCCGAATTTCGAAACTGGTCACATTGGCAGCCCGCGGACTTCGTTCGACGGACTTGCCACTCATCAGCAGACGCAGCGTGGACTCAATTGGAATCCAGCAACGTCAACCAGCTTTGCAACTGCAGATAACGACGGGTTGAATGACTGCCGATGGCGGCAGCCAACCAGTGGCGTGCAAGCACTGATGGGGGCTGCTGGATGCGAACTCCGGCAATATCGGTCCGAGTGGGAATCGTGGACTGAGTTAACCCCCGGAGCGGGGAAGCCGATGCCGGTCGAAGCGCTGATTCCAGTCGTGCGGCATCTCGAGTGACGCCCGACAACAAGCTTTCCGGCAGGGCATGACGGCCGCCAATCACAATCGCTCGCAACCAGAGGCTGGTTTGACGCTCTCCCGATTGGACGTTACTGGCGAAGTGCTTTGGCTTTGTTCTTCAACCAACAGAGAAACAGGCAGAGAAACAGGTGCCATCAGAGAAACAGGTGCCATCAGAGAAACAGGTGCCATCAGAGAAACAGGCAGAGAAACAGGTGCCATGCACTTGACGAAAGAGAGAAACAGGTGCCATGCACTTGACGAAAGGGATTTGAGCGGTCAGGATGCCTTTCACTGTGAATTCAACTGGATTCTTTGTGCTTGACGGGAGTGACAACGATGCCACGGGTGAATCGGGTGGAGATCTTTGCGGACGACGAGATTCAGGTGTTTCATCTGGTGAATCGGTGTGTGCGTCGAACGTATTTGTGCGGGCGGGATGAAGAGACCGGGCGGGACTATTCGCATCGCAAGCAATGGATTCGCGATCGACTGGAAGTGCTGGCAGGGATTTTTGCCGTGGATGTGCTCAGCTTTGCGATCATGAGTAACCACCTGCATGTGGTGGCTCGCACGCGGCCCGATCTTGTCAGAACGTGGTCGGATGAAGAGGTGGCTCTTCGGTGGTGGAATCTGTTTCCTCAGCGGCGGCGGCGGAAGGACCGTTCTCCGGAGGAACCGACCGAATTCGAACTGAATCAGATTCGCAATGACGCGTCAGGCCTGAAGGAAAAGCGAAAGCGTCTGTCGAATGTATCCTGGTTCATGAAGTGTCTTGCTGAGCCGATTGCTCGACTGGGCAACAAGGAAGAAAAGGTGACCGGGCATTTCTGGGAGGGCCGTTTCAAGGCTCAGCCGCTTCTGGATGAAACGGCGATTGCGGCCTGTATGGTTTATGTGGACCTGAATCCGATACGAGCGGGCATCGCGAAGACTCCGGAAGCCAGTGATTTCACCAGCGTGAAGGAACGAGTGGCGGACCGCCAGTTGGCTGGTGATTTAAAATCGGCCGACGCTCAGGATGTTCGCATCGAGCATGGGCAGAACGCCGGCTGGTTGGCCCCTGTTCCTCTTGATCCGCCTCGGAAAAAGGTCCGGGAGAGAACCAATTCCCGGCGAGCGTCGAACAAGGGCTGCCTGATGATGTCGCTCGATCAATATCTGCAATTGATGGACTGGACGGGACGTCAGTTGCGAACTGACAAGCGGGGCTCCATTCCGACGGGTCTGGACCCAATACTGGAGCGACTGCAGTGCAGTTCGGAGAGCTGGGTAGATCTGGTCAAGAATTTTCGAAAACGCTTCCGAGTCGAGATCGGACTTCCGACGACTCTGCAGTCCATCTCCTCCCGCCGCCGCAGGCATCGGTTTGAGGCTCAGGGGTGACGTAAAGATTGAGAATTGCTTCTCGAAACGTCGCTAGCTTCCTTCTAACAGTGCATGGCACCTGTTGTCCCATGGCACCTGTTGTCCTGGTTCGCAAGCATCCTGCCACACAGCCTCTTCAAGCTTGTCCGTTCGCACCTGTTTGTTCTGACAAATACGTTTGCCGCCGAAACGATAGGCGTCCGTTCCAATACATCGATAGTAGGCATAGGGCACTTTGCCATCCTTGCTTTTTCGACTGACCGGTTTGCCATACAACGCATAGCCGCAACACTTGCATTCCAGCAGACCCTGCAGCAAGTACCT
This sequence comes from Planctomycetaceae bacterium, assembly GCA_041753135.1. Lineage (GTDB taxonomy): Bacteria > Planctomycetota > Planctomycetia > Planctomycetales > Planctomycetaceae > SXXK01. The sequence continues at coordinate 2,058 of JBGSVD010000073.1, forward strand.
GGCCCCGCGTCGTGACTCGCGGGCCCCGCGTCGTGACTCGCGACCGCGTTGTCGGTTCTCTGTCAGTTGCGTTGCCACGGCCGCGAACAGTGCCTCTGAAACGATCGCTGGCACAGCGATCGCAAGTTGTTCACTGACATCGGTGTCGTATGTCGAACCAGTGCGACGTGGCGTTTTGGAATGGCCGCGTTGTGTCCGCAATTGTGATCGACGAGGACCTGTGCGAGTCTTTCCAAACGCTGCAAAGCCCATATATGCCGGGTTTTTCAGCATTCCCCATAAGGACGTGCGATCCCACCAATCTTTGCCGGTTGCGGTCTTCACACCTTTCGACTGCAATCGTCGCGTGACTTCCCCGATCGAAAGTCGATCGCGACCGACCCACTCGAAGACCTCTCGA
>JBGSVD010000074.1:0-4660 GCA_041753135.1 Planctomycetaceae bacterium
GCGTACGCCTGCGGCTGACGGTTAAACGACTCAATCCTGACCGAGCGAGGAATATCTGAATTCAATTGGGAACAATGATGCACCGTCTACTGATGACAAAGGACCAATGACTAATGACCAATGACAAAGGACAAGTGACAAGTGACCAGTCCCTTGGACTGTATCGGACGATGCAAATCATCCGACAGACTGAAGAGGAACTCGCGCGTTGTCATCAGCGTGGCCTGATCTTCGGCGCGTGTCATACGTATGTCGGCCAGGAAGCCATTTCGACGGGCGTCTGCGCACATCTCACGAACGACGATCCCATCTTCAGCACGCATCGCGGACACGGCCATGCGTTGGCCAAGGGAATGCCGCCGCGTGAACTGATGGCGGAACTGTTCGGTCGCGCGACTGGATGCTCGCGCGGGCGTGGTGGGTCGATGCACCTGTTCTCGCCAGAGATCGGGATGATGGGGACCAGCGGCATCGTCGGGCCGTGCATCCTGCAGGCCTGTGGCGGCGGATACAGTTCGAAGCTCATGAAATCCGGCTGCGTCGCGGTGGCATTCTTTGGGGACGGCGCTGTCAACAACGGCGCATTTCACGAAGGTCTGAATATGGCCGCCATCTGGAAGTTGCCGGTTCTGTTCGTCTGTGAGAACAATCAGTTCGCCACGGAAGTTCCATTTGCCTATTCCAGCGGCATTCCCGATGTCGGTCGACGAGCGGCCAACTACGGTCTGCCAGGCTTCGAAGTGGACGGCAACGATGTTCTCGCCGTGACCGAGGTCGCTCGCGAGGCGGTGGCCCGAGCACGTTCCGGCGGTGGAGCCACGCTCATCGAATGCAAAACGTATCGCACGAGAGCTCACGCCGAAGGGATGGGCGACTTTACCTATCGCACGCGTGAACAGGTCGAGCAGTGGAAGCAGCGTTGTCCAATGGCGTCGCTGCGTCACCGAATGCTGACCGAATTTGGTATCGCTGAAACGCAGATTGAGGCCATCGAGACGGAAGTTGCCACGCTTGTCGCAGAGGCGCGGCAGTTTGCCGAATCCAGCCCGTTACCAGATGCATCGACAGCCGCGGAGCATGTTTACTCACCAGTTCGCGCAGTCGTGCGGCGTCCAGAATCATCGCAGGATCAAGAGTCGCAGGCTCGGAACATCAGCTTCACACAAGCGACCCACGAGGCGCTTGCTGAGGAGATGGCTGTCAATCCGCGAATCTTCGTCATGGGCGAAGGCATTGGAGTTCGCGGCGGCAACTTCAATACGACGGCCGGACTGTACGAGCTCTACGGCCCCGAGCGACTGTGTGACACGCCGATTTCCGAACGCGGTTTCGTGGGGCTCGCGGGCGGTGCGGCCATGACAGGGACTCGGCCTGTGGTCGACTTCATGTTTGCCGACTTCATCCTGGACTCCGTCGGCGAGATTGTGAATCAGATCGCCAAGATGCAGTACATGTCGAGCGGCCGATTGAAAATGCCGGTGCTGCTGCGAGGCTGTATCGGCATCGGGCACTCCGCGGCGACTCATCATTCGGGCAGTTATTATGCGATGTACGCTCAGGTGCCAGGGCTGCGGGTTGTTGTGCCGTCGAACGCTTACGACGCCAAGGGGCTGATGAAACACGCCCTGCGCTGTGACGATCCGGTGATGTTTCTGGAACATCGCGAAATCCTGACGATGAAACAGCATGTCCCGACGGAAGACTACGAAATTGAATTCGGTCGCGCGGCGATCGCTCGAGTCGGGAGGAACGTTACCGTCGTGGCTCTGGCTCGCATGGTCCACCTCACGCTGTCGGTTTGTGAGGAACTCGAGCGCGAGGGCATTTCGGTTGAAGTGATTGACCCGCGCACAATCTCGCCGCTCGACACCAATACGATTCTGCAATCAGTCGCCAAAACCGGCCGACTGCTCATTGTTGATGAACCGCCAGCGCCGTGTGGGTTCGCGGCCGAGATTGCAGCACAGGTGACGGACGCGGGATTCAATGATCTCGACGCCCCGATTCGTCGCCTGACCGGAGTCTTCACGCCGACGCCCTACAGCCCGCCGCTCGAAGCCGCCGTGGTGCCGTCCGCCGCCGATATCGCTGCCGCCATCCGTCTGTTGGTGAAGGAGTAACCATGGCTTTTGAAATCACGATTCCACGTTTGGGTTGGTCGATGGAGGAAGGTGTTTTCTCCGGCTGGTTGAAGCAGGATGGCGACACGGTGCGGCAAGGTGATCCGCTGTTCGAACTGGAAGGAGAAAAGGCGATTCAGGAGATCGAAGCCGTCGATGCAGGCATCTTGCGAATTCCCCCGAACGGTCCTCAGCCGGGCAGCGTGGTCAAGGTCGGCACCGTTGTCGGATATCTCGTCGCGGAAGGCGAGTCGCTGCCTGAAGGTGAAACACCGGACGCATCGGCGCTCGTTTCAGGAAGTAAGGAGCTTTCAGAAGGAACTCCTTCGCATCCAACAGAGACAGTCGCGGGGGATGCCGCGTTGCCGCCTGCTGCAGGACCTGCTGTGCGACGCATGGCGAGAGAATCCGGCGTGGCTCTCGATCTGATCGCAGGAACTGGGCGCGGCGGGCGGATCCTTGCCGAGGACATCGAGCGTGCGAGTTCACAACCGCTACTGAGTCCGCTGTCACCGGTCGCCAGCCCTCGTGCGCGACGAGTCGCTGCTGAACTGAAGATTGACTGGACGCAGCTCACAGGCACCGGCGTGGGAGGGCGAATTCGAGAACAGGATGTCCTTGCTGCGCGTCGTGCGCCCGCTGCAGGACAACGCATTCCGCTGACCAGCCGACGTAAGGTGATTGCTCAGCGCATGGTCGCCAGTCGACAGCAAACGGTGCCCGTCACGCTGACGACAAAAGCGGATGCTGCGAATCTTGTGAACCTGCGAGAGCAGTTCAAAACCACCAAAGGTGAATCGCCGATTCCTGGCTATCAGGACATCATCACGAAGCTGGTCGCCGGGGTACTCCGGCAATATCCTCTGCTGGCCGGTCGGTGGGACGAAGATGCGATCGTGTTGCCCGCCGAGAACGAAGTTCACATCGGTATGGCTGTCGACACAGACGATGGCCTGCTCGTCCCCGTTCTTCGCAACGCGGCACAATTGTCGCTGATCGAACTGGCCGCGAGGTCACGCCAGCTCGTCAGTCAGGCTCGCGCTGGAAAGCTCACTGCCGCCGACATGCAGGGATCTGTCTTCACCATCACCAATCTGGGCGCATTCGGGATCGACGCCTTCACACCAATCATCAACGTTCCCGAAACTGCCATCCTGGGTCTTGGGGCCATTCGCCACGAACCAGTCGTACTCGACGACGGCAGCATCGTGGCCCGGCACCAACTCACCCTCAGCCTGACCTTCGACCACCGCATCCTAGACGGCGCCCCCGCCGCCCGCTTCCTGCAGGCCATCGCCACCGCCATCGCCAATCCATCAGCAGCATTGTTAAGTTGAAACAGTTGCGTCAGGAATTTTAGCTGGACAGCGCCAGGTTCACAGATTGGATTATACTTGAGTTGTTTGGCTGCTGGGATTCAGTTGATGTTGACCTGATGAGCAAAAAGAGACGACGTTCCGCGTGCAAAAAACGTCTCACGAGGAAACCACGGAAGGTCGCTCCATGACGCTGTATAACGCTGCAAGATATCGCAAGGCTTGGCAAATTGCTCGCTCAGTTTTTGATCCGGTTTGCGGATTGTTTTTCTCGACCCGCTGGCCGAGCGTTGCTGCATGTTTATGTGAGGGAACTCCTCTCCGACGTGCAGCGGAAGAATGCGGAAGCCATCGCTTTGGACCAAAACGTGGCACCGAGGACACTGCAGCGTTTTCTCGAATCCCTGGTCTGGGACGAGCAGATGTTGCGAGATCGCTGCCAGCAGATTGTCGCCACGGAACACGCTCACGCGGACGCCATTGACGGTATCCGGACTCAGGAACTTTGCCCCGACCTTCCGACGCAACTCCAAATTGATGAATTGCTGAATGTCGTTTGTCGTCAGCGAGTCGACAGGCTTGCTCATTGGCAGGCGGGCTCGGAAGTGCTTGATGTGGGTCGCCTCGGTCTTGAGCGTCGTCTTTTCTTTGGCCTGTTCTTGCAAAGACTTCAGGTAGGAATCGATGAGTAGGCCCAGTGTGAGGGGCTTCTCCGCCTTTTGTGGTCGCTGTCTGGTCTTGCCCGCCGAGAGTAGAAACGTCGCCGGATCGGCGTCCGCGGGAAGCTCGAGGACACCGCGCTGAAGCAACGAGAGCGTTTCTTCAACGCGGGCCAGCGCGGCCGTTGCTTCTTTGTGGCTTGCGGTCTTCAGCGAGCGTTTGAAAGCCTGAGCAGCGAAACGGAAACGGATGTAAAACTGGTTGGACACAGGATCAACAGAAACACTTGCCATGGCAAAATCCTCGACTAACAGCCGATGAAGGAACTGAAATCGTAGGATGCGCGACTTTGGCAGCCCAGCGGTGCAAACTCAATGCAACCACAATGCTGTGTCAGTTTTGTGTAAGTTCGAGATGAACCAACATCGAGTAGGGTGAGTCGGGGTGGCTAAACCGCGACTCAGCCCTCTCACAGAACCGTACGTACGGGTCCGTATACGGCTCCTGTTTTACAGGATTCAGGTGACCTGAGGAAGGACTCCGGTCGGAACGGACGCCAGATCG
>JBGSVD010000075.1:0-3901 GCA_041753135.1 Planctomycetaceae bacterium
TAGGAATTGTTGTTGGGCAACCGTGATGATAGATCCATTTGCCTTTTGGAATTTGACAGTGACCAGCCCATTGTGTCCGTCTGGGTCAACGGTCCATTCCATGGTGTAGTTGCGAAATTGATCTTTCCAGCTGACGTCGGAGAAAGTTGTTGTACCGGCGGTAGTTTCCAGTAGTCCGGTGGAATTATTTTTGATCGTAATTTTTGCGATTGGATTTCCTGCGGCTGTCACGCTGATGACGTGATTAGAGCTGCCCTGATACGAGCCTCCGGTTCCCGCGGCGATTTTCAGTCTTCCGTTTTGCAGTGGTCCGAAGTTGTAGTTTGCGATGTGGGCAAATCGATTTGCGGTTGTGCCGTCGTCGTCGGTGAGTTCCAGAGCGCCGTTTATGGTGCGCAGGTCGTCGATTCCATCCTGATCGTCGAGCACATTATTACTGACCTGCCACCCGTTGGCGGTAAGCTCTGCCAGACTTTGCGGCTGTTCAAAGTCAAAGTTGACCAGAGCATCTCCGCTCAGGAGCTGTCGAGGCTCAAGTGGTTCTGTGAAGATCTGGCTCAAGCCACAAACACGGGCTCTGGAACGTCGAGAACGATCTTGAAAGAGTGCCATAAAGACGCATCCTGAGCACGGCAGTGACCTGGAGAAGTCCAGTTGGACAAGATTTGCACAATCGCAGCTGCAGATTAAAAAGCCTGTGCCAAACTCGGGTTGAGACAAACCGAAATCGTCAGGCCGCCCTGCCGTTGGCGTCCAGAGGCTCCGTCTACATTGGCAGCTTTGTCAGCAGATGCTAGTCACCCGTGCAGCCAATCGCAAAAGCTGCTGTTCTTTTCTCGACTTTTTGGGGTGATATTCTGCTGCTTCTTACTGCCTTCTTTTCATGGCGGCAGTTCCGCAGATCGCTTCCATCCTAAGAGCCATATTTTCGGCAGAGCATCCTGCATGAATTTGCTGGTGATTTGTTCATCATCGTTTGATGGAGGTGGCAGAAGCCGTTTTTCGTTTAACCGTCAGCCGGTGGCGTACGCGGATGCCGCCCACCAACGTACGCCTCCGGCTGACGGTTAAACAACTCCATTCTGACCGCAATGTGGACAACCTACGTGGATGCGGGATTCCCAGACTCTCACTGAGACAGAGCCTTATCCAAGCCTGCCAAACTGCTGATCGAGAGTTCCTCGGCTGAGCGTCAGGGATGTCGGCCGTCCATGTGGGCAATGATGGGAATCGTTGACCAGATGGCGTTGTCTAAGAAGTTCCTGCATTTCTTCGGGAGTCAGGCGATGTCCCGATTTGATCGCCGCTTTACACGCCATCGTATGCAACATGTGATCCAGCAGATCGCGACGAGTCATTTTGCCGTCGTTCTGAACAAGTTGTTCCGCGAAATCTTTGACGATTCTCGACAGGTTGCCGCGAGGAATCAGTGTCGGGTATGACATCAGCAGGATTGTTGTTCCGCCGAATTCCTGCAGTTCAAAACCAATCTCCTTCAGCAGATCAAGAGATTCCAGAAGTGCCACGCATTCGGTCGCTGTGCATTCGATCGTATCTGGAATGAGCAGTCGTTGACGTTCGACACCACCCGCCAGGATGCGGTTTCGCAGATGTTCGTACAAAATGCGTTCATGCAAAGCATGCTGGTCGATCACTTCCAGTCCCGCATCACTGGCAACAACGATGTAACAATCATGAATCTGGATGGCTCGAAATTCGTTTCCTGGAGCCGCTGCGAAACTCATCTCCGGTGGCGTTTGGACACTCTCCACTGGATCGAATGACGGTTGTGCGGAAGACTCGTCGGATGAATTCGACTCAAACGATTCATCAGATGTTTCAATGGATGACGGCAGCCCTTCCTGGTCGGACATTGGGGATGCATCTAGCTCAGGTGCAACAGAATCCTGTTCGTGATTCGTTTGAGGTGGCTGAACGGCTAACGCAGCAATGACATCCGGATTTGTAAAGACAGCTCGATCGTTGAATGACGATCGCATTCCGGGATTTGCACTCACGCCGGGTCTGGCGGAATCACCGACTCTTGGCGGCACGGCAAGTGTCGCCTGAGAAGCCCAGATGTCGAGTGCTTTCTGAGGCTGCGGGTTCGCGATGGGTTTGTCGAATCGGAGTTCGTTGGACGCTGACTTTGCTGCACCGCCGACTTCGATATTGGACCGGAACTCCAGAGTCAGGAACTTGTCCCTCAGTGTTTTCAACAGTTGGCGATACAACGTCTGGCTGTCCTGAAATCGCACTTCGCTCTTGGTTGGATGAACGTTGACATCCACCATGGCCGGAGGCAGTTCCAAGAACAGAAAACTGACGGGATGCCGACCGACCATCAATAATCCGCGGTAGGCTTCTCCTAAAGCGTGTTGCAGACTTCGGTCCTGAATCCACCGTCCGTTCAGGAACAGGTATTGGTCTTTTCGAGTTGACCGGTTCAGCGCTGGTTCGCCGACGTAACCCCAAAGCCGAATGATTTCGCCGGAGGGCAGTTCGGCTTCCGAAGAAACGGCGACCAGGTGATCGGCCACGTCACTGCCAAGAAATCGGCGGATGCGTTCCAGTGCGTCTGATGTGGCTGGGAGTTCGTAAACCAGCTTGTCGTTGTGTCGCAGAGCCAGATGCAGATTCGGATTCGCAATGGCGATTCGCGAAAACTGTTCGGCAATGTGACCAAATTCAGTGGATGCTTTTTTCAGGAATCGACGTCGAGCGGGCGTGTTGAAGAAGAGGTTGTGAACTTCCATCACCGTGCCGGCCGGGCAACCGCAGTCCCTGTTCACGACAATTTTTCCGCCGTGACTTTCCAGTTCGCGGCCGACTGCGCATTCTTCGGGTCGCGTGCGAATGCGAAACCTGGCGACAGATGCAATTGAGGCCAGCGCTTCGCCTCGAAAGCCCAGAGTGCTGACATGGTCGAGGTCGGCATCCGATCGAATCTTGCTTGTGGCGTGACTGGTCACTGCCAGCAGCATGTCGTCGGGATGAATCCCTTCTCCATTGTCGGAGATTCGAATCAGGTCCATGCCGCCATTGACGATATCGATTTCAATGCGAGTCGACAGAGCATCAACGCTGTTCTCCAGCAATTCTTTGACGACGCTGCCTGGTCGCTCAATAACTTCTCCGGCCGCGATGCGGTTGACGACGTGAGCGTCCAGTTGTTGGATTCGAGACATGTTTTGGCAGATCGGAGCAAAGAGCATGGGTCATGATTTTGAGGTGATCGGAAAGTATATCCAACGTCATCCTCATTTTCTTGCGGTAGGCCCACCAGGGGTGCTGTAGCTCGCTCGTAACAGGAAAATTCCGTGTTTTTCAATCCGCGTTGAGCGGAATCGAGTCTCCGTACTTTGCGGCAATGCGTTTTTTGAACCTGCACAGACTCGTGTTTCCATGATCATCTATCCAGATCAGGGTGGTTCATTGCGATTGAACCTGGGTTGTGGATAATCGGACCAGATCAGAAAAATCGACGACATTTCTTTTGAAGCCGACCTGAAACCCTCTTCCAGATTTTTGGAGCTGAGAACGTGAATCCTGCCGAAAAATATCGAATGATTGTCGCGATCGTTCTTTGTCAGCTCGTTTGCTTTTCGTCGGGCCTGGCGCAGTCGCCAGAGGTGCGTGTTGAAGGGACTGCCGACGCGTGGCGCTTAACACGTGGAGGCGAGCCGTATTTTATTCGAGGTGTCGGTGGTGATGGTTCCATGAAATTGTTGGCAGAGCTTGGCGGGAATTCTGTCCGCACCTGGGGACATGATCGGCTGCAGCAGCAACTTGATGAGGCTCAGCGATCAGGCCTGACGGTCACTGCCGGAATCTGGCTGGGTCAGGTTCGGCAGGGGTTTGACTGGTCAGATGCTGATAGCCTGCGTCGTCAGCGTCAACT
>JBGSVD010000076.1:0-19873 GCA_041753135.1 Planctomycetaceae bacterium
AGATCTGGCGGTGAAAGGAGAGGTCGCAGCGAGTACTCAGAATCAGGCATTGAGTGGAGTGATGTTCTTCTACCAAAGAATTCTGGGGCGCGAGCTGGAGTTCATTGATGCGGTGAAGGCCAAGCGTCCTCAACATTTGCCGCTGGTCTTGAGTCGTCAGGAGGTGAACCGGATGCTGCGTCAATTGGAGGGCCGCGATCTGCTGCTGGCGTTACTGTTGTACGGGGCGGGCATGCGTCACAAAGAAGTGCTGCGTTTGCGTGTGAAGGATGTCCATTTTGACACGATGCAGATTATGGTCCGTGACGGGAAGGGCGAGAAGGATCGAATCACGATGCTTCCGAAAGCGGCTGTAGAGTTGATGCACCGGCAGCTTCGAGCAGTCAGGACGCTTCACGAGAAGGATCTTGAAGTGGGTGATGGTCACGTCTACCTTCCGTATGCTTTGGCAAAGAAGTATCCGAATGCGGATCGAGAGTTGGCGTGGCAGTTTGTGTTTCCGTCTCGTCAGAAGTCGCGTGATCCTCGCAGTGGCGCTATTCGCAGGCACCATATTCACGAGAACAATTTTCCTCCGATCATGAAGAGGGCTTTGGTGGCAGGAGGGGTCAATCAGCCCGCAACGCCTCACACCTTGCGTCACAGTTTTGCGACTCATCTTCTTGAGGATGGCTACGACATTCGCACGGTGCAGGAACTTCTTGGTCACGCGGATGTGAAAACGACGATGATCTATACGCACGTCCTGAACAAGCCCGGTCTGGCGGTGAGGAGTCCGGCGGATGGATTGGATTCCATTGGCCAGATGCAGACGGTGGGGCGGCGGTAGTGCGGGTTTCAAAACCGGGTTGGACCGATGACGAGATCATCGCCCCGATGACGTCGGTGCTCCGCAGCTTGAGATGATTGTGGCTCCGTGACCTGTGGCTAACGCCACAGGTCACTATTAATACGCCGCTGCTCTGCAGCAATTCGCTGAAGGCGTGCCCAGTTGTGCTCGATGTGAACGCTCACGTCGCATGCGGCAACGCTTTGCCAGCCATGTGTGATTGGCTGCGGAGAAGCCGGATTCGTCAGAATTCGGATGCGATTGGGAATTCTGACGAATTCCACTACGGGAAAACTCAACGACTACATTAGACACGACGCTATCGTGTTCCGGCTGATCATCTGAAAACACGAGAGGCCTCGGAAACGTTTGATCATCAAAGCCCAGGCTTTGGTGTTTTGATCGCTTCTTTCCACGAATCCACTCCTTTTGCATTCAAGCGACGGCGAAAGACACTATCGCCGCAGGTGACGTACAACAGGTCTCTTTCCGGGCCACCAAATGTCACGTTGGACAGCCAGGCGGATTTCGGTTTGGAGATGATAAAGTTAACGCGTCCCAGTTGATCAAGAATCTGAACGCCGGACGCTGTCGTAACATAGATCCGTCCTTCGGTGTCGACCGCCATTCCATCTGCGCCGGACTGAAGGTGGTCGGTCACGTGCAACCAGCCGTACTCCTGCTTCGCCGCCAGACTACCGTCGGGTTGAATCTGAAAGGAATAACAGAAACGACCTCGGGTATTGGCCACCGTGAGCAAAGTCTGATCGGGTGAGGTTGCCAGTCCGTTGGGAAATTCAATCCCGCTGTCCACCAGTTTCTTTTCGCCTGTCGTTGTAAAGTGCCATACTTTTTTGTTGTCCGGGTCAGTGCAATAGCCGCTTCCATTTGGCAGCAACAACAGGTCATTCCCCTTGATTCCGTCAACGACGACTTCCATGCTGGCATCTGCGGCGTAACGCACGATCTGAGCCTCCGCGTGACGGCAGGCATACAGCAAGCCGTCCGGCCCGAACGCAAGTCCATTGGCTGCTCCGGTGTTTTCGGCAAAGACGGTGACTTTGCCTTCGGCTGAAACTTTGTGAATGCAATTGTTTGGGATATCTGTGAAGAACAATTCACCCTGTTCATTCGCCGCCGGGCCCTCTGTGAAGTTATGACCGCTGCTGACCAATTGCCAGTCTTCGCCATCGCGAAGCACGTCGACTCGTCGCTGTTTGGCCTTTCCTGGCACAAGTGGCTGCGGATAATCTCGCCAGAGGAATCGAAGAGCATCCGGCAGAATTGCCGCACCGTGCTTACCGTTATGCCCGCCTTCGCCCCAGACATGACTGACGTCGTATCCGGCGTATTGCAGAGCCGACAACATCGATTGATTGGCATGCCACCAGCTGCCGGCGTAAATATCCAGATCGTTGCTGCCGTCCTGCAAGAAAATTCGAAGCGGCTTGTTTTCGACTTTGCGAATCAGGGCCGGAAAAGCATCAGCACCTCGCAGAGACACATACGTTCCGATGGTACTGAGGACGCGTCGAAAGGCGTCAGGTCTTTCCCATGCCGCGTTGAACGCACAGATCGCCCCCGAACTTGACCCAGCAATGCAGCGGTCATCAGGATTGTCGCTGAACTTCCACTTCGCAGCCACTTCGGGCAGAATTTCTTCGATAAGAAACCGAGCGTACTGATCGCCAAGGCCATCGTATTCGAAGCTGCGATTGAACCGAGGCTGAGCGGTTTCGTTTGCGGCCGGAACACTGCCATGATTCACAAAAATGCCAAGCTGAACCGGGATCTCTCCCGAGTGAATCATATTGTCCAGCACCGTGGGAAGTGACCAGTTTTTGGCGAGGCCAAGGCCATCCTGAACGATCATCAATGCCGGTGGTTTGGCAGCATCATATTGAGCCGGCACATAGACCCAGTAGTCTCGCACGGTCCCTGGGAAGATCGAGCTGCGAAATTCGAATGGGCCTTCGATTGATCCTTTGGGAACACCTTCGATTTCCTTCGCCTCAATTGGCTGAGGATACTCTTCCTGTTGACCTGAAACTTTTGGCAGAGCGAAAAGCAGCAACATGAAAAAGGCGAGCCAGGAAGCATTTGAACGTCGTTGCATGGGCACTCCAGGGATATCGGGCCAGGGCGTGGTATTCGCGGATACACGAAAAAAAGCGTGGGAATCCGATTGTAGCGGCTAAAATTCTGGCAGACAGTTTCAAACCTGTGACATCGGATTCTACCGGGATACTTCTCAGAACCGCTTCGTCTGGTAATACTCTCCGCCATTCGGACTGCGCGATTCTTTTTCGCAGCCGTCAGAAGATTACAACAGTCCGCCTCTTTGTGGCGTCTCGAAGTCGTTTTGGGGCACCACAACGGTCGGTCGGTAAGTCTTGTGACACGGTCAAACACATCTTCCATATTCAGCAGAGGACACTCGGAAATGGGTCAGGGGAAAGCCACTGACGTGCGTCTTAAGGAAGTCAGTGTATCGTTTGAGCCGGTTCAATACCGCGCTCCACTGAAATTCGGAGGACGCGTTGTCAGTTCGTCGTATCTGATCAATGCCGAAGTAACGGTAGAATCTCACAACGGAAAGCATGCGACCGGTCATGGCAGTATGCCGGTCGGTAATGTCTGGGCCTGGCCATCATCGGTGATTGAACCGGTGGAAACCGAGGCCGTGATGATGGCCTACGCCAAGTCCATTGTTGACTTGTTCGATGCGTATCCAGGTTACGGGCATCCGCTGGAAATTGAATACGAAGTATCAACAGAATATGAGCATCAGGCTCGACGGTTATGCGAAAGCCGGGGAATCAAGGAAACCATTCCGGCATTAGCACAGCTGGTTTGCGCCAGTCCGATTGATGCGGCCGTTCACGATGCCTATGGCCGAATGCTGAAGCTGAACAGCTTTAATACTCTGTCGAAAGAGTTCTGCAAAACCGATCTCAGTGAATTCCTTGACGATCAGTTTAAGGGCGAATATCTCGACCAGTACACTCTTCGCGAACCCGTTCCGACGCTGCCTCTTTACCATCTGATCGGAGCACTGGATCCACTGACGGAGGCTGATGTCACGGATCGTCCGGCTGATAAGCTGCCCGTGACACTGGGCGAATGGATCAAAGCGGATTCGCTGACTCACCTGAAGATCAAGTTGGCAGGCGATCAACTGGATTGGGATGTCGATCGCGTCCTTTCGATTGAAAAAGTCACCGCGGCTGCTCAGGCAGAACGCGGATGCGCGAACTGGTTCTATTCGTGCGACTTCAATGAGAAGTGCCAATCGGCCGACTATGTTATTGAGTTTCTGAACCGCGTGAAATCGGCCAGCAGCGCGGCGTTTGACCGGATTCAGTACATTGAGCAGCCGACCAGCCGAAACCTGCAGGCGGAAAATGCGCCAAAGATGCACTCCGTTGCCGCCATTAAGCCGGTTGTAATTGACGAGGCTCTGGTTTCGTACGAGTCGCTGCTGCAGGCTCGAGAGTTGGGGTACTCGGGAATCGCCCTGAAAGCCTGCAAAGGGCAGACGGAATCACTGCTGGTTGCCGCTGCAGCGCAGAAATTCGGGATGTTTCTGTGCGTACAGGATTTGACGTGCCCGGGAGCGTCGTTCCTCCATTCGTGCAGTCTGGCGGCCAGAATTCCAGGGGTTGCCGCGATTGAAGGAAATGCCCGGCAGTATTGTCCTTCGGCCAATCAGAAGTGGGCCAAGAAGCTTCCCGGACTCTTTACTCTCAAAAACGGCACAATTGATACAGGCCGTCTGGCTGGACCCGGGTTAGGGTTTCAATAGTCGGTTTTTGGAGAAAACAGCCGCACCTGGGTCATTCCAGGGTTTGACGAACCTGCGATATGGGGCGGAAGTTTTCCAGAACACCCCAAATTCATTGAGGTCACGTCTGGAGTTCGCTTTTCTAACCGTGTTACCATGGACGATGGAACCACCAGCGTTCTCACCGGCATTTAGCCCCATTGCGGCTAAACTCCGGTGAGACCAGGCCTGATGATTTGTTTTGTGTTTTTCTTTTGTCTACGCATGTACTCGGCGGAACCCCGGACAATGACCCATTTGCTCCGAACAAACTTGCTCCGAACAGCAGTCGCATTGTCACTTCTGACAACCGTCAGTTCAGTTCCCGCGATGGACGAAGACAATGCCGCCGGAGACGCTGGCAGTCTGCCGCTGGTGGGCACCACGACCGAAGCCAAAACGGTTTACACGGTTCCGACCCTGAAAGTACTCTGGGAAGCCCAGGCGATTATTAATACGGCACGTGACAAGGTGTCACACATTGCTCTGGATGAGGAAGTCGTATTTCTTCAGTCCTCTGCTGGCATCGTGACCGCGATTAATGCTGAAAGCGGGCGACAGTTCTGGTCTGCCCAGGTTGGACAAAATGATGAAGTTGCGATGAAGGCAACGACCGACAGCCAGATGGTCGCCATCGTGGTTGGCCCGGTCATCCACGCCTTCGACAAATTCAGCGGACAGAAACTTTTTTCGTTTCGATTGCCAAACCTGGCATCTGCCAGCCCGTTGATTACTCGCCGAGAAGTCACCACCGGCAGTCGTGTTGATGTGACTCGAAGTATCTTCGTGCCGCTTGGTGATCAATCTATTGTGGCGTACGATGCCAAAACACTCCAATACATCGGCAGTCATGGCGCTTTGAAACCAGGAGTGAGCCGAGCGTTGGACTGGCGATTCGCCGGTGGTGAAATGATACGATTTGCCCCTGTTGCTGGTGAAGAACGGCTCGCGTTTGCGACGGAGGTTGGCAATATTCACGTGGTTGACATGACCGGATCCGACAAAGGCAAATCGCGATTTCAGTTTCTGATGAACAGCCGCTCAACAGCGCCTTTAGTCGTCGCGACACGTGACGACAACGAGTATCTGCTTGCCGCCTGCGACAACAATCGACTCTTCTGCATCGCGCTGAAAACTGATGGAAGCATGCTTTGGACTGTGCCGATGGGAAGCGCAGTCACCCAGCCAATCACTGTCGTGGGGAATGATGTTTTTGTCGTATCCAGCGACACTGAAATCGCAAAATTTGACCTGACCACTGGTCGCCCTTCGATGGTTTCTCAGGGTGCTGTGGCTGTGGCCAGCCAGACGGAAGGTGGTTCGGGACAATCGCCAGCTTACGGGGCGTCGGTTCAGGTCAGTTGTCAGGGCCTGTTGGGCATTCAGCCCTTCAACGTTTCAAATAACTCAACCGGCCAAATGGTAAACTCTGTTGCCATTGAGTTCCCACTTTCAATGCAACAGTTGGCCTTTGTGGCCGACGAAGTCAACATGCCGATTGTTCGCGTCTCTGAAAGTCAGCGAAAAGCGACCGGACTGAAAGCCTTGAAGCTGAGCGAAGATCGCAGAACATTGACGATGGAGTTTTCGGACTTCAATCCGGGCGAGAAATTTGAGTTCAATGCCGACATTCAACATCCTGAGATTCCTGCATGGAAGTTGACTCACAAATCTCTGATCGGGGCGAAAGTCAAAGCATCGGTTTCGCCGGTTCGGGCGTCTGTTGTCGCAAGTTCGGCAACACGCGTGGAGCCGTTTCCACCACGCAATGTCATTGGCCGCTTTGCCGATGTCAGTCGTCCATGGAAAGTCACCGGAGCGAAGTCTTTGGTGGCAATTTCCGAAAATGCCGTGTATTTCGTCGATCTGAATGACAGGGTTGTTTCCGCCAGTCGAGATTTCGCCGGAATCGCGGTTGTGACTCCGACACGCGAATACACGATCCCGATCAACAATGGTTTGACCGATCGAGTGTACCTGTCCACCGAATCGGGCCGAGTGGCGTGTTTCACAGAGTCCAGGATTGAACTGGGAACAATGCCAATTCCCGCGTTGGGTGGCGTGACCTGGGTCCTGTATCCGATGACGGAATTGTCGCCGGACTTTGCCGTGTATCATCAAGATCCAAATCGTCGTCCAATCATGCCGGACGTTCCGAAGAAGGATCCAGCGATCCCGGCTCAAGATTCAGACGCGACAGAAATGCCGTAAAAATCTCTGGAAGGCCCGTTTCCGATTCACAATTCGAACGTCCTGTGTTAAACCTCTTGCTTCAGGGAATTCCTGATAAGGCAAATCCTGAGGCAAGGACGTTTGGGACATGGAATCGGTACTTCTCTTCATCTTCATGGCCATTATCGCACTGATGTTCCTGGGCATGCTCTACGGCGAACGCCTGAGCATGCTGGGACTGTTTGATGGCGAATGGTTCGCTCCACTTGGCAGCCTGTTTTCGCGCTTTTGGTCGGCCTTTTTTCTTGGTGTCGACGAAGGCATTGAATTTATTCTGGCGCATCTGTCGTGGGTTGTTGCGGCTGTTTCCGGAGCGGCCGGACTGATCCTCGTTGCATTTCTCATGGGAGGTGGACTTGCTTCGGATGCTGCCGCCTATCATCGCGACACATTGACGCCGCTTCGTTCGGGTGGTGTGATCGATAAGGTTCCCGCTGTTGTTTCTCGCGCGTCAAAGGCACCCATTATTCTGGCAAAAGCAGATCGAGATGATTCGCATCTGGTCTCGCAGGTAAAAACGGCTGACTACCTGGTTTTTGGTCGTCCGGAATACACACCCATTCGCCCTCGGCCTCGTCGTCCTATCGAAGGCTCACTGGACCTTCCATCGCGATCCATCACCGAACGACCATTTCTGGACGTCACATTTCGACGATTGGGCACTTCCGTGATTCGGTCCGAATCGAATCCCGACGTGGTGACTCGAGGGCGGCTGATGGATGCACTTCCCGATAGTATTTTCATCGATCGGGTTGTCAGACGTTTGCGACAGGACAATTGGCAGGAAGCCTTGCTTTCATCACGCGATGCAGCAGGCCTTCCACAGGATGATTTGGCAGAGTCTCCAATTGCCGCCGTTAGAGATCTCGAATCTCGCGTGCGAGTCACGCCCGGAGCGTACGTCGCTGAACATGACTTGCGTGTTGAAAAGATTGTTCCTGAAGAGTCTGCTACGGGTGAGATGACAGTCCAGGTGACGCTGACAAACCTTGGCCAGAAGACGATCGACGGCCTGTTGGTTCGCGAAATCCTGCCGATCGATACGAGGGTTCGTGGTGCCAGTCCGAAGGCGGTTCTTCGCGACGATACGTTGACTTGGCTTGTCGACAATCTGCGACCATCTGAGGAATTCATGCTGCGGTTTACCGTGGTTCCCTCCGACCGTTTGGTTGCAGGAGGCGGCCGAGATTCTCTTTTCGAATCCATGACCGAAGTGTCGGCTCTGACGGCAGTCACCAGCGAAACAAATGTGGCCAGAGCTCTTCCTGTTGAAGATCCGTTCCCATCGGATCGCCGAAGACGCGAAACGCCTCCACGCCGTGAATTGGCGGGGACTCCGGATTTGCGATTGGCGATTGACGAAACAACCGATGTCGCTCGCGTGGGCGAATGGACACAGGTTTTATTTACGCTATCCAACAAGGGGACGGCAGACGCCACCAGCATTCGCCTTCGATTAACTCTGGACAATGCGCTTGATCATTCGGATCTGTTGAATCTCCCGCCCACGGAACGACAGGTCTTTGTTGACGTGGATCGTGTGGCCATTGGCCAGTCACGTCGATTTCGCCTCGAAGTACGTCCCAAATCGCAGGGGGAAACACTTTCAACGGCTGAGGTCATCTTTGACGGTACGCGAGTGGATCGCAAGATGTTTCGCCTGGTTGCCAGCGAAGGTGCAAATCCCCGACTTCCGGGCGATAGCAGCGTGATCCGTTAACGCCTATACCGTTCAACGCACGGCCTGTGAATTAGCGGAATTAGCGGAATCGGCCCAAGCCGTTCGGTGAGCCTGCATTTTGAAGGCACTCACCGCGCAGTTCGCGCTGCACGGCTACTTTTGAGCGACTTGTTTTCGTCGAAACGTAACGATATTCAATCTGTGCACTCATTTTAGCAACGGGAAGTTGCTTAT
The DNA here is from genome assembly GCA_041753135.1 of Planctomycetaceae bacterium. GTDB lineage: Bacteria > Planctomycetota > Planctomycetia > Planctomycetales > Planctomycetaceae > SXXK01. The sequence continues at coordinate 8,800 of JBGSVD010000076.1, forward strand.
TACCGACGTCTTTCTCCAGCAGTTGGCTTTCGTGGGGCGTATACCGCATTGGCAGACGCTGCCAACAATCGCAGACCAAACGACAGCACTCGAAACGTTTCACCGCAGGCCATGAATGTCCACGGCATCTACTGCTGACCTCCCAAATGCCAATTCTGTGATTGACGTGCAGAATCTTGTGAAGCGATTTTTCACCGCTTCAGGCGATGTGATGGCAGTGAACGGCGTCACCCTGCAAATTCCGGCTGGCGAAGTCTTCGGACTCCTCGGTGCAAATGGTGCTGGCAAGACAACAACTTTGCGCATGATGCTGGGCTTGCTGAAGCCAACCTCCGGATCAGCTCGTATTGCCGGCTTTGACGTGGCGACTCAGGCCGAAGATGTCAAACGCAATATTGCACTGGTGTCGGCGAGTGCAGGACTTTATCAATGGCTGACTCCGCGTGAGCTGATGCATTATTTTGCGGACCTGTACGATGTGGCTCCCGATGCGGCGGCCGCGCGTGTCGAGATGCTTGCTGATTTGTTCGACTTGCGAAAGTTTCTTGATCGTCAGTGTGCGGGGATGAGTACCGGTCAGCAACAACGAGTCAATCTTGCCCGATCGCTGATGCATGATCCACCGTGCGTTCTGATGGATGAGCCAACGCGAGGCCTGGACATTGTCGGGAGCAAGCGAATTTTTGATTTCACAGTTCACCTGAAAGATGTCGGCAAGGCTGTAATTTTCTGCACGCATCGCCTTGAAGAAGCCCAGCGTCTCTGCAATCGATTCGGACTGATGTTTCGAGGTCGTTTGCAGCTTGAGGGAACGTTGTCTCAACTTCGGGCAGAAACAAATCGTGACTCCCTGACGGACATGTTTCTCGATCTGATGGCTCGTGAAAATCAGGTGGACCAGGCGGAACAATCCACTGCGAATCAATCTATGTCTTCTGTTGGAAAGTTGTAATTGCGTGAACGGGCAACCTTCCACTGAAGTCCATCAAGCCGCGTCACGGGTCGTCAGAAAACCTGCCACTCTCCGCAGTTCGGTCCAGCGCATCGCGCGACTGGCTCGCAAGGAGCTTCGCGAGTCACTTCGGGACCGACGCACGTTGACAACATTGATCATGATGCCTTTGATCGTGTATCCGCTGTTGGGCTCGGTTGTACAGAAATTCGCGATCTCTCGAATTGATCCAAACGCTCCGGCTGCGATCGTGATCTTCGAAGAATCTGTTTCGCAGGGCATACAACTGCTCTTTGACAATTCAAAAGAATCTCAGAAAGCAGTCGAGGACAGCACCGGGAACAAACCAGAATCTGGCGGCTCGGGGGCGGACAACGAAGCCAGCCAGCAGATTGAGTCCATCACAAACAAGGCACTCAGCGGCGAATTATCATCGGACATCGTCGACCGAGTCGTTCGGCTGGAAGCCTTTGTGCAGCCTGTCGGAAGCGATTCAAGCGCCGCCGTTCGTGACGGAATTGCTGATGTGGCAATTCTTGAATTTCCCGCAAAGCCCGACGCCAAAACAGGAAAAATGCAACCCGGCACAGTTGAGATCGTAAGTCGTCAGGGGGATGCTTTCAGTACAAAAGCCGCAGCGGAAGTGGAAAAACGTGTCGCGTTGTATCGCGACCAGGTAGTTCGCATGCTTTTAGACCAGACACGTCTTGGCGGTGTCGCACTGCCGTTTGTTTCACGAGCCACCGTAACGTCATCGGCGCCCAAAGAGTCGCCATTAAGTGCCTTTGTTCCGCTGATGCTTGTCCTTATGACGATGACCGGCGCGGTGTATCCGGCCATCGATCTGACTGCCGGAGAACGTGAACGCGGCACGCTGGAAATGCTGATCGCCGCTCCGGTGCCTCGACGCGATCTGCTTACAGGAAAGTTCATTGCCGTTTTTACGGTTGCGGTGCTGACGGCAATCATCAACCTCACGGCAATGATTCTGACGTTGTATGGAACCGGCTTTGATCGTGTCATTCTTGGTGACGGTGCTTCGATCGGAATGTTCCTTCAGGTCCTGGCGATGCTGGTGGTTTTCGCGTCTTTCTTCTCCGCAGTCCTGTTAAGCATTACCAGTTTCGCCCGCAGTTTTCGCGAGGCTCAGGCTTGGTTGATTCCGCTGATGCTGGTTTCCCTGGCACCGGGGATTTTGAGTCTGATGCCAGGGATCCGACTCACTCCCGGACTCTCGATCATTCCGCTCGTGAATATTGTGCTGCTTGGAAAGGAATTGTTTCAGGGCATTGCATCGCCAGTGTGTTTCATCATCACCCTGGCAGCAACACTCACATACACCGTGCTGGCACTTCGTCTGGCCTCGAACGTCTTTGGAAGCGACACGGTTTTGTTCGGAAGTAATGCCAGCGTCGGCGGGCTCAGTAAGCGTCCTTCGCAAGAAACAGACCACGTGCCTCTGAAGCTCGGGCTTGGATACCTTGCCGTTCTGGTCCCAGGCTTCATTGTGCTCGCCGGTTTGCGTGGTCGAATTGTCGCGCCGGAGAATCTTCCCGGGCAACTCGTCCTTTCCGGCATCATGACAATCGGGCTCTTCGCGCTGCTGCCTGTGCTGCTGACGTCGTGGAATCGAATTCGGTTTGCCGAAGCGTTTGCAATTCGCAACTTTTCCGCGCTGGCTCTTGTCGGTGCCGTTCTGCTGGGAGGCACGCTGTGGGCATTGACGTACGAAGCTCTGCTATTAGGGAAAGGGGCTTCGGGCTGGACTCAGTTATTGAGCAATCCGAAACTTCAGGAACTGGCAAAGCAATTGACCAGTGAAACGCCATTGCTGCTACGTTTGCTGACACTGGCCGTCATTCCTGCCATTTGCGAAGAATTGTTCTTTCGTGGTTTCCTGATGAGTGCTCTTTGTAAAACATCCGGTCAATGGAAATCGGCCTTGTTCACAAGCACGTTCCTGTTCGCGGCTTTCCACGTCATTGTTGATGTGTCATTGACCCTCGAACGCTTTCCGGCCACCTTTCTGCTAGGGCTGGTACTGGGTTGGATTCGCATCACTAGCGGAAGCGTCTTGCCCGGCATGGCCATGCATGTCGTCAGCAACGGATTGCTCTTGTCACTGTCGAATCTACAACCACTGCTTCAGAAGCTTGGCCTGGATCTTGCCGTGAAGAACGAAGCTCATCTGCCAGCCGGATTTTTGGCTGGCGCGTCGGTGGTGGCGTTGGTCGGAGTTTTACTCGTCTGGAAATCTTCGAGCAGCCGAAAGACACAACTGGCCAGCGAATAGTGTCGCGTCTTACAGTGGTGCTGGTTTGGCTGCGCTCCGCTTGTCACACCCTGTACTGAGAAACGGGCCTGGCGTTATTGTATAGGTCCGACAGTGATCTCGACGCTTGTCCTTACTCGGCCCCTGAACGTTCACGAGCCAGCATGCGAAATCGGTTTCGAATTTCCGCAACGCTCCCCATCGTTATCCAGACGTCGTATTCCGAAGTGAAGCGAGGCGTCACGGCCATCGTTCGAATCGGAGCAAAGTAGGAACATCGAGCCGGGCTTTCTGTGCCGGTACCAAAGCGGTAACAAGTGAGATCGTTCGCCGATGGTACAAAGCAGCCGATTCCGAAATCATTCTGATCAACGTACGCAGCCCAGTGTTCAGTGATTTTCTTGTATTCGTTAGGAAAACCTGGTTGAGACCTCGCAAGCGTTCCGTCAGCCCAGGGACGGTCACCATCATACAGGACTAATGTGTCGTAGTTTGGTTCGACAAAAAACGCAGGAAGCTCCTGATGTTGTTCCGGGTGTTTTTCATTGCCCGAATACATGAAGCGATAATGAATGCGAATCAAGGGGCCATCCAGCGTCACTGTTTGTTCCATGACACAGTCGGTCAACTCTTCGCCCGTTGCCCAGTGAACCGGTTGAGTCTTCACGTAGATCGATTTGGAATCTACGCGTTCCTCAAGAACGGTCGCAGACTTTCCTCGCCAGTCGCCGCCCTGAACGGGGTTCCATCGCCACGGCTGATTGTTCCATATCGATCCATCCGGCTTTCCATACCACGACTGCTGTATCAGTCGGCCGCGATCAAAACTGTTGATGAGACTTTCCTTAGCCCCTGCCGGACTGACCCAGAAAACAGCTCCACCAGACGATCGTTTGAGACCCACTTTGACAAGATCGCTTTCGAGCCAGATGTGGTCATCAACACCGATGCGGTCGGTCGCCTGGACCATGGAAACGGAAAACGCAACGATTCCAAGGCAAATGATGAACTCGATCAGGAACAGGCGTGTTGACATGTCTTGCCTCGCAGTTGAGCGGAATCTACAACGTCGAAGGGTAACGACGCTGCGAGACCAGAGATGCGAACAGGCTCAGCATCGCACTGACCAGATAGAACGCAAGGAACAGCCATCCATCTGTTGCTGGTCGCAGTACAAACTTCACATGGATCGGGATGATGATCGACAGCCATATCAGGATGTTAGCGGCCTGGGCTGCAATTACGGCTTCAAAGCGTCTGGATCGTCGAGCAATCATGGCACTGACCAGCGTTGCAAACAGAACTCCCAGAGTCAGATGAATCACAGGGTAGATCCGGATGCCGTTGTAACGCGGCGATGATTCAATGATTGTGAGAAGAAACAGGGTGCCTGCCAGTGGGATCACAACCGCCAGCCCCAGCCAGGACGATAACCTCAGAAGTGTCTTCTCTTCCCGCGTGGGAACCAGAAGGTCGTCTTGAATGATCGGAGCTGCATAGGGATTGGCCTGGAATGGATCTGTCGGGTCAAGCATAATACCGGCCAACCTCCAGCGCAGAAAAACGCCCGCAGAGTATTCTGCGGGCATTTCGTTTCTTTAAACTTCAGATTTGAAATTACAAATCTGACATATTGAAACCTTAGTGACCAGCGACAGCGGAAATTCCCTCAAGGAACCCCTGAAGCTGTCGACTGCGAACTGGATGCTGAAGTTTTCGCACGGCCTTCGCTTCAATCTGGCGAACTCGCTCGCGAGTCACCTTGAAGATACGACCGACTTCTTCCAGTGTGTACGTGTAACCGTCACCTAGACCATATCGCAGCTTGATGATTTCTCGTTCGCGATAGGTCAGAGTCTTCAGAACAACGTCGATTTTGTCCTTCAGCATTTCCGATGCGGCGTTGCTGACAGGGCTGTCGTTGCTTCGATCTTCCAGGAAGTCACCGAACGCGCTGTCATCGCTTTCGCCGATCGGTTTATCAAGACTGATTGGCTGTCGTGAAATTCGCATGACTCGACGGGCTTCGTCGATCGGGATATTTGCAACTTCTGCCATCTCTTCAACAGTTGGTTCGCGTCCAATTTCCTGTAGAAGAACACGAGCCGCTGCACGCAGCTTCGTCATCGTTTCAATCATATGGACCGGCACGCGGATCGTTCGAGCCTGATCTGCGATGGCACGAGTAATTGCCTGTCGAATCCACCAGGTTGCGTAAGTCGAGAACTTATAACCTCGACGGTATTCGTACTTGTCCACAGCTCGCATCAGACCTGTATTGCCTTCCTGGATCAGGTCCAGGAAGGTCATACCACGGTTGCGATACTTCTTTGCAATCGAAACCACCAGACGCAAATTGCCGCCCGAAAGATCTCGCATCGCTTTGTCGTATTCAGCGTGTCGCTGAAGAATACCCTGCATCTGAGAGGCCATCGACTGCGGCGTTTCACGAGTCAGAAGCACCAGATCGTCAAGTTCCTTCTGCAGGTGTTTTCGCTCATCCACCGCAGAGGACAGATTTCGCAGGCTTGAGATCTGCTCGTGCAATTCTGTCATGCGATTGGAGATTTGTTCGAGACGCTTCATGCAAGGCTGAAGTCGCTGAGTTCGAAGGCTCAACTCTTCCAGCAGTGTCACGCATCGGCGGCGACGTTCGATCAAGTTGTGCTGAATAGACGCACGTTCGTCAGCGGGCAGATCCCCGGTCAACTTGCTGTAATCTTCCAGATCTTTTTTACGAATGCTTTCGATCGTCGCAAGATTGAACGGCATGCGGCCGAGAATTTGTTCCTTCTCCAGGCTTTCGGTCATGGAAACTTTGATGGTGCGATCGAACGGCAACTCGCCGCGATGCACTTTCACCAGCGTTTCATGACAGAAACTGAGGGCAAACTCGTTGCTCAGCAACGCACGGCGAAACCGGCGGCGAGTCACTTCGATCTGCTTGGCGAGGAAGATCTCTTCGTCTCGCTTCAGCAGCGGAATTTCGCCCATCTGAGTCAGATACATGCGAATCGGATCTTCCGTCCCGCGTGAATCGTCGTCGATGCGGATCTCCTGTCGACGCTTTTTACGTCCCGCAAGAGGTTCAGACGGTTCTTCCTTGACCGGATCTGGCTTGAGCGGCATGTTCAGCTCTTCCAGATTTGTGATCAGGTGGTCCAGAAACAGTGGATCAGTCGCTTCATCAGGAAGATAAGCGTTGACCTGTGAGAAAAACAGGTGCCCCTGCTTCATTCCGGTTTGGATAAGGTTTCTCAGGCTTTCATCGAGGCATTGCATTTGAGTGGCTCCAGAGCAGATCTTTGTCGACTGATACAATCGTTGTTTAAAACTTTCCGTCACGTCACTTGACGGTACCGAGGCCGCAGCCCGGGAACTAAATAGCTGTATTACCAAAGCCGTTTGAAACTGGTGGCTTGCTGTCTGGCATTCGCAGTCTCCTGCGGCCTGCCATTGAACAAGACCTTGTGGGAACAACTATTTCATTTCCGAAGGATGACCCATTTGACTTTGACGAAAATTGTAAAGTCGGCGGAGCGCGTCTTTAGTGTCGTCGTCGAGATTGCTCATGGACGGTGCCGTTTGAGCCAATAATTGTTTCGACACGAGGTTCAGTCGTTTTTCTCGCCGTTCCAGAATAGGTCCGAGAACCCGTTCCAGATGTGATGGAGCCGGAGCACCACCGTTTTGTTCACGACCGGTCGGCTGATCGGTCATGAGTCTGAAGATTCCTTTCTCTTCCGCCGAATCCACCACCGCATTAATCAGGCTCAGCAGATCTGAGTCTGATTCCGCAGCGATGTTCATTCGACTTAACTCCGGAAGGTCTCCGTCTTCCTTCCAGACATCAATGCACAGATTCAGCAGCCGCTGGTGTCTGGCATTTTCAAAGTCATCCGAACCAATCTGATGTCGAATGACTTCAATTGTTTCAGGACAAGTTAAGATGATTTCCAATACCTCACGTTCGGCACGCTCGAGAGCATTTTCGACCCGAGCTTTCAATTCGACGGGTTGCTTAACTGCATCACGCCGAACAAATCCTCGTTTCTGTGTCTGTCCCCGCAGTTCTTTCAACTGCTGACGAGCCATACGTTCATCAACCTGAACTCGACCGCACACGTTGCGAAGAATCATGTCTTCGCGAATCGATCCGGCAAGTCCCTGCGATGCCGCAAGAAACTCCATCATCTGATTCAAAACCTGCTGCCGACCAGCGATCGAATTGATGCTGATCCGCTTCAGAATTGACTGCAACTTGTATTCCCAGGCCTCACCAGCCGTTGCCGTCAATTTGTAAAAATCTTCCGCTGAATGCTCCTCCAGATAATCCGCAGGGTCTTTCCCTGAAGGGACATTCAAAATTCGTAAATCAAGATCCTCAGCCAGAAACCGCGAAATCGAACGTTCTGCCGCATCCTGCCCGGCTTTATCCGAGTCATAAACCAACACGACCTTCTCTGCGAATCGCCTCAGAAATCGCACATGCTCTTCCGTCATTGCAGTCCCAAGTGTGGCAACTGCATTTGTCACACCCGCCTGATGGCAGGCGATGCAATCCATATATCCTTCAACAATAATTGCCGTCTTGCTGCGACGAATTGTCTCGCGAGCCCGATCGAACGCATACAAAGTGCGACGCTTATGAAAGATCGCACTTTCCAGACTATTCCAATATTTCGCGTCGCTTTCAATGTTGCCTCCCGGCAACACTCGTCCGCCGAATGCAACCGGACGACCTCGTTCGTCAATGATAGGAAAGACCAGACGACCGACCAAATTGTCAAAGTATCCAGGACCATTGTTGCGTTCCTGAATCAAACCGGCCGCCACCAGCTGTGCCGGTGTAAATCGCCCGCGGGCTTGCTCAAGAAACCAATTCCAGTCTTCCGGGTGATACCCCAGTCGGAAGTTATGGACAGTATCTTCCGATAGCTTTCTCGTTTTTACGTATTGTCGAGCGTTGTCCGCCTTAGGGCCGGTTGTCAGCGCTTGATGCATTAAATTCACTGCCCACTCAACTACCGCGAGCGAATCGGTCTTTCTGTGGCCATTGTCTGAAGTTTCATCTCGACGCTTCTTAGGCATCTCAAGACGAGCTCGTCGGGCCAGCGATTCCATGGCTTCCGGAAATGGAAGTTTTTCGATCTCCATCACCCAACGAAAGCAATCACCTCCCTGGTCACACACCCAACAACGATACGTCTGACGGTCAGGATAGACATGGAACGATGGATTCTTGTCATCATGAAACGGACACAAACCAAGGTAGTCACGTCCACCATGAATAGGCTTCAGGGAAACCGTCTCCGACACCAGATCCACAAGGTTGGTGCTGGAACGAACAAGTTCCTTGAAGTCATCTCCAAAACCAACCACAGTGAACTCCGATAGAGCGTTCCCACGTTTTGTCGGAACCACTTCGTTCTTGTTTCTGGCAGTTCACTCATTTGCGCAGCAACGTATTGTGCAAAAATGAACGGGCTATCAGAACTATTGAAAACGGCGGGAGCTTCAATCTTGCTCAACCACCGGGGAAATCATAGTGACGTATCTGCGACGCCTGAAGTCTGCATCCTGAACTCCCTGTCTGGCGTCGGGCAATTCTAACCGCGATCCGTTGCCGGTCAAGGACTTCAGCCAAACTCCAGCCCGGAAACTGACCGTCGCAAAGTCCTGCACAGAACAAAGTTGCAGGTCTTCGCCTGATGCCTTTTCCGAATGCCGAGCACAGTTTTCCAGACCCGCACACTGGGTCGCTGCAGCACAGTTTCCCCGACACCACGGACAGGCAACGGGCCACGTTGGATTCTCGAAAATCTCCGGTATGCCATTTGACCCGGCTACACCACTGCTTCTGACGCCTTTCTCACCTCGGAAATCTGGTGTGACAAGCGTCAACGAGGGCTTGTACTGTTTTGCCAAAATCCAGAAATCCCCTCAATTTGCGTCAATGCCGTAAGGCATGTTTCATCCGCGTCTTCTCCAGGTCCGATCCGGTCCGGCAAACTCACGATGACCAATCCTGTTGAGCGAATCGCAGCGGTTGCCCCGGCATCCGAAGACACAGGCGGAATCAACTTTGGTTCGCCGCCAAATCCAAAACTTCCGCTCGCCTGGATATTTCCGGATTCGATGCCCCTGGTCTGCCGTGATGCTCGCTCTCAATCGCTTGCCGCCCAAGCCGTCAGACCACTTTCTACGCAACTTCAATGACAAAAAAACCGCAGGCCTTTGCGACCTGCGGTTCCTTCAGCAATTAAGCACATCTCTAACTGCCGAGATTTATGCAGTGGCAGTGCAGTGCCTAGCGACAGTGACGATGACCGCCGTATCCGCCGTATCCGCCTCGAAATCCACCACCGTAAACGGGAACGGAATAGACTGGCACCGCATAGGCCGGCGCGGAATAGATAGAAGCAGACCGGTACACCGGATATCCACCGCCATAAACCCCGCCATAGCCAGCACCGTAGACGTTGTACGGGCGAGAATAGCCTTGACCGTAACCTCCGGAGAAGTTGTTGTAGCCATTCCCGAGGCTGATTGAAAATCCAAGATTCGAACCACCATGATGCCTGTGATCAGCCCTTGTATCGGAATTGCTGACCATCATCACACCTGCCATCGCTACCACGATCATCATGAATCGTTTCATCGCACAGTTTCCTTTTTTGAAATGAGTCGGGAGAAAACACGGCCCGGAAGAGCTCTGTGTTGCCATGTGACTGGACGTTGAAAAATGATTTGACGCCAGACATTTGCTCCGTGGCTGGCACGCACATTTTTTCACATCGCTCGCTCCGGGCTGATAACAACCAGATATGGAAGCCCAGTTCCATCTGGGATTGTTTGCATCCCAATGAAACTGCGAACGCGATGCCATAGATTCCCCACAATTGCCGTCCTGCGACGTAACGGTCTGTCAATGAACAACTTACGTTGCAACGGAATTCAAGCGGCAGATTTTGAGACCCGCGAGCCCTGGCATCAAACTGACACCACAAGTCATCGCTTCGACAACAACACAAGCCACAGCTTCGGCAAACTCCGCCACCCGCGACCTGCAAATGCCCGTTGCCGCAAGAACCCCTCCGCCGCTATCCCCACCGTCACACGACTTCTCAAATCACACTCAAGTCACACGCATCGCAAACTACCCAAAATCGCAGCCCGTGAAACCAATTGATGCAACACATGGTTGAAGTGCCTGGAGTTCTGCCGCTGCTGACCGAACAGCAGTCCGTTCCGCATGGTGCGATTCATCGAATGATGTACCACTCAAAGGCTGTTGGTCACGATCGAGCGGTCATGGTTTACACACCGCCAGGATACGGCGCAAAAGTCGTCGCGAAGTATCCTGTTTTGTGCATAGCTGATGGCTACTGCGATGTCAAAACGGTGTGGAACAATTGCGGGCGAGACGCCCGCTGACCTGATGCCTTTTATCGAAGCGAACTTCAATGTTCGCAAGAACGCCGATGCGAGATTTATCGCCGGACTGACGATGGGAGCCGGCCATAAATGGAAACTCTGGCGAGAATACCTGCCCGCATTTTTGCTGATGGTGAATGAAACGAAGTGAGCGGCATTGCACGCTGCGATCAGAACCAAGCCGTACGAAAAAAAAGGGAAGGCCGAAGAATACGGTCCGGCCCTTGGATTCCACGACCTCTTTGGACTCACCTCTTTCGGAGTCACGCCCGCTAGCCTGCATTGCGCACCACGCCTCGTGGCTGGGCGGTTTTTTTGCGTTTTCCGAAGCGTCGATCGTCGCACCGTTCAACCACCGAAAGGTACGTGCGGCTTCGTTCCTGGCACCAAAACGGGGCGATTTTTGTCCGATC
>JBGSVD010000077.1:0-86586 GCA_041753135.1 Planctomycetaceae bacterium
TGACCTCAACTCAATGTCGCGCCCAAAATCGCTGACGAAAGCTGCTGAAAATAGAATGGAACAGCAGCGGTGGCGGTTTTTAGCGCATCGGCTCAGTAATTTCCAGGTCGAACGAGGTATCGGGACAGACTCCTAGGATCAAGTTCCAGAACGGCGAGCGGCTAGCGAACTTCCAGCGACTCCACGCGTGCTGTCGTCAGACGCCGAGTTTGACCAATCCCACTTCTCCGACGGTTCGCCCACGTCGCGTTACCTAATTGTTGCCTCAGCGACTCAGTTGCGAGGTCATTGGCATTGTTTTTTCCCTTAGCACTTTGCATTCCCAAGCGATGTCGGCAGTAGTCTAGAAATGACTCAGCTAGTCCCGCAGTGTATGCTTCTGCCATCAGCCCACAAGCAACGCCAATCTGAATCACGCGGAGTTGCGCGAAATGCGACAGTTGTGAACGGTCTCCACAAACTCGTGAGTTTGGCCAGCTTGGAAGTTGCGAACGGCGGCAGCCCAAAACACGGATCATGATGCTTGCCAAGGGACGCGCAAAAGCAACGTGGCCATTTGGATTGTTTGCTGATTCGGTCGCGCGAATGCTCCACCGGATTGCATTAATAAGAATTAGGACTTTGTAATGAAGAAAACGGGACGTCTTCGAGTGAAACGCAAGAAAGACTTACAGGCACGAGTAAGGATTGCAACGAGGGAGTTGGCTCTATTGCTGGAACACGTGAAACGAGACCGTGACCGACTTGCCGCAAACTCACTGACATTGAGATTTGTTTGGCAGCAAGTAGAGCACCCGCATCCTGGCAAACTTTGGGAGGTGCATTCTGCAGGCAACGTCAATACTGAATGGTGTAATACTTTTCACTGGGGTATCGCCGGTCACTTTTTCGGCAGAATAGTAATGCCGACAAACGTGGATTTGGACCCGCCTCTAAATGATTGCAGTATCTATCTGGTCAGCGGCGATAGCAAAGTCATTGAGAGTTTCACGCAACATTGCCGCGAGGCGGAAGCTATTCTCAATCGAATGGAGGGGGATGGTACTCGCTTCAATTGGGCTAAGGAGTTATTCGAGAACTTCCGAAATGCTTTTGATGATGAATATGGAGATGTGGTTTCTTGGCAAGAGAATGAAGACTTCGTTCGCGCGGAGACGTGGAGCCTTATTGCGGAACTTAGTGATGTGTTCGAGTTGACGATGATACTTCTCAAAGTGTTTATGGATAAGGCCGAGTTGCGGCATCCATCGCCAGACAGTTCTATGCTGGGCGACGAATGGAATCTAACGCCCATACTGACACTGGAGCGACCTGCTGGTGGGGAGCGTGGCAATACGGAGTTCGAATTCAGACCTGATGGCGATGGTTACTTTGTTCGAGGATTCGGTCAGCAAGGGCACTTCACGGCGAAAGGCGCAAAAGGGCTTCACGACATCTTCCGGTTGGTGCAATCGCCCGGAATTCCCGTGCCAATGCTGGAACTTGACGCGGAAGCGGGAACAAAACAACTCGACGGTGATTCACACAGTCAGCAACCAGTCGCGAACAGCGAGACACGACGAGACATCACTGCAACACGAACGCAACTGCGAGCCGACATCGAAAATGCCGATAGTGAATTAGAGCGCGACGAGTTGCAGGCGGAATTGGAAACTTTGGAAGCGGAAGCGAAGAAGATGTACGGCCTCCGCGGCAAGGCCCGTGACCTCAACAACCCAAATGATGGACTTCGCGCCAAACTGTTGGTTCGAAAGACGAGGGCTTGCAAAAAGTTGAAGGATATCGGCCTTTCGGACCTCGCTGAGCACCTTGATTTATCGATCCGTTCGGTGGGTCCCTGTTTGGTGTACCGCTCGACAACGCCGGACATCGCCTGGAACACTGAACCAAAAGTGTAACGCGAAAAGTTACAAAGTAGCGCACCGCGCTACGCCATTACCTGCGAGTGGCATTGAAGGCCAACCGGTTACTACGACCGACGCCTTCTGCCGCCAAGCTCGCAGGAGTGTTCCATGCCGTCTGCAACTGTCTCTGATTCCGTCGCACTACTCACGGTGCGGCAAGTCGCTGCGTTACTGGGCTGTAGCGTACGCCACGTCTACCGGCTGTCCGATCGTGGTGCTATGCCACGTCCTGTGAGGCTCGGAAATCTCGTCAGGTGGAATCGACGCACCGACGATTCCGCAACCGGAATTGAAGATTGGATTGCCGCTGGATGCCGGCCCGTTCGTGCTGTCACGAAGGGCGGTGCCCGATGAGCCGAAAAAATCTCGACGGTTCAGCCCTCGACGAATGCAATGGGGACATGCGTGAACGCGGCACGCTCGACGACCCGGCGGGCCTTCAGCATGTTGATACTGAGTATCTCGGGCGACTGCTGCAATTGCCGACAGCAAAGCCTGTGCAGGCGACGGCGGATGCGTCAGAACTCGATTTGCGGTCCGTCGATCGACTGGATGGTGTGGTATGACATCCGCACTTCAATCCCCAAAACGTCAGAAGAAAAACGCAAAGAAATCGGCTGAACTTGAACAGGATAGACTGATCACTCGTATTCGGAATCTGTTCGAACTCGAAGGCTGGTCAGCAGAACGAATTGCGGAGGCGGTTGAACTTCCTCGCAGCGAAGTGATTCGAATTATTCAGAACTCGCCACCCAAGAAGACGGAGGCACTCTGATGATGCAGAAAAACTATCCGATCCATCCAGCGGCTGAATTGTTTCCGCTAATGACCGATGAGGAATTCGCTGGGCTGAAAGAGGACATCCGACGGAACGGCCAGTGCGAGAAGATACTCATCTTGAGAGGTTCACTGATTGACGGCAGACATCGCCTACGAGCTTGTCGCGAACTTGGCATCGACACTGACGTGTGCGAGATGGCTGAAGACATTGATCCGGTGACGTGCGTGTTGAGTCACAATCTGCATCGGCGGCACTTGACGACAGCACAGCGGGCAATGGTCGCGGAGAAATTGGCGACGCTGAGACTGGGTGACAATCAGCACGGAAAAGAGGGTGCCGTAATTACGTCACCCTCTCAAGACGAAGCGGCGAAAGCGTTAGGCGTAAGTCGTGATAGCGTCAGGAAGGCTCGCAAGGTTCGAGCCAAAGCAACGAAGAAGGTTATCGCTGCTGTTGAGTCTGGCACTATGTCCCTCAACGCGGCGGTGAAAACAACGAACCCTGATAGGCCGAAAAAGAAAAACGGTACAGAAAAGTTATCGGCGGCGAAACTTGTGGATGCTTTAACGAAACAGCATGTCGGCCACATCGCCAGGGGACTGACGAACATTGCGAAGGCCAACCATGGTGAGGGCGTTCAGTTCAAGGCTGCTGACGCTGGACTGAATCAGATGATCATTGCGTTACAGAAAATGCGTGAGGGGGAGACATGAAACTCTGGCCACATCAGGAACGAGCTATTGCTGAAATCCTTCAGGCGGTTGATTCTGGTTATCGAAACATCCTCGTTACCAGTCCGACTGGTGGCGGGAAGTCGCGAATCATTCTGGAGCAGATCAAGTTAGCAGGCTACGGCGTTTCACTTTACACGGATCGTCGAATGCTGCTGAGTCAGTTGTCAGCTGATCTTGATCGCGAAGGCATTGATTACGGCATTCGTGCGGCGGGTCATGAGCCTGCGCTATTGCGATCGATCCAGCTTAGCATGATGCAAACTGAGGGGTCACGTTCGCTTGATGGAAAACGCGAAGTGCATCCGTCCGGTCTGGTCATTATCGACGAAGCTCACAAGATGGCCGGTTCAACGATGATGGCCCTGGACGAAGAACATTTGAGACTTAAACCGAAACGGGTGAAGATCGGAACTACGGCAACACCACTTGGGATTGGGCATTTCTACGACAAACTGATTGTTGCTGGAACCAACACAGAATTGCGTCAATGCGGGGCATTAGTTCCAGCAAAGCATTACGGACCAGATGAGCCTGACACGAAATGGATCGGGACTGTTGCTGTCGATGGTGGTGAATGCGGCATCGTCAATGCAAAACGAACGGCATTTGCGCACATGGTGTTCGGTCGCGTGCTCGAACATATTCCCATTTACAATCCTGAACTGAAACCAATGTTGCTGTTTGCTCCTGGTATTGAGCAAAGCAAGTGGTTCGCGCAGGAATTGACGAATCATGGAATCCCGTCTGCACACATCGATGGGAGTGAAATCTGGGTGGATGGCGAAGTCTTAGACCCGACAGACGAAAACAGAAAGATGATTGCCGATCGTTCAAGGGAGGGCGACATTCAGTGTGTCTGCAATCGGTTTGTGATGCGTGAGGGAATCAACTGGCCGTGGCTGTATCACGGCATCTTTGCGACTGTATTTGGTTCACTGACATCGTACCTGCAGGCTGGTGGCCGTTTGTTGCGAAACGATCCTTCATTGCCAGGGCACGTCGTGATTTCTGATCATGGCGGGAATTGGCATCGGCATGGTTCTCTGAATGCCGATCGTGAATGGGAACTCGAATACGACGACAGAATCGTTCAGGGAATTCGGAAAGAACGGATTCAAAACAAAGAGGAACCTGAACCTATCGTTTGCCCAAAGTGCCATGCGTGCCGGTTGTCTGGTGCGACGTGCCGTGAATGCGGATATCGGCACGTCGGCCGCGTTCGATCTGTTCTGCAGAAGGATGGATCACTCAAGGAGATGCGTGGCGACATTTATCGCGAGCCGCGACGAATTGCAAAGTCTGATCGAGTCAAGGAAGACTGGATTAACCGCGTCCGTGGCATCCGCCACAGCAAAAAGGAAACGGTTGTCGGGATGACGTTCGCTCAGGCTGAAGTGTCTTTTGCAAGAGATCACAACTGGCAATACCCGCCGCGTGGGTTGCCTGAAATGCCGCTCAATCCTGCGGACTGGTTCCGTCCTATTCAATCCGTTCCTAAAGAAAGGTTGTCACGATGAGAATGCTTTTGATCACAGCAAAACGAGTTACCCCGGAAGGAACAGCATTCAATGAGGAAATCTTAGTTCACAAAACTGCACTTGTCCCCGTAAGTGTTGACTGGTTTACGGCGATGATTCCTGCGGTTAATTTGGTGGAAGGAGCGATGATTCCATGCCAACACAGCGAAGACTTTCTGTTGGTAGAAAGTATCTCGATCGTGGACGAAAGCGATTACGTTCCGCCTTACAAGAGGGCTGGATTTGATGGAAGCGGAAAGGCACTGACGCCTTACTGAGCGTGACACCTACGGCGTAACGGTTTGGTAATGCTATGGACGTGGTGAATCCTTACAGCGTGAGATGACGATGGACGATCCGATTGAATCAATCGGCAAGGCGATAGAAGCAAACAACGGCCAGTGTGCGGTGATTGATGACGCACTGACAAAGTCAATGGATATGGCGTTGCGTTATCGCGGCGGCAAATATGGCGTTCAAGTTGTATCAGTGTTCGGGCAATCGCGACTAACAGCGATGGACGGTGTGAATGTTGTGACGGTTGATATTTCTGTGGACGGCATCGAGGCCCTGATCGAAGAGATCCTGACGGTTTGGGATATGGCAGATTAGAGGAAATGGAACGGCCAAGTCATGCTTGACGATCACACAACACCGCCAGAGCTCAAGGGGAAAACTCTTACAGCGATGTACGAGGAACGCAACCCGTTCTGCTATTCGGTGATGCGGTGGAATGGTTCGGTGATGTGTCGGTGTCAACGACGAATGACAATGCCGCCGTTCCATCTTTGAAAAGCAAGATTACAAAGATCCTGAAAGCTAGTCCGGAACTGCCGTGGGATGCGGCTGTTCGACGAATTGCCAGCGAGTGTTTTGAGGCTGACGATGAATAATCGCGATCCGTATTTTCAGTTTCCTTTAGCCGACGGAGTTTTCCAGCAAGACTAAAAGTTGAATCAGATGAGAAGATTATAGCCACCAGAATCGCCGTGACGCTGGCATAAGACGGAAGAGTCCGAGTAGGTTGACCTCGAGAGCAGCCCGGTAGACGCTGATTCCAGAAGCACCAGTCCCTGAGTCACATAAGGCATTGCGAGCACGAACGGGATAGAGGCTCAGCCGCTGATGAGGCGGACGAATACCGCAAACGTCAAAAGGAGTGGGCAACGAGTCAGGGGTTAAGCCAGAGCACCGCAGGACGATTCTCTGGCCTGATTCACGGTCCTGTTGTCCGTCAAGCTTCTTCGACAGATTCTGTAATGGGTTCGACAGAGATCGAAGGTTGTTCAGCCCGAAAATTTCCCCTAACGCTTACTGCTAGGGGCAAAGGGCACACAGCGAATAACCAAAGGACCGTGGTACGCGCACTGTGCAGAGCAGGCCAAATGACCTTCCAGAGTTTCGATGCGTTTAGGATCAATGAAACCACCACCGTCGCTGATAGACAAAGACAGAGAACAGCAATGGCGAAAACCAACATTGATCCATCGCACGCAGAAATCGCGGCCGGATGCCAGCTGATTCAGTTGACGACAGTGCCTGCGGACCGAACGGACCACTGGCACCTTACAGGGAATTGGAGGATCACCTGAAATATCTTCGAGATGACACTTGCCATTGCAGTATGAGTGTGTGATAGTTATCTCACTATGCCGAAGCCCACAAGAAAACAACCGCCGACAATGTCCGACGTGCTTCGCCAGACGATTCTGGATTCGGAGATCCCGTTGCTCACGCTATCCAAACTAACTGGGGTGCAGCGAGGTTCGATAAGCCGATTCCTGAATGAGTCGCAAAGCCTACGGCTTGACTGCGCTGACAAGCTGGCTGCGCACTTTGGATTGATGCTCGTGAAAGAAGACGCTGAGTGAGGTGTACAAACGTTGCAAATCCGAGGGCGAGGATAGCCTCTGCGTGCTGACAACTCAGCAAAAAAACGTGCTCTCAGGCGCGTGCGCGAGGAGTTTACCGAACGATCGCTGCAACGTCGAGTTTGATTGAGATTTGGTACTGGTCCTTGGGTCGGCGTCAAGCCGAAGCACAAAGGGAAATAATATGGGAACCGTCTTCAAAAAGACTGTCACTCGGCCGTTGCCTCAAGGGGCGGAGCTGTTCACGAAGCAAGGTCAGCAGTTTGCAAAGTGGAAGCCTACCAAGGGCCGGGCACGAACAGCAAAGGTGACGATCGGGAAGGACGGCTCCACTCGTATCCTGGACGAGGCAGGGACGTACACGGCGAAGTATCGCGATGGCGAGGGCATTGTCTGCGAAGTGTCGACCGGCTGTCGCGATGAGGATGCCGCCCGGTCCGTCTTGTCAAAGTTGGAAAGGCGAGCCGAACTCATCCGAAGCGAAGTCATCTCGCCCGCAGAAGCCGCGACCGCAGATCACCAACGGACGCCGATTGCCGATCACTTCGCCGCGTACTTGAATCACGTTCGGGCAAAGGGGGCAACTGACGCTCACATTGCCGACTTGAAACGAAAGGCGGAACGGTTGTTTGCTGACTGCTTCGCGACGTTGCGAGACATTGATGCCGAGAAGCTGGAGTTATGGCTCAATAATCGGCAAGCGGAAGAAATGTCGGCACGGACTCGGAATTCCTACCTGCAAGCCGTCCGAGGCTTCTGCAAATGGTGCGTTCAATCCGAACGACTTATCACGAATCCGCTAATCCGCATTGCCAAGGCGGATGAAAAGAGCGACCGCAGACGTCAACGCCGGTCTATGACCGAAGCCGAGTTGGTGATGTTGCTGCAAGTGGCGAGGATGAGACCGCTCGCCGAGTACGGGCGCGAAACGTCCCGCCCCAGTGACGATGAGTCCGAAGCGAACGGCAAGAGGCCAAAGCGGTCGAAATGGAAGAAAACCGCGTTGACGCTCGACACGATGCCAGCCGTGGCCGAACGGGCGAGGGAGCGGCTCGCCGACAATCCCGAGTTCGTTGAGAAGTTGGAACGACTCGGGCGGGAACGGGCGCTGATTTACAAAATGCTTGTCCTGACGGGACTTCGCCGGGGTGAACTCGCATCGTTGACGGTGGGGCAAGTGGAGCTCGACGGGCCAATGCCGTTCGTCGAACTCAAAGCCGCTGACGAAAAGAACCGGCAAGGCTCGACAATCCCGATACGGGCCGACTTGGCAAGCGACTTGAAGGATTGGCTGTCCACCACGCCGAAGCCGTCTACGCTTCGCCTACGCAACGACAAGGGCACTTGTGACAGCAAACGACCGCTGTTCACCGTGCCGAAGGGGCTCGTTCGAATTCTTGACCGCGACTTGCGAACCGCCGGCATTGCCAAGCGGGACGAACGTGGGCGAACCATCGACGTTCACGCCCTGCGTCACACGTTCGGCACGTTATTGAGCAAAGGGGGCGTTGCTCCACGCACGGCTCAAGCCGCGCTGCGGCACAGCAAGATCGACTTGACGATGAACATCTACACCGATCCGCGGCTGCTCGACACTCATGGGGCACTCGATACGCTGCCGTCCCTCAATCTGGATTCGCCGCCATCCGCTGAACGAGCTGCGATGAGAGCGACCGGGACCGATGATCAAAGTGCCGCAGCGAACCTCCGACGTGTTGAGTCGGCTGGTGCAACGGGAAAAAGCTTCGTTGCACCAGATGTTGCACCAACTGTCGGCAAAAGGGGGCAATCTGTGTCGTTTGCTGTCATCTCATCGGATGTTGACGATGAACGAGCGTCGAGAAGAGTGAGGCACGAAAACCCCAGAGAAACAAACAAAAAAGCCTTGTCTGCAGTGTTTGCGGACAAGGCTTTCGAAGTGGAGGATAACGGGGTCGAACCGATGACCTCTTGCATGCCATGCAAGCGCTCTCCCAACTGAGCTAATCCCCCTCGGGTTTGTTGTTCAAAAGGACACGTCCTTCGAACTTGCCGAACGCTATCACTGTTCCTTCGGAGTGTCAAGTTGTTTCATCTGCGTTCTTTTTGCTGGTGAAGCTCTCGCTCTGAATGATACAGCCTGACCGCACGAAGCTGGCCCATGGTGTGCAGATTTGAGACAAAATCGATTCAACGATGTTCGCTCCACTGGCCTGGTTGTGTTTCGTTTTCCTCAGTTGGCCATCACTCAAGATGGACATTTTCCAAAGGAATTATGATCAAATCGTTTCGTGTTTTGTAAAAAGCCAGTCGGTGGAGACCTCTACTACTGCCAATGTGTCGTCATCAATACGTTCAGTCTCGCCGGGTGTAGTCGCGACTGATTGTTAAAGTAGGTCCTGTTCTGCTGGAAAGGATTTTCGCCGCAAGGTGAACCCCGTGTGCAAGTGGCTGCAGAAAATCGGCCCGGTTCGTTTTTAGACGCGCACACAGGTCGCGGCGGGCCGCGAAGTCTTCCTCGGCAAGGAGGACCTACCGAAATCCAAGACTGCACCCGTCTCGCCGCCGACACTGGCTTCGCTTGACCGGCAGCCCTACAAATGGAAGATAAAGTCGTGTCGAGCAGTTTGCTGCAGTTTCTGTTTTTCAGTGAGTGGAATGATGGTCAAGACGATTACCGTTGAGGAGTTTGCGCCTTTGAGTCGACAGGGAGGATTTGATCTGATCGACGTTCGTTCTCTTATGGAGTTCTACGAAATCCACGCCGTCGGAGCGCTGTGTTCACCATTGGATACCCTGAACCCTCAAGCCATCATGGATTCACGCGGCGACAGGCGGAACGATCCACTCTATGTGATCTGCCGGTCTGGAGCACGATCAAGCCAGGCCTGCCAGTTATTCGAAAAAGCCGGCTTCGACAATGTGATCAGTCTGGAGGGTGGCACGCTGGCCTGGGAGAACGCTGGACTCTCGGTCAATCGAGGTCAGAAGAAGATGATCTCACTGGAGCGTCAGGTGCGAATTTGTTCCGGATTATTGACTCTTGCCGGTTCACTCCTTGCTGTGGTTAATGTCTGGTTCCTGATTGTTCCGGCATTTATTGGAGCTGGGCTCACTTTCGCGGGCTTGAGTAACACGTGTGGAATGGGAATGTTGTTAACAAAGGCGCCATGGAATCGTGGACTGAATAGTTGTTCGACTGGCGGTGGCTGTTGTTCTCAGGCACAATGTTAGAGGCGGATTCAAAAAGTGATTCGAAAAAGTTGTTTGCGTCGTTCTGGCAGCAGCGTTGTCACGGATGCCTGCCATAAGGTTGTTAAGCACAACACTTGACGGCTCTAACAAGCGGCACTCACTGTCGAATCCCTATCTGTGCAATTTGAATGTTGTCCGGGAGTCAGTCCCGGATTTATTAGGCGTTCTCAGTCAGATGTGGAAATCCCCGGATGTGATTGTGGCTTCAACAAATTTCCCCTGGGATTACTCGACGGCTTGTTAACAAGGTATGGAACTGGCGTTTCTAAAACAGGATTTGGCCAGGCGTTCGATGAAAAGGGCTGTGGCATGATCAATCTTCCGGCCATCGAGCTGCTGGAAATGCGGCATTCGTTTCCTTGTCACTTTACGTTCAAAGTGATTGGGTACGCGGATGGAAACTTTACGGCGAGAGTTCTTGCGAGTGTGCGAGACGAGTTAAAGCTGGAGAACGATCCGCCGTTTTCACTTCGCAACACTGCTCATGGGCGACATGTTGCCGTTACGATTGAGCCCATGTGCGAGTCATCGCAGCAGGTCCTGGCCATT
The DNA here is from genome assembly GCA_041753135.1 of Planctomycetaceae bacterium. GTDB lineage: Bacteria > Planctomycetota > Planctomycetia > Planctomycetales > Planctomycetaceae > SXXK01. The sequence continues at coordinate 10,591 of JBGSVD010000077.1, forward strand.
TACAGTCGATTGTCGGGAATGGATGGGCTTGTCATGCTGCTTTGAAAAGCACTCCGGGACATGATCCCGTGATGATAAAGCACGGAGCCAGGACTTAACTGTCGCAAGCTTCTGTTTGTCAGAGTTTTCGAGAGTAGTAGTCAGCAAGAATCCATTAAAGAGTTCATCTCTGATGTGGTTGAATTTGAAGCAATTTAAGAAATTTTAATAGGTCTGCTCGTCAGGCTTGGGACTCAGGATTTCCAAACATATTTGATTGCATGCCGCTGACGGTTTGCCTTACTGAGCCTGCCTGAATGATCGCTCAAATAGTGGTTGTTGTTTCAGAACGTACTCTGGACAAATAGAAATGTCGGTTTCACTTCAGGGAAGTTTCCTCGTCGCTGCCAATCATCTGCGGGACCCTAATTTCTATCGCAGCGTTGTGCTGATGCTTGAGCACAACGACAAGGGGGCGATGGGGCTGGTTGTCAACCGACCGTCGGCAATGACAATTGGCAAAGCACTGTCTCATCAGAAAATGGTAAGCGGTGGTGATTCGCCGGTTTTTGTCGGCGGGCCAGTCGAGCCAACATCTCTTTTCATCCTGCACAATTGTGTGGTCCTTGGAAAGACGGACCAGGAAATCGCGCCAGGTCTTTTTCTTGCCGGTAGCGAAAACTCTTTTGAAGAAGTTGTGCGCACGGGCAAGAAGCCTGAAGCGGATGTCAGGTTTCGCTTGATGTCTGGATATGCAGGTTGGGGAGAAGGACAGCTGGAAGGTGAGTTGGATCGCGGCGATTGGCATGCGGTTCCGGCCGACGGAACTCTTGCGCTGGAAGAAGATGCCTACGGTCTGTGGGAGGTTTGCACTCGTCGACTGCATCGTGCCAACAGAATTATTCCTCACAACATTCGAAATCCTGACTGGAATTGAGCAGCATTTTTCTGTGGCAGGCGGCAGATATAAATCTACCGAACGCACTTCAGGTGAGCCCGAGGCGCTAGCCGATTTTCCGACTTCAAATCGGCTTGAGTCGTATCTCACGCAGTTGTTGAATTAGTTGTCGCAGAATTCGTGAGAATTCCGAGTTCTTGCCACCTCGGCTGCGGGGAAAACACGGTCAACCAAAACAAAACGGAATTAAGAGACTCTACGCTAACGCCTCCGGCTCAGCGGGTACTATTCATTCTGCCGCATGCCTATGCTTAATTCAGCGGGAAGACACTGCTCAGCCCGCGTCAGTAGGATCGGGCAGCCTTTGGAGTGATCGCCGCAGTTCTCGGCTGAGAGCGGCTCTCGGTTGAGGGCACCAAACCAGGGTCTCTGCGAAAAGTCTGTGAGCCGAATGGATTGAATGAATCTTCGCCCGTTCAGGCTTGTGGAGCACGGACATCGCGATGTGTGAGCCATTGCCTTCAATCTTCGTACCGCACGGGACTCCAGTCTTTTGCCAATTTGCAAAGTTCGTCAAGAACAGCGGCGTGTTCACTGCAGGCGACGATGCCTGGGTACCGGAGCATGCCAGCCCGAGTATCCATCCAAAGCTCTCGGTAGTTGACTGGCTGGCGATTGTGAACCCAGACCGCATCTCCGCCTCGTACGCGAGCGATGTGCATGGAAACAGGAAAGTCGTAGATGTTTGGTGAATGGATCAGGGAGCCTGCATATTCTCCGGTGGACATAAGTGGATAAATGCTGCCCTGCATTTCATCTGATGTACGCCCCTGCAAAGTACTCTTGCCGAACTGAAGCCGATCCACTTCTCTCGCACGCTGGGCATCGCGCTTCTGGAATCCAATCAAGTAGATTCCCCGGCCATCCAGGATTGGAGGCTTCATCTGATTTGGCAAATCGTCAAGCACTTCGCGAGCTGTGCGAGAAGGATCATCGGGGCCGCACGCAACACGATCCGATGTGACCTCAACCCACGTTCCATTCGGCCCCATCTCGGGAGCGAAGACGAGCGAGTAGAGTGGCGTCATTTCATCATGCAGATGAACAATGATGGAATAGCCGTTTCCCGTTTTGTCTCGGTATTGTTTGGTACCATCAATCGGATCGATAGCAATCGCAAGAGGGCTGTCAGCGGCAAATCGCGACATGTCGCCGGTTGTTTCTTCGCCCTCCACACGACACGTTCGCAGGATGGGATCGGCATCTCGAAGCGCTGCCACGAGCAACTCCTGGACGGAAAGATCCGCAAGTGTCAGCGCGTCTGTATTGGCATTTCCAGAAGACTTTCCGTCCACTGCAATATTGAACTGCCGAAGGCGTCTGGCCACGGCACCGCTCCAGCGAACCACGGGGGGCAACGCCTGTTGCAAAGCCGAGATGATTTTGGGGATGTTCATGAGAGGGCTTTTGTGAAGACTTTCGGATGATTCGATTTTACGTCCAGTTGATATTCAGAATAACATATCCAACGGGATGAAGCGTTTAATGGCGAGCCTCACGGTTTTCGTTTCAGTGTGATTTGCGACGATGGCGTGTCGTCGAATTCGGCAAAATTCAGTCACGCCGGAATGAATCTCACAATCTGACATGTGGCTCCAGGCCGCACATTCCTCCGTCCAATCGTTGAACTTGCCGATATCGGAAAGATTAACCGAATCTGACACGCAACGTCTCGTTTCCGGGAATCGCCAAGGCCGTTGGTGGGCCTCTTTGACTCAGTTTTGACGCAAGTCTAGACTCGCCGCCTGAGAAATTTTTGGCCATTGATTTTATCGACTGCTGGGAGGCAATTTTTTGTCTGGCAGCGGATCACACGAAAGAAACAGTCGCCGAAAAAGAACTGGTCAGATAGCGCAAGCTTATCGGGCAGCTCATGAGGTCGTCTCAGCAGCCATGTCGCTTGGGATAATGGTGTTGGGTGGATGGTGGCTCGATAAAAAATACGACTGTTCGCCATTGCTGACGGTTTGTGGAGCCTGTCTTGGTTTTATTGTCGCAGGAGTTTCTCTTAGACAACTCCTGCAACGGCTGGATCAAGAATCGGCGAAGAAGAAGCAGAAATCATCCGAAAGCAGGGAGGCTGGCTCCGAGTGAATAAAACATCTCGTGGTGCTGGCCTTAAGTCTGCGGTGTGGCTAACGCTTTCAGTGGCGGCAGCTTGGGGACTCTGTTTTTGGCCGGCAAGGCAACTTCGCGGTTCGCTCGGTGTTTGGTGGATGTCAGTTGCGGCAATTGCTGTTCTTGTGCCGGGGTGGGTTGTTGTTTTTCTGACAAGTGCTGCTATTTTGCGAAACGATTTAGCTGCGATGCTTGTTCAGACGATGATTCGTCTCTTTACAGTTGCAGTGACTGCCGTTGTGGTAAGAAAGCTTCAGCCAGAGTTGGGAATCATCGATTTCTTTGGATGGCTGATCGGGTTCTATTTGCTCGCTCTCGCAGTTGAGGTAGCTTTGCTCAGGCGTAGCTACAGCGGTTCAGTTGGTGGCAGGTAGTCGTTGCGATTTTTGTATTCTTTGGTGTCTTTAGAGGTCGGCGGGCAATCCGGAAATGAGTGCAGGCGATCATTTTCATCACGTTCGCGACTACACCTACTTTGAGGTGCCAAAGGCTCTGACGTCTTCGCATAAGTATCAAGACCTGGGTGACGTTCCGTGGTATGAGTTGCATGCTCTGCATCTCAAAAGCCCGAATCTTGCTCAGGTTAACGAGGCGGTTGAGGGGAAGATTTTCATTCCTCAGCCGTTTGCTGGGACTGCGCGTGAGCCTGGCTTTTTGATTTCGAAGTTCATGGTTCTTCAGGTTGTTGTGCTACTGCTGTGTCTGTTGATTTTCCGGGGTCTTGCAAAGCGGATCGGTAGTGGTGTGCCGGCGACTGGTCGCTTCTGGAATTTCTGGGAAGCGATTGCGTTGTTCATTCGGGATGAGGTTGTTCGTCCGACTATTGGCGATCCCTCGCATGATGACCACGGTCACTCTGATAGTCACGCTCATGATTCTGGTCATGGGGGCGGGCATTCTGCGCATTCCCATGCTGCGGTTTATGCTCATCCGGCTGATCGCTATCTGCCGTTTGTCTGGAGTTGTTTCTTCTATATTCTGCTTTGCAACTTGCTAGGTGCAGTTCCTTTTCTGGGCTCGGCGACCGGTGAGATTAACGTAACTGGAGCGTTGGCGGTTACTGCTCTGTGTGCGACCTTCATTTATGGTGCGCAGGCGATGACAGTTAAGGGTTTCTTCGGGAATTTGATTCCAGAAACCGGCGTTCCCGGTCCAGGGGGTATGGCTCTGGGTGGAATGATGTTTGTAATCGAATTGCTTGGGTTCTTCATTAAGCATGGGGTTCTTGCGGTTCGTCTGTTTGCAAACATCATGGGTGGTCACACGGTGCTTGGTGTGATTCTTGGTTTTATTGCCGTTGCTGCTCATAAGAGTAACGTGATTTACGGCATGGTTGTTCCTGGGAGTATCATTGGGCAGGTGTTCATCGGCTGCCTTGAATTGTTTGTTGCGTTCCTGCAGGCTTATGTGTTTTCGTTTCTTGCGACAATTTTCATCGCTGGTGCGATCCATAAGCACTGATTTGATTAGTTCTGAGAGTGGTTTCGCCGGTCGCCCGAGACAGGCGGCGTAACTTTGGTGAGTTTGCTTGAAAGAGGAGTTTTGTTGTGGCTCAGTTTGCTAAAATGTGCCTTTTGGTTGTTGCTGCCTTTGTTGCAATGAGCGTTCCGGCTATGGCTCAGGATGCTGCCGCTGCGACTGGTGGGTCGTTGATTGAATTCAGCGGTGCTGCTGGAGCGGGTATTGTGATGTTGGGTGCGGCATTTGGTATCGCGAAGATTGGTGCTGCTGCTGTTGAGAGCATGGCTCGTCAGCCTGAAGTTGCCGGTGACATTCGCGGTGCGATGATTGTTGCAGCTGCTCTTATCGAAGGTGCAACATTCTTCGCTCTGATCGTCTGTATGATTGCCTAGTTGATACCATTGATCTGCAATGGTTGGTTTCGTCTTTTTGTTGTCTCTGTTTTCGGTCGGCGATTTCCATGTGCTGCACGTCTGCAAAGAGTCTGCTCCGCCTCGTCTTAATTGGCGGTCTGGTCCTCTTCGGGGGTACCGTGCGTTTGTTGGCTGAAGATGCTACTGATAAGGCATCTCCGGCCGCGGCGGACGGGCATGATGCGGCTTCCGATGGCCATGCTGATGGTCACGGGGGTGGGCATGATACTAGCGTTCCCCTTAAGTGGAAGTCAGACCTTGCTCTGTTTTCGCTCATTACTTTTCTGCTCTTCGTCTTCGTCCTGGGCAAGTTTGCCTGGGGCCCGATGATTCAGGGGCTGGATAAGCGTGAAGCTGGTATTCAGAAGTCAATCAGCGATGCGGAAGATAATCGGCGCAAGGCTCAGGTGATGCTTGGTGAATACGAGCAAAAGCTGAAGGCTGCCGAGCAGACCGTTCAGGCAATGGTTGCAGAGGCACGTCGCGACGCGGAACGCACAAGTCAGGATTTGATTGCGAATGCCCAGCGAGAAGTTGGCTTGATTCGCGATCGTGCGAAGGATGAGATTCGTCAAGCGAAGGACACAGCGTTGGCTGAAGTCTTCACGAAGATCAATGCTCAGGTGGTTCTCGCGACAGAGCATGTTCTCGGGCGTGCTCTTCAGGATGGGGATCAGGATCGACTTGTGACGCAGGCACTTGCTGAGATTTCCCGCTGATTTCTCTGCGTCAGGCGTAGTTAATTTTGTTTGTTTCGAGAGCAGTGCTCGTGCGAGCCGTCTTCGAGGTTAGTCATGTCCGACATGCGTTCAATTTCTCGTTCTGACAGTGTGCTGGAAGATCCCGGTGCTCTGGCTGTTGCGACAATGTACGCTCAGTCTTACATGACCGCGGCTGCTGCTGAAGGCATTGCTGCTCCGGAGGAAGAGCTGAATTCGCTTGTCGATGATGTTCTTGCGGTTTTCCCGGAGTTTGAGCAGTTGTTGATGTCCGATTTGGTCGGGCGTGATGACAAATTGGCAATCGTGGATCGCGTGTTTGCTCCGAAGTGCTCGGAGTTCTTTGCAAATTTCCTGAGAGTGTTGGTTGGGCACGGTCGTATTGAGATGCTTCCGCAGATCAAAACTGTGCTGGGCAGACTTCAAGAAGAAGCGGCAGGGAAGAAGCGAATACGAGTCAAATCCGCGCGATCGCTATCGGATGCTTCCCGTTCTCAGATTGTTAATCACCTGAAGAACACATTTGGTTTTGAACCAATCCTGCAGGAGACTGTCGACGCGTCGTTGCTCGGCGGAGTTGTTTTGCAGGTCGGCGATACAGTTTATGATTCATCGTTGCGATCTCAGCTAAAGCAGCTGAAGGATCGTCTGGTGGAGAAAGCTTTCAATGAAATTCAAAGCGGACGAGATCGCTTCAGTCATCCAGAAGGAGATTGAAGACTTTCGCGGTCAGATTCAGACCGCAGAAGTTGGTCGCGTAATCGAAGTTGGTGACGGCATTGCCCGTTGTACTGGCTTGTCGAATGTGATGTCTGGCGAAATGCTGGAGTTCCCAAACGGTACGCGCGGATTTGCGTTTAACCTGGAAGAGAACAGCGTCGGGGTCGTAATTCTCGGGGATTACCTGAAAATTGCAGAAGGCGACGAGGTTCGATCTACGGGGAAACTGCTGTCCGTTCCTGTTGGCGAAGCGCTGTTGGGTCGCATGGTTGATCCACTGGGCAATCCGCTGGACGGAAAGGGACCGATCCTTACATCGTCGTCTCGACCTGTTGAGTGGCTCGCCGCTGGTGTTGCAGAGCGACAACCGGTGAAGGAGCCTCTGCAGACTGGGATTAAGGCGATCGACGCCATGACTCCGATTGGTCGTGGCCAGCGTGAGTTGATCATTGGCGACAGAAAGACCGGCAAGACGGCGGTCGCTATTGATACAATTCTGAACCAGAAAGACACCGGCGTCATCTGCGTTTATGTGGCCTGCGGACAGCGTGCGTCTTCGATTGCAGGGGTTGTCGAAGTTCTTCGTGAACACGGTGCTCTTGATTACACGATCGTTGTTGCGGCGACAAGTGCTGATCCTGCACCTTTGCAATACATCGGCCCTTATGCCGGTGCGGCGATGGCAGAGTACTTCATGTATCAGGGTAAGCATACTCTGATCGTTTATGACGACCTTTCAAAGCAGGCGGTTGCGTATCGGCAGTTGTCGCTTCTGATGCGACGTCCTCCGGGGCGCGAAGCGTTTCCGGGTGACGTGTTTTACTGTCATAGCCGTTTGCTGGAACGCTCAGTAAAGCTGAATAAGGAGCTGGGCGGTGGTTCGATGACGGCTTTGCCGATCATTGAGACTCTTGAAGGTGAAGTCTCTGCCTACATTCCGACGAACGTAATTTCGATCACTGACGGCCAGATCTATCTTGAACCAGACTTGTTCTGGAAGGGAATTCGACCTGCTATTAACGTTGGTGTTTCGGTAAGTCGAGTGGGCGGTAATGCTCAGACGAAGGCAATGAAGAAGGTGGCCGGAAGTCTGCGACTGGACTTGGCTGCGTTCCGCGAGCTTGAAGCGTTTGCTCAGCTTGGTACGGAACTTGATAAAGACACTCAGGCCCAGTTGGATCGAGGGTACCGGATGGTCGAACTGCTGAAGCAGCGCCAATTCGGGCCTTTGCATGTGGCTGATCAGGTCGTTGCAATCTATGCTGGTACCAAAGGTTACTTTGATAAGGTGCCGGTGGCAAAAGTTGCAGAGACAGAGAAAGAACTTCATGAATTCATTCGTACTGAGCACGCCGACATGCGTGACAAGCTGGTTGCAGAAGCAGCTTTGACAGACGAGATTGAAGGCATGCTGAAGAAAGCTTTGTCGGCTTTCGTGGCTCGGCTGGCATCAAAGGCATAGTGAAGATTTGTTGAGCGAGTCCATGTGATTTGCTTTTGTCGTCCACTGGGCGGATCTGGAGATCCGCCTTAAGAATCTGGCTGGTTCATCAATGGCTAACAGACGCTTACTTGTCAAACGGCTCAAAGCGGTGCGCAATATCCGCAAGATTACGCGCACAATGGAGCTGATCGCGACCAGTCGGTTTAAGAAGGCGATGGACCGTGCAGCGGAGGCGGCAGAATACACTCGCAAGATCTCAGAAATTGTCGGTGACCTCGGCAGGGCGAACCTGAAGTTCTCTCATCCATTGCTGGAGTCGCGGTCGGAGCTTAAGAAGAGTGTTCTGTTGGTTCTCACTTCGAACCGTGGCCTTTGCGGCGGCTATAATGCAAGTGTTTTGCGACAGACGCTGGCTCACCGCAAGATGCTGAATGAGAAGAATGTTGAGACGACACTGGAGGTTTCTGGTAAGAGGGGCATTAAGTTCCTGACCTTCCAGAAAGTCCAGATGTCTCATACGTTTGTGCACTTTGAAGATCAGCCTAAGTTTTCAGAGGTAGAGGTGCTGGCCTCTCGTTACATCGAAGATTACATCGCCGGGCGAATTGATCAACTCGATGTGGCGTACACGAAGTTTGTGACTTCATCAAAGCAGTATGCCGTTGTCGAATCCCTTCTGCCACTCTCCAGTCTTGGTGGTGGTGTCGAAGAAACTGGCGGATCATCCACAGATTACGAGTTTCTGCCTTCTGCTCAGGAAATCCTGTCGGAGATCGTGCCGGCTGCATTTCGAGCCAAGCTTTTCAAGTGTTTCCTTGACGCGGCTGTAAGTGAGCAAATTGCTCGCATGGTTGCGATGAAGGGAGCGACGGAAAATGCTGACGAGATGGCTGGTTCACTGAAGCAACAATACAATCGAGCACGTCAGGCTGGTATTACTTCCGAGCTGGCTGAAATTATCGGTGGTGCGGCGGCTTTGGAGTAGGTCTTGACGACAGCAGGGACGGACGACTTTCGTCGGTCGCACATTGGAATTTGGTTTATAATCGTGTTAGCAGCGTTGTTGTTATCACGTTTGAATTTTGTCAATTTAGTTCACGGGGCAACTGACCCATGAGTGTCACTGCGGTAAATGGTAAGGTCTCTCAGGTGATCGGCTCGACGTTTGACGCCGAGTTTCCAGAAGGGCACCTGCCTGGTATTTATAACGCTCTCAAGATCGAAGAAGTGATCAAGGGAAATGCGGTTAAGGTTACCGGGGAAGTGCAGCAGCACCTGGGTGGGGGGCGCGTTCGTTGTGTGGCTCTTGGAAGCACCGACGGAATGTCTCGCGGAATGACTGTCGTTGACACCGGGAAGCCATTGTCCGTTCCTGTTGGCAAGGGAACACTGGGGCGCGTCTTCAATGTTTTGGGCGAGGCAATCGACGGCCGTGGTGATGTGCCGTGTGACGAACGATGGTCGATCCATCGTCGCCCGCCAGCACTTGAGACGCTGAGTGCAAAGACGGAAGTTTTCGAAACGGGTATTAAGGTTGTAGACCTTCTGACGCCCTTCGTACGCGGTGGAAAAGCAGGTTTGTTCGGAGGAGCCGGTCTGGGCAAGACTGTGATTCTGACCGAGATGATTGCTCGTATCGCCAGTGCTCACGGTGGATATTCGGTGTTTGCCGGTGTCGGTGAGCGAACCCGCGAAGGAAACGACCTTTGGCTGGAAATGCAGGAAACTGAGATCGGCACAACCGGTCGTCACGTTATTGAACAGACATGCATGGTCTTCGGCCAGATGAACGAGCCACCAGGTGCTCGTCTTCGCGTTGCTCTCTCTGCCCTTACAATGGCAGAATGGTTCCGTGATGCAACAGGCTCTGACACACTGCTGTTCGTTGATAATATTTTCCGCTTCTCGCAAGCCGGGTCTGAAGTGTCCGCTCTGTTGGGACGTATGCCGTCGGCAGTAGGTTATCAGCCAACACTTGGTACTGAACTGGGTGAGCTTCAGGAGCGAATTACCTCAACAAAGAATGGGGCGATCACGTCCGTGCAGGCTGTCTACGTTCCTGCGGACGACCCAACGGACCCAGCTCCCGCCACCGCGTTTGCTCACCTTGACGCGTTCATTTACCTTGAACGTAAGATTTCTGAGAAGGGCATTTATCCGGCGATTGACCCACTGGCATCATCCAGCCGAATTCTGGACCCGCAGTACGTCGGCCAGCGTCACTATGACGTCGCACGACGCGTTCAGCGAACTCTACAGCGTTACCGTGAACTGCAGGACATCATTGCGATTCTCGGGGTGGACGAGTTGAGTGAAGACGATAAGTTGGTGGTACATCGAGCCCGCCGAATTGAACGCTTCCTGTCCCAGCCATTCCTTGTGGCAGAAGTGTTCACAGGCAAGGCCGGTAAGATTACACCGCTGGCTGATACGATTCGCAGCTTTGAAGAACTTTGCGACGGTAAGTGGGATCACCTGCCTGAATCAGCTTTCATGTACGTGGGTGCGATCGAAGAAGCGGAAGAACAGTTCAAGAAGATGCAGGCTCAAGCCTGATGAATTCGCTGCGATGCGTTGATGACTGCGTGCAGCCGAAAGGAAGATTGTGATGGCCGATCTGCGACTTGTCCTTGTTACACCCGAGCGAACCCTGTTCGATCGTGAAGTCGCATCAATTCGGGTGCCTCTTTTCGACGGTGCTGCCGGATTCTATCCTGGTCGAGCACCGCTGGTTGGTCGCCTGGGAATTGGTGAACTTCGCCTGACTGATTCAGCAGGGGCTTCAGAATCGTTTTTCATTGACAGTGGCTTTGTACAGGTCAAGGGAAGTGTGGTTTCCGTGCTGACAAATTCTGCGACCTTGGTGGCGGACATCAGCAAGAAATCAGCAGTCGCAGCACTTGATGCCGCTAAGGCTGCCAAAGCAAAAAGCGACGACGAATACGCAACCGCAGCTAAGCGACTTGAGAAGGCTCGAAAGATGCTGGCATTGGCGGGGAAAGACTAGCTCGGAACGCTGTGCTTTTTTTCTGTCGCGACTAGAATCATGAAGCTCGGTCCTTGAATAGGGCCGAGCTTTTCTTTCGTAACGTTATTGCTTCGATGAACTAATAAGAGTCGAACACTCATGAACAAGTTTGATCCACGCATTGATGACTTGGTTATGGAAACCAGAACGCAATGGGATCCGTCGGTAGGAAACCTGTCGGATGAAGATCGACGCTGGGTGGCCAGGTCGATTCACCTGCAACCTCAGCTCGCGTCCGAAATTTCGTACGAGCGTAGTCACACTGGGTTTACTCGAACGATCGTTGTCAAGCTGGAAGACATTCAGCGGCTTTATCTGAGCCGTAGCTGATTAGCGTTGGTCCAACGACGGGAGAATTTTCTTTTCTCGTGTGACCGTCCGACGAAGTGTGCAACGACTGCCTTGCGGGTATTCCTGCCGTATTTCTGGCAACGCTGCTGCGAGTGTGATGAGTTGCAAAAGTTCAGCTTCCAGCAAACTCTGCTTTTGAGCCCAGTGATGCGATTGGGCTCGCAACATCGTGGTACAGTTCTGAAATGAAAAGCAGAAACTTCGGGACACATGCGCAACCTGTGAGCGAGATCGGACTTGGTTGCTGGCAGTTCGGTGGCGATTTTGGACCGATGTCAGATTCTCAGGCGATTGCTATCATGGGGGCCGCGGTCGATGGCGGAGTCAATTTATTTGATACTGCCGATGTTTACGGTGGTGGTCGAAGCGAGTCGCTGATTGGTCGTTTCCTGGCGACACATTCAGGTCACCCAATTCACGTCATCACAAAGTATGGACGTGACAGTCGTGTCGTTCCCGACCATTACACAGAGGCTTCGATCCGCACGGCCGTTGATGCTGCCCGGCGTCGTCTGGGTGTTGAAGTGCTCGATTGCCTGCAGTTGCATTGCATCCCGATAGAGGCTTTGCGAAATGGGAATGTTTTCGACTGGCTACGAGCATTGAAAGCCGAAGGGTCGATTCAGGAATTCGGTGCTTCAGTAGAATCGATCGAAGAAGGATTGCTTTGTCTCAAACAGGATGGCATCGCTTCTCTGCAAGTCATTTTCAATCTTTTCCGGCAGAGACTGGCGACCGAACTGTTTCCGCAGGCTCAGGAAGCTGGCGTGAGTATCATTGTCAGATTGCCACTGGCCAGCGGACTGCTTTCAGGCAAATTCACTCCGCAAACAAGATTCACAGAAGGCGATCATCGGAACTACAACTGTGACGGCCAATGCTTTAACGTTGGTGAGACGTTCGCTGGATTACCATTCCAAACCGGTGTGGAACTTGCGAATGAAATTCGTGACATGCTGCCACCAGACATGACGATGGCTCAAGCTTCGCTCCGCTGGATTCTTGATCATGACGCTGTGACCACGGTTATTCCTGGTGCTTCTTCGCCGGAACAGGTGACCAGCAATGTTGCAGTCAGTGAAATATTGAAACTCAGCAATGACCTGCACCAGCGTCTCTCGGAGTTTTATCAAGCCAGAGTTGACCAACATATTCGCGGGCCGTATTGATCTGAGGCTTTGCGGTGCAGGCATATGCGTCGCCCCGCCCTCTCAAGCTGGAAGCTTGCGCCACGAGAATAACACCAGTGATCTCAACACTGGTCCGAAGTCGCAGTCAAACAAGTGATTGCGCTTTCTCGTCGTGGACGAGGCTGCGAGTCCCAGCACCAGCACCAACACCAACACCAACATCGTGACAGGACTCGTAGTGTCGTCTACGATCCCGAAACCGGAACGCTGCCTGATCTGCAATGACCTCAGAGCATGGTCTCTCACGAGCAGTAAAAAAATAACTTCCGTCGGTAGTAGAACGGCGCGAGCTGGCCGGTGATACGAAACCGGAGGATTCGCGCCTTTCCGCTTCGTTCAAAGAACAGAGACTATTTCGAGGCTGTTCCTCAGGAGCGACTTTTGGTTTGTCCAGATTTGATTTTAGGGTCGTGGGCCTCGCAAGGGTCCTGCAGTCACGAGGTCTTTAACACGATCCGCTGCGTTCAACCTCAGCCTGTGACAGCACCGGCGCCGCTTGTTTTTGCGGCAGCAGTTATGCAGCGTCTCGGGCGTTCGCGGGAGGGATGCTGCCGGGCTGATTTGCAGATTCCATGTTCTTCACTTCGCGAGCCGTCAATTGTTCCAGAAGGTCTCGAATCGCGCGTTCCGCTTCCACGCGTTCCTTCTGCCAGCGGTTTTGCATTTGAACAATCTGAGCCTGGAGCGTCTGGATACTCTGCTGTTGGTCGTCGACGACAGAATCGACTGAACGAGACGACAACTCTTCTTCTCGTGTAGCGAACCACTGCTCGAGTTCAGCACGATCACGGCGAAACTGCTGTTGTCGTTCCGTGACCTCTGCAGCGGCAACTTCGACTTTGTCGCGATCTGCATTGACCTGCATGCGCATGCGTTCGAAAAACGCCTGCACGTCACCGCGAGCCTGTTCCAGTCTTGCGCGGGCGATTTCAGGGGATTCACTTTCACGAACAAGTTGTGTACGAGCTTCCTCGATCACAAGACGATGTTCCAGGATTTCCGATTGAGTCTGATCGAGCTCGGCACGAAGTCGGTTGAGTCGCTGAGAACGATCTTCCAATCGGGCAGCGAGTTCCGCCATCGCGCCTTCCTGCTGTCGAACTCGCCGTTGCCGACTCTCGATGTCACGCAGGATCGCGTCACGCTCTTCTTCACTATGACGCTGTTGCCGCTGGATGTCAGACAATGCTGCGGCACGCGACCGATCAACGATACGTGCTTCGCGAGTAATTGACGCTTCACGATCGGTCAGCAGTTTTCGAACCTGCTCCAGCTGTCGGAATCGAAGGCGATGCTGTTCGAGAAATCGCAGGCGTTCACTGCGAAACAATTGCTGTTCGCGACGGAATTCTCGAAGCTCAAGTTCCAGATCTTCCTTCGCCCGAGTCAAATGCTCAAACTGAAAACGATAACGTCGCTGCAGATTGTTCTGTTCTGTCAGCAGAGACTGTCGCTTCTTTTCAATTTCTTCGCGCAAGCGATTTTGTTCGTCTTCTACCTGTTGGCCGAAGAGTTCTCTTTGTTGTTGCAGGTCTTCCGCCTGCTGACGAATCTCCTGAAGCTGCAGCTCGTGCGCGACGTCATGCTCAATCTTTTGACGATTCAGCAAAATCAATTCCGCGTTCAGATCTTCGCGGGCGCGTTCGGCGATGCGCAGTTTCTCCTGTTTCAATTCGTCATCAATCTGGCGAATCCGATCCGCGTGTTCTTGTCGCTCGCGTTCAGCAAAAGCGCGAAGACGGTCTCGTTCTGCATCGAGAATCGCACGTTCCTGGCTTAGCTTCATGCGATCTTCGTCAAGTTCCGCACGAACCGACTGTTTGAGAATCACACGTTCGTCAGACAATGCCCGCTGTGCCGCGCGGAGCTCAACGGTCTGTCTTTGATGCTGCTCTTCCTGTTCAGCCACGCGTCCCAGTCGCAGCTCCAGATCGGCCATCATTTCGCGATGTTCAGCGCGGTCTCGGGCAACCTGCGCAGCAAATTCCTGAGCGCGATCTTCGAACGTTCGGCGCTCGGCTTCCAGCTGCTTTTGATCAGCGAGGATCTCTGTCCGACGCTGCTGGAGTTCTGAAAAACGATGCTGCAGTGATTCTGCGGCAGCAGATGCCTGCAACAGGATCTTCAGTGCATCGGACTCGCCGACGAACGGGTTCGCAGATTCAAAAGCGGGCGTTGTTACTGGCGTCGAAACCAGCAAAGGTCCAGTCGCGCCGCCCCCGACAGCACCTGACATTGTCAGATCCTCTGCAGAGTTTTCCGGCATGTTCGGGACTCCTTTCCCAAACGAGACCTCGGACCAAATCACACCGCCTGGAGCCGACGCAAACGCATCGGGGCTCCCCTGGTGCGAGACGAACGTCAAGTCAGTCTCGCGCGACTAAAACACGGACGTTGCCATCCGCACGATCATGTCAAAGCTTTATCGATCATGTTGACAAAATGCTGCTTCGGCGGAGCACCAACTACCTTGTCGACCAACTGTCCGTTCTTGAACAGCATAACCGTCGGGATGCTTGTGATACCAAAACTTGCAGCAGTCTGGTGATTGTCGTCGGTGTTCACCTTACCGATCTTCACCCGACCGCCATATTCGTTGGCCAGCTGCTCAACTGTCGGCATGAGCATGCGGCAAGGGCCACACCATGGAGCCCAGAAGTCGACGAGAACCGGTTCAGCAGATTCCAGAACTTCAGATTGGAAGTTCGCGTCGGTGAATTCGTGCAAATTGCCAGCCATTACCCTTACTCCTCATGTATTCATGCCCAGGATCGCCATGGAGGAGATCCTGATTCGATTGTCGGCGGACGATTCCAATACGGTGCAACCTTTGCAACTACGCCGCTCGACTAGCTCCCAGTCATCGCAAACCACCAAATTGAGATCGCAGTTTAAGCCACTGGATGCTCAAAAGAGCGGGAAACCACCAAATTCGCCTCATCGGCGGCTTTGTTTACGTTGGATTGGGATTATTGGACAACTAAGAGACACTGTCAACGCGGGTCCCGTTCACTGGCCCCTTGTGCGGATTTCAATTGGGGCAACCTGACTATTTGCCCGCATACTCGGGATATTTGAGCCGTGCATCGGCCGAATCTGCCGATTGACGCGTTGCTCGACCAAAATCAAGAGATCGCCGCTTAACATCAAGACCGTTCAACGAACGGCCTGTGAAGTAGCGGAATCGGCGTAAGCCGTCCGGTGAGCCCGCATTTTGCAGGGACTCACCGGGCAGCTCGCGCTGCGTCTCTACTATTTGAACGGTATTGCGCTTAACATTCCGAGGGAATCAAGGCGGCCAATCGCTCAACCCGGCAAACCCGAAGCTGGAAGTTTTCAGTCGACTGAACAAGGAAAGCAAGTACCTGGGTGACCGGCGATGCGGCTGATATGAAGCATTGCTGAACAGGCATTTGACGGCTGCCGCTGGGAAAATCTCAAACGGCAACCACTATTTGTTCCGCAACAACCAGACGAACAGTCCTTTCGCCAGATGCATTCGATTTTCAGCCTGCTGGAAAACAATACTCTGTTCGCCGTCCATCACTCCATCCGTCACTTCAAGACCGCGTTTTGCGGGAAGATCATGCATAAATTTTGCAGACTTCGGCGCGGCTTTCATCAACGCTTCGTTCACCTGAAACCCCGTGAACGCTTGTTTGCGTCGATCAGCATCGTCTTCCTGGCCCATGCTGGCCCACACGTCGGTATAGATGACATCTGCTGAACGAACGGCCTCCGCCGGGTGATTCGATTGCGCCACTCGATGATGTGGATAAGACTGTGAAAGCAGCGTCATGAACGCAGGATCGAACTCAAATCCCTTTGGTGCGGCCAGTGTAAATCGCATGCCCGTCATTGCGGTGGCAATCGCAAGTGACATGGACACGTTGTTACCATCGCCCACGAAAACAAGGTGGATGTCTTTGAGGTGCCCGAGTGTTTCTCGGATTGTCAGCAGGTCTGTCAGAGCCTGGCAGGGATGTCGGTCATCAGAAAGGCCGTTGATTACGGGGCACGAAGAGTAGCTTGCAACATCCTCGATCAGCTTCTGCGAGAACGTGCGCATCGTGATGATATCGCTGAACGAACTCAGGACTTTCGCAATATCCGAAAGGCTTTCTCGACCATTGAGTCCGGCCTCTGCGGTAGTCAGAAAAATCCCTGATCCGCCAAGGTGAATCATTGCGGCTTCAAAGCTGTTCCGAGTTCTCAACGAAGGTTTCTCGAAAAGCTGTGCAAGGACCCGGCCGGGATAGAGTTGCGGACGATCTCCCAGGCGGAACTTTGCTTTGAGCTCAGCAGCTGTATCGAGAATATCAACCAGATCGTCAGGAGAGAGATCCAGCAGGGAGGTCAGATGCTTCATGGTGTCGCATCAAAATCCTGGGATAACGGTTTTCACGGTATCCGGGGAGCCTAAAAAAGAAAAGACTGAGCTGCCCCACAGGGGAACTGCTCAGCCAACCAAAATCGGAAAGGGAAATTTTGGCAACTTTCCCCCTCCGAGTTAAGTGTGGAAATTTGAAAATCTCAACTGCAATCGCAAATTCTGGTCGGACGTGGCTCCTTGGAGAAGCTTTGGCATCCGGATAGATAAAGCCGATTTAACCGGTTAGTCTTCGCGAAGCAAGGTTTTTCGATCAGGTGTAATAGCCGGACTGCCGCCGAACACAGGTAACAAACGTTGTGTCTGTCATTCCGCTGCGTTTCGACTTCACACAATCTGAACAAAAGCCGTACGATAGCGGGTGTACTGTCATTGATGTCGGCAGGCCGCATATCCCTCAAATTATCGGTCAAAGGACGAAATCACTTGGGTGATCCAAAACGTGAAACACTGAAAGTCGGCAGTCAGCGAGCAATTCTTGTCGGCGTTTTTCATCCTGACGATGGATTTGGGCGTTATGACGCTCTGGATGAGCTGAAGGGTCTTGTCAAAACCGCCGGCGTTGAAGTTGTCGGTGAAATGGTTCAGTTTCGTGAGACTCCCCATCCGTCGGTCTGCATCGGTCGAGGAAAACTCGAAGAACTCAAACAACTGATCGAAACAACCGATGCGCAGATGGTGATTTTCGATAACAACCTTTCTCCATCCCAGGGCCGCGCGCTGGAACAATCCCTGGCAAAGCCGATCGTCGACCGCAGTGAAGTGATCCTGGATATTTTCGCAACCCATGCACGAACTCATGAGGCAATGCTTCAGGTCGAGCTTGCTCAGTTGATGTACTTTCGGACACGACTGAAACGAATGTGGACTCACCTGGAACGCGTGGGCGGTGGCGGAACTGGTGGGCTTGGAGCAGGCCGCGGTCCGGGGGAAAAACAGCTTGAAACGGACCGAAGGCTGATCGACAAGCGAATTTCCGAACTGAAAGCAAAGCTCAAAGAGGTGGAAGATCGCCGGATACGAACGGTCTCCTTTCGTCACGATCAACCGACAGTCTCTTTAGTGGGCTACACCAACGCGGGTAAAAGCACCTTGATGCGAACGCTGACCGGTGCTGATGTCCTGGTGGAAGATAAGTTGTTTGCCACGCTTGATACTCGCACACGTCGTTGGAAGCTGCCTAACTTTGGCGAAGTCTTGCTAAGCGATACGGTTGGATTTGTACGCAACCTTCCGCATCATCTGGTGGCTTCATTTCGTTCAACGCTTGAAGAAGCGCGGCGTGCCGATTTACTGCTGCATGTGGTCGATGCCAGCAGCCCGGAAGCGGAACGTCAGATTCACACGGTTTATCAGGTGCTGAGCGAGATCGGGATTGAGGTCAAGAGTGTTCTGTTGGTTCTGAACAAAGTGGACCGTGTTTCCGATCCTTCGATCATCGACGTGCTGCGTCGACATTATGACGACACCATCACCATCAGTGCTGCCACTGGCGATGGCATTGAGAAACTGGCGCTGATCGTGGCTGAGCGACTTTCCGGTGGATTTGTGGATGTTGAGGTCGAAGCCAGCGTTGGGAATGGTCGATTGTTTGCATGGTTGACCCAGCATGCCGAAGAGCTAAGTCGCCAGTACCTGGATGACGCAGCCAGTCGAGTTCAGATTCTCTGCCGAATTCCACGACAGGCAATCGGTTCGATTCCATCGAATGACGTGACGGTTTCTGAAGTGGGACGGAATCCGGAACTCGCTGCTCCAGCATCGATCCACGATGTGGAATAGCGTTGCTTCGTCTGGCTTGGTTTCGGAGATAACGGTGCCGCAGTTTTCGGGATCGGTCGTTCTTTCATAGGCACCGTTTGGGCCAGTTGGATGAAATTACCGATATCCGATTCCTGGTCGGACATCGAATTGCATAATTTGACAATCCGCTGTGCAGCCTGATTCAAATAGAATCTCGCATTTCTATAGCTGCGAGAAAAGGACGGTTCGCGATGGAATCGTGGGACATGCTTTTGCAGATCATGCTGCTTTTGCTCGCCTGTCTGCTGGCTGGCAGCGTGATGGCGTGGCTGAAACAGAGTCCGCTGGTCGGCTATTTACTTGCCGGAATGTTGATGGGTGGCCCGGGCAGCTTTGCGATTGTTAAAGCCGAGCAGCAAATTGAATCGATCGCAGAACTTGGCGTTGCGCTGCTGTTGTTCAGTCTTGGGCTGGAATTTTCCTGGAAACGCGTGATCGGGCTTGGTAAATCCACACTTCTTTGCGGCGTCGCTCAGGTTGTTGTGACATTGTTTGTGGGTGCGGTGTGCTGCCTCATCTTTGGGATGTCGGCCGCAAGCGCTGTCGCGATTGGGGCCATGATCTGCCTGAGCAGTACCGCGACGGTTCTGCGAGTGCTTGTGGATCGTGGAGAGATGGATTCTCATTCGGGCCGAAACTCTCTTGCCGTGCTTTTGGTTCAGGATATGGCCGTCGTTCCGTTGGCCATCCTGATTCCGTTGCTTGCCGAAGGAGGTGAACCCTCCGCCATTGCTGCACGTGTTGCCGGAATACTCCTTGCCGCGTTTGTCGTCGTGGGAGGACTCTACTTTCTGCTGAACTACGTCGCTGTGAAGGCTCTTCAATCTGCTTCGTTTGGCCGCAACCGTGAGCTGACCGTTCTGCTCAGCATCATCGTGGGACTGGGGGCGACGTGGGCCGCGCATGCGGCGAAATTGTCACCGGCACTTGGAGCGTTTGTCGCTGGAATGTTTCTGGGGAATTCAAAGTTTGCCGTGCAGATTCGAGCGGATGTGGCTTCGATTCGAATTGTTCTGCTGACACTGTTTTTTGGTGCGGTCGGGATGATTGCAGATCCAGTCTGGATGCTGAAAAATCTACCGCTGGTTGTTTCCGTTGCGGCCATGATTTTGGTTGGCAAAACGGCAATTATCTGGGTCTTGTTTCGCCTGTTCGGACAGTCCTCCAGTGTCTCGTTATCGACAGGCCTTTGCCTTTGTCAGGTTGGCGAATTCGCGTTCGTGCTGGGCAGTGAAGCTCGTGCAGGACAGCTCGTTTCTGATTCGACATATTCAGCCATTGTCTCATCATCGATCGTCACTTTGATGGTGACGCCCTGGCTGATCAGCTTCGCGCCGAAAGCCACAACGTGGCTGAATCGACGGCGTGGTGCCGGGGCTGACGCAGATCGTTCTCCTTCGAACGAACATGCTCCGTGTGAAGTTCTCGTTATTGGATTCGGACCTGCGGGTCGAGGAGCTGTAAGCCAACTACTGGAGAAGCATGAAGCCGTTCTGGTGGTGGATCTTAGTCCTGCAGGTGTCGCGAGTGCTCAGGCGATGGGCTTTCGCGCGATGATCGGTGATGCCTCGAGTGCGGAAGTGCTTGAGCATCTGCATCTGCAAAACTTGCGAATCGCAGTCATCACATTACCCTCTCGCCAGGACGCTTTGGCGGTTCTTTGTCTGATTCGGTCACTCGCACCGCAGGCATTCAAGATCGTTCGTTCGCGGCATCAGATTCATCGCGATGAATTCCTGACGGCCGGCGCAGATTTTGTATTGGGTGACGAAGAGGAAGTCAGCAAAGCAATGTCACAACTCGTGCTGCGCCAGTACGCGGAAATGACGCTTCCCGCCAGATGACGCTCGCTCACACATTGTATCGGTATTTCCGATGGAAACTTGCACTCGCATCGATTAGGCAAATGCATCCGAGCAGCGTAAAAAGTGTCTGCGGAACAATGAACTCCTGTTTTGCGGTGAGTTCCATTTCGCGTCTGTTATGGGAAAAGTCACTTTTCATGCTGGTTGCTTTGGTTCATCTCAAGGCGACCAAGCCAGCGGGATGAAAGTTATGAACTGGTTAAACTACCACCATCTGTTGTACTTCTGGACGATGGCTCGTGAAGGAAGCGTCAGCAAGGCTGCCGACAAACTGCATCTTTCTCAACCGACAATCAGTGGTCAGTTGCGACAACTGGAAAAAGCGGTTGGAACAAAACTCTACGAGCGGCTTGGACGCGAGTTGCGGCTGACGGAAACGGGGAAGATTGTCTTCGAATATGCGGACGAGATTTTTTCCACTGGCCAGGAACTCATGCAGCGTCTGAAAGGACGCGGTTTTGAACAGAGTCTTCCGTTCGTTGTTGGGATCCCGGACTTCGTACCAAAACTGATTGCTTATCGATTGATCGAGCCCATTTTTCAACTGAGTCGCCCAGTTCAGTTGGTTTGCTACGAAGGAAAGCTCACAGAATTGCTGGCTGACCTTGCAATGCACAGACTTGATCTTGTTATGTCCGACAGTCCGGCCGGTTCGCAAGTGAGCGTCAAAGCCTACAATCACTCATTGGGAGAATGTGGGGTCAGCTGGGTGGCGACCAAAGACATCGCTTTGTCCCTGAGAGAGGGATTTCCTGGATCATTGAAAGATCAACGATTGCTGCTTCCAACACAGAACACGCTTCTGCGACGATCGGTCGAGCAATGGCTGGAAACACAGGACTTTCATCCTAACGTGGCTGCAGAGATTGAAGATTCTGCTTTGCTGAAGATCATGGCAACTCAGGGGCTGGGAATTGCCCCGATTGCAGACTCTGTTTTGTCCGATGTCGAGCAGCAATATGGCCTGTATCCCATTGGACCGCTAGCCGACGTCACCATGCAATTCTATGCGATCAGTGTCGAACGCAAGGTGACGCACCCGGCAGTCAAAGCGATCGCCGATGAGGCACGGCGCAGACTTTTCGCTAATAGCCCATCCTGATTGTGAATGCTGAAAAAATTCCGCTGGGGGCTGATTCTCACAACAGCTTCCGGAGTCACGTCTTGGTGATCCAACATTGCTATTTTCGATGTGTGGACTTTGGGAATTGTGGACCACAAGCCATGCGATCCGTTCTATAGTCATCCAGAGCAAATCGCAGACGGATGGCAGTTTTTAGAGGTTCCATTATGAGATTACTTTGCGAGGTGGATTCACAATTGCCTGTCACAATTCGCATTCATACGGAGTGGGTTGCTGCGTTTCGACTGTCGCGATTTGCGAACGTGATTCGTGATGTTCGCATCGTGGTTCGCACGCCAGTCTCTGGTGGTCAGCAAAATCGATTCGAGTGCCTTGTTTGGGTAAGACTCCTGGTCGATGGAAAGATCATAGTGCAGGAGAGTGCACCAAGCGGTACGGAGGCTGCTTCGACCGCCATTGACCGAACAGCTGCCGCGTTGGGCCGATTTGCTCGCCGAATGGCTCGACGCAGTGAGCGAGAACAACATGAACATGGAAGAGGCGTGCCATTCCGCGGAACAGCGTCCCTTGATTAGATCCAGGTTTTGGTTTGTCCATTCACGAACAAATGTTTCACGGAGGATAAAGTCATGCTGGTACTGAGTCGCAAGCCTGGTGAAAAACTTCTGATTGGTGATATTGGTTTGATCATCAAAAAGATCGTTTGTGGTCGAGTGACCATTGCGATCCATGCGCCGTCGGAAACCAAAATTTTGCGTGGCGAAATCTTAGACGCTCAAAGAGTGCCGATTCATGTCGACATGTCAGATGACAGTGAATCGCAGCAGTGGTCTCCGCCGAATGTGGAAGAGTGGGGCTGTGTTGATTCCTATTCAATGACAATGTCGCAGCATGATTCCTGCGCCAGGTGATGGTCGCGCCAGGTGATGGTCGCACACGATGATCGTATTGTGGCTCATGAACCAACGGAGTAACGACTCCGGTATTGGACGGTCAAGCCAGCTGTGGCAGAGACAAACCAATGCGTGAAACGAATTGTGCATTCGTGACGGCTATTGATTGATTTGATCCTGTGCCATTGCTGCTCGATAATCGGCCCGTGACTCAAAGTACAATTTCAACGCTTCAACGTTTTTCTCGGCGGACTCCACAGCATACTGCTCTCGCAGTGCCACCTTCAGCAAATCAGACGCTCCTGCTTCCTGGTTCGTGCGTTCGCGGTTCGCAAGATCTTCCGCATGCTTCAGGGCATCCCGCGTTCTCTCCACCTGTTCCCACGCTGAGATTAATGAAGCGTGAGCCATCTGAACATCGACACTGATTTTGTCGGCAGTGATTCGTCTCTTTGCCGCAATCTGTGCCAGCTTTCCCTGAAGCTCCGTCATCTTGCCACGAGCTTTTCGTCGCTGCATCGGAACATCCAGATAAACAGAGGCTTCACCCTCGTACTGTGACTTATCCTTCTTCTTGCTTGTTGGATCACCAACATCCTGTGATCCGATCAGCACGGCGTTCAGCTCTGGCTGCATCTGATTGCGAGCTTCAGAAAAGTCGACTTGAGTTTGCTGACGAACAATGTCCAGCATCCGGAGTTCCGGACGACTGGAGATCGCGACCTGAATATCAGCCTCCAGCGTGCTTACATCAATCGGATCGGGCTCCGGAAATCCTGGCAATTGTTCTTCGCTTGGCAGCAACGGTTCACCAGCGGCATCGCGAAGAAAGACGGAAAGCTTCGATGCGGTCTGTTGCATTTTTCGGCGAGTGTCGGCCGTCTTGGCCTGACGAATGGCGACCAGTCGCAGGTTGTCAGTCAATTCCGGTGGATCCACCAAATCGGCCTTCACCTGAGCTTCAATTCGAGACGTTCGTTCTTCGGCCAGCGTCAATATACGTTTGGCAATTCGATGATTTTCGCCGGCGGCCACCCAATCCCAGTAGGCATAGGAAGCATCCTGAACGAAGCCGATAAGTTGTGCCTGAATTTCGGGCTCGGCAAGGCTTCGCCCGTAACCTGCTTTCCACAGCTCTGCACGTCGAGCATCGATCTCGCGATTTCGTGCAAGCGGAATCTGCACCCCAGCTTTGAACTCCCCGCCGCCGTTCGTCTGTCGCTCCTGGTACCACGGCTGAAATTCGCCACGACCGATTCGATAACCAGCAAACACTTCACCGCCCCAATAAGTCGGCTGAACGACGCCAACACTCTGACGGTACGTCTCGTAAAATCCCTGCGGACCGTTTTCACTGGCGCCCTTCAGTTTGGTGTCGAACGCTCCGGCAGCGCCAACTTGTTGTCCAAGTGCGATGTTGCGAGAATACAAAGCCGACTGAAGCAGGGGATAAGACTGATAGACCGCGCCAATCACTTCACTGAACTGGATAGCATGAGTACCAGCATCTGCGGCATCAGGTGGTGCGGCAGTTGTGACGTCACCAGTGCGATCGGATGGCAGATCAGCAGGGTCAGAGTCAGAGGCACTTTGAGTTGCCTGCAATGATGTGAAACGAAAATCATCGCCCGCAACTTCGTCCGAATCATCATCCCCGGGGAGCAAATCGCTGTGCTCAGACGTCACCGACCTGGGTGATTCCATCACGGCAGCTACTTCAGTGTCGCCGTTTTGCGACACAACTGAATCCTGAGCGGGATCATATGTCGAGCGAGCGCCTGACTTTTGAGCCGACGTGAGGCGGAACGACTTCTGAGGGCTGGTGCATCCAGCACAGAACGTCGATAGTATTAAGATTCGGCAGATATTGCGCATGGCAGATTGTCATCCGTGACACTCTTTTGTGCAGTTTCGTGGACAGTGTTTTGCATCGGATGGTTGCGACGACAGACTCGTGAAGCGACTGTTCGCAAGCGGATGAATTCACAGTTTCTTCAGGCAGAACCACTAGGTTGCGGACGACCGTCAGAGTCAACACTGAACGCGGCAGTGCGGTGAACGTTTCAAGCAGCCAGTCGCCGAGATTCGGAAGAGAATGTGAATGGTTCTCCAGCAACGTCGTAGGTGCGGCTCATCTCAACATTCATCAGCAAACCAATCGCTGCATAGGTAGAAATGAGACTGCTTCCGCCGTAACTACACAACGGCAGTGTTGTTCCCGTGATTGGAAGCAGTCCAACGGTCATCCCGGTATTCAGAATTGTCTGAATACCCAACAGTGTCATGATCCCGACGACAGCCACTCGTCCGAAAGGATCGCGCGTACGAAAAGCGATTCGCAGTCCTTGCGACATCAGGATGCAGTAAAGCAGCAGCACAAATGCACAGCCGGGGAAGCCAAACCTTTCGCCAATTATGACGAAAATGAAGTCCGTTCGTGAGGCTGGAAGCTGCCATGCGGACGAATCATCGACTGGTGGTTCTGTCTGATTTCTGCTTCCCCAAAAACCACCCAACGCAAGCACTTGCTTGGATTGATGCAAATGGAATCCGTCACCCGCGGGAGCCAACCCACCGTCGCGTTGAGTAAACACGGACACAATTCGAGACTGCTGTTCGGCACTCATTTGCGTCCATAGCAATGGCAGACACGCGAGCCCCATTCCGCCAGCAATCAGCAAATGCCTGGTTCTTGCCCCTGCAGCAAACAGCATGAAATAAAGCACAGGAATAAAGAGCATTGCGGTATCAAGATCCGGCTCTTTCAGAATTAACAACATCGGCAATACTGCCAGCACAAATGGCGAAAGAAGTCCGAGCGCCGTGCGATGGTTTTTCCGATGCTTCAAGTAGGAAGCCAACGTCAAAATGAACGCGAGTCGCGCTGGCTCGCTTGGTTGGAAATCGAAAAGCCCAAGCGGAATCCAGCGACGTGATCCGTTGATGGGCGACATGAACAGAGTCACGATCAGCAGCACGATGGAGATAACAAAGGCAGGAACACACAGTGATCGAACAACGTGCGGGGGAGCCAGTGCCACTGCAAACAGGACTGGAACAGCCATCGCCAGCCAGATGATCTGGCGTTCGACGAGTTGCGATTTTCCGTACAGTTCGTCTGCGCGCAGGAGCCCCAGAATTCCCAGGCCGGTAATGGCCAGACAGACGACAAAAATCGCCCACGGAAAACGGCTCAGACTTGCGGACACGTGGCGCGGACCTCCTTGTGACAGTCTGACTCTCAGTTTACGGTCAGACGAGGTGTCAAGCATAGGAGATAGACGGTGTGAATGTGAAGTCTGTCCTGCCATTGTTCGCGGCAAGACACGTCAACATCGGCAAATTCGACTTATCAATGCGTCGCGGGTACCTTCGAAGCAGACGATTCCTGGTCTTCGGAGATCATGCGGCCTTGAAGTTGCGTTGATACAAGGAATCCGGGAATCAGTTCGAGCACGAGCCTCCGAGTCGCGGCACGAACATCATCACAGAACTCGCTGGCTCGTCCAATACCCAAGATTAAAGAGTGGCACGATCTCCATGCGGGAAAGAATGGCATCACCTTCTCTTATCCGTCTTGTAACCTGCTCGAGCCGATGACCCGGGCGCAAAAAAAACAGGCCGATTCAATCGAATCGGCCTGCAACGTGTCGATGCAACGTTTTACTCAAAACTGCTGGACTGATCAGAATTTAGGGATTGCCATTACCTTCGGCTGAGCATCAAAGACCCATGATTGGTCAGGAAGTTCATTGCGTTTTGGCATGCGAGGAACTGTAAACGATTCGGCCGCAAGCACATCTTCGCCTGTCTTTGGATGTCGAACCATCTTCCCTCCGAATTGAGTTGCGATGGTACGGATGCGTGGATCATCTTTGCTGTCGAACGAGCCAACGGTGACGATCGAGCGATACTTGTCGTGGAATACCCACGCTTCATAGTTGGTGTCATAGCCATATTTTTTTGCGTTGCGAAGCTTATCCGTAAACTGCATCGCGTTGAGGGCACAGTCATCCAGGCTTTTGCCAAAGTGCTTTTCAAAGAAGCCAACAGCCTTGGTGGCACTGTCATTCCCAACCTGCATAACGCTGCTTCCATGGAACGTTGCAACAACGAGCGTGTACTTGCCTTTGTTCTGCAGCAGCGAATACTTCTGGCCGGCATTCAATTCAACGAGGAAATCATCCTCCGCAGCATCGCGTACTTCATTTTCCCACAGCGGATTGACAGTCAGCAGCGTTGTAAATGGCGATGGGCGACCAGGCGTCTTACGAAGAATACCACCGTTTCCAGGATCGTTCAGGAATTCCGGATCAAACTCGTTCTTGATATGGTTGCGCAGCTTCTCGATGTTTTTATCCGTGTTCGAGGCGAAATTTCCTGCCAGGACCGAAACGTAACCGTGCTGAGCAACATAACGGCGGCCACTGTTTTCGGACATGTTGGGTGAAGAGATCTCGCCCATTTTTTCATCGAGCGCATACGTGTAAGCCGGGATTCCATCCTTGCGCAACGCGTAGACGATTTCATCAGCTGCCTCCCATGCTGACATCCCGCCATCAATACGGCGTTTCTCGTCATCAACGTCACGAATCGACGCGACGAGCATCATCCACGGGCCATGATTTTTCGCCAGTTTGTAGCGTTTTCCCTTAACGGGCTTTTCAATCTCTGCACTTAGACTGCTGGTAAAGCACTGCAACGCCAGCAGGAACACAAACAGGTGTCTTAAGAATTTCATCCTGCAATCCTTTTCGATTAAACCGCGGCAGACCAGCATTAATCAGCGTGGTGCTGACTTGCACAAAGTTATGCCGTTCAATTCTGTTTTGACTGATGACGAAGATGGCTCGATGGAGTCGGCACGACCAGCGAAGTGAGAGAATAACACGTCAGCAAGCCACTGCTGCCGGAATCTCGCAAGGCAACATGCATACGTGCTGTGAGTCCACGTGAGCACTATTCGGTGCGGTCGAGTATGCCATGCCGCGGGACTTCTTCATAAGTCCATTTGGCCGTTTTCGAACGATGGCGTGCGGAATGGAATTGCATCAATGCGATCCATCGGCAGCATTTGCCAGTGCGTTTCACGGTGGCATGATTTCGCCGCTGAATCCAGCAATAGCAAAAGGGCGAAACCGCAACAGACCGATGGGAAGCTGAGTGCTTCCACCGGTCTGCTGCAATTTCGCCCTTTTTTGCGGAGAGCGCAGTGACCTTGTCGAATGCTAACGCAAACTGCCCGGCGTTGTACGAAGTGGTTCAAGATTCAACGGCTGCTGGGCTGACGACGTGGCCGGTCGAACTGTTCCATATCGAGCTCCCGAGCCAGACTGGGTCGTTCGACTCTGGGAGATTGCACGAACAGGAATGGACGTTTGTGATTGCCGTGGAGGTACAGTGGTCGAGTTGACGGTGTTAACTGGAAGTTGACCGTATCTCTGACCGGCCTGAGCTTCCGGTCGTGCGTTTGTCGAATTGGCAAACTGCATCGGAGAAATCTGCATGCCCTGGTATGGCGCAGCGGTTTGTGGCACGGGCATCTGGCTTGGGACGCTCTGTCCATATCTGGACGATGACGATTTTGAAGATGGCATTGAGTTTTGAGTCACCGCAACTTTTCCGTTGGGTTCAATCATAAACCGCTGCGGTGCGACACGCGATTGTCCCGGGATCGGTGGAACGGCGTCAATGGGGCCGGGCAGTGGTGGCAGAAAACTGGGCGCTGATTGCGGAGCCTGAAACGTCTTAAGGGGTTCCGAAGATGGGTTTGAAAAATGTTCAGGAACTGGAGGCAGCGCCGTTGATGGGCCGGCGGATGGCATTGAATATCCACCCTGGTGCGAGTCGGCCGCCGGCGGACTATAAGGCATGCTGTTCATGCCTGGTGGCATCACAGAGCCTGGCAATGTCGAAAAACTCTGCGACGGTTGCATCAGCTGAGAATCAGGAACGTAGCTATGAGACTGTTGCTCATAACCAAGTGACCCTTGCGATGGATCACCATAACCATAGCAATTCCCATCCGAGTTGCACGGTGGCAATGGCGGAAATCGCTGCCAGCAGGTCTGGTTGTATCCCCAGTTTGGCTGGCTTCCTGCCATGATGTGCGGACGTGATGGTTCGTCCGGGAACATTCGTCCGGCGGTTGCGGTCGAAAGTGAGACGAGAAGTGCTGAACCGGCGGCTGCCGCTCGGAACAATTGTCGCAAGTCTAATGAACGCATTCTGTCGATTCCCTGACAAGACTCTGGTTGTCGATCAACTTGTTTCCGTGATTAAGCTGCTTCAATTCTGTTTGAAGAATGCCGCATTTCAAAATCAGCGACCACCATTCAAACCCTGAGTTGAGTTGCCAATTCCACCAAATTGTGCCGCGTGTCCAGAGACGCCGCTGAAGCCAAAACCAGCTCCACCTGGACCTGCAATACCCTGGCCGCCGAACTGATTGAATCCGCCGTTAAGACCGCCACCTTGGGCACCAAAACCACCACCCTGACCGCCGCCACCAAATCCTCCTCCGCCAGCTGCAGCACCGGTATATCCACCACCGAAGCGTCCGCCACCGAACGAGTTGAACACGACCGGATGACCAGTGACCCCCAATTGCGAATAACCATAGCCGCCAGTCATTCGCATCTGCTGTCCCTGCTGCATCTGCAATGCCTGGAAATTCTGTCCCAATTGTTGATTCTGCTGAGCAAATTCCAGCTGTGGACGCACGAGTCCAAAATAGTTCAGCCCTGGACTACCGTTGTCTCGCAACAAGTTGATGTAGGGACTGAAGGTTGGGATGTCCAAAGGTCTGTCAATCCTGCCTCCGCCAAGCTGAGCAGACGCTTTCTGTGAGAGGCACAGGATTGCAACCAGACTAACAGTTTTTGCAAAGCCGGAGAGATTTGACATCAGAATCCACCATTCAGGTTCTTGCCATTGAGCGAAGTAACTGCACCATTTCCAAGGATCGTGAAGCCCAGCATTCGTTCAAACGGGGCCGTAAACTTTGACAACTTCGTATCGAACGTGATGAGCGGTGATGCTTTCACGTACAAACGATCCCCAGGGAGCATTTGGTAGTTTGTGGACGTCTGGGCTCCTTGTGCGATCGCATTCCAGTCCACTTTCAAAATTTGATCAGGAGAACTTTCGTTTGGTGACGGTCGTGCGATCCAGATGGAAGCTTTTGATGCCACGGTCGGGAGTCCATTGATGCCCGCGACCGCATCCAGAACGGTCTCGTTGCCGGTTGTCGGGATTCGATAAACCTGTTCGCCTGCACCGCCACCGTCTGTAATGACGTAGTACACTTTGCTGTTGTACGCCAGAACGTCGACGGAAACTTCCGGTCTGTGAATATGATGACTCAGGTGTTGCTCAACTGCAGCTCGAGCCTGAGACAGAGTCATGCCGGTCACATAAACGCTGCCATACACTCCCAACCCGACAGTGCCATCCGGACGAACGAGATGCGGTCCCGCAATAAACTGTTTGTTCTGTGGCATCGGAAGAGTGACCATCACCTGCGGGGATGTCAAAATTTGTCGAAGGTGTTCATCGATTCTTCTCTGTATCTCTTCCAGCGGCAAATCGGCTACCAGAACCTTGCCATATTCTGGTCCGAGGTTCACATATCCATCCGTTCCGATGACGTACATCCCATTGATCTGCTTGAACTGGGCCGAAACCGGATCTTCTACCTGGCCAATCGGAATCGTTCGATTGACCTGAACGATAAGTGATTCCCCGGAACGAACCGGGGCCGTCGACGGTCTGAGGTTATTAACGGCCTCGATAAGAAGAACGTCCGGAGGTTCGATCATGTATTCCGGGAGAGAGACTTTGCGAAGCTCACGAGGAGCTTCTGCTCCACTCGAAAAGCTGCACATGGTCGCATTATTACCTGAGCCGCATGGCGAACTGCACACCGACTGTGATGTTGAGCATGTTGCGCAACCGGCGAGCCCGAAGCACAAAACTGAGGTCAGTGCTGTTAATGAGATTGGTCGCAGTAGAAACGTCCAGACGCATTGTACTGGTCGCATGAGTTCCTCCATGATTCTTCGCCGTCCTGGCGAAAGCGAAGAGTGGCCATCCTTAGACATGGGTAGTCAGCATTTCCGGTCTGACAGTTTGAATGTAGTAACAGAGCAAATCTGTTACGGACACTCCCCGAATCAGTTCATCGGATTCAATCGCCACATTTGCGGTGAGTTTCTGTGCAGACGCGTTTGGACAAACAGGATCCACCGTGGGTTGTGTCGAGGAAATCGATTAGAACAGACATGAAAAACTCTCGGCATGCTGACGAGTGCTAATCGTTGGCGTATTTTGAGTCTGAATCGGCAGAGTTTGCCACGGCGGTAGGGATGCCTTGAGCGGCGGGTCAGGAGTTGCAGCCAGATCCGTGAGAATTCGTATGCGAGCCGATCGCCGCTCAGAAATATTACGAATTCGGCGACGTTTCAAGATTTCCATTTTGTCCCGATGTTGAACTCAAGTATTTCGAAGAATCCCACGCTGAGTCTGCCGGCGCCTGCCCGATTCGCCCCAATCTTTCATAGAAGTGCAGCCACTTGGTGCTCTGTCAACGTTGAATTGAAGGACTGGTGATACCTTAAACGGTTCCGCCGGACATATTTTCGTTTAACCGTTAGCCGGAGGCGTACGTTGGTCGCTGCATCCGCGTACGCCTCCGGCTGACGGTTAAACAACTCAATCGTGACCGCGATTGGTATAGTGGGCGTCCCGCCCGCCTTGATGCAACTCGTCAAACTTCGGTTGACGAAGAACTCGCACGAACTCTGCAATCCTATTCCTTGCTGGTTTTGATCACGATTGCAGACGCTGTTTGGTCGTCATCTGACGTCGATCAAATCGCAGTCACAATCCGTGCTGAAATTCAGCCCCCACATCGCTGGACGAATTTGCAACGTTGTCTAAAACGTTCAGACGAGTTGCAGCTTGTATGAGCCAACTCAATCTTTTTGCGTTTTCAATATGAGAAAACGGCCACTATTATCGACAAACGTTCACTTTTGCTGACGAAAGCAATCGACGATGCGACGATGGATCTCTTGTGCTGTCACTGCGGTTGTACTGTATTCGGGTTCTGCCATTGCTGCAGAGCGCAGCGAGTGGACTCAGTGGCGAGGACCCTCCAGAACTTGTGCCATTCCGGAAGTGAAATGGCCGGACAAACTTGATGAACAGTCGCTTGTTGAACTTTACCGTGTGCCGCTCCAGTCCAGTTATTCCGGGCCCCTTGTAACGGCCGACAAAGTTTTCGTCACAGAGACCGTCAACAAGGAGAAGGAAGTCGTTCGAGCCCTGGAGCGTGAGACGGGTAAGGAACTCTGGCAAGTCGAATGGCCCGGCGCGATGACTGTGCCGTTTTTTGCCGCATCGAACGGAAGCTGGATTCGATCAACTCCAATCTTCGACGGCGAAAAGCTCTATGTCGCGGGAATGGTTGATGAACTCGTCGCGATCGATGGAGAATCTGGAAAAGTTGTGTGGCGGATCGACTTCAAGAAAGAATTTGGAACCAACGGCCAGACGTTTGGCTCCGTCTGTTCACCACTGATTGACAACGGATTCCTATTTGTGCAGACATCAGGTGGGCTCGTCAAAATCGATTGCGCAACCGGAGCGATTGCATGGCGAAGCCTTAAAGAAGAAGGCGGCATGATGGGCGGTGCCTTCTCGTCGCCAGTATTGGCCACGATCGCAGAGACTCGCCAAATGGTTGTTCAGACTCGTGCAAGACTGTGTGGCGTTGATCCAGAAAGCGGAACGGAGCTGTGGACGATTGCGAGCCCGTCGTTCAGAGATATGAACATTCTGACTCCAACAGTCATCGGCGATCGGATTTTCACCAGCAGCTACGGCGGCGGCGCGACTATGTTTGAGATCACAAAGTCAGAAACTGCTTTTGAAGCAAAACAGATCTGGAAGAACACGACAGAAGCTTACATGTCATCCCCTGTTGTTGTGGATGGTAAGATCTATTTGCATCTTCGCAATAAACGATTCAGCTGCATCGATAGTCAGACGGGAGAATCTCTGTGGCGAACAACGCCGTTTGGTGATTACTGGAGCGTTGTTGCGAATGGTTCAAAGTTGCTCGTGTTGGATGCGCAAGGAGATCTCATCCTGATCAATGCGAATCCGACGGAGTATTCTCAAACGGACATCCGTCATGTCAGCGACGTTTCGACCTGGGCTCATCTGGCTGTTGCCGATGATCAGGTGTTTGTCAGAGCTCTGGATGCTCTGATCGTTTATCGCTGGAAATAAAACACACAGGGCTGACCACGCTTTGTTGAGCGCCGCTCTGCCTTCAGAATGATTTTGTAGGGAACGCACTGACGACTTCAGTCTCGTTTTCCAGCACTATGCGAATGTAACGACAATCCGGATTTCCCTGACGTTCGCCCTGACGACCGCCGACCTGCCCGATTCGCCGACGAAGGTTAATCGTGTAGACACGGCGGTTGTTTTGTTTTTCACTACGAACATCCGAGCCACCTTTTTTTGCCTTCATATACGCTTCATCAATGACGGCAAGGATTTCATCTCGATTGCCGTCAAAAACACCATGCACTTCCTTCTGTGGAACGTCTTTGGCATGCTCCATCACATGCTTGAGTCGATGGCCTTCCGCACCGCCAGGAACATAATGCAATCCTGCTGTGGATTCGAAAACGTTGTTCTCGATCTCTCGTAGTACACCAAGCTGCGGTTCGGTGGATTTTTCTTTTTCACCTGGTGGCGGCGTGTTCTTCTCCGCGTCTGACACTTCCGTCCGGCGAGCCGCAGGAGGCTGATCCATCTTGACGACCGAAGAGCCATTTGACTTCGACGTCTTACTTTTTGCTGAACCGGTGGTGGCAGCATTCGTGGATTTTGATGCGCTTGAATCCGCAACTTTCGAATCTGCATTTTTCGTATCGGCAGCGGCCTTTTGATTCTTACTGGCTGCGGAGTCGGTGGTCGGCTTCTCTTGAGCCTTGTCCGTGGATTGATCCGTTTTGGCTACTCTGCTGTCGGTTGATTGGCTGGTCTTTTTCTTTTGTGTTTTTGCCGGCGCAGCAGAATCGTCCGAAGTTTTCTTTGCAGCTGTTTTTTGCGTATCCGATTTTTTTGGGGCAGAAATCGGTGACTGCGGGGGCGTCTGATCTGCACTCTTTGTACCGTCAGCCGCTTTGTCATCTGCTTCTGCAATTGTCGATGAAGCAGGTCCTTGATTTTGAGCCTCCAGCCACCCTTCGACTTTGGGCTTCAAATAAATCAGTGCGGCCAGGGCCAGAAACGTGGCCAGTTGAATCCATAGCTTCTTGCGGGCGTTGCTGGATTTTGGTGCGGTTGACTGAACCATCGGAATTACTGCCTGAGAAATCTGCGATCTGACTGTAGCCAAATAGAATAACCTATTTTTGCTGGCGTACCTCAGTTGTCGATCTCGCGGCAGGGAAAAATGCCGGAAACGCAGGCCGACATCATGTGGGATGTCGGATTTTCCAATTCGAGCAAATGCGACTAAACGTCGTAATCAACGGGAAACTCTGCATCCCGTTGTCGTTTGGAGTAACTCAGGAAGTTGTCATCATCCCACTTCGAAGCTGCGGCCTGCCCGGAAGCCGTCTGTTCGAATGGACCATCGCCGCAAATGGTTGAAGCCGCAAAAGCTTGATTGGCATTGGCAAAACTTCGTGACGGCAGATTTGCGGAATCGGCTCGGCGAAGGGAGTTCAGCAGCAGCATGGGATTCACCTTTCAGTTCATTTTGAATTGACAGGCATCATGCCTTCACCTCTACGCGACCGTATTGTTGCGGTTGAAGTATGATGAAATGGTGAAGAAAGAGTGAATATTCTGGACTGCCGGGATTTTTCAGCACGCATGGACCGGACTTAAAGCCGGATTCAACGACTGCCTGAGAAACGGGACTCCTGCTGTGCCAGCGTGGAATTGAGAAATGTTCAGCGGGCGAGACGCCCGCGCTCCTGGAGCGCGGACGTCTCGCCCGCCTTCAAACAATTCATCAAACTACGGTTGACGGAACATTAGTCGCGTGACCCCGGCGTCACTTTCATCGTGACTTCTTTACCATCGCGTGTCACGACCAACTCGACCTCCTGACCGGCCTTCAAGGCTTCGATCGCATAGGTATAGTCGTAAATGTTTTCGATGGCTTTTCCGGCCAGCTTCACAATCACATCACCGCCCTTGACGCCAGCTTTGTCAGCAGGTCCGCCTTTCGCAACGCCCGACAAAAGCACGCCCTTCACATCCGTTTGAGCATAGTCCGGTACGCTTCCCAGATAAGCCCGCAGAGACGCTCGACGCTGTCCATCCTTCGGCCGTTCCTGTGCAACATACTGCGGCGCACGATCGTTGGATATCAGTTGGCGACAGACAAGTGACATCAGTTTTGCGATCTTCGAAATCCCTTCGTAGTTCAACTTTTCAGGTGTATCACGCGGTGTGTGGTATTCGCTGTGGTTGCCGGTGAAAGCCGAGAGGATTGGCACGCCATGCATAAAGAAAACGCTGGCATCCGTGGGGATGTAGCTGTCATCCTGCAGCGAAAGGGACAGCCCCATCGGGACATTGGCACGTTCGACAAGTTGCTGCCAGGACGCGGACGAGCCTGTTCCCTGCAGCACAAGTTTTTCCTGAAGTCGGCCGACCATGTCCATGTTCAAACATGCGGCGATGTAGAGATTCAGGCCTCCCGTGTTCGGGCCCGTGGAGTCGTCAGACCTGGCCTTGTCCTCGCCTTCCGGTGTGGAAGATTCGTCGCCGCCAATTGCTGCGGCGTGTTGAGAAAAAAGTGTCTCCAGAGTTTTGACATAGTGACTGGAACCCAGGAGTCCAATTTCTTCACCAGACCAGGCCGCAAACACCACATCTCGCTGCCCTTTCAATTCTCCCGCATCTTTCGCCTGAGCCATGGCTTCTGCGATCTGCATCATCGCCGAAACACCTGACGCATTGTCGTCGGCTCCGTAGTGAATGTTGGCCTGTTCGTCACCTCGAGCCAGTGAACTTCCGTTTGGCCCGGTGCCAAGATGGTCGACGTGGGCACCAACAACGACAATCTGCCCGGCTTGCTCCTGATTCACCTGAAGGCGGCCGAGAACATTGCGGCCTTTTTTCTTCTCCTGACGAATGTCAATATTCGCGGCAATCTTCAGTCCATCCAGAGGAAAGCCCATCGCCGGTTCACCCGAATCCATCTTCTCCTGAATTTTTCGGAGATCCTTGTTTCGATCGGAAAACCATTCGGCGGCAACAGCATCGGTAACACTGAGTACCGGCAGTCCGGAACCGGCCAGAGAACCGTCAAACTGCAGCGGAACAAGTTGCTCTTTCACGCCGGATGTCGGGCCGCTGACGACGATTAAACCTCGCGCTCCCATGTCTCGCGCCTGCATCGCCTTGAATCGCAAACTGGAGAACCGACTGAAATGCTGGCGCTGCTCGGGAGTGAAATTCTCGGGCATAAAGCGGAACGAAATGACCCACTTGTCCTTTACGTCCAGATGCACAAAGGAATCATACTCTTCAATTCCTTCCGCAGCCGGGCCGCGCAGGCCATACCCTGCAAAGATGACTTCCGAAGCATCGACTTTGGTTGTGCTTGAAATTGCGACTGGCCTCCAGTCACTGTCAAGAGTCAGGACCTTGTCGCCAATCATCAATGAGCTGTCAGGTCCAGTGGAAACTCCGGACGTAAACTCGAACTCCTGAAAATACGTGTCGTTATCACCGGCAGGAAGCAGTCCAAGAGTCTCGAAGTGCAATGCCACGTAATTCGTTGCCAGCTGTTCGCCTCGCGTGCCGGTCAATCGTCCGCCAAGCTGAGGACGGCAAAGATATTCCACATGCCGAACAGCATCGGCGGGCGCGAAATCGCCCCGTTCACTCGGAGACTGCGCCATTGCTCCGGGTTTCGATCCACCTGAAGCGGCCACACTGGCTGCAGAGTCACCCAGCCCCAGCTGTTGCATGGCTCGCGCGTGATTCCACTCGGCCATGAAAATCTGAGACTGATTGCTGGTCGTACGATTGGTCGTCCATGCCAGCTGGTCTCCATCCGGACTGAACACCGGCAGGCCATCAAAGCCTGGCGTGTGCGTAACTCTGACTGGTTCGTGCTTGCCAGCCGCATCCACCATGTACAGTTCGAAATTGGCAAAGCCGTGGCGGTTCGTCGTGAAGATCAGGTACTCGCCACTCGGATGGAAGTACGGCGCCCATGACATTGCATCCAGATGAGTCAACTGCTTCTGATCGCTGCCGTCCGCATTCATTGTCATAATCTCTGCCGTCGCGCCATTTTCGGAAAAGCGACGCCAGCAGATCTTCTTTCCATCCGCGCTAAAGAACGGTCCGCCATCATAGCCGGGTGATGTTGTCAATCGGCGAACGTCAGTGCCGTCCGGATTCATGATGTAGATCTCGTTGGCCCAGGCCGGATCAAGCTCAAACGCCTTGCGTTCTTCGGCATTCAGTTCGCGTTCATAGGCCGAACGATTCGATGCAAAAGCAATCAGAGATCCATCCGGCGACCACGAGCCTTCTGCATCGTAGCCCTTCGCATCGGTCAACTTGCGATACTGCTGGCTGGCGAGTTCGTATTCATAGATATCATAGAACTCATCATAGTCCCACGAATACCGACGTTCTTTCCCCGAGGCACGCAGTTCAAGTTCGTCCTTTTGCTCCTGTTCTGCGGACGGATCATCCTGCGTGGATGCGAAGAGAACTTTCTTTCCATCCGGATGAATCCAGGCACAGGTTGTTTTGCCTTTTCCAGGTGAGATGCGTTCGGTGTCGCCGGTATCCAGGTCCATCAGGTAAATCTGAAAGAATGGATTGCCCGGTTCTCGCTCACTTTGAAAAATCATCTTCCTGCCATCGGCACTGAAATAGCTTTCACCCGCGCGGCGGCCTTCAAAGGTGAGTTGTCGTGGGCGGCTAATGAACCCGGCTTCCAGCTTTTGAGCTTCTGCCGGATCTGATTCCGTGATGTCGGCGGCGGCATCCTGAGCCCGGCAGATTCCACCAGACAGGCAGGTAAGTACCGCCACAATGCAGGCTTGAAAACCGAAAGAAGCGAAAAACGATCTGGCCATCACGAACGTATCCTCAAGATTCTGAATGTGGGCAGAGACGGGCGAAGCTGTGACAGTTCGACGGAGTCTCTGCGGCTGGTTTTTCACATTCTAGTCACGAATCGCAAGAGTTGCGATTCTCTTGAGATATTGTCGACCATCATTAATTCCACGACCCTGCGTGAAATATTCGTCGATTGTCGCGTCGGCGGCAGTCTGACCATTCACCGCAACTTTTTGTACAAGCTCGAAGCGCCAGCGAGTGGGCTCCGATCTGCAACTTTTTGTACATGCTCGAACCGCCAGCGAGTGGGCTCAGATCACTCAATGGCCACTCAATGGCCACTCAATGGCCCACTCGCTGGCGCTTCGAGCTTGTATGTGGGTGATCGCAAGATGGATTGCCAACGAATTGCCACAGGGGAATGCACGTGCTTTTGCCGACCCAAAAGAGCGCACTCATTTTTAAGTCGCCCCTGAATGCGCTTCTTCAGGAAGCGCGTTTAGAATCTCCCTTGGAGGAACTGGGCATCGTCACCGAATCCTGCGACAGCCGCGTCTCAAGAGCCGCAGCCGCGCTGAGATTCTCGGCGAGCGATCGAATATGCAGATCTCGTTGAGGATATGGGATCTCAATTCCTTGTGCACTGAACCGCTGATTAATCGTTGTGTGCAGATCGGAAATGACCTTCAGTCGATGATCCAGATTTGGCAGATAGCAGCGGAGAATCAGATTCAGGCAACTGTCCCCGAATCCTTCAAAACTGACGACCGGAGGCGGTTCCGACATGACAAGCGGATGTTCCTCGGCGATTGTCTGCATCATTCGTAAAGCTGTGTCGGTGTTTGTTCCATAGGCCACGCCAACATTGACGACGACACGATTGACCTTGTCGGACAAAGTCCAGTTCAGGACTTTTCCGGTCACAAATTCTTTATTGGGGACGATGTATTCTTTGCGATCCCAGTCCGTAATGGTTGTCGCTCGGATTTGAATTCGAGAGACGCAGCCGCTGATGCCGTCCATGGTGATAATGTCACCAATGCGTACCGGACGCTCAAACAGAATGATCAGGCCAGAAATGAAGTTGGCAAAGATCTCCTGAAGTCCAAATCCCAGGCCAACCGTCAATGCTGCCGCCAGCCATTGGACACTGCCCCAGCTGATTCCAATCGAATTGCAGGCAATCACAGTTCCAGCCAGGATAAAAACGTAGCGACACAAAGTTGTAATGGCATTTCGGCCGCCATGATCCATGGGCAATCGCTGGAGAACAACCAGTTCCAGCAGTCCGGGCAAGTTGCGACTCGCCAGGATCGCAGCGGAAAGAACAAATGCGGCGAACAGTACGCTGCCCAGAGTGATGGATTCGACTCTGGTAAATTCACGCATTGAAGGTCCGGCATCCGGAGTTTCCATCATCTGCGCCGATTCGACAACGACCTGCCATAGTTCGATACGGCTGAAGACTTGCAGTGCCGGGAGAACCTGTCCCCAGATTCCCCACGCCAATGTCAGAAAAACGATGAATCCGGTTCCGCGAACCAATTGCAGCATCTGTTGATTCAGCAACGACAGATTGACCAGAGGAGTTTCCACGGGAGGAATCGGACTTGACGTCACACCGCCTTCTTCGGATTCACGCTGTGCGGCCGCCACAGCAGCCGCTCGTCGTGCTCTGGCCTGTTTCAATGCAAGGTTCCGTTTTGCACCAAGCATCCACTGCATCACCATCGTGTAACTGATTTGCAGCACGATCGAGAGGCAGAGTGTCCATTGAATGCGGACCATCAACTGCTCGGCGGTGTACTGATAGCCCATTAATGCAAGAATGGCCAGACAGACGGGAGAACCAATCGCAAGCGGATACCAGAGCCATCGAAGTCGATACATCACCGACTGTGGCGATGATCGCAGAAGGTCACCAATCAAAGGCCCCGTTGGGCGAACGATTCTTCGAAGAATGGCGGCCAGCAACAGACAAAGGCAGACGAACGCAAATCTGCCCAGCGAATCAGCGGTAGTCCCTTCGTCCAGAATTCCTGTAACGATCACGATAATGCTGAGAGGTATGCCGCCGATAATATATAAAAGCAGGTTCGCATGCAGACTTCGAACAACGGGCTGCGGCCATTCCAGAAAAGCCTCAGCAACGCCATTCTTGCGGCACATCACACGAAACGAATTCACCAGCCATAGCGACACAGCGCAATACAGGAACGCATTGGAATAGGCACTGGCAAGATTCAGATTGGATTGTCCGATGCGCCACGCCATAAACCAAAGCAGGAATGGCCATGCTGCTGCAATTGCAATGGTGAGACCGGTGGCCTTAAGCGTCAGTTCGGTCCCTGAATCCAGTTGTTTCTTCGAAACAGCCCCCAACGCGGAGATCATGCCTCGCCACTTTCGTCCAAGCACCAGGTTCAAAACGAAAGTAATTAGTCCCGCAACATAAATGCCCCAGTATGTCTCCATGTTGAGGTAGATGAATCCCATCAACGGTGACCACTCAGGATGAGTCAACAGAGATTTTGCCGCTTTCAGTGTGTCCGGAATAAAGGCCGAATCTACGGCGTTGGCGCTGCGAATCCAGAAGACGCGTTCATCAATATAGCGTGAGTATTCCGTGATCGTTTTATCAAGTCGACCGCATGCAACATCGGTTTCGTTCAGAGTCTGCAGGCACGCTTCATAGTCGGCCAGAAGATTATCAAGATACGTCGTGCGATCTGTCAGTAATTCCAGCGTCATTTGGCGAAGCTCCGCAGACACTTCACCGCTCTGTGCCGTTTCGCCGATTGTCTCATCCACTTTCGCCTGAATATCGCCGAGGTCGTTTCGTTTATCTTCGTACTCCATCTGCTCCGTCTGAAGTCGCACGATATCATGCTCAACAGTCTGCTGCTGCAGACGATATGTCGCTCCATTCGGCAGATGATCTCTTTGATTTCGAAGAATCTGTCCGATGGCCGTTGTCAGACCAACTCTTCGTTCCTTTTCTGTGTTTATTTTAAATTTCTTTTCGAGGCTGGTGAGTGTCGCATTAACTTCCGACAAATCCTTGACACTCGAACCAATGAATGCC
This sequence comes from Planctomycetaceae bacterium, assembly GCA_041753135.1. GTDB lineage: Bacteria > Planctomycetota > Planctomycetia > Planctomycetales > Planctomycetaceae > SXXK01. The sequence goes on from JBGSVD010000077.1 coordinate 51,218, forward strand.
TGAAGCTCGCTGCGCCGCTTTGTGAGCATTGAGTTGTCCTCCGCCAGATCTCGCAGCGTGGGATGCGCGTTTCTCAGCGATTCGCGTGCTTGCCTTTCCTGACGCACACTTTCCTGCCGTCGTGCTTCTGACAGCACTGGGTTCCACGCTTCCGCTCGCTTCTCTGCCGCGTTCTTTGATCGAGCCAACAGGTCCCGCTGCAGAGGAAACAGTTCAATCAACGATTCATATCGCGTTTGCTCCACACGATACAGCTCCAGTTCAGCACGCAGCAAGTCCACAGTCGCTTCTTGCTCTGTCTTTCGAGCGACAGTCATCAGCGGCATTTCGCCCTCGGGAGCCGGACCAGCAAGCGCTTCTTCAGCCTTGCCAAGCAACTGATGCGTGGATTCAATCAAAGTGGGCATCTGAGGTTTACGTTCAGCACGCAGCTTGGCTTTTAATTCCCATGCTTCCAGATTACGTCGTGCCTCGTTAGCTCGTTCTTCGTCAGCAATTCGCAATGCGTCCAGTTCAGGAATCGTGGCGTTTTCTGGATAGGCGGGATCGGTAGAAGGAAACGGCTCTGCAAGTTTCGTTCGGAGGTCCGCAATCAGGGTTGGTCCATTTTCTTTTTCCGCTTTGAATTCCGCGGTCCTTTTTTGAAACTCAGTTTTCTGAGAAATCGAGTCCAGTGCTCTTTGAAACTGCTTCGAAATTTGTGCCTTCACTTCGTCCGTGATGTCCGGAGTTTGTTCGGCAGCGGTGCGGCGGGTGGCGACAATTTCGGCAGTCAACGCATCGACAACAGTCTCCTGATGAGACGCAGGAACGACTGAGCTTTCAGATCCCTTTGCCTGAGTCGGGTCTTGCTCTTCGGTATTCGCTTGCTGGGTATTCGCTTGCTGGAGGATCGGAATAACACGATCGTCGCGTTTACGGAATGGGGTGCCCAATAGCGACTCACTGAAGCTGTCGACCTTCTCGACGGCAGGCAAATTTGGCGACCGATCCAGCGATCCGCTCTCCTGGGCAACGGCACCCGGACCGCACGGCAACAGTGAAAGGGCCATCAGGAAAAGGGGCCATCCAATTCGGGCCGCCAATCGCCGGCCTGAGCGATGGATTCTCTTCAGGCTCCTGATGATCGTCATCGTGCCAGCTGGAATACTGGTTGATCGTTCTGGAGCTCCTTTCGATACGAAAGAAACTCGTGCGTCTTCTGGCGAATTCATATCTGATCTCTAATTCAGAACAACAGGCGAGCGATCAGTTTTTGAAATGCGAAAGCAAAACGGATTCCGTCCAACTGGTTTGCGTGAAGATAGAGAGCTCAGGACGATTTCCCTGGTTCATCTCCCGGGCGGGTTGTACTTTCACAGGGCCGAGCGGCGGCATTGCTCTGGACCCACTGACTGACCCCAAAAGGGAGTCTTCGCTCAACACAGTATGGAGAAGTTTGTGGCCCGAACCATGAGATAAATGGCGTCAGCAACCGCTTTGACCAAAATTGTCATTCGCGGTTACCGGGCAGTTTTCTTTCCATTCTGTCAGACCAGCGTGGCTCGGGGGCCATGATGCAGGATGCTGACGGGTCGATGTTGTAGTAACCAGACCCGGACCATGGGCAGTGGTGAGCAGACCTGTTGCGTGGTCGCAAATTGGAATCTTATTCACGGGTGCGGGTTGAGATTCGGGCACACCCGTTTTCGCTACAGATCAATGAATGAGCCCGCGGGAATGAGCCTATGGACGATCGTCGTAAACGGTGACGGATTCCGAAACAATCAGTGCTTCCGGCATTTCGTCGCATCGAAGGAATGCCTGAACATGTGAATTCTTGACGGGGCGTTCTCCCTGCAGTCTCAATTCAAACGTCATTTCCTCGTTTGGCATCACTTCAAGCACCTTGGCATAGGTTACAACATTGCCTTTCATGAGTTGGCCAGGAACGTCTTTTGTTCCTGCGGCCAGTACTCTCAATTCCGGCGGGACCTGTACGGACAATGCCACATTTCTGGCGACAGCCGTTCCGCGATTCTGGATAGTCACAGTAAAACCAAATCGGGCACCGACAGGCACTGGTTCGTCCTGGCGGCTGATATCTGCGGTGACGTTATGGAGGTCCTCCACCGTGACAACGGTGTTTTCTGTCAGCGGTGTGCGGAAGCCGGCGTTCTCTGTGACTTCGACCATTGTCTCCATCTGTCCAGCTTGTTCAGCCACAAGTTCAACGTCAAAAACGGACTGCTTTCCAGATCCCAGTCTGGGTATCGTCCATCGAATTCGACGAGTGTCCGGATTGTAGACGCCACCATTGCTGGCCGAGACGAAACGCATGCCGATTGGCAACTCTTCAACAAGGATTGCATTCGTTGCTTCGAAACGCGATTCATTTGTCACAATGTTCTGAAAGTTGGCTGTGCGACCAACGTATCGCCGCTCTGGACCCAACCGTTCCAGCGTCAATTGAGAACCGACAATTTCAATTTCAGTTCGGGCTTTTGCTGCCGAAACCCCTGAGGACGTGATCTCCGCAGAGACAAGAATCAACTCCCCTGGTTCTGCTGCGACAACGGCCAGATCAATGTCTTGAGACTCGCCCGCCGGAAGAATCTCGATTTCATATTCCAGATCGCCACCTTCAGGATGCTTCAACCCGGGCGGAAGCACGCTTCTCAGGACAATATTGGCGGCATCACCTGAACCACGATTTCGAACGGTGTACGTCAGTTGTACCTCGTCACCAACTTTGACTTCATCAGGACCAGTGAGTGTCAATTCCAATTTTGGCGCTGTGATTACGGTCGCCGATTTCACCTGAGCTTTGAAGCCAACTGTTGCAATTCCATCAAGGGTTCCCTCGCCTGTCGGGCGAATGCGAACGATGATTTCTTTCTTCTCGCGAGGACGCAGTTCGGTGAAATTCCAAACCAGCTGGTCAGACGAACGGTTGTACTCCGCCACCGGCTTTGATTCGACATACTCAGCAGCACCGCCAAGTTCGTCTTCAACAACGACATCGTAGGCAGGTGATGCACCTTCGTTGGTGACAACAATCGTGTAGTCATGAGAAACGCCAACAGTTGCCGTGTTTGGTGCCTTCTTCTGAATCGTCAACTGCGGACGCATGACTTCAGAAACAGTTCGAGTCGCCGAACCGTTTCCCGTTGTGCCGCGATCTGACGGATTGCGACGAGGTCGAGTGGAGATGTCGTTTCGATCGTCGGCCGAAGGCAAAGGAAGTGGCTCGTCACTGTCGCCGAAATTCGGGTCTCGTTCAAAAGGCACATCAAGGTTTGAATCAAACGGGATGCTGTCGTCTTGTGTTCTTCCTGAGGATTCTGGCATGGGAAACGGGTCATCGAGTGGTTCCCTGCCAATAGGCGGTGTCCGGCGTGGTCGCTCGTCCGCAACGGGTTCATCGGGCATGAATGGCAGTGGCTCGGATTCTTCGTCCATCAAATCCGGAACAGGGCGAATTGGAGTAGCGTTTTCGGTGCTGTCTTCTCCAAAAAACTGCGTGTCCGAGGAAGTGTTTGATCCGCGGCCGGATTCCATCGGTCGTCGAGGTGTCGAACGCATGTCCAGGCCTGATGACGCCGGAGAAGAGTCTTCGTCAAACGAAAGCGAATCAAAGGTTGGTGTTTCGTCTCTTTTCGTCTCATCGATCGCTCGTCCGGATGATCCGGTTGTCGCTCTGTCGTCCTCGGCGGACTCCGGGAGGAACATCATCGGAGGCTCGTCAATTGTGGCTGATGTCTGCTGCACAGTTTGCGCCGTTTTCGCTGAAGCTACTGACGTCGGTGGAGCACTCGCAGACCTCTTTCCGGTCGATGTAGATGCCGCGCTGTCTTTTGTTGAACTCATCGCCGCTGAAGTTTTCGCTGGCGAACTTGTTGTGGCGCCTGCTGAATTTGAGCCTGCTGATGTTCCTGAACCCTGAGGAAAAAACATCATGGCAGGTTTGCTGGCAGGCTGTTGTGCGTTTGCAGTAGAAGCCAGTGCAGCAGGCTTCGAAGTCACTGATTTTGCAGCAGAAGCAGGCTTCGGTGCCGCAACCTTGGGCGACGTCTCGTCTGGAAATGGAATCAGTGGCTCCGCTTCAACGGCTGATGCAACGTCCGTTTTTGACGCAGCAGGAGCATCGTTTTCAAAATGAAAACTGGCCGGCGTTACACTTGGGCTTGCAGACGGCTCGCTGAGAGATATTTCACCGAGAGCAGGCTGGCCGAAATTTCCTGCCGCCTCTGGAAAAGCCGCTTCTTCGTCGGGTTCATCCATTGCAACGGCAAAAGGACTTGCATCGTCAGTCAATTGATCTTTTCTGACCGTGCGATCTTCAACAGCGCCAAAGAAACGAGAGTCATCCGCCGGAGGTGCAGGCTTACCCGTGCCGACTCCTGGCTTATCGTATTGGGCCGGATCACTACTTCCCGGACTGAATGCGTCCGTGCGAAGCATCGCTTCATCGAAGTCGGTTGAGGCATCCGGAGTCACTGAGATTTCGGTTCCGGTTGCCTGAACGGCAACGGTCCCCTCAGTAGAATTACGCACCGGCAGCCGCGTCTGGACTTCCAGAACGACCAAAGTGCCGATGCCAATGATGCCAGCAGCTGTTAACAGCTTCCATAATGAACTTTGCATGGGAATCCCTTCCCGCGTCGGGATGATCGTGCGAATTCTCCACCTCCCGCGGAGCGCATGAACGACGCTTGGAGAATAGAAGTAGCAGAATCCGCCGAATCCCGAAAGGCGATTTTCTGGAAATCCGGATTTTTCAAGATACGGCAAGCGACCTGGGCGGCTACTCAAGCCAATTGCGTCGTCGAATTTTGCTGCTCACGATTTGGCCAATTGGTGAGTCCGAACGGAAACGCATTTCGGCGAGCGGCAGGAGAGGATTTCTCAATGGAGAACGTTTGTCCAATCGTTGATGAGCAGTTGAGACAACAGTTCTGCTATGGGCTGGCAATCCATTTTCTTCCGCTCGCCTTAACGCGACGCAGTGAACATTGCAGTTCTCAACTTGCCCATCCTCAGGAAGTCGCAAGGCAATTGCAGGCCAGAAGAGTGAATTGCTGCGGGCCGCCTGATCCCTACCTCGGATCCATGATTCTGTGTTTTGATGTGTCACTTGAAATCCAGCACGAGTGGAACTCAAATGTTCACCTTTTGTATTCCGACTATCAAGGGTATCGAACGATGGACGTTTCCCAGAAGGCACTTCAGCAAAACACCGAACGGTTTCTGAAATCCAAAGCCTGCGAAGACCTTTTCGAACAGGAATCAACACCGCTATGGATCGGGATCGTTCTGACGCTGATCACTCTGGGAATTGGGTTGGCGCTGGTCTGCACCATTGTTGGAGCCCTGTTTGGTCTCAAGCTTGTTGCAATGGCGGTTCGTGGAAAACTGCTGGGCGGAAATACTGGAGGCAAGTTTCGAACGAACATTGCTCACGTCCGCGGTTTGGTCGGGGCGGTGATTATTTCGGGGCCTGAGCGAGGTCAGCGAAGTCAGCGGCCGTCACTTGTGCTGGGCTCGTTCAGCGATATTCCATCCGCAGAGCTTGCTGTACTGGCGAAGGCCTTCGGTCAGATTTACTCCGGTGAGCTTACGGGTCCAAAATACAAAAACATTGCCAGACTCCTGAAGGATGACGCGTTCTCTGAAAATCGCCGACGCGAGGTTCCAAAAGAATTTTCTCGAGGGCACAAGTTATGGTTTTTTGATCTGATGGTTGATCCAAATGAAGTTCGGATGTCGGATGAGCAGGCCTATGTTGGAATGATCGCAACAGCAAATGACGCCTGGGCTGCACTGCAGGTTCCGTGGGATGTTGTTGAGTCGGCCGTTTCGGGCGACCTGACTTCCATGAGTTCAAGTGGCTCAGAAACACCAATGCTGATGTCGATGATTCACTTCGACTCAAAAAAGGGCAAGCCGTCTCTTGAAAAGATCAGAGAGCAGATTGAGAGTTCGTGGCCAGACATGAATCTCAAGGAAGCCGAGGGTACGGAAGTCGTCATGTCGTTTGACTTTGGCGATGACGGTTGCGTAATTCTTGGGATCATGCCGGCACCCGTTCCGTGGTCTGACCTCAAGAAGACTGCTGAGGCAAGCTGGCTATGGCCGAATGCCGTTGAAGTTTTGAAGTCACACGACACTCACGCAATCGTGACGATCACCGGGGGGCAAGACCCAATCAGTCGAGTGAAACTGATGACACAGGTGATCGCTTCAGTCCTGAAAGCAACTCCTTCTGCGTTGGGAGTGTATTCGCACAATGCCCGGCACTGTGTGTCGTCGAAGCTGTTTCAGGATTTCGCGGAAGAGTTTCTGCCCGATGCGTTGCCGCTGACGATTTGCGTCGACGTTCGAGTCAGTCAGAATGAAGATGGAACCAGTAGTGGCTTAACGACCGGGCTGGATAGTTTTGGGCTGATGGATCTGGAATGCTCCAATGCCAATGAATCGGTGAGCGAATTGCGCGAACGTCTGGAGGGCGTGGCAAACTATCTGTTGGAGAATGGGCTGATTATTCGCGATGGCGACACGCTCGGCGAAACAGCCAGCGAGATCATTCGAGTGAAGTATACCGGTTCAAAGTTTGGACAGGAGAAGACAGTGATGCAACTCGATTATTCCGATCGCTGACACCTCGGTCTCGACATGTTGGCAATTCTGTAGACGTGTTTCGGCAGCTCGGCTGAATTGTCTTCCCCGTGACTGCTATTCGATGGCTCAAATGAGTAGCCTGCTGAATCAAGCGGGGGCCGAAAACGTTTCGCCGGTTGGCGTGAACTTTGTTTTCATCCTGCCGCGACACTGATCAGAAGCGAAGGTTGCAGCATGTCCAAAATTCATTGTCGAAGTATTTCCCCGCTCGCAAGGCGAATGACGGTTCTTCCGTCATTGTCTATGACCTGGCGAATTCTGATCGCTCTGCTGTTCTGCTTCGGGCCAGTGGACAGGCTGAAGCTGATTGCTCAGGAGCCGGATATCTTTGTTGGTCATAACGGCGGCGTGATGATGGCCGCGTTTGCGGCGGACAACGATCGCGTGGTCACTGCGAGTTCTGATCTAACGGCGAGACTCTGGGATGTGAAAACCGGAGCGGAGCTGCAAACGTGGTCCCAGCACACGGGGCCTCTGTATTGTCTTTCTGTCAGCGCCGACGGTCGAACTCTTGTGACAGGCGCACAGGATAATACGCTGCGAATCTGGGACGTGCCGTTGAGTCATCCCGTGAGACGGCTGACAGCACCGTCGGCCGCGATTCTGGATATGGCGTATTCTGCGGACGGAAAATCTCTGGTCTGCGGTTCTGCAGACAAACTTGTGAGACTGTTTGATGTCTCTTCGAACACGTCGGCAACTATCGACATCGTGCCGACTGTTCGTTCACATCACGCGGATTCGGTGCATGCTGTTGCGTATCGAAACGATGGAGCCTGCTTTGCTTCGGCCGATCATTCGGGGCGAATCACGATCTGGAGTCCGGACATTGATCTTCCGCTCGGTCACTTGTCGGGCCATTCTGGACTGATTTCGCAGCTCGCATTTCATCCGAATAATCAGCAGTTGATTTCTGCGGGAGACGACGGGCTCGTGCGCGTTTGGCAGCTGATGCCAGCCCTCTCAAAAATTCTTGCAACAGCCGACAAAGGTGGCACTGGGTTGTCGGTCGTGGCTGGCCAGTCATCGGTGATTCAGTCAACGGCTGGCGATTGTCGGTTGATCAATGCGCAGACTGGTGAAGTGATTCGCGAATTTTCTGGATCGGATACGTTGCTCACTGATGCAACTGTTGCACCGAATAACAGCTTTCTCTTGCAGAGCTCTGTCGACGGAAAATCCAGCCTTGTGAACTTTAGCGACGGTTCGGCGATGGGTATTGTTGCTGGTCACTTGGGAGCGATCTCTGATTCCGCAATTTCCAGCGACGGCCAGCTCTTTGCGACTGCAGGCGTTGACGGGACAGTCAGGCTTTGGACGCGTCCGGTGAATGCGGTGAATCTGTCTGGGCACGCGGCTGCCATTCGAGGCGTTGCAACAGCCACCAGCGGACAATGGGTTGCCACCATTTCCGATGATATGACGACTCGCATCTGGAACAACGCCGGAGCCCTGGTGCGTCAGCTTGGAGGCCATGTTCAACCGTTGCGCGCCGTCGCCACCCGAGACGACGATGCGTTACTCGCCACGGGCGACGCGGAGGGAACTGTCTGGATCTGGAATCCATCAACAGGGACGGCGGAAGGCGTGGTGGCCGCGCATACATCTGCGATTGCATCGCTTGCGTTTTCTTCCGATCGAAACAGTTTGATAACGGCGTCGAGCGATGGCGTGATTCGCAGTTGGACGCTTCCTCTTCCCAAACAGAAACCGGCAGATGGCGAAGAATCTCCAAAGCCAGCCTGGGAATTCAAGTCCGCAGACAATGCCGCGATTGTTCAAATCTTGCGGCACTCGCAGGACTTCGGTCTTCTGGCATTGACGGCGAACGCAAATAAGATACTCCGGCTGAATTGGGATGGAACGCCGTTGGCACCGATTGTGTCTCCTGCCGGTTTATTGAAAACGGTTGATGTGAGTTCGAACGGAACATCGTTGTTGGCCACCAGTGATGCGGGCCATGTTCATCTTTTCTCTGCGGATGGCACTTTGCAGAAAACGTTGCCGCCTGCCGACGGCCTCACCGCTGCCCGTTTTGATCGCGAAGGCAAGCTGTTGCTGCTTTGCGACGGTCAGAACCGAGTTCGGATTGTCGACTTTGAAACTGGCCGCGTCCTGGAAGAATTGCCGACCAGCTTTTCAGTTCAGGATGCTGCCTGGTTTGCTTCAAATCAGCGGACCATCATCGCAGTCGGAGCCCATAATGATGGTGCGTTGCTTCAGCGTTGTCTGGTCCGATATTGGGATGAAACGCCCGGTGGTGCGAGTGCCGTTTGCTTTGTTCCGAATCAGCAGCAGTTAATGTGTGCGGGTGCTGACGGCAGTCTTCGCCGTTGGTCACTGGCCGATGGCAGTGTGATGCAAAAATTTGATGGTGCTGCGGATGGCAAGTTTGAGATTTCTGTCAGCCCTGATAACAAGATTGTCGGCGCGGTCGGCAGAGACAAGACACTTCATCTCTGGAAGCAGCAGGATGGTGCGTTGGTTCACACGATCACGCATCCCGTGGAAGTGCGGTCGTTGTCATTTTCTGCAGATTCCGCTCGCGTGGCGACGGCTTCTGTCGATGGTCTCGTCCGAGTATTCGACGCTGCATCCGGCCTGCTTCTGGAATCATTCCGAGAGCACGCACCGGGAACGGAGGTAACAAGCGTTCGATATCTCAATGATAACCAGACATTGGTTTCTACGGGGGACGACAAAACCGTGCGACTTATGAAGACGTCAATACTTCGCACCATTTCTGTGCATCCGAAAGAAGTGAAAGCGCTGGCAATGATAAACGCTGGTGCACAGATTGTGTCAGCGGGTAATGATGGTCGAGTGGTGATGACAAATCTGTCGACCGGCAGCACCGATCGTGTTTTCGTGACTGGCGATCGAAAGGCTGTTGCTGTCGCAAGTCGAGCTGACAATCAGCGGGTGGCGGCAGGTTTTGAATCTGGCGAATTGTTGGTTTGGAACGCAAACAATGGAGAACAGCCGTTATTGAAATTTGAGTTTTCATCGGCCGTTCATTCGTTGGCATGGAGTCCCGACAATCGCAAATTGATTGTGGCAACAGCGGACAACAACGTGCGGATTCTTGGCCCGACACGCCCCGGAGTTCAGCCTCCCGTTGAACTGGTTCAGCATCAGCAATTTTCAACGGACGCGGGTGTTACGAAAATGTTGTTTTCGCAGGACAGTCGCTCCGTCTGGATTTCGCAGGCAAACGGTCGCCTTGATGAGTGGTCATATGCTGGTGTCGAACAGCGTCGGCAGTTCAATCATGGTGGTCCGGTTTATGGTGTCGCAGCGAACCGGGATGGTTCCATCGTCGTCTCATGCAGCACGGATCAGACGGTTCGTGTCTGGGACACGACAACAGGGCAGCAAAAGTTTCAGCTCAACGGTCATTCTGGAGCGGTCCATGCGGTCGCAATGAGCCCCGATGAAACTTTCGTCGTTTCGTCAGGTGCCGATGGAACTCTGCGATTATGGGATATCGCCGGAGGCCGTCAGTTGAAGCAGTTGATCACTTACAATGCAACCATGTATTCCGTCGCGATGCATCCCAACGGCGCATTGATTGCATCTGCGGGAGCTGACCGAAAAGTGCATCTGCTGGATATGATCACCGGCGTGGAGCAGAACACATTGAATGGTCATACCGACTACATTCATTGTGTCGCGTTCAGTCCGAACGGCGAGCAACTGCTTTCGTACGGTTACTCGGGACAACTAAAACTATGGAACACGGCAGACGGACGATTGTTGCATGAATCGCGCGTCGGAAATGTTGGCAACTACGCGCAATTCGCTCCCGATGGTCGTCGCGTCGTTGTGGCAAACGGCGACGGAACAGCTTCGGTTCATTCCCTTCCATGAAGTTCGAGCAAGCCAATTCGCCAGTCTGCGATTGCTGTTTAGCACGTCATGCCCGGCGAGTGCTTCGTTGAGATGCTTGCGTTGATCACTCGAACGAAAATTGAATACCGAGATGTGGCCGAATTCCTGGGAAAGCGGGCCGCAAATTGGCTCGCAACCGAATTCTTGCCGAGCCGTCAACCGGAGTTTGAGGAGTTGCATAAAAGCGTTCGAGACGCCCTCGCTGCTGGATCGCAGGCGTCTCGCCTGCTGAACATTCCTCAATTCGCAAATGATAGTGCTCCATGTGGTTCTCCCCGTCCAGATTCCGCTTCAAGTCGTTGGAGTGTCACTTTGCGAAGTCGTGAACGATTTTAGCCTGCGTCTAATAATCTCAGTGTGTATGTTTGCTGAGAAAACATACAACCGTGGGACGGTCATCCTGATCTTCTCGTGGCCTTTTCAGATCACTATTGCCGTGGATGATTTTGATAAAGTCGCGCGGGTTCCTGGGCTGCAAGAAATGTTTTTGAAAAAAACAAAAAGACTTTGTCACAGCTGGCCACCTGCTGGCTATTTGCTGGAAACGGTAATCAATTACTTCCGAATTTCCAGAAAAACTACGAAGGCAAGGCCATGTTCAGCAGCTTTTTTTCAACATTCACTGACGTTGTTTCAGGTGTTTGTAATTTGTCCGGCAACCGAACGAGCCGACGAAGAAATCAACGAAAGAACGTCGCCGCTGGGGTGCGGACGGAATCCCTGGAAGTCAAGTCGTATCCAACGGCGACGCTTGCCGCGTCTGTTGTCGGTGCGGCAGCCGGGCAGGCATCGCTGGTAGCCGATGCTAAAACCGAAGCTCAAGGAAGCTTTGCACCAGTCGCTGGCTCACAGTTTGGTCTTCAGGCTGCGGCTTCAAGTACAGTGGCAACCGGGAACGAGACTTCCGGTTCTTACAATATGGCGACGCGGAGAATTCTCAGTGTGGTCACGATCCTGAATGCGTCGCCCCAGACGATGACTTACGCAATACAGTGGCCTGGTCAGGCCGCTCAAACTGTCGTGCTTCTGCCTGGTCAGGCGAGAGTGCATTTTTCTGCTGACCCGCGCCAGCAGAATTTGGCTCCCAAGGTTGTTTTTGACGGAAGTGCCGCACCAGGGTTTCAACCAGCGATTGGCGTTCTACATTCCAAGTTCTATGTTCAGAGCACTGATGAGGTTTGCACGTTCGATGGCGGCAAAAGGGCGGTGACAACAGGATGGAGGACGCCGTCGACACAGGATGGGATGGTCCATGCCTATCAAACCAATGCATCTCGCACCGGGTTTGCAATGCAGATGTACAATTCGATGAATACTTCGCGTCGAGCAGACGTGCTAAGATATGTCGGTGGAGTGACTGGTCGGTATGAAGTGCTGGGAAGCTTCACAAATGGACCCAGATACGGCGTTGCTGGCACCTATAACTGCATCGCGTGGACTGTCGGCAACGTCGGACAGTGGGTCTGGAATCCGCAGTGGCAGACTGGCAATGCAACTTCGATGAGTGCAATGTACCAGAGCCTTGGCTACTCCAGAACATCAGCCGGAAATACGGGACTGCAACTGGGGTTCCAGAAAGTGGCTGTCTACGCAACCTTCGGGGCCCGTGGTGGGATCAGTATCACCCATGGAGCACTTCAGATGTCAGACGGCACATGGACCAGCAAAATGGGGCAGACTCCGCTTGTCCGTCATGAAACTGCAAACTCAGTGGCAGGCAATCAGGGCGTGTACGGGAGCGTCGTTGCGGTCTTTGTTCGTCGCACAACGTATGGCTGGGGCAATTATGCCGGTGCATTCAGTTCGAATGCGATGACAGCGGCACTGCAGAACGCGGCTCGCAAGATTACTCTGTCCGTTGCGAAGACCCTGATAGCGTCGCAGACAACACCGTCCAGCTCAAAGTCCCCTTGGGCGTCCCAACCTGCGACAAATCAAATCTCTCAGGTGGTTCGCTCAGAATTCCAGTCCACCGTCCGCGAATTGCAGCACCCATCGGCAGTCGCTTCGGCACCAAAGGTCATGCCAGTCTCCCGATCTGTCGCTTCGTCCGATTCTGAGACAATTGCGATTGACGCTTTAATGTCTGATGTCGGCGGACTTCTGGGAAGTTTGCTCGCTTGAGTGTTTAAGTGTGAACCGAGCCGGATCATTCTGAACATCGGCAGGACGCGAGCTCTTCGGTTATCGTCTGACGACTGCCCGAAGTCTTGCGTTCTGCCGATTTTCGTATTCAATGCCTCTACATCAATTTCAATCCTCAATAATTCCGACCGATCGAATCTCATGCGGAGGGCAATCGGCGACTGTAGTGAAACTGCCATGCTGGATGATACGGATCGCTCTGGGGAATCACACATTAGTCGCATTCAAACGCGATGGTCGATAGTGATTGAAGCCCGAAAATTGGAAACAGAAAAAGGGCAGTTGGCTCGGGCAACCCTCGCAGGTCGGTATACGGGGGCCATTCTTGGCTATATGACAAAAATTCTCGGGTGCCCATCAACGGCTGAAGATCTGGCACATGAGGTTGCGGTCCTGATTCTGTCAGGCAAGCTCGCGGGGGCAAATCCGGAAAAGGGCCGCTTTCGTGACTACCTGAAAACCGTCGTGATCAACACTGCACGCCGGTACCTGAAAGAACAAGCACGGGAAGAAAAGCGAGTGAGTGCATTTTCGGTGGAGGAGGTGGAAACTCAGGCCCATTCGGACGATCTCTGGGCACAGTGCCTTCGCGAGGACCTGCTGGATCAGGCCTTGGATGATCTGCGAGGCTATGAAGAGACCTCGGGGAAGCCGTACGCGTCCATCCTTGACTGGCGAACGTCCGAACCCACTGGCGATTCGACTCAGTTGGCTGACTTTATCTTTCGAAGGACGGGCTCACAGATCAATTCCGCAAATGCCCGTAAACTGTTGCAGCGAGCTCGCGAAAAGTTCACGGACTATCTAATGCAACGTGTGAAAGACAGCCTCCCGGACGACCGTCGCGAACCATGCGATGTCGAAGAGCAACTTATCGCAGTCGGACTCTGGGATTTCTGCCGTCCGCCTTCCGATCGTGATTCATCCGGTTGACCACCTCATTAGCGACTCATTTTTTTAAGTAACGTAAGCATCCAACTTGCGATCTCTAGTAAAACCTCTCATGAAGGCAAGCAGGATGCTTGACGCACTTCTACATTTGAGCTGCTCTGTTGACTACGGTGCAACCATTCACAAAGGGTTCTTTTGACCGTAGAATCTCGATCCAATTTCATTACGTGACGCAGATTTCAGGAGTGTTCAGCGGATGACAAGTCCAGCCTCTCAGCCCGACGATCAAACGTCTCCGCCTTTAAGTCTACAGGATCGACTCTTTGTTGACGGTCTTTGCGATCAATTCGAACAAGTGTTCGACGAATCTCTGGAAGCAGGGTTCGATGTGTTTCTTCAAAAGTGTCCGGGCTCACTGCACGCGGTGGCATTTCGCGATTTGCTGTCTCGGGAACTGGAGCTTCGTCAGGAACGACAACTGAAAATTGACGCATCAGCGTACTCTGCGCGATACCCCCAATTCGCGGAAACGATCGGCGACATAGTAAGAAACATCGTTGGCAAAAATTCTTCGGGCGATGACGCGGAGCATGATGTCCCCGACATGCTGAGTCCGACGATCATTTCCAAAATCATTCCCCGCTCAAATTCCGACCGCCCAGATCCTGATCGCCCGCCATCGGTGAATGCGACAAATCCGGCACACGATGAAACTATCCGCGATAGCGCCGAAGCCACCCCAGCGTCATCATCGCCGCCGCCACGGGACGAGACGGAAGAGTCCGTGTTGCGATTATTGCAAACTGCGAAACGTGCGGATTCATTGGGCCGTCTGGATCACTACGAAGTACTGGAAGTGCTTGGTCGAGGTGCATTTGGTGTCGTCCTGAAGGCGTTCGACGAAAAACTGCATCGGATGGTGGCCATCAAGGTGATGAATCCAGCTCTGGCTGCAACATCGCCACCGCGGCAGCGATTTCTCCGAGAGGCACGATCTTCAGCCGCTGTTCGACATGAGAACATCGTCGCGATTTATGCGGTTGAAGAATCGCCTTTTCCATACCTCGTGATGGAGTACATTCCAGGCCAGACGCTTCAGCAATTTATGGATCAGACAGGACCGCTGGACCCGACGACTGTTTTGAAACTTGGCCAACAGATCGCGGCTGGTCTGGCCGCCGCTCATGCTCAGGGCTTGATTCACCGCGACATCAAACCTTCCAATATTCTGCTGGAAGAAGCCATTAACCCGCGAATCAAGATCACGGACTTCGGTCTCGCAAGAGCGGTCGATGATGCCAGCCTGACGCAAAGTGGAATGATCGCCGGCACTCCGATGTAGATGTCCCCTGAACAAGCTCGCGGAGAAGCTCTGGACCATCGTTCGGACTTGTTCAGTCTCGGCACGGTTCTCTACACCATGGCCAGCGGACGCCCGCCGTTCCGAGCCAGCAATACAGTCGCAGTTCTGAAACGTGTGTGTGAAGATATACCGCGATCGGTGCCAGACGTGCAGTCCGAATGTCCTCAATGGCTGGACGACATCATCAGCAAACTGCATGCAAAAGAAGCAGCCGATCGGTATCAGTCTGGCCAGGAAGTGGTGGACGTCATGCAGCAATGCCTGACTAGTCCGCCCAACACTACGTCATCACGCCGCAGGAATACTAAGGCACAAAAGAAACGACCTGGAACACGCAAATCTGCGGCATTCGCAGGCATCACTTTGACATCCTTGGCCGTCGTCGCTGTACTCGCGATTTGGCGCCCGTGGGAGTCGTCGAATTCTGACAGGCCTCCGGGTGTTGTCGCGACAGAGCCGGCAAAGCAGACAGAGACTCCGGCAGTCTCGGATGCCGAATTGGTCTCCCAATCGCCAATCACATCTATCGCGCAGCCTGTTCCGGCAAACGTAACAAACAACGAGTCCAGTTGGACCAGCCTGTTCGATGGTACCGACACCAGTGCCTGGTCAACACTGGGACCATTTGAAGTGCGTGGTGGCACATTGGTCGCCAACGGTAAAGAAGGAAATGCTGTATCCAGGGATCAGTTCAGCGACTTCGAACTGGAAGCCGAATGGAAAGTCGGTCCTGCGGGAAACGGCGGCATCTATTACCGAGAACTCCCGGTTACCAAAGCTGCCGCTGGCAACGAATACCAGATGCTGGACGATGCTGCGTATGCAGCCAAACAACCGGCAAACATGACGACCGGTTCAATTTACGGTTTGATTGCCCCTACGTCAAAAGCGGCACGACCGACAGGTGAGTGGAACAAGACTCGTATTGTGTGCAACGGCACCATTGTGGAACACTGGCTGAACGATCAGAAAGTCGTTAGCTACGACACCGCCAGCGACGCTTGGAAAAAACTGATTGCCAATTCCACATGGGCTGGCAAAACCACCGTCGGCGTTCGACCTCGAGGCCATCTGCTGCTTCAGGGTCTCGGCGGCGAAATCGCGTTTAAGTCAATTCGAATTCGCCAAATCTCATCGAATCCGGCCATTTCCGCAAATGCCATTCCCGTACTGCCGCCGCTGGCTGGCTCTGCATCACTTGTCCCTCGGCCGCAGTTCATTCCGGGGTTGAAGTCATGGGACATGGTGCGACCTTTTCCGGTAGGTGGGAGCAATGGCATATTTCGTCTATCCGACGGGCGGTTCGTTACTTCCTGCTTCAACAGGCCGGGTATTCATGTGCATGGTGCCGACCTACAAATTCAGTAGGTGCTGTTGTATCCTGGAACCGGTGGAACCTTTGGTCTGGCAGTGGCACCCGACCATGGGCTGGCGGCGGAGTATCAACCCGATGCCGGAATTCGTGTCTGGGAGATCGATAGCGGGCGACGCGTGCACGATCTGAAGAATATTGGATTCGGGTCGAGATACTCTCTGTCATTCAGTCACTCTGGCAAGCAACTGGCCGGCATGGCGAATTCATTGCATGTGATCGACATTAGCGGTGAGCAGAAGTTGCGTTGGGTACAGGTCCATGACAATTTTCAAACTTGTCCACGATCAATGGTATGGTCTCCAGACGACACGCAGATCTGGCAGGCAACTCATGAAAACAAATTTATGGCTTTTACCGTTTCCGATTTGAAGCCGGATTCGACTCACCCGCTGAACGCACTCGACGTTTCGTGTCTTCGGCTGTCGCCTGATCGCAAACTCCTAATGGCCGCGATGACCAGCGGGGAAGTCCGAGTTTATGATGTTGCTGACTGGACGGTCGCGCATTCCTGGAAAACCGACGGACCAGTATCAGCGTGTGCCTGGTCTCCAGATCAAACTCGAGTAGGTCTCACCGTTGGTTCGCAAGTCGAAATCTGGGATGTTCCTCAGCAACAGCGCCAGCACACTGCTCTGAATGGCGGACTACTGGAATGGACGGCCGATGGAAAGCAATTGATTTCAGTCGCAGGCGCAACCGCCTGGCAGATCAATTTCGAGTCCGGAGAAACAAAGCAGATGGCGTGGTCCTCGGCCCATGCTTCTGCCTTTTCCGAAACGTGTGTGTCGCCTGACGGGAAATTGTTTTCCACAAACGGATCGGGTTATGACACGCTTTTCGATGCAGAGTCCGGATCACAATTGTGGAATCGTAAACAGAGTCGACATGCAGAGCACGCTCGATTTGGCCCTGGAAATCAGGAAATGGCAATCGACGGTCGTGGCGCCGGTGCTGAAATCCGAAGGGTCTCCGATTGGCAAACTCGATTACAAGTTGAAGGCTACCGACCGGAGCTTACGTCCGACGGATTGCGAATTCTGGTACAATTGGGTGACGGCAAATTTGCGATCCGAAGTACCAAGGATGGCAGCTTGATTCAGGAATTTGCGGTACCGACGGGAGAAAGTGTGTTCGGTTGTTGGTCACCGGATGATCGTCTTGTGGCCGTGCGAATTGGCAACTCCCAAACAAATTCCGCGTTGCACATCTGGGATACCCAGGAAGGCAAGTTGCGAAGCCAGATCGATTTTCCGCCCACCCCAACGAAGGATGTCCGAGAAGTCCTGCCGGTCTGGAAAAACACGGAACTTCTTCTGGTTCCATTTGGCGGCTCAGTCTATGACGTTTCCGCAGACGATTTGAGCGATTGGGAAATCTGGCCAACGAAATCACTAAGAATCCACGCATTGGCTTTTAGTCCTAAAAGCAACCGCGCATTGCTGCTTGATAATGGAACGGTATGGCTGACCGACGAAAACGGTCAGGCAAAGCAAACGTACCGCAAGCCCTGGTCCGGACGGCTATTCGCATTGCCGGATGGACGCCGATTCGCCTCATCGCTTTTTCATTTCTACGACTTCCCCGCTCACGGCTTCGATGCGGAGACTCAGCAGGATCTCGGTTGCTGTTTTTCACTTCTTACCAATGGCGGCTGGCTGACAATCGGACCCACGGGACACTATCAGGGTTCTGAAGGAGTGGAAAGTGAATTCCTCTACGTCGCCGAACACCTCGACGGACACCAACAGACTTACACCCCTGCCGAATTCGCGAAAGCATTCAACTGGAAGAATGATCCGAAACAAGCGACGTTTTTGAAACTGGTGGAGACCACCCGCGTCAGGCCATCGTCGGAGGCAACACCCCAAAGGGCCGAACTCTCTGGAATTTCATCTGGATCGCTCGCTTTTCATCAACAGAACGACAGAATGGATGTTCCCACACTTGGACTCGATTTCAGCCAGCCCTGGACGGTCGAGGCGTGGCTGCAGCTTGATGCGGGATATAATGACGAGATGCGAGTGATTGCGAAGTGCGGGCCCGTCTTTCTGACGGCTTACCGCGGAGTATGGCAATTGCTGGCGACCCACACCAATTCCGACGGTGTGGGAAAGTGGGGCGTGGCCATGAACGGCCCAGAAATTAACAACCAGCCAATTCACATCGCGGGGCAGTGGAACGGAAAGGATCTCCAGTTTTTTCTGGATGGTCAACTGATCCATTCGGACCTTGTCAGGTGGGGAACTGAGGATACTTCTCAGCAGATATTGACTCGATTAATGACTCAGAGTGCCAACCAATATCTGGTCATCGGAAACGTCGAGTTTGACAAGCGATTGCCACTGTACGGACAAGTGGCTTCACTGCGAGTTTCCAGCAACGTTAAGTATAAGAATTCGTTCGTTCCGAACATCCTCGATAAAGACGCCGACACAATCGCCCTCTACGACTTCTCCCAGGGCAGCGGCGATATGCTGAAGGACGTCAGCGGGAATGGACATGACGGGAAGATCGTCGGGGCGACGTGGGTTAAAGGTGAAGTAATAAGGAATCAGAGCGTGTCAAGTGCGGCACTCGACTTCAACGGCGTCGACGCCTATGTCTCGATTCCCCGGTTACCCCTTGATGCGGGACCAATAACCGTCGACACCATTCTGGATTCACGACATCTCAGCAAGGCTGGAATATCCCGGATGTTCGCCCTCGATCAGGGCGACGGTGATAAGCGAGTGAAACGGCACATTCTTTATCAGCCGTACCCTGACGGCACCGCGACACTTTCTCTGGACGCTGTCAACGGGACGACAACCACGGTCATGCAATTGCTGAAGGTCCCATTTGGACGGATGCGACTCACCACGCTGTGGGACGGTCCAGTTCTGGAGTGCTACATCAATGGCGTGAGACAGAAGCTTACTTCGTATCGTATTGACACTCCCAAACGGACCTCGGAAGAGTACGTTTGCCTGGGTGCGGGACGTGTCGAAGAACGCGAAGGACTGGGGTACTTCTGGCCTGGAACGATTGACGAATTCAAAGTGTCTGTCGGCCTGCACCCCCCAGGACAAACGGGTATTCCAACGTCGTTAGAGAACGACGGCAACACTATCGCCCTGTACGACTTCTCCCAGGGCAGCGGGGACGTGCTGAAGGACATCAGCGGCAACGGGCATGACGGGAAAATTCACGGGGCGACGTGGATTGACGGTCAAGGAATGCCGCTTGACCAGGTGCAGCAATAGTGTAGGCCTTGTGCTTTCCGTGCGGAATTTGGTCGAAGCGAGCAGGCTTTGTGTCACTGCGGTAGATCTCTGGATCGCGAGAAGTTTGGTCCACGGTGCGTGCAGCAAGTAGGGCCGGCTCCTACCGGCCGACGGTAGCGAACGAATGCCAAATGCGGCCGGAGGGTAAATGCCAATGTGGAACGATTGTCCCAATCGTTCCACATTGGCACAGACTCATTCGCTGGTCGCTTAAAGCAAACGATAGCGCTTGTGAAATTGTTCGCTGCTATTCCGAGACCGTGAAGGCGAGGATTCTTGCGGCGGTTCCCTGGCTGGTTTTGTTGTCTGACTTGCCGAGTCGCACGGTGACGTGGTGTTCTCCCGGAGGCAGGTCGCTGGAAAACATGACCGTTCGAGGATAATGCAGGCCTTTGCTGTACGAATGAAATAGTTCAACCATCTTCCATTCGCCGTCATCAATCTGGACTTCCAGCTGACCGGCGTCGGGGCCAGCAAGTAAATACGCTCCGACTGCCTGGCCAGAGAATGTGAACGACAGTTGTGATTCCGGTTGAGTGCTGTAGAAAATTGACTCGCCGAGAAATCGTTCTCGCTTACTGCCGGGAATGGAAGCCCAGTCGGGAATTCCGTGCTGCCAGCCTTCACCGACCGTCACTGCCGTTGGTGGAAGAAATGCACCTTGTGCAAATGAGCTGGCGAGCAGCGGCTTCAGAATCTCGGGATGATTTTCGGACGGCTGTGTTGATTTCGCGGCGACGTTCCAGCCCGCAGTGAGGACTTCCGAAACCAGATCCGCCGCCATCTGATTTCCTGCAGGACCCGGATGTGTTCCGCCAAATGTTTCCCAGGTCATTGAGCCACTGGCAATACGGTCGGCCAATTCTGATGGCAGGTTGATGGAACTGATGTTGTAATGTCGAGCGACGCTTTCATGCTGCTCAACACTGAGTTGATTCTTTCCAGACTGCGCAGTCGCCAGCATCTCAGGATTCACAAAGTGGACCATGACGATGTCGGACATTGGGTGATCGCCTCGCACATGACGCACGATCCCTTCCATGCCTCGAACGCAATCGTCCGCTGAATGGCGAGCATCCTGATCGTCGTTGACAGCAAACTCCACAAGCAGCAAATCCACCGGCCCGTGACTCAGGATATCTTGCTGCAAACGGAACGCGCCGGTATGCGAACATGTGGAAGCGATGCCAGCATTCGTGAATGTGAACTGCGTTTCGGGGAATCGCTTCTTCAGCCATTCGACCACTCGGGGACGATAGCCGTCCATCTCTGTGATGGAACCACCAAGAAATGCAACATGCCCGGTTTTTTCAACGGCGAAGCGATGGAATGAATTTGCCAGACTTCCTCGCAGACGCACGTTGTCGTTGTCCACGACCGCAATGTTGGGTTCGCCCTGGATCCAGTTAAGCGAAACAAGAAACTGATCCAGTTCCAGCAGCGTTCTGAGGTGCCACTGCCGATGCAAATCCTGATTCACGTTCGCCGAAGCGTTTCGCAAACCGGCTGTGGCAGATTCGGGGATCGGGGTCTCACGAAGATTGAAAAAGCCATGCGGTGCGTGCTGAAAGGACTTCAGCTCACATCGATTCCCGTTTGCCTCCATGCGTTTAGAAAACTCTGCCGCCGATGCGAACGGTACTGTCGTATCTCCCGTGCCATGAAAGATGATCGTGGGCGGCAGATCAGCACGCACATGATGGATGGGAGAAATTGCTTCGGGTTCAACTCCCAGTCTGGTTGTGAGATTCGCAAGCTTCACCCCATCCCCATCGACGCCTTCCAACGGCGCAAGCATCAGGACGGGATTGAACAAGGCCAGTGCATTGGGAACTGAACTGATCGAAAGGTCTTCTCCTTCCGCTTCAAGGCCTGGCAACAAAGCTGTCCCGCAGGCGATGTGACCGCCGGCAGACCCGCCGGCTGAACAGATTCGACTGGGGTCGATACCAAGTTGTTCGGCGTGAGACCGAATCCAGCGAACGGCGGACTTGGCATCCTCAACGCACGCTGCGGCCTTCACCTGATGACGCGATCCCACGCGGTAGTCGGCAAGAATCGCCGTGATTCCTCGTGATTGCAGGTATTTGGCCTGCGGAAGAAACTGCCCCGGAGTTCCATTCTGCCAACCGCCACCGAAAAAGAAGACAATCGCAGCAGGCAGCTCTTTCGAGCTGGCCTCCACATTGTCCGTGTGGTCTGCAGCGCGAAACACCCAAAGCTTGAGATCGGCATCGCTCGCGTGTTTGTAGACGTGTTGCTCTGCGTCGATTTCCAGCGGATAGCCTGACCGTTGCGCCATTGCCGTCGAGAAAATCAACGAAGAAGCAACAATTGTTATCAAACAGCAGACCATGCGATTCATCTTGGCACCATTGGGAAATTCAGGATCGGCAGATTTCGTGCGAGCACCGTCAAATGTTTGAACATTCGCTGAGTCGTCACATGTTCATGGGAGGACGCATTACTTATTTCGAATGGCCCACAAATGCTGGAACGTCCGCAGATAAATTGTTCCGTTCGAAATCGCGGGAGACGCTGATTGATCTTCACCCAGTTCATTAACGGCCAGACTTTTGTACTCGCGGCCGGCCTGCACAACCGTAATTCTTCCATCGCGAGCTGTCAGATAAAGTTTGCCGTCAGCGTAGACCGGTGACGCTCGGTGCCGCTGACGATGAGTGGCCTGAGAATAAACTTCCTTGCCAGTCGGCGCTTCAAGAACTGTCAGATTGCCGTTTTCCATACAAAGGTAAACCAGGTCGTCGACGATGAGCGGAGTCGGAACGTCGGGTGTTCTTTTCCAGCTCCAGAGATGCTTGTCTGCGGAACTTGTAATGTCGCCCTTTCCATCAGGACGAATTGCCAGCAGCGGATGTTGCTTCGCAGATGGGACCACAATAATCCCCGGCGCGGAAACAGGGGATGCGACAAATCGCAGAGTTGGATCGTATGGAAGCACTCCGTCGTCGCGTCGATTCAATCCGCCGCAGCGCCAGACTTCATGGCCGTCTTTCAGGTCATGAGCCACAATGAAGTCGGCCCCGTGACTGAGTAACAACTTTGTCTTCTCGTCAGAATACATTGTCGCCGATGCGTAGGAGTGTTCGTTCTCTGCCTCCGCGTCGCTGGGGCGATCAACCTTCCAGAGTTCTTTGCCGGTCGTACCTTCAAGTGCCACGACGCAGGCTTCGCGAGTCTTCGGATTCCCCTCGCCGTGAATCAGTTGCAGATACAAAACACCCCCATCCAGAACAGGCGTTGAACTCATGCCGAACTGGATGCTCAACTTTCCGTATCGATCCTGAACGTTGAATTTCCAGGCTTCGTTGCCATCAACGGTGTAGCAGCCGAGTGTTCCTTCACCCATAAAAGTCCAGACGTGCTTGCCGTCTGTGACAGGGGAAGGCGACGCCGTATTTCCTTCGTCTCCTCGGGCAACCGTGTTCCCGGATGCCACAACCTGCTGCCACAATTCCTTGCCGTTGGTGTCGACCGCCATCAAAAGCAAATCGCCAGACGCATTCGCGGATGTCAAAAAGATTCGATCGCCCCAAACAACAGGCGACGCGCCGGCTGATCCGGGGAGTTCCAATTTCCACGCGACGTTTTTGTCAGGACCCCATTCAATCGGAAGCTCTTTTTCAGAGCTCGTCCCATTCCCGTTCGGGCCACGCCAGCTGGGCCAGTTTTCTGCAACGGCAGAACTTCCAGGCGTGATTTTGAGAAGGCCAGCAAGTATCAGTGGAGCGACAATGCGGCGAGACAATGAAACCACGGCAAAATTCCTGACAAAGGCGGGATGAGGATGCAGATCAAATGGCGGAGCAGGTCCGAAGAATTTGTTCAGTGTGTCCAGAGGCCTGGCGTGCGTCAATCGAAAGACGCCTCTGTGTTCTGTATAAAGTGATCTGCGTCGATCACCAGCATGGTGCAACATCAGATTGATCGCATTGGTGATTGCCGCTGGTGATCGCATTGGTGATCGCCGCTGAATCCCACGCTCGCCCACGCTCGTTTTTTAAGATGATCCCATGTTCCTCAAAATGTCCGGGGCTGTCGCTGTTTCTCTTCTTTGTGTTCGAATGGTGGGGACCTGTCTCGCGACTGACTACTGCGAGATTCAGGTTGTCGACAAAGAGACTCGTCGCGGCGTACCGATGGTTGAACTGAGCACCGTGGATGATGTTGTGTACGTTTCCGACAGCGCTGGCCGGATTGCGTTGCGAGAACCAGAACTTGACGGCTCTACGGTGTTCTTCAAAGTTCAGTCGCCCGGCTATCAGATTGCCAAAGACGGATTCGGCATCGAAGGCGTGCGGCTTTTGATCAAAGCTGACACTTCGCATGTGATCGAAGTTACACGCATCAACGTTGCCGAGCGACTTTATCGCATTACGGGCCGTGACATTTATCTGGACACCGTTCGTCTTGGATATCCATCACCGATTCCGGGGACTTCGGACGCCGGACAAGTCGTCGGCCAGGATTCGGTGCAGCCGGTTGTTTTTCGAAATCATCTCCATTGGTTTTGGGGTGATACAAATCGTCTGCTGTATCCGCTGGGGCTTTTTCGTACGGCCGGTGCTGTTTCCGAATTGCCAGAGAAAGGCGGACTGGATCCATCGATCGGAATTGATCTGAAGTACTACACCAATGCTGACGGGTTTGCCCGAGCGATGGTGGAAGTTCCCAATCCGGACGGTGTTGTCTGGATTTTTGGAACCTGTGTTGTGCCGGATGAGACTGGCAACGAAACCATCGTGGCTCACTTTTCGCGTCGCAAGAGTCTAGCCGAACCGGTAGAGCAGGGGCTCGTTCGATGGAACCCCGATCGTTCGATGTTTGAAGTTCTGAAGGCGCTTGACCTTCAGGAATCGTGGCGCATGCTGAGCGATCATCCCATCCATGTTGTAGAAGATGGAGTCGACTATCTGTGTTTTGGAAATCCGTTTCCAGTGACGCGAGTCCCGGCAACTCTGACGGCTGTGCAGGATCCGAACGCCTATGAATCACTGACTTGTCGCGAAGATATTTCTGGTCAACACATCAGTCCGCAACAGCGTTCGGAAAGTAAGCCGGTGCGTGATGAATCGGGGCGACTTGTCTGGAAGTGGAAGAAGGCTCCGCCTGTCACGCAACAAGACGAGCGGCGATGGCTGAAGCAGGGTTTGATCTCCATCGACGAGGCACGTTTTCTGCCGCGAGATGCTGAGAGCTCTGATCGAGTTGTCGAAATGCATTCGGGAACAGTCCACTGGAATGAGTTTCGGCAGCGATGGGTCATGGTTGCGATTGAACATGCGTGGGACAAGGGCAGCCCTTCATTTCTGGGCGAAGTGTTTTACTCGGAAGCCAGCGTTCCACAGGGGCCGTTTCTGAAGACACTGAAGATCGCGACTCATCCGAAGCAGAGTTTTTACAATCCGTGTCATCATCCGTTCTTTGATCAGGATGGTGGACGCACGATCTATTTTGAAGGTACTTACTGCAATACCTTTACTACCTCGCCTGCGACACCGCGGTACAACTACAATCAATTGATGTACCGGCTGGATCTGGGCAGTGGCCGAATTGCAGCAGTCTTTCCGCGCTGAGCCTGCGGTGCGCACTGAGGATCGGCACATCGGCGGGAATATTCGGCTGATAAACCAAAGCAATGGCTGGTAGAATCACGATGAGCTGCCGCAAGGCGAACCCCGTGTGCAAGTGTTTGCAGAATATCGGCCCGTTTCGTTTTTTGACGTGCACACAGGTCGCGGAAGGCCGCGAAGTGCTCCTCGGCAAGGAGCACCTACCGAAATCCGCGACGGCACCCTGCCGCCTGTCGCTGTTTCGATAACCGGCAATTTCTGCTGAAAAATGCAGGTCAACCGCGTGGTGGAAACTGCTGTTCCAGAAAAAAACAGGTTTCGTCTAAACTTCCACAGTTCAGCGGACGGCGGTGCTTGCGAACGAAGTGCAAGACTTGCCAAGGACCAGGGAGTGTCTGCCTGCTGACGCACCGATTTGGAATCAGTCCACCAGGGAAAGGAACCCGCCATGCCAGCTCCGCGAATGCCTGAATTCGGCCGCGCGATTGTCACAGCACTGCTGACCGTAACGATCGCCTCATCCGCAATGGCACAGTCCAGCCGGATCACACGTGCAGAATCAGACTTCAATGACATCAGCCGTCGCCTTCCTTCCGGTGAAATCGGAAGCCTGGACGATCTTCGTTCTCGAACAGTGCCGAACAGCGTAACACCGAAGGATTATTCCAAGGTTGATAAGCGTGCTCTGGCTAATTTAATGAAAGAGACTCTTGATGAGTCCGGCCGACTCTATTCATCGCTGGATGCCGACTTTCGTCGCAATCCCAGCCTGCGTTCTCTGCTTTCCGATCTTCAACGGCTTCGCAGCCTGACCAACGATGTGAATCAGGATTTGGCGAATGGCCGCCCCCTGGAAAATATCGTTGTCGATTTTCGTCAGATTGATGCGGACTGGAGATTGCTGTCTCATCGTCTGGCGCAGGCGACCGGACTTAGTTCAACCACGAAGCAAA
The DNA here is from genome assembly GCA_041753135.1 of Planctomycetaceae bacterium. Lineage (GTDB taxonomy): Bacteria > Planctomycetota > Planctomycetia > Planctomycetales > Planctomycetaceae > SXXK01. Next base: position 77,353 of record JBGSVD010000077.1, read on the forward strand.
GCGTCGAACGAATCGATCGTCTGGATCAACAAGTTGGCAAACTGTTTCAGGTTGAACCGTCTCTCGATCGTCGAGAGCTTCAGCGACAGTTGGCAATTCTCGAAAGCTCTCTTTTCAGTATGAGTGACGAACTGCGACGCGATGCGAGCACCTCGTCAAAGATGTCGCAACTGGTGAATGACACTCGCAAGCTTCAGCAGCAGGTGACACGTGTTGAAGACCTCGTCATTGACAACTACAGCTATGAACGCATTGTCACCGAGTACAACTCTTTTGAACGAGCCTGGTCTGCAACGTTGAATCAGTTGGGGGCGGTCAACAATCCTTATGTGGAGCGAGCCGTTCGCCGCATTGTCGATTCTGACAATCTGATTCACGAACTGCTGTGGATCGAAAACTCCACCAGCAGGGTTCAGTTGAAGCAGACTGCAGATGCTTTGATTCGAGATGTGGACGAATTCTACAATCGTACTCCACTGAAGCTGCTTTTATCGTTCAAGAATGCGAGAGAAACTCTTCAGATCGCAGACAACTTTTACGGCACCGTTCAGAACTTCAAGGACAACCTGGAGCGCAACGAGTCTGATCAGCAGCTTGTGGAAAGCTATCGATACATTGAGGAATATGGGACCGTCTTTGTGCGTACGTTCAGCGTTATGAAAAGTCAGGCCGCTGTGGTTGTACTTCGGGAAATCGAAGATGGCATCGCGGCAATGCGTGGGGAATTGAACCTGGGGGGCACCGTATCTCAGGTGGATACTCGCAAGTTGTTACCCATTGCCGCGTCGCTGGAGAACCTTGCTGACCAACTGGATCAGGACGTTCGCAGCTGGTTGAATTCGGAACGACCGACCTACCGTAACGAAGTGAATACGGCATCGTTGGCGTTCATGAAACGAACGCAGAGACTGCATCGAATGCTGGATTCAGAACCAACGCTGGCAGACCTGCAGAGAGAGACGGACAGTCTTTATGAAGAGTGGAAGACGGTGTATGGATTCCTGAGCCGCTGTCGAACTCCGGATCGGGCGAATCTGTCACAGCTTGCCGCTGAAATCCGAATCGACTTGACGGATCTGAACAGCGAACTTCGACTCTAGTTGATGTCCGTTGATCAATCAGGAAAAACCGATGCACAGGCCATCGGGATGTGATACAAATAAAGCCCGGGTGCTCTCAGTAGCCCGGGCTTTTTTGCTGACGCGAACGAGATCTGTGTGCTGCGTGACTTTGATGTGGTGCATAGTGTTTAAGCTGGCCCAACGAACTGGTGCAGGATCGGCTTGTTGAGACTAAGGATCAGTCCCGAAATAACTTCCCACTCTAGCGGAACGGCGTGAGCCGTCCGGTGAAGCGAAACCGGAGGGCTCGCGCCCATCCGCTCCTAACAAAGTACGGAGACTATTTCGGGACTGTTTCTAAACTCCACTTGAAGCTCCGTTATTAAGCCAGGCAGGGTTTGAATCACAGACAAAATTCGTCGCGGAGATCCCGATATGAATAGAATCCGCCCTGTGAAAACGGCAAATGTTCCATCCCAATAAATTTAACTCAAGACACGCTGACTGATAAGACCCACGCATGAAAGCCATTTGTCTCCAACAGCCTAAGCAATTTGAATACGTCGATGTGCCTGATCCCGGACAGCCAGGAAAAGGTCAGGTCCTGGTGAAGACTCACCGAATGGGAATTTGCGGAACAGATCTCAGCGGGTACCTGGGCAAGTTTCCGTTCTTCAAATACCCTCGAATTCCCGGGCACGAGCTGGGTGTTGAGGTTTTGGCTGTTGGCGACGGCGTCACAAACGTATCCGTGGGGGATCGTTGCAGCGTTGAACCCTACATGAACTGTGGTGCGTGCTTCGCCTGTCGTCGAGGGCAGGGCAATTGTTGCACGTCACTCAATGTGATCGGTGTCATGGTTGATGGCGGGCTCTGTGAGAAGTTCTTAATTCGAGCCGAGAAGCTGCATTCTTCGGCTAAGCTTTCCTACGAACAACTTGCTTTGGTCGAAACGCTGGCGATTGGCTGCCATGCGACGGATCGTGGTGCGGCAGGATCTGGCGATCATGTGCTTATTATCGGCGCCGGGCCGATTGGACTGGCGACGCTTGAGTTCACTCGACTCACAGGAGCAACCGTGACTGTGATGGACATGGTTGCGTCACGCCTTGAGTTTTGCCGCACGCATTATGGAATTAAGCATACCGTTCTCTTCAAGGGTGATGGAAGTGAGCTTGAGCAGCTGCAGGCCATCACAAACGGCGATATGTTCCTGGTGGTAACCGATGCGACAGGAAACAAACACTCCATGTCAGGCGCGATGAAGTATGTTGCTCATACTGGTTCGCTGGTCTATGTGGGGATCACAACGGAAGAGATTTCGTTTGTTCACCCAGCGTTGCATCGTCCTGAGATGACCTTGAAGGCATCACGCAACGCGATGCCATCAGACTTCGGCCGCATTATTCGCCTGATTGAAGACGGCACGATCAACACAACACCATGGATTACTCACCGGACATCGTATGAGAACATGGTTGCGGAGTTTGAGTCGTTCACTCGACCGGAGACAGGAGTCATCAAGGCCATCGTTGAAGTGTCGGCAGATTCCTGACTGCGAGTTCAAGACGGCAACGACGGAAGATGAGTCAGGCTTTCTGGCTCATCTGCCGTTGTTCTGCAAACGTGACTTTGAGTCGAGTTGTTTCCCGTGTTTCCACGATAGAGTCAGTTGCCTCGTCCGGCGAACAGACCGAACAGGCCGCTCTTCTTCTTCGGAGCTTCTTCTTCCTTCCTGGCTCCGGAGTCGCCGGAACACAGATTCCGCACCATGTCATTGATGCTGCGAGTCAGCCTTGCTTTCGGAGCAAACTGACACAGTGGCGCTCCGTTGTTCCGAGCACCCACCATGGTCGCGTAGTCGTTTGGCAACTGCCAGAATACCGCACGTCCGATTGTTTCCAGAGCCTTGTTCAGACTGATGTCGCTGTCTTCCAGACCCATTCGGTTAACGATAATTTCGACTTTGTCTTTGATGCCTGGGAAGTGCTGAAGAAACTGCGTAATGCGAACAACGTTCCGCAGGCAGCAGAGATCCAGTTGGGTGACAAGAAGCACCTTATCGGACACTTCCATCGCCGCAAGGTCCAGTTTTCCAAATGACTTGCTGACGTCGATAATCAGGTGCGAAAACGTGGCCTTCAGTAACGACAGAATACGACGAAGGTCATCCGGCCGCATCGGCTCACCGGTCTCAAGTTCCACCGGACGAGGCAGCAGATAGACGCCGCAGTCATGCCGAGTCAGCGAGCGTTTCAGCAGGCCGTAGTCCAGTCGGGAAATATTGTCGGCAACATCGCGAATGGTGTATTCTGGAATGATGTCCAGCCAGACGTCGGCGTCTCCCAATGTCAGATCGAGGTCAATAATAACTGGCGTATTTCCGGGGTCCTGAGCCAATGAAGCGGCAGCATTGACGACAAGTGCGGTGCCGCCGACGCCACCGCCGACGCCTGCCACGGTGATAATCTGTCCAACGCGTCCGGCCCCTTCGCCGGATGAACCGCCCATGGACACTCGAATGCGATCGAGGGCCGCAATAAAGTCATCCAGTTGCAGCGGCATGTTCAGGAACTCACGAGCTCCATTGCGCATCGCCTGAAGGATCAAACTGCCTTCTGTCGAACTGCTGACCACAAGCACGGCACAATTCGGAACCGCGCGAGACACTTCGCCGATGAGCTGAACACTACGAGCATGGTTGGAATCGACGTTGACAAGTGCAATATCTGGTTGCGTCTGCTGCACGACGTCCATAAAGAACTCGTATCGTGAGCATTCTGCTTCCAGCCAGACTGTATCGATTCCCAGCAACAACGTTTTGAGCGAGTTGCGCGAGCGTTCATCCGGGTCTACGGTCGCGAGTCGCAATACGCTTTTCATGTGACATCTCAATTACAAGTCAAAGGACTGGAATAGGTTTTGGCAGCGGACGAGACAGTAAAACTTCTCGGGCTCCATTAACGGCCTTGCCGCAGTCTTCGCTATCTCATTGTGGGTGAAATCAATCCGGAGTTGCCCGAACGCGTGCTTGCTTTTCGCGAACTTGCAGGTGCTCCGGCCGTTGGTGGCTGGCTGAAGGATGAACTTGCAGGAATGGCCTTCGTCGATTTTCCAGAAGAAGGAGTTACTGCGGGTGCGGGAGCAAGCTTTGCAGAACCTGGCACACATTTTGATGACTGGCAATTCGGACAGTTCGGGTTCTGGCATGGTCCGCCGATGACACCACTCTGACATTGGTCGCATTCGTTGCCAAACCGAGGAACTTCCAGAAGTCCATGTGCGAACAATTCGCGATCGACTGGCATGTCTGTGAAAGATCCTGGTCCGTTCGACGGCAATTGACCAGCTGGCATTGGCGCCACATATTCCGGCGTCACCAGAATAATCAGCTCTGTTTCAGCCTCTGTGTAGTTCTTCCGACTGAAAGCAGCCCCGATATAAGGCAGTTCACCGATAAATGGGAGCTTTTGGGCCGCGGCGTTTTCTCGTCGCGAAACCAGCCCTGCGATGACAAGTGCTTCCCCAAAGTTCATCTCAACCTGTGTGTTTGCACTGTTCGTTTTGAATGCTGTTGTTGTTGTTCCGGCAATTACAACTGAATTCGCAAAGTCTCGATCGCGAACGATTGTCTCCACTTCCAGTCGTACTCGACCATTCCCCAGGATATAGGGGACGGCATTCATCTGAATACCGAATTCCTTGAATTCAACACCGGTTGCACCAAGACCTGCAGAAATCGGAACCGGCGTTTCACCTCCGCTGAGGAAGTTGGCCGGGCGACCGTTATGCGTGACGATCATCGGGGTCGCCTGTGATTTTAATAATCCCTCTTCCAGCATGGCCTGAACAAAACCCTGGAACACGCTGTTTGGTTTCGTAAAGCCGTAAGAGATGCTTGTGTTTCCAAACCCACCAAGAACTGGAGCACCACTGCCAAAAGAGGCGATTGGCGTGATTGGCCCGGGCGTACTTGTCAGGAAGCTATCCGGTCGGACGAGGCTGAAGTTCATGCCCAGCTGACGGAACTTTGATCGCTGCACTTCCAGGACGGTACATTTCAAAAGGATCTGCTGCACTCCGCCAGTCTTCATATGATTCAAGACGTCGGGATAAAACTGTTCAGCAATCGCCTGAATTTCACTGATGTTCTCCGGCTTGGAAACCCAACCGTCAAGTCGGACTGCCGTATCGCTGATTTCTTCGACGGCAATGGAATCATTCGGGTATAGCCTGCGAATGAACGACTCGAGGTGTCGCACATCTCCCCGGACGAGTACTTCAATTGAATAGTGCTCATCAAACTCGTCAACGATTGTGATAGTCGTCACACCGGACTTGAGAGCATAGATGCGAAACTGGTTCGGATCGCCGTCAACAGTTTGCACAGTGATAACTTCTTCATCGAAGTCCATCACCTTTTTGATCCGCGAGGAATGCTGGATAAAAGTGGCGAATCTTTCGAACAGAGAAACGTCGTTCCGGCCTGCTCGCACCACATAGACTGGTGCGGTGCCTTCAGGCTGAGCCCAGCCCCGAGGAGAGCAGGCCAGCAGGCAACTCAATGAAATCAATGCGGCTGTAACGTTTCGAATCGAAAGCATCCCTGCACCCCCAAAAACGATGAAGAGCGACGTTTCGCTTTTTCAGCGAAACGTCGCATCCCCAACTCATAACGCGCTCCGCGCGATCACAGACTGACTTCGAACAGCCAACAATGATTGCGGCTGCTCCTGTCTCAGTTCGTCAAGACAGATCAGTTTGACTTAAACAATTCCCACAAATTCCAATTATCCTGAGGCTCGTCCATTTTCTTTGTATTCGCTTCAGCAACATGAATCGACTCTCTTCGGAGTGTTTCGCCTTCGTAGATCTCCATAATCCATGTGTTTTTCGAATCGGCGAGTTCGGCCATTGGAACCGGACCTGAACCACCCGGATCGTTCGATGATGCGCGATTCAGTTCCTGATCCAGCAGATCATTGATCGATGGTGGAGTATCTTCTTTCGCAACAGTTGCTGCTGTTTCCGGGATCAAAACATCACCATCGCGTTTGCCTGAAGTCCTCAGGTCCATCACCGAAGGTGCGTTTTGATTTGAACCCAAAAACGAACTTGTCAGAAACTCCTCAGAAATCTCGGCCTGTCCTTTTTTATCTGTACCGCCACGAGCTCGCATCATTGTGGAGAGTGTCCCGACCTTACCGGCAAGAGTCACTGCTTTGCCCTGCTCAGGTGCAACAAGCAAAGTAATATTTTTTGCCTGAGCATCACCGCCTTTGTCGATGCCGTAGACTCGATTGTCGACGGCGAAAACTTCCACAAACTGCAGTACCGTGATTGTCTTCTGAATCGCTTCACCAGCAGAGGTGTCACTGTATGTCATCAACAGGTCGATTCGATTTCCTGGCAGCAGCATTCCACTATGAGAAGTGGTAGCGTCCACCGGGATAGTTACCGTGGCCATTCCTTCCGGAATGCTGGCTTCCGCACCGCGACTCTCTGTCAATTTTTCTTTAAGAATCCAGTCACCGGCCATGACAGGAACCTTCAGATAACGCTGATCTATCTCCTTAATGTCGATCACAGCTCCCTCGGGGACAGTGTCGACCGCCATGTCAACAAATTTGGTGTTCAGTTCATCGAGGGGAGTTCCTGGTTGGATCTCCGCAATGGCACTTAAGACCTTGACCGTCTGCACGGTCTCGGTCGGCTTTTGGCTGATGACCTGCTTGACTCCAAGCATGGCAACAAGTCCACAGCCGACGGCAACCACAAGCAATATCAGGGATTGATTTTTCATGATGGTGTCCAAAATTGGATTCCGCATTGATCCACACTATTCCGCCCGGCTGTTTTTGCCGTATCTCTGCAGAGAACTGCAGATTTTGCGGATAGCTTAAATCAATTCGGTCAATCCATATCCCATCATCATCATCATCGGCAGACAGCAAAACTCTGCTTCACCTAATGCTGATGGGATTGCCAATCTCTACGGTCTCCCTTAGTTCCACAACGTGAGGAACCGTGGGTTCCGAAATCGAAACACTCGACATCGGAGGCAGCTTAAGAACAAACTCCAAAGCCACCGTTTTGTTTCTGAATTTCCAGGACAGGAATCTGCGAAGCAGCAGGAACCGCTACATCATGCCGTTATAGAAGAAGTAGCCAAGTGTGCCGATGCAGATTGGAATTCCATAAGGCAACAGCATCATTCGAGGTTTTCGTTCTGCTGCAATTGCGGACAGTTCGTATGGGTTCTTAATGACCATCCACTCACTCAGGATCAGCAGGAAGTTCTCGTAGTGGTGTTTCATGCTCCTGGTCCAAAGAACCATGCAGACAGCCATAACGGCCCCGACCACAGTTGAGACGCAGAAGGCTGCGAATGTAATTTCCCAGCCAAGCCAGGCGCCAATACCAGCCATCAATTTTACATCGCCAGCTCCCATTCCACCGACCGCGTACAGTGGCAGCAATGTCAGAAGACCAACCGTCATCCCTAGGAGACCGGCACCAAGACCTCCAAGGCCTCCGACGCTGGTGGAATACACCAGTCCTGCCAGAATCATGGGGAAGGTAATCCAGTTTGGAACTTTCAGTTCGCGCCCATCGATCCAGGCGGCAAGAATCAGGATGGCCGATACAGCCTTAATGTGCCAGTTCTGCACTAAATACTCTGCGATTTCCATTTCAATTGCTCCGGAGCTTAATTTGTTATGAGTTGGTTCAGAGCGAGGAGGAAGGCTCTGTGTGCACGTTCGGGAGGAGCGAACTAGGCACGACGTACGGATGATGTCAAAGTGAAAAGTAAAAAGTAAACCGCCATGGCAAGTGCAGCAGTTCCCTGAATCAGATCTTCAGGATTGAGCTCTATCCAATAAGGAATCATTCTGGTTCTCTCAAAGAATTAGATACTGTCACATTGCACAGGGCGGTTGACGAGGTCGGAAGCAGATTATGACAGGTAAAGTCGAACCTTGTTGAACTTCCCGTTTGCGTTGCTGCCCACAGCGGATACTGCGGCCAGACAGACAACGATGATAAGAGCCAGCATCACGGCATATTCAACGGCAGTTGGGCCGTCTTCAGAAACCAGGAAGTTGCGGATACTCTTCGCGATAGCATTTTTCATTGTGCTTCTCCAGTAGGTAGTTGAGCCTGTTTCATTTCGAAGACGGTTACCCCCCCTTCACCCTTGAAACCTAGGTTACACCCATGGGACGTCAAGAACGACCTGGAGATTTTTCCGACTTTTTCCTGCATGAACGAATCTCGCAACATCTGTTCACAGGATGGCTCGGTGGGCCCTTCACGTTATGCGGCATTAAAAAAAAGGATGCGAGCCTAAGACTCGCATCCTTTATCTATTTCCGCACGTCACAGTGCTGTCCGCAGATCAGTAACACGTCGTCAGACGGTCGCCGATTCAGATCATGTCAGGTAGCTTGATACCTTGTTGAACTTAGCGTTTGCATTGCTGCCCACTGCTGATACAGCAGCCAGACACACTACGATGATCAACGCCAGCATAACCGCGTACTCAACTGCGGTTGGGCCATCTTCAGAAACCAGGAACTTCTTAATGCTGTTTGCAAACTTCGTCATGTTAATAACCTCTCACGTTGGAGCCCTGATCCGGGCAAGTGACGTCACGGCGGTGTGTCATCCGCCAACATTTAAACTCTGCCACGCAGAGTTAACACTTAGTTCAATCAGGCAGTAATTCGCCGCCTGCTTCGTTGCAGTGATGTTGTCACTGGCAACACGGGAAGCCTAAGTCAGGAAATCCTTGTGTCAAAAAATTTTCCGTGTGATTGGTTTTTCGATATGTTGCGTTTGTGCATCAGTGCGATTCAATTCGCTAAAAGATTGAGTTTTCTGGCTTACTGCCCTGCGCCGTTGGCCTCGATCTGTGCTCAAGGTAATGATTCGACAGAGTCACGATGCTCCTCAATCCGAAGAGCAATCGCGTTATTTACATGAAACACCCTATAAAACCCGGGCTGGGTACTCGACAACGTTAAAAATGCGTAGCCGTCCATTTCTCCGTGAATCCCCATCGTCGTCGTTTTTGTTACGCGGGTTTGGGGAGTGGAATCAGGGTATTGAGCCGTGATTCGGTGGGCGGATCGAGGCCGCAGTTTTTCGCGAGTCGAGAGAACAGGCTTTC
>JBGSVD010000078.1:0-4513 GCA_041753135.1 Planctomycetaceae bacterium
GGAAGGCGGTCTCGAAGGCACCTTCAGCGAATTAGCCAGCCTGCTCGGTGTTCAGTTGGGCCTGGAAAGTACGATCAACCGACTTGATGAGATTGGTACGCCCAGCAGCGAACCTCATGTGCCCGTCGGCTGGGCCTGGGCAATGTGCTCACCGTTTCAATGGACCAAGCAGGTCGCAAGTCACTTCGGCGGAACGCGTAATCCGATGGTGGTTCACTGGCCGAAGGGGATCAAGTCGTCTGGCGAAATGCGAACTCAGTTCCACCATGTGATCGATGTTGTGCCGACGATTCTGGAAGCCGCAAAGGTTCCTGCTCCCGAGGAAGTCAACGGTATCGCGCAGAAGCCGATCGAAGGCGTTTCGATGGTGTACTCGTTCGACGAGGCGGCAGCAAAGGATACTCGCACAACGCAGTACTTCGAAATGTTCACCAATCGCGCGATCTATCACGATGGCTGGGTGGCGTGCAGCCGGTTCGGTGTTCCCTGGCAGACAGGCGGGAAAGACGGTGATTTCAACGATGCCCCGTGGGAACTGTACAACGTTGCAAACGACTTCAGTCAAGCAAGCAACCTCGCAATAGACAACCCAGCTAAGTTGAAAGAGCTGCAGGCGTTGTTCATGGAAGAAGCGAAGAAGTACGATGTCTTCCCGCTCGACCCACGACTTGCCGAACGATTGGATCCACGAAACCGACTTTCCGGCGAACCTCGCACCAGCTGGACCTATTACGGCAATCGGGTTTGGTTGCCTGAGCCGATCGGGCCGCTGCTGTTTCCACAAGCTCATACGATGACGGCCGAGCTAAACATTCCCAAGGGAGGTGCAGAAGGAGTCGTCGCCTGTGCCGGTGCGTTCTCTGCGGGATGGTCGTTGTATGTGATGGATAACAAGCCCGTGTTCCGCTACGCGTTTTTCGATATCGCGGATGTCACGATCAATGGAACGGCAGAGATACCCGAAGGCAAAGTGGCGTTAAGGACCGAGTTCACTCCGGACGGTTCGAGAATCGGCGGTGGAACGTTGAAACTGTTCGTGAATGACGCGCCGGCTGGCGAAGGCACGCTCAAACGGTCTGCGTTCCGCCATGGTTTGGAGCCCTTCGAAATCGGCCGTGATTCAATCACCCCAATCGATCCAGCATATAAGGATAAGGGCTTGTTTGAATTCACGGGCACGATCGACAACGTGCAGTTCAAGCTCAAGCCGCGTTAGAACAAAGATGATCTCATGAGCAGCAATATCCAGTGTCTGTCCATTGCCGTAACCGCGCTGGTTGCGGCATTGGGCAATTTGTGTCGGGCTCAGAACATGTGACCATGAACGACGGCCACCTGAACTGCGAATTCAATCTGTTCGAGATCCAGCGAACAAAGTTGACGTCGAAAGATAAGCTGCCTGTCGGCGATGTGAAGATCGAAGTCGAATCGAAGCTTGCATCAAAGATCGGCGGACCGGTTGATGTCACTCGTCTACTAGACTCTAAACGGTGCCGCCGGAGATGTTTCGTTTAACCGCAATACCGTTCAAAAAGTAGCGGCACGGCGCGAGCCGTCCGGTGAGTGCCTGCCGAATGCTGGCTCACCGGACGGCTTGCGCCGATTCCGCTACTTTACAGGCCGTTCGTGGAACGGTATTGCGTTTAACCGTTAGCCGGAGGCGTACGTTGTTAGCGGCATCCGCGTACGCCTCCGGCTGACGGTTAAACAACTCAATCGTGACCGCGAATAGTATAAACCCTGTCACGATTGAATTGTTGAATCGCGCGAATAGTTGAATCGCGCGAATACCTGCTAAGCTGCCAAAGCACTGTCGTACAGCCCCTTGACACGCTGCGCATCTGGCGGACATTTGATCTACCTCGGCATCGCTGACCAAAGGATGCGAGCATCCTGCACGCATGAGCTCGAAGTGATTCTACGGAACAAGCCAGCCATAAACGGCGATCAGCAGAATCGTGCCCACCACGCCGGTCAGCAACGCAGACAGGCGAATTCGACGCAGATAGAGCAACAGCAATATGCCAGTCATGGAGCTCAGGGTCATCAAGATCGCCGAAATGTCGATCACTATCGACCAGGCAAACCCCGTGTCGCGTCCCTTGTGCAGATCGTTGATGATCGCCACAAAACCATGGCGCGAAACCGTCAGTTGGTAAGAGCCTGTTTCTCGCTCGATATACGCATCGGCTGAAAATCCAGGCCCCTTGAGAGCCACGAAGCACTCCGTGTCATCAACACGAAAATCGGACACGGCACCGCTTATGCGGTGCATATTGCGAAGATGTTCCACCACCGACAGGCGATCCGTGACATCGTATTGATCAGCATCGTCAGGCTTTGTGGACGCAGACTCAAGAAGCCATGCCGGATTCATTTCACCAGCATGATCCTCCATGGCATCTGTCTCAAGGCCAAACCAGCTTGCGTGATTCAGCGTGATTCCGGTCACTGCAAAAAACAACAGCGTCGAAAAGCCAAACATCGACAAATAGATGTGGAGCCATCGAATGGCTGACATCACTCTCAATGACAATGGTCTGCGACTGGCGGAAGAAACACGAGCAGGATTTGACACGATTCAGCGACTCTTTTCCGTTGCTTTGTCAGATGTCTTTTGCTTGCGATACGTCAAAGAAGCCGCTTTGATTTCAACGTTCCCTTTGAGAGTTCGTTCGAACGACTTGTCAGCAACGGTGATCTCATCCTTGAGCAATTGGTACGTGCCGTGCTCTCTCGCTGCTTCGAGATAAAAGGTATACGTTCCAGCTTTTACTTCCGCTCCATTGTCGTCGGTGCCATCCCAAAGGACGGAGTACTTGCCAGGCTTTCGAGTGGCTTCGGAAATCGTTCCGACCAACTCCGTATCCTCAGCCAGCTTTCTCAATCGGTCGCTCTTATGCCATCGACGCAAATCCGGAATCCAGCGAGGCCCACGTCCGTCAGCCTGCACCCAGAGCAGCAGCGTGCGAACAGGAAAACCGTCCTTGTCTTCAATCCAGCAGGCAACGTAGGGCCGTCGATATCGACCACCAGAGTCCGCCTGATTGATTTCCAGGTCGACTTGCAACTCCATTCCGCCATTCCACGTTGACATGGTTCTGGTTTTCGATGAACCAGCCTTATCGGTGGTAGACGATTTTTCATCGAGTTCACTGTTTGTCAAACGGTAGTTCAGGTCGAGTCGATTGGGCATTCTCAGCGCTTCCCATCCGGAACTCGCATGGAGTTGTCCTTTGTCATCCATCAGCAGACAGGCGGCATGTGGAATACTATCGATCAGGGCCAGACTTTCGTCGATCGTCAAGACGCTGCACGCTGTCGCAAGGGCATCCGCGTCGGCAGCGGTATCGGCGACCACCGATGAGCTTCGAACATGCGAAACCGGCATTCCGGAGCGAGGATCGATCAGATGCGAAAACTGTTTTCCAGCGACAGTAAAACCGCGAAACTGCGGACCACTGGTTGCGATCGACTGCCCGTAGAGAACAACAGTATCCAGAAGCCAATCTTTTCCCGATTGCGCAGCTTCTGTTCGGACGGAAACTCGCTGCCGACGCTCACCGGAGACTCGCACATCTCCACCAATATTCAGACATAGACCGTTGATGTTTTCAATCCCCATAACGCGATCACTGACACGATCAATGATGTAGCCCTTCGCGATCGCATTGAACGTAGAACGGTAACTTGATTTCGCCTTCAATGAATCAGACGACCAGAGCCACGGATGCTGTCCGAGTTGATTCACTGCGACGCTAATTTCGTCGTCGGACGGAAGTACACCTGAGAACTCAGCCTGTTTCCAGATCTGCGTCAATCGCTCAACGCCGGGATGAAACGCGCCGTTGGTCCGGGCCATCCATTGATCTGACAGCTTCAGCAGTCTCGTCAAGTCGGGCGAAATCGTGACCGCTTCGTCACTGTTCATCCACTGAGTCACTTCGCTGCTGTCAGACCACGTGCTGAGCACCGCCGTGAGTAGATCGATTTCGTTCAGTGCAGCCGTCTCTGCGATACGAGCGGTGGCCGCATCAGGGCAGACAACCGTCAGTTCCATTTGAGTTCCCATCACATTGTCGTGATGGAATTCAAATTCGCTGGATTCCGTGGTGGCGGTACAGACACACAACGCCACCGTGAAAAGTTTGGCGATCAGCATATCAGGCATTCTGAATGACAGAGTTTCTACTGAAGAAGGCGGCTCAGACAACCATCAGTTCCGGTACACGTTACAAAAGCTAAGGAACAGTGCTGAAATCACTTCCCGAGGTAGCGGCACAGCGCCAGCCGGCCCGTGACGGTCCTCAAAAAACTTGTACAAACCGGACGGCTCGCGCCGTGCCGCTTCAAAGGGAAAGCCAAAGTGATCGCCATTGGGCTCGCGCCCTTCCGCTGCAACCAAAGAACGGAGACTATTTCGGGACTATTCCTAAAGATCCGGGTACACCGGAAGTTTGGCAACTTCCACTACGTTTATTGAGACGTAACGCGTGAAACGGAAACAGCAGCG
>JBGSVD010000079.1:0-14020 GCA_041753135.1 Planctomycetaceae bacterium
GCGGATCGGACAAAAATCGCCCCGTTTTGGTGCCAGGAACGAAGCCGCACGTACCTTTCGGTGGTTGAACGGTGCGACGATCGACGCTTCGGAAAACGCAAAAAAACCGCCCAGCCACGAGGCGTGGTGCGCAATGCAGGCTAAGGAGCAGTCCCGAAATTACTTCCCGAGGTAGCGGCACGGCGCGAGCCGTCCGGTGATGTGAAACCGGAGGGCTCGCGCCGTTCCGCTGCAACCAAAGAACGGAGACTATTTCGGGACTATTCCTAATGCGTGTTGAAACCACGTGTTCATCATTTGGCTGTCTTGGGCTGTCATGTTTTGGGTTTTGGAAGTGTTGCTCGGCCAGAACTCAGTGCATTGTGTTTTGTTTAGGAAAATTACCATCGCGATCAGCGAATTCGATGATTCTGAATTGCCCTTGACCATTTCAGCCGTTTTGTCGGATCATCCCGCACAGCAAGCCTCTGACACGGGCAATCGCTGATGGTGTCCGCATTGCCGATTCGTCCGGATCGCTTTGCCAATGGGACCCGAAACAACTGCGCCAATTTTTGATGCCAACATTCGTTGACCCGTTTTGACGAGCCTTTGACAGGTTAAAACAGAAACATGGATCGTAACTCAAAGATCCTCGTAACGGGTGCATCAGGCATGGTTGGAGGAAGCCTTGTTCGCAAGTTGCGGGACAGTGGCTTCTCAGACGTTCTAAGTCCATCACGAGACGAATTGAATCTTTGCGACGTTGCTTCTGTGGACTCCTATTTTCTTCGCCACCGTCCGGAATTTGTCTATTTGCTTGCGGCGAAGGTCGGGGGAATTGCGGCGAACATCGCTGATCCCGTTGGTTTTCTGTCCGACAACCTTCAAATGGCCGTGAATGGCCTTGCGGCCTGTCATCGTTTCAGTGTTCAGAAGACATTGCTGCTGGGAAGTTCATGCATTTATCCGCGTGATTGTGCGCAGCCAATGCGTGAAGAGTTCCTCCTGGCAGGGCCACCAGAGCCGACGAACGAGGGATATGCGCTCGCGAAGATCGCTGCATTGAAACTTGCGGCGTACTACCATCGCCAGTTTGGAATGCAGATCGTTTGTCCTATGCCCTGCAATATCTATGGCACAGGCGACCATTTTGACTTGCAAAGATCTCATGTGCTGTCGGCATTGGTTCGACGCTTTTGTGATGCACGAGACAACGGAGCCGACTCAATTACACTTTGGGGGACTGGAAGCGCCCGCAGAGAATTCATTCATGTTGACGACGTTGTGGACGGCATGTTGTTCCTTATGGAACGAATGACAACACCGGAGATCGTCAATCTCGGGACTGGTGCTGATCTTTCGATTCGCGAATTGGCTGAAAAGATCGCCGCAACGACCGGGTTTCAGGGTCGATTGGACTGGGACCCTTCAAAACCGGATGGAATGGCGCGGAAATGCCTCGACTGCAGCAAGCTGCACGCACTTGGTTTTCGAGCGCAGGTTAGTCTCGAACGTGGTATTCAACGTACCATTTCAGAATATGAAATCCTCAAGGATCGAGGAACTATTGCAGCATGAAGCCGCATTCAATGACTGAATCTGATAACCCACTTTCGTCTGAAATAGAATCGACGATTCAATCCTGGATCGATCGGTTTGCGGATGAAGATCCGACGATCGCTTCACGATACTGGCACCCGTTGAGTGTTCCGACCTACGACGCTCGAGAGATCGCAGAGGCAATCGACTCGATGTGCCGCTTTCGCACGTCGATGGGTTCAAAGACCAGACAGTTTGAGCAGGCCTTTGCGAGTGCCACGGGCTCCGCAGATGCCGTCATGGTTAACAGCGGTTCGTCGGCTGACCTTCTGGCCGCATTTCTACTGACCGATCCGGCCCGCCCTCGCCTTAAGCGTGGAGATGAGGTCCTGTTGCCAGCGGTCACCTGGCCGACGCAGATATGGTCGGTTCTGATGGCCGGTCTGACTGGACGCTTGGTGGATGTAGACCCACAGACGCTCAATATGGATCTGGATGATCTGCGTTCCAAGATCACATCAAAAACAAAAGCGATTTTCGTAGTGCACCTGATGGGTTGCCCTATGGATATGGATGCCGTGCAGCAGATTGCAGACGAACACGGTCTGATAATTCTGGAAGACTGCTGTGAATCGCTCGGCGCTACCTGGAATGGTCAGCCGGTTGGAACTTTCGGTCTTGCCGGTACGTACTCATTCTTCTTCTCCCATCATATCACCACGATGGAAGGCGGAATGATCACGTGTCAGGATGAGCAGACTGCTCGTGAGCTTCGTGCTCTGCGCGCACATGGCTGGGCGCGTGACACTGTGGACTGCAAGGCTCTGGCGGAAGAATATCGCTGTGATCCCCGGTACTTGTTTATCAACTGGGGATTCAATGTACGTCCCACGGAAGTGCAGGCGAGTTTTGGGCTTCATCAGCTGGAACGACTTTCCGCGTTCAATTCGCATCGTAATGCTCTTGCAAATCGTTTTCACAGCTACATCGATGCGTCACCATGGCTGGATCGTCCAACCGTCGCCGCCGCTGGACAGCCTGCCTGGTTTTCTCTGCCGATTCTGATTCGAAGTCATGCTCCTTTCTCGCGTGACCAGCTTGCATCAGCACTCGAAGCTGCAGGGGTTGAAACTCGTGCGATCGTGACGGGAAATCTTGCGAGGCAACCGGCCGCGCAGTTGTTCCCGCAGCTGCAAACGGGACCTTTGCCAGGAGCCGACACCATTCACGATCGTGGGATGTATCTGGGACTCTCACCGGGACACACTGTTGCTCAGGTGGATCGGCTGATTGATACTTTTGAAACCTGCATCGCACAGCTTAGTGGCAGCACGGCAACTCGGCGAAAAGCCGCCTGACGCAGCAAGCAGAAAGACGTTCTCCCGTGATTGTCAGTCGTATCTATGGCGGCCTCGGAAACCAGATGTTTCAGTACGCCGCCGCCCGTCAACTTGCGACGACACTGGGGACAGATCTGGTTCTTGACACGACGCCGTTTCAGACATATCGACTGCATGCCTATTCCCTGGATCGATTCCCACTTCAGGCGACCGAATTGTCGGTTGAGCTTCAGGGTCTGCGTCCTCCACGTTTTGGCGGCTCGATATGGAAGCGGCTACTGCGTAGTGGCGGTCCAGTGCTGAAGCTGGTACGAGAAAAAGGGCTTGCCTATCAGTCCAGGATCAACGAGTCCCCTGACAACTCCTATCTCGTTGGCTACTGGCAGTCGGAAAGGTACTTTGCTGATATCCGTTCGCTGCTTCTTTCCGAATTTTCACTGGCCGAACAAGCCGTCGGGCGGGACGCGGAAATTATCCAGCAGATGCAGAGCGTAACATCCGTCGCTGTTCACGTGCGCCGAGGTGACTATGTCAGTAATGCTTCCACGAATCTCGTCCATGGCACATGCGATGCCGATTATTATCTGCGATCAGTCAAGTTCCTCGCGGAGAAGTTTGGCCCGCTGGAGTTGTTTGTTTTTTCCGATGATCCCGCGTGGTGCAGAGACAATCTTCGACTGGGGCATCCAACAGTGTTTGTGGATCACAATGATGCAATGCGGAATTGTGAAGATCTTCGTGTCATGAATCATGCTCGCCACTTTGTGATCGCCAACAGTTCATTCAGTTGGTGGGGCGCTTGGTTGTCACAGTCGGAAGGCAAAGTCGTTTGCGCTCCGACGCGATGGTTTCGAACAACAAAAAATGACGACAAGGACATTGTTCCGGAATCATGGAACCGTATCTGAAAACGAAACGAAAGTAACAGGCTGTTGCCTCAGTATTGGCAAGCTGGAGACAATTGAAATGGCTATTTCGGGATTTGTAATCACTCTTGAGCGAGCGGTTAGTCGACGTCCGCATGTGGAATGGATCCGGACCAATACGCCGTTTGAATGTGTGGAATTAAGCGCAGTCGATGGATCGAAGATGACGGATGACGAAGTGGCCGCCGTCTACCAGCGACAGATCTACAGTCCCCGATATCCTCATGTGCTGAAGCGCGGTGAAATCGGTTGTTTTCTGAGTCATCGGAAAGCGTGGCAGCAGATCGTTGATCAGAAGCTCGATGCCGCCGTTATTCTTGAAGACGATGTTACCTTCGACTCTAAAATACTTGCCAGTGCAATCGCGTTTGCGGAAGCCAACATTCAACCGCGAGACTACGTGCAGTTTCAGGTCCGTGAGATCGGAAATGCTCATCGGGTTGTGGCGCAGAATCAATCTCATTCGATTGTGCAGCCCTGCCCGGCATTCCTGAGAACAACGGCTCAGATTGTGACTTATGAAGCCGCTGTCCGACTCCTGGAAGTGACGCAGCGCATTGATCGGCCCGTTGATGCGTTTCTGCAGATGACATGGGATACGAAAGTCCCGGTCAAAGTGCTTCTGCCGCGAGTCATTACAGAGATCTCTCAGACCATCGGTGGCAGTACTCTGGGTGGGCGACGCAAACCCTGGCTGGAGAAACTGTCTGTTGAGATCATGCGTCCAATCTATCGCGCTCAGATTCGCTACCGCTCAGCTCGTGCGTCTTGACACGGATTGCGGAAGCGATTGAGATTCGATGGTGCGATCTGAAGAGGTCTTCTTTCGCGAACCACCTCACTGCACTTTTATCTGCCCTGTCATCTGCGTTGCGGTGGCATTGGAGAGAGACTCGTTGCAGCACGATTGCTCAAAGTTTTGAGCTGGCGTAGTAGCTCGCAAGTTCGGTTCATTTGAATTCGCCCGGACTCGTAGCCGGATTCGTCAGAATTCGAACGACTGGGGATTCTCACGAATTCCGCTGCCGTCTAATTCAACGATAGCGTGAGATAACACTTATGCACTTCGCTTAAGTTTGCTGCGAAACGTAAGCTGGAAGAAAATGCGACGAGCCTCTCGAGTGAGTCGACTGCCGAAGCCTCCCCGTCCTGGCAAGAACAACTGTGTCGGCTTTCGCAGGTTGGGTTCGTCGGAAGGAAAGGCTTCTATCGCTCTGCTGATCACATGGAAAGTTGTTTCGTGGTCGAACAGGCGAGCTCGAGCGTCGCAGATGGCGGGAAGTCGCTGCTGGTACCAATCTTCCGCCAACGCGCGTTCGATCGTTTCGCATGTGCCCTCGGCATCATTGGGGTCGATGATGACCATCGAGTCTTCAGGAAACCATCGATGGATGTCGGTACAGCCACCGTAAACAGGCAATGCATATCCGAGAAATGCATCTGCCAATTTTTCTGACCAATAGGACGACTCCGCGGTGTTTTCCAGCGACAGGTGCAATTCCGACGGAAGAATGGCGTCGGCTTTGTCATCGATGTCCCGAATTCCCCGTCCAAAGATCTGCAGTCGATCTCCCAGTCGCTCCCGCAAAACTTCCAGCAGTCTGAGGCGGCGACGATGACCGGAATGGAAGACCTTTGATGAGACAACCACGGAAACACTTTTGGATTTCTCCGGCAGTGGCAGATTCTTGAGTTCGCGGTGCGTCAGAGTTGGCGTCAATCCACCCGATCCCATTGTCGCCCCGAAAAACCACGGGAGTCCGGAATGAGTCTGATACCAATTTCCCGTGAATCCTGGCACAAGGTGTGGTGAAATCAGGAGTCCGAATTGATTCACGAACGACTCTGGCAGGTCGGTCATCGGCGAAGGTTCGTGAATACAAAGAGCCCTGCGACTGCGAGGGATCGTTGTTTCAATCTGACAGGCGTGCAGTTCGCAGGCGACCAGCCAGCCATCAGCAGCGTTTGCGTCTTCGTCAAGAACTGCCTGGCCAACAGTCAATGGAATCTGATTGGCCATTCGACGAAACAACGGCGCTGCTCGTGGCCCATAAAGAACATGAATCGCAGTCACCGTCGCAACTCCCGAAGTCCACAACCAAAGCCCGTTCCAGCGTCCGCGATGGTTCCGCTGGCTACTCCGCGGATTTCACCAGCCAGATATCCTGTGCGGAGAATTCTGGCAGGACCGAGCGGTAACCGAACGGAGCCAGAAATTCGGCGAGCGATTCTTTCTTGCCGGGAACGAAGTTGTGTTCAATCGTGAGGAAACGGACGTCGTACTTTCGGAAGTCGATTCCTTCAAGTACGGCCATTTCGGACCCTTCTGTATCGATCGAAATGTAATCGATGACAGTCGGTGCGTTATGGAATGTCAAAGCCGAATTCAGTGTTGTCGTACGAACTTCGTGACATGAGCCGTAACGGAAACGCCCGTCTTCACGTCGATAATTGCTGAGCGTGGAAAGCTCACCAGCCTTGGTCACTTCCAGGAAGCTCATGACCTGATCGTCGCAGGAAAACACCGGTCGCGTATCCAGTGTGGCGGTTCGCAGGCGAGCGATGGATTCATGGAATCGTCGATCCGGTTCAAACAGGATTCCGTGCCAGCCGAAGTGTTTTTCCAGCAGGAATGTATTGGAAAGAGATTCGCCATCTCCTGTGCCGATTTCAATAAAGAAACCTGCCTGCTTGCTACCAGAAAACAGCAACGCGGCGATGTCCTGAAAATACTGGCCTCGGCTGCGATGCAACTCTCGAATGGCAAGTTGCAAAAATTCGCTTGCTTCCGCATCGAGTGGATGCTGAATCGCATAATCTCGAAGACCAGCGAGAGTCAGCAACAGCGAAGAGCTGATCGCAGACGGAGATCCCATTCGGGCAAGTTCAATGGCCGCTCGAATGTTGTAACGATCCAGCGTTGCAGCTCTTGACAGTTTCTTTGCATCTTTCTGCCGACGACCAGTACGATAACTGTATTCAGCCTTCAGTTTTCTCAACATCGCTTTTCTGCCTTAATCGTATTGATGCGTGCAAGGACAAATTTACAGAGGATGATTGGGTTTGGAAAGAATTCCACATCAGGAGCGAGTTTTTGCTGAGCCACTCTACGCGGCCCTGGACCACAATTCGCGATAGACGTTAACGATACGGTCGGCCTCTTTTTCGGCCGAATAGGACGATTCGACCAGCTGACGGCCAGTCAGTCCCAGCTTCGTGAGTTCATCAGGATTCGACATCAGTTGCTGCAGGGCTTTTGTCAAAGCGCTGACATCATTGCAGGGAACCAGACTGCCGTTGCTGCCTGGTGTAACAACATCCTGATAGCAGCCCGTTTGGCTTGCGACGACTGGAACTCCACACGCCATTGCTTCCAGCGGTACCAGCCCAAAACCTTCGTATCTGGCCGGTGCGACGCAAAGTGACATTGCTGAATGAAATTCGGGCATGCGGTGATAGTCAATCTCACCCATCCAGACAAAGCGGTCCGTCAGGCCTGCTTTTTCGATATTGGATTTCAGCTGACGCAGGAAAAGTTCGTGCTCCGCAGTCGCTTTGCCGGCGATACAGGCTGTAAATTTCGGATGATCAGGAAGCAGTTTGATCATTGCTTCGACAAAAAGATCGGTTCCCTTTTCGGGACGAACGCGACCAACAATGGAGACGCCGAATTCTCCCGGGATCCCCAGTGCCTTAAATGCGGCTCGTCGATCCTTGGCCGGTTGAAAGCGATCGCAATCAACACCGTGGGGAATCGTTGCGACGACGTTGTCCACGTAGCTGGCGGCTTGACTGCTGGTGGCGATGATGGCGTCCATGGCTCCCAGTAATTGTCGAGGAAACCACGAGTGTCGACGCAACGCACAGGATGTCATGACAAGGCGGATGCGGCCACGAAACAGGTACTTGATGATCAAGCCCAGAAGCATCTCTTTGTTTCGACGGGCATGCCAGATTCTGAACGGTTTGCTGTGAAGCGGTTTTAGGCAGGTGCGGATGGCGTCCAGAATTCCCAGTGAAGGAATTCCGGGCAACGTTCGCGATGAGACCATTGTTACGGGTTCAATCGCGTTAATGTGCGGGACCAGCGTTCGAATCGTTGAGCCGACGCCCGTGATCCGGGGGTGCATGTCGGTCACAATCAGATTCCGGTCGTCTTCCGCCATCGCTGCGAATCCATTCCCACGAGAAGCTCTTCTCATAATTCTTCGCGACTCTACTGGCAGTCTGCGTTTTGAGTCAACATCAATCGACGTACGCCCTGTTTGATCGGCATTCGAGGTGAGACAAGTTTCGCCACTGGATTTCACCCTCCCTCAGGGCGGGTCGAGCGCAGCGAGGGGAGGGCTGAGCATGGCAAAATCAGGCGTCTCCGGTCAACGCATCTATCACGCCCCTCCCCGAAAACTCGCGGTCGCTCATTTTCGACCCTCCCAGAGGGAGGATAAAGTGAATGTTCTTGACTTGCGCAGATACCTCTGCCCGATACCAGAGAATTCGCTCACGTTGTTCGCTTGCGGCAACCTGCGTTGTGCGCGGTGCTTTATAAGTGCGGCTTTAATACGCCTCGACTTTAGTCTTAATGTTGCCCCACCAAGCGCTGACGCCACCTCCGGCGGAAGTCACTCCGACGATGATGGCGATCAGTATCATTGCCAGCAGAACAGCGTACTCTACGGCCGTTGTTGCGTCTTCCGACAGAATGAAGCGGCGAGCTGTTTTCAGGACACTCATCCCATGGATCCACGCAAGTTGAAGTGAGAATTCTTGATATCCCAAGACTAGGTCGTCGATAGAGGGAGTTTCGTTTTTCGAATAGCCAGCAAACTGGTCTTTGAGAAACTGAATTTAGACATGCTGCAACATCGACAAAATCCGTGGATTCATCACCATTCGGCCAGCAGGAAACAGGATCGTGTTTTTCTGTTATTGCTGGATGGAAGACAGCTTGACTGGATTTGTTTTTATCAAAATGGCTGCGCCAGCAGCATTGAAAGTACGGATAAGCCCCCGGAGTGATTTGAGAAATAAGATGCCTGGATACACTCAGAGACTTGCTTTACGAATTCAACATTGCCGGACCCCTGCTCTGGTGGGGATCGACCCGCGATGGGATCTTTTGCCAGCGTCGATTCGGGCAGAGGCTGAGGGGCGTTCCGCTGGTTTCCTGGAACGCACGGCGTTTGGCTTCGAGGCGTTTTCCAAACAGTTGATCGACATCGTGTCTCCTCTGGTGCCAGCCGTTAAGCCGCAAGTAGCTTTTTTCGAACAGCTCGGCGTGCCCGGGTTGCAAGCGCTCCATTCCGTCATGAAGTACGCTCGAGCGGCCGGGTTAATTGTCATCGCAGATGCCAAGCGGGGTGACATAGGTTCGACGGCGGAGGCTTATGCCGATGCCTGGCTGGCTGGCGAAGATGCGGATTCAGCAGCCTGGCCTGCGGATGCGTTGACGATCAATCCTTATCTTGGGACTGATTCGCTGCAACCATTCGTAAAGCTGGCTCACCAGCGAGGAGCAGGCTTGTACGTCCTTGTCCGCACAAGTAATCCTGGTGCTGCCGAATTTCAGGATCGAATTTCGGATGGCATTCCGCTCTATGAAGTTGTGGCAAAGACAGTTCAGCAACTGAGCGAATCGACGAGAGAATCCAGCGAGACGTTTGGTTGTGTGGGAGCTGTCGTGGGAGCGACATGGCCCCGGCAACTCGCTGAATTGCGTGAACAGATGCCGGCCGTTCCATTGTTGATACCCGGTTACGGGGCTCAAGGTGGTACATCGTCTGACACTGCCGGCGCCTTTAATGCAGACGGTCACGGCGCGGTCGTGAACAGTTCTCGTGGAATTAATTTTGCCTGGCAGCGAAAACCCTATGCAGAACAATTTGGCGAAGCACGCTGGCAGGATGCTGTTGAAGCTGCAACTCGCGATATGATCGCGGACCTGGCTCAGAATACTCCGGCCGGAAATTTATGATCTGCAATCGGCCAGACAGAGGCCAACAGAGATGTTCTTTTTCTGTTCGAGGGCCCAGTTGCAGACGTACTCCCTGACTTACCAGGGGATTTTTATCCCCTCGTTGCAAATTCGTCGTCTGAAAACTCGGGCTTCAGCACGCGGATTTCATCGGACGAAGCTGGCGATGGACGAAGTGAGAGTCGCAATCCATCGACTTCGATCTCCCGAATGCGATAAGGACGTTGACCGTCGCGAGCACGAGATGATCCAGACATCCCACCGCTGAACAATGGAAATCTGCCTGACCCGCGTTGATCGTTGATTGCAACGTCATCGCGATCATCCTGAGTAAGTACGATCTGAATCGGAGGTGTGGACGGGTATCGCAGTGTCATTCGAAGTGTCTGCCCCATTTCACCGTCTGATCGTGATTCCAGTGATGGAGTGAAGCTGACTTCCAGCCCTTCCTCGATGGCTCGATGACCCGCATACTGGAATTTATGCGAACCGTCGGAAATGGATGCTTCCGCGTCGTTCAGTTTCCAGCCACGTGATGCCGCCACGGAGATCGCATTCATCCGGCCCGATGATCTGGGCACTGCAGTCAGCGTGGATGCCAGATATGTTTCCGCGCCGCGAGGCAGGTTGTCTCGTCCCAGAAGTCGCGCGCAAAGGAGCAGACCAGGAATTGGAATTCTTCGCACTATGGCAGTGTCTTCAAGAACGTTTTTCAATTTGTTTTTGTCGCCGGAATGGAAATACAGTGACACCAGAGCAATCGTGCTTTGATCCGTCTCCAGCTGGTCGTCCATGTTGCAGAGGATCAGATCTTCGGCGTCACGGTACTCTTCGTGACGACCCAGCACCCACGCGCAGACAAGATTGGCTTCCCAGTTCCGAGTCGAATAGTCGAATGCGCGAGCGGCTGTCCGCGGAGCATCCGGATTTTTCTGGCTCTCCTGAATCAGAGCCATGTTGGCCATGCTGCTGGCCAGCATGTCGTCCTGGCGAAAGTGGCCACGACCGATCTCCGACAGACGTTCAAATGTTTTGACGGCATCGTCGTTTCGCCCCAGTTGTTGCTGAGTTCTTGCGACGTAATACCAATATGGCGGATAGCATTCCATAAAGCGTTCCAGACGGGCCAGCATCCGCAGACGTCGCTCAGGATCTTTCTCTTCGAGCGTGTCGGAGAGTTGGTCCAGATCCTGATCACGCAACAGCCAGCGGTCCGGGATTTCGTTCTTACGGCTCAGCTTCCAGAAGCTGTCAAGAAACGTAGACGAACGACTCATTAATGTGGTGAACTGAGTTTTCTCTACCTGCCACATATCGGAGTCTCGCTTGATCTGAGTCGATCGATGATCCCACCAGCTATTGGCACCCGATTGAATCACTGATCCAATCTGACCCGTTGCGACTTGCGCACCAATGACGAAGAAGTCCGTTCCCAACTTCCGTTGAACACCACGAGTGTATTGTTCTCCAATAACCACGCGTTCACGATCGCTGATTTCCACCTGACCAATTTCGTCAAGAATGGATCGATACAACGTGATGACTTCGGGGTCGTCGATCTGGTTAAGATCCAGATTGTTCAGGATCCGCTGCTGCTCTTCCAGAAGCACTTGCTTCGAAGGCGCGCGGCGAATGCGATGCAGTGCTGCACGACAATAATTCAATGTCACTGCCGTATTGCGACGACTGACTTCCGTTGGCGATGAAGTGGAACTATCTGGTTCCTGACCGTTCGACGTCGAATGTGCAGCACATGTCATGCAACCGACGACCAGCCAAAGCAACAGACGAGAAGCAGGCATTCGGACGATGCTGCCGGACATTGCGGTGGAGCGACCACTGGAATTCGTTTTCATGGTTTCAGTCACTGATCATGAGCTCTCTTCAGCGGGTAAGCTTGCGACGGTCTTCGTCGCACTGGTCGCAACACCTGACCAGTTCTGAGGAATCATCCGCTTTTCGAGATCTCTAACCAGCCGACGTCAGCTCTTCCATGAACCGCGCAGCCGAACACCGTCCATCATTTCGTTCCGCGTCTCCGAGACAACCGGTATTCTGGTCCAATCAAAATTTGGCCTGACGAACGTGTCGTCTGTGCTTCGAACAAAGGCGGGGAAGCATGCGTGATTTGCGTTAAGCGGGATGGTTCGGCAGTTTTTGCCGCACTTAGAACCATTCCTAAAATGAGTGGGGTAGGTTTTCAACCTGCCATTGATGAAAGAGGCAGGTTAAAAACCTGCCCCACGGAAGTGAATTCGGGACAACTTCAGGAGCCCTTAGATAACCCGTTAAATGCAATACCGTTCAAATAGTAGCGGAGCAGCTCGAGCAGCCCGGTGAGTGCCTGCAAAATGCTGGCTCACCGGGCGGCTTGCGCCGATTCCGCTACTTTACAGGCCGTTCGTTGAACGGTATTGCCGTTAAATGAACTCGTGAGGGTTCAGGCAGACGCACGAGTTTTCATGAATTCGGCGATTTCTTTGAATTTGCAGGACGCGCAAAGGCTTGGAAATCGCAGTTCGCCCGAGGAGCGGTGATGTTTTTCGACGACTGTAAAAACCGCATCGCTCTGGCTGTAAATCAGGCAATTCGGTAAAGAGTCGCTGCTGTTGTACGACTCACGTTGGATCGGTTTCCAACACCGATTGGGCGAACACGGTTTCACACTGCACGATGACATGGAGGTCACGATGCGCGACAAGTTCCTGTCCTTTTCATTGCCATTGATTGGTGAAGAAGAAATAAACGATGTTGTGGAAGCGTTGCGTTCCGGATGGCTCACGTCCGGGCCTCGAGTAAAACAGTTTGAACAGGAATTCCGCAGTGCCGTCAGATCTTCGTCGGCTCTGGCACTGAATTCCTGCACGGCCGGACTTCACGTCGCGCTTAAGGTCCTGAATATTGGTCCAGGCGATGAAGTCATTACGACTCCCATGACCTTTGCTGCGTCCGTGAATGTCATCGAACACGTCGGCGCGACGCCCGTGCTGGTTGACGTGGAGCCGGATACTTTGAACCTTCAGCCGGACGCCGTTGAACTGGCCATCACACCGAACACAAAAGCGATCATTGCTGTTCATTATGCGGGCCATCCTGCGGAGTTGAACGCTCTTCGATCCATTGCTGATCAGTATCATCTCCATTTGATTGAAGACGCAGCTCACGCGATCGGGGCTGCGTTCGAAGGTCAGCCGATTGGTTCTGGTGAAAATCTGACCGCCTTTAGTTTTTATGCCACGAAAAACCTGACGACCGGTGAAGGTGGTATGTTGACCGGGGCCGCTGAACTGCTCGATCAGGCCAGAGTCATCAGCCTGCACGGGATGAGTCGCGAAGCCTGGGGACGATATTCTGCCGGTGGTAAGTGGAAGTACGATATTGTCGAACCCGGATTCAAGTACAACATGCCCGATATTCAGGCGGCCATCGGATTGCAGCAGTTGCGAAGGTTTGATCGCATGCAGGCCCGCCGCAAGGAGATCGTTGAAACGTATAACCGAGCCTTTGGTGGAACCGCACAGTTTCTGATACCAACAACTCGTGACCATGTGACAAACGCGTGGCACTTGTACGTTCTGCGGATGCGATCGTCCGAGTTGACGATTGGGCGTGATCAGTTCATCGAAGAAATGACGGCCCGCAACATTGGCACGTCGGTGCACTTCATACCGATTCACCTGCACTCGTTTTATCGGAACAAGTACAACTACAGGCCGGATGATTTTCCGGTGGCACATGCGGCGTTTCAGCAGATGGTCAGTCTGCCTCTGTCACCATCGATGTCGGATCAGGATGTCGCCGATGTGATCGATGCGGTCCTTGATATTCGAAGTAAGTTCTCACGCCGCCGGGCCGCGGCGTAGAACGCAGGATCACTCCACGAACTTCAGCGACCCAGACACATACACGTCGTGGATCTTGTAAAGATCAGTCCCGAAATTACTTCCCGAGGTAGCCGCACGGCGCAAGCCGTCCGGTGATGTGAAACATGAGGGCTCGCGCTCAATGGCAGTCATTTTTAGCGGAACAGCGCAAGCTGTCCGGTGATGGTACTCAAAAAACTTGCAAAAACCGGACGGCTCGCGCCGTGCCGCTTCAAATTGAAAGCCAAAGTGACTGCCATTGGGCTCGCGCCCTTCCGCTGCAACCAAAGAACGGAGACTATTTCGGGACTATTCCTAAAGATCCGGGTACACCGGAAGTTTGGCAACTTCCACTACGTTTATTGAGACGTAACGCGTGAAACGGAAACAGCAGCG
>JBGSVD010000080.1:0-88285 GCA_041753135.1 Planctomycetaceae bacterium
CGATGCTGGTCAAAAATCTGATCTAAACCCTCGGGCTCGATCGCAAACGAAAGCAGAGACAATACGGCATCCGCCAAAGGCAAACGTGACAACACCTCACCAGAAAAGCCGTCCATGGCGTTCCTCCCTGAAAACAAAACAAGAACCAGTGACCGAAGTATGATCCTCCATTCAACTTACGAAAAGTCCAGATGTTTACAGCAGTACGCTCGCGCTCCCGGAGCGCGGACGTCTCGTCCGCAATTCGGTGCCTTATTCCTTGCCGCTGGAGTCTTCAGGATTCGGATATCAGCCGATTTGCCGGCCGAAATCGGTTGCAGTTCAGAACGTCCTGATTCGCCCTCGCAAAGAACATCATTGTTTTCTTTGCATCTTTACGACAACGGCCGATGACCTCGCCGAAACGCATGACGACTCAGAGGTTCAAACGAGTCGTGCTCATGGAAGTACATGTAGTGAGTGATTGTGATCGTATTGGTGCGAATCTCGATCAGATTCAACGAGTTCTTTTCCGCCTCCCGTCCACGTCCGCGGCGTGAAGTTGTGGTGCCGCACTGCGCGATAATAATGCCTCTGTCGCGGTGGACTCCCGGATAGAAGTCCAGTGAATTCCCGACATAGGCGCGATGCAGGTGTCCGCCGAGTATCAGTTCGACTTCGAGATCCTCGAACAATTCCATAGCACGCCGTGCTTTTGCCATAATGCTGTCACGCAGATAATCGGGGGCCGGCGCGAAATGGTGATGTGCGACGACGATACGGATTGCCTCTGACGGAGCGTTTTGGAACACCCTGGCACAGTCATCTAGTTGTGATTTGAAGATCCGACCATTGCTGATGGCTGTATGAGGCGCGGTGGAATCCAGACCGGCGATGATGGCACCTGGTATTCGAAGAACGGGGTTTAAGTCTTCCGATATGATCTTTTTATAAAGTCCATGTGGGTTCATCATTCGCTCGTGGACGCGATAAAGGGGAACGTCATGGTTTCCTGGAATCACCAGACGCGGCACGTTCGGCAGTCTGTTCATGAAGTCCCTTGCGGCTTCAAATTGTTCCTGTTTCGCCCGCTGAGTCAGATCGCCGCTCACGATCACAGCATCAGGTTTCAGATCCGGTGCAATCCGGAGTGCCGCTTCTCCAACTTTCTCAATGTACGGAGGTCCGAAGTGCAGGTCCGAAATCTGCAGGAGGGTCAGTTGAGGAGGATCATTGCTTGTTGCTGTCGAATGGCTCACTGTCGAATGGCTTTCCATCTCCACGTTGGGACTTTGGAGACTAATTTTGACGCTCTTTGCAGATCTTGAAGTTTTAATCGCTTATCAAAGGGAACATTAATGTGAGAGAAGTTCACCGCCGCATTCTTGCATCTCTGGCCATTGTCGCCACCATCGCGGTGGTCGGACTGACTGCGAATCAGTATTCCTCGACCGAATGGCTGGTCTCTCGCGAGGCGGTTCTGCGGGCCTATGTTCATGCCTATCCTCTTAGAGCATGGTTGGTGGGATTCTGGATCTATAGCTGTTTATCGCTGATTCCAGGTACATCGGGAAAATCGATCATCTTTGGCTGGCTGTTTGGATTCTGGCGAGCCGTGTTGTTGGTGGATTTCGCACTGACAACGGCCGCGATGGTCTCGTTTACCGTGAGCCGATTTTTGTTTCGAGCTCCGATCGAAGCGAGATTCGGTGAGCATATCATTCGCTTTCGGAAGCGAATTCGAACAGGAACGGCCTTCTCCATGCTGATGTTGCGGCTGCTTCACACTCCATTCAGCTTTGTCAATTATGGCGCTGGAGCGACGAACATTGTGTCGACGCGAACTTTCTGGTGGACAACTCAATTGGGTTTGCTGCCAGGCACCATGGTGTTTGTCTTTGCCGGGACGCGTATCCCCTCCCTTGCGATCATTGCGGAGCGTGGTGTCGCTGCAATCTTCGATCCACTTTTGTTTCTTGTGCTGATACTCACTGCGTTCCTGCCAATCCTCGGTCGGATTTGTGTCAATGCAATTCAACGCCGCAGCGCCTAGCGGTATGCCGATTGCGGATTGCTTCTGGGATACAGCGTTTCCTGAGGAATCCATGTTATCCATCAATACAACCCTGCTTTGGGTTATCTCCAGCGTGTTCATTGCGCTCACCGGCGGCACACTTGTGCGGATTGTCGCGCTGCGGAGCGCGACGGCAGACGTTATTCAAAGCCGACTGCAAAGTCTTCGAACCTGGTGGATTCTGGCAGTCGTTGTTTCGATTGCCACATATTTTCAGGAGCCAGGCGTTGCTGTGATTCTTGGTGTCGCTGCGGTTCTGAGCCTCAGAGAATTTATTGGTCTCGTGGGATCGGAGCATCTCGGCAAGCCAACAGCGAGTGTCCTGTTTGCCATCGTCCCGATCTATTATTCGGTTGCGCTGTTTTTTGATGATGCCGTGGTACGGCAGGCATCACCTGCCGTATTCATGCTGGTTATTGGAGGTCTGCGAGCATCCCTTGGAAATGTTCAGGGATATGTCCGTTCCACATCAGCGGCAATCTGGGGGCTGATGCTGTTTCTTTATTGCCTGTCTCATGCCTTCATGCTGTTTGAGTTCTCTGCGACGTCAGAGCCAACAGCAGGTCGAGTCGGTTGGTTTTTGTATCTTGTACTGCTGACGGAAACGAACGATATCATGCAGGCCATTGTCGGACGTCGAATTGGAGCAACGAAACTCACTCCAGCCGTATCGCCAAACAAGTCGCTCGAAGGACTGCTTGGCGGGATGGCGGTGACCGTATTGCTGGCCGTCTTGACGGCGCCAGTGCTGACAGGACTGATGCATGAGCGTTCGACCCTGGCGGGCATCGGTGTTTCTGCGCTTTCCGGAATAGTGATCTCTCTGTTTGGGTTTCTCGGTGACATCAATATGTCGGGAGTTAAGCGAGATGTGGGTGTGAAAGATGGAAGCCGCCTCCTGCCCGGCCAGGGAGGCATGATGGATCGTATCGACAGTCTGACTTTTACGGCCCCCGCGTTCTACTATTTCGTCCGAATGATCAGTTAGGCGAGCGGCAGATAAGAACTTACTTTTCTATCAGTCAGACGCGTCAGCAAGTGAATTCTTGCGTCGAGATCACTGGTTGGCGTTTCGAGCTGGTCTGCCCTTTTCCAGGCAGACGCGTTGTGACTTGCATTCTCATCGGTCCGCAGAATTTGGCTGATAGACTCAACGGAATGCCATGGATAACTCAAAGGGCCAGCAATGCATCAGACATCATCGACGGCACAAAACAAAATGAACGCAGATAGTCCCTTTCGCGATCGCATTTGGACCGTTCCGAATATTATCTGCGCTTTGCGACTGTTCGGAGCGATAACGCTGGTTGGAATTGCTGTGGCGAATAAGCAGGGATTATTTGCCGGAGTATTTACCGTGCTCAGTCTCAGCGATTGGATCGACGGCAAGTTGGCTCGATGGCTGAATCAACGGTCCGATTTTGGCGCCAGGCTCGACAGTTTCGCCGATTCAACTCTCTACGGTGCGCTCTTTTTTGGCCTGATCTGGATGCGATGGGATGTTCTGCGTGACGAGATGCCGTGGTGGGTCATTGCGTTCTTCAGCTATGCACTGACGACATTGGCCGGATTGTGGAAATACGGAAAGGTGCCCAGCTATCACACTTATGGGGCCAAGACGACTCAATGGCTGATACTTGCCGGTGTGATTGCTTTGTTGATGGACTATTCTGTCTGGCCGTTTCGAATCGCCATGCTTGGGACAATCGTAACCAACCTTGAAGCGACGGCGATCACCTGGTACTTGAAGGACTGGCGAGCTGATGTGCTGTCACTTCTGCACGTCGTTGCATCTCAATCCGGATCAAAGCATGGCGCGCAGGATTGAAAAGCATTGCGATGCAAAGGACGGAGTGGTTGTCGATTATTAGCTTGACTTCGGAGTGCGATTGAATATTCGCGAACGGCAGATTCCCACTCGATTGCACCAGAATTGAAACATGACCCAGAGTGTCAGAAGTCCGTATCTGGTGCTGCGGCGGAAGTTGATACTGGATGCTTCGGCGAAGTAACGCACCGGAACCGGGATGTCGCCCAGTCGAAAGTCAAAGAAAACGGCCTGAGCAAGAAACTGAGTATCAAAAACGAAGTCGTCAGAATTTTCCATCCATGGCACGGTTTCAAGGACTTCACGTCGGTAAGCACGAAACCCACTGTGAAAATCACCAAGATTCTGGCCGAGGATCACGTTTTCAAAAATTGTCAGACAGCGATTGGCGATGTACTTCCATGCGGGCATACCGCCCTGCAACGCTTCGGCTCTGGTTCGAATTCGGGAGCCAAGGATAACGTCGCAGTTTCCGAGTCGGATAAGTTCTGCCGCCACCGGGATGACTCGACTGTCGTACTGATAGTCGGGATGAATCATCACGATGATATCTGCACCTCGTTCGAGCGCGGCGGTATAGCAGGTTTTTTGATTGCCGCCGTAACCGGTATTCGTTTGGTGAGGAATCACGGTCAGCCCGAGTGATTTTGCGAGTTCAACAGTCTTGTCTCGGCTGCAGTCGTCAACGAGGATAATCTCGTCGACCGTCCCCGGCGGAATATCGCGCAAGGTGCGTTCCAGTGTTGTTTCCGCATTATAGGCCGGCATCACGGCGACGATTTTTGGTTTGTGACTCGACTGCATCTGAAAAATTCTTTTGTCCAAAAAATGTAACGCTGATTTCGTTGCATGAATGTGTCCGGCGCAAGAGTTGTACTTCGTGCGGGCGAACGAGATTTGATTAGATTCGTTCCCAGCGTGAACTGGCGTTCAATCCACGAACAACATCGCTGAGGGAGTGAGTCGCTCTTGATGCGCGCCCGTGACGGCGAGATACAAAATTCTTCACCTTCGTTGTTCTTTTGTGACAGGATGCGCGTGCCGTGCGTCCATCATCTGGAGTAAGTCCTCATCAGGATTCTCTATTCGGAAATCGAGAGATTCAGCATCGTTGATATTCATGGAGAGCCGCGATGAGTTGGGCGATTTCGTCAGTCGTGTTGTAATGGAGTGCGCCGACTCTGATTGTTCCACCGGGTTCGAGGCCGACGGT
Source organism: Planctomycetaceae bacterium (assembly GCA_041753135.1). Lineage (GTDB taxonomy): Bacteria > Planctomycetota > Planctomycetia > Planctomycetales > Planctomycetaceae > SXXK01. The sequence continues at coordinate 5,095 of JBGSVD010000080.1, forward strand.
TTCCGTGTACGGCAAGGCATAATGATTGCCGTTCCAGACGTAAATACCTCGAGTTGCCAGCCATTCCGCGACTTCTCGCGGAGTACGACCCTTCAGAGTAAACGAGACGGTGGGAACACGGTGTTCGAGAGCCTGTAGATCTGCAATCCCCCATATACGAATTTCAGGGATTTCGAGGAGCCCCTTTAATAATGCTTCAGAAAGCATCTTTTCGTAGGCGGTAATTCGACGAAACACTCGGTCCAGTTTGGCAGTTCGACTTTTGTCGGCACGACCCGCATTTTCGGAGGCCGGGTTTGGCGAGTGGTCAGGATCGAAGGGCAGACACAGTTCATCGAGCGAACAAAGATAGTCTACAGCGGCGGCGGCCCCGGCAATTCCTTCGTGGCACTGCGTACCTGTCATCCAGCGGCCTGGTAATGATTCCGGTGCTGGCCGCAACTTGTAGGGAGTCATCGATTCCAGCAGTTCCCGACGGCCCCATAAAATTCCAACGTGGGGTCCGAAGAATTTGTAGGCCGAACATGCAAGGAAGTCACAGTGAATCTGACTGACGTCAATGCGGCCATGTGGTGCAAAGTGGACTGCATCAACGAAGACGAGCGCCCCGGCATCGTGAGCCAATGATGTTATTTGTCGGACCGGGTTAATTGTCCCGATGGCATTGGAGGCATATCCGATCGCCACGAGTCTGGTGCGTTCCGAAAGTTTCCTTCTGAAGTCGTCCAGATCGAGCCCACAGCTATCGGAATCGAGATCGACGTGGTGAACAATCACGCCTTGATCCCGTGCTGCAAGAATCCAGGGTGTTACGTTGGCGTCGTGATCGAGTTTCGTCACGATGATTTCGTCGCCCCGCTGCCACGTTCGACTGATGGCCCTGCTGAGCTGCAGTGTCAGGCTGGTCATATTCGCGCCGAAGACAACGCAAGCGGGGTCTGGTGCTCCCAGAAAATCCGCAAGAATTACATGGGCTTCGTTCAGGACAGCATCAGACTCTTTTGCTGTTGCAAACGCCGCGCCACGGTTGCAGTTTGTGTATCGGAGGTAATTGCAGACTGACTCCACGACGGAGTCCGGAACCTGGCTGCCGGCTGGGCCGTCGAGCAATACAACCGGGCGGCCGTCCTGCTGCCGATGCAGTCCCTTGAATTGTTGTCGAATCTTTTCGAGTGGTAAGTGCATCGACGAAATTTAGGCAGGCCGTAGATATAAATCTACCGAACGCACTCCACGTGAGCCTGAGACGCTCGCCGATTTTCTGCCTTCAAATCGGCGGGCGTCTCAGGCTCAGCAGGTACTCTTCATTCTGCCGCATGCCTTAGCTGACTGAAGAGGGGTTGTCGTCCGTCGAATCCAGGAGTACGAGCACTTGCTGGCAATTTCGTGGCCACATGCTTCAGTGGATGCTGAATCCTGGGGCAAGCACAGTGTTGGGGTTTAAGGCGAGCGGCAGGAAATGGATTCCCCGCCCATCGCAGAGAAGTTGTCTCAACTGTTCATCAACGATTGGGGCAATCGTTCTGCGATGGAAAATCCTCAACCGTCGCTCGCCTAAAGGCAATACCGTTCAAATAGTAGCGGCGCAGCGCGAGCTGCCCGGTGAGTGCCTGCAAAATGCTGGCTCACCGGACGGCTTGCTCCGATTCCGCTACTTCACAGGCCGTTCGTTGAACGGTATTGCGTCTAAGGGGTGGTCAGTGCTTGAATTTTCGTGCCGTTGACCATCATGTATGTGGGGTTGTTGTTTAGACACACCTAGTGTATTTGTGAGCGTCTTTTTCGAGCATGCGTTTGAGGTTTTGCTCTCTTTGTTCGCTTTTCTTGAAGAAAATATGAACTGCATCTGGTAACCGTTCTGTATGGTTGGACATACTTGCCGATGATTTGCCAAGTTCTCGTTAATGATTTTATGACTGCAGGACGGATTTGATCATGTCAATCGCTTTAAGAAGCTATTCACTCACCAGCCTTGCGAAATTGGCGGTTATTCTGCCGGCTGTTGTTTTGTTTTCCGGGTGTGGTGCTGGCGGACCTGCCAAGGCTGCTGTTTATCCTGTTTCTGGGACCGTGACCGGTGGTTCAGGCGACCTGACGGGCTGTCGTGTGACTTTCAATCCCGCAGATCCAAGCGGGCTCAGTTCTTCAGGACTTATTGGTTCCGATGGAAAATACACATTGGAGGCGACCGACGGTCGACCAGGCTGTGCTGAAGGGAAATATAAGGTGACATTTGCCGCTTCGCAGGAAGCATCAAAGGCTGCGATGATGAAAGCAATGTCCTCTGGCCGGCCGGGTCAGGGCGGCCCTCCTAAGGTTGAGAGCCCAATTCCTCCGAAATTGATGGACTTTCAGCAGACGGATCAAATCGTCGATGTGAAGCCAGAGTCCAATACATTTGATTTTGCTATTTGAAATTGTGTCGCACTATCCTGTTTCCTTTTGCCATCTGCGGCAGGGGTTCTCTTCCTTTTCTTTGGAGGTGTTATTATGGCTCGATTGAAGCTTCGACGAGCGTTTACGCTCATTGAGCTGCTGGTGGTGATAGCAATTATCGCCATTCTGATTGCTCTGCTCCTCCCTGCTGTTCAGCAGGCACGAGAGGCAGCGCGTCGCACGCAGTGCAAGAACAATCTCAAGCAATTGGGGTTGGCGTTGCACAACTATCACGATGTGTACAACACGTTTCCTTTGAACGAACTCGCGCGAGATAACAGCCTGTTGGGTGGTGGTTACAACATCACACTGACTCAGCCAGTTCCAACATTGGGTTGGTTGGCTCGAATTCTGCCTTATATCGAGCAGGCTCCTCTGTATCAGTCGATCAACATGAACGGTACTCCTGGTGCTGCCGCTCACGAAATGGTTGTTGGTAATGCGGCTCCCGCGTCAAACATTGCTGCTCGACGAACAGTAATCACTGCTTATCTTTGCCCAAGCAATCCGCAAGGCAAGCAAGTTCGAAACCAGGCCAGCTACGGCGACACTTGGGACAGTGGTCTTGACGGTGCACGAACTGACTACGTCGGGAACATGGGCTTCATGTTCGGTGGTCACCGCGACTGCTCATTCATCCCACAGGGTCAGGGCGATGAGTGGAACCACGCTGACAATTTTGCGAATCCTCCTTTGCACGGTGCAAACGGGATTTTCAGCTATCATGGTTGTGTGACGATCGCCAACATTGTTGACGGTACTTCGAACACACTGGGCGTTGTTGAGAATATGCACTGGATCGAGAAGGAAGATCCTTCACGAGTCTTTGGCGACGCACTGTGGATGAGTGGTTATGCGTTTCATAGCGTAAAAATGCCACCAAACACCGATCCAAACAGTGACTTCCGCTGCGACCAGTGGAGCAGCTTGCACACTGGTGGAACTCAAGCCGCGCTTTGTGATGGTTCCGTCCGCTTTGTAAGCGAGAATATCGACATCACAATCCGCAAAGCTCTTGGTACACGAGCTCGTGGTGAAGTTGTTGGAGCCTATTAAGCACCGTTGATGTGGTGCTGAGGCTGATGAATATTTGAAATCCCTCGGTCGCTTCTTTGCGGCCGAGGGATTTTTGTATTTGGCCCCTCAGCATTTCGGAAACCAGCGTAAAAATGCGGATGCAGCAACGATCTGGTTCAGGTGGTTGGAACGCAAATTGATTATGGGCTAATTCGTGACTTCTTACGAACGCATTCTGTCTATCCTGGTTCTGCTTGTCGGCTGTTCTGTCGAGAAGCCTGAGGATCACGTCGCCTTGCCGCCAGACGAACGGCCTTCGCAAGTTTCCGTCGGCATTCCACTGGAGCGGTTGACTGAAGCGTCCGTGGCGACATCTGCAACCTCGAGTCTCAAGTTCGTCGAACTGGCTCCTGAGCTGACTCCTGGTTTTACCTACATCAATGGTAGTCAGGGCCGGCGACTCATGGTGGAAGCAACCGGCGGAGGCTGTGCCTGGCTGGATTTTGACCGTGATGGAGAATGTGATCTGTATTTTGTGCAAGGCGGAATTCCAGACGAAAATCCTGTCGCTGGCGCCGACCATGATCGCATTTGGCGTCACAGCAGAGATCACTTTTCGGACGTGACAGACGTAGCCAATGTTCATGAAATTGGCTACGGCCAGGGAGTCTGTTCCGGGGACTTCGACAATGATGGGTTTGATGACCTCTTTGTTACCAACGTTGGACAGAATTCACTCCTCCGCAATCTGGGTGATGGCACATTCGAAGAAGTCCGCAATTGGGGTGGAGACGAAAGCCGAGTCTGGAGTTCAAGCGCGGCCTGGGCGGATGTTGATCAGGACGGTGATCTTGATCTTTACGTATGCAACTATTGCGACTTTGATCCTTATCATCCCCAGGTCTGCACCAATGAATCGGGCCTTCAGATTCAATGTGCTCCGAATCAGGTTGCTCCAGTTGCCGACGAGTTGTTTCTGAACGTGGGTGACGGACAGTTCATGTCGGTTGCGCAGCAATGGCAGCTGTCGGGTTCAGGCAATCGAGCGTTGGGGGTTGTGGTCGCCAACTTCATGGGCGATTCGGTACCAGAAATTTATGTTGCGAATGATGCGACGGCCAACTTTCTGTTCCGCCGCGATTCCCCGGGGAAATATGAAGAAATCGCTTCAGCAACTGGCTGTGCGCTGGATGCCAACGGACTTGGCCAGGCGAGCATGGGAATTGCAACGGGCGATTACAACCGAGATGGTCTGCTGGATATCTACCTGACACACTTTGAGGGAGAGTGGAATACTCTTTATCAGAATCTTGGTGAGTCCGGTTTTCGAGATGTAACCGCTGATGTACAGGCCGTGCAGATGACAATTCCAGGGGTTGGTTTTGGAACAATCATGCAGGACTTTGATCAGAATGGTTTTGATGATCTGTTTATTGCCAATGGTCATATCGATGATCGCGGAAGGAAGCAGGTTCTGGAAATGCCCCCGCAATTGTTGACCTATGATGGAAGTGTATGGCGAGATGTTGGTTTGGATGCGGGCGAATATTTCAATTCCCGATACGTTGGTCGTGGATGCAGCGAAGCTGATTTTGACAATGACGGAGATTTTGATATCGCAGTTGTGCACCAGAATCGTCCGGCGCAGATTCTCGTGAATGTGTCTTCTCGTGGGCACTGGCTTGCCATTGATCTTGTCGGCAAGACATCGAATCGAAGAGGCATTGGTTCTTCTGTCTTGGTACACCAGGGGGCTGCAAATTTTACTCAGCAGTTGGTGGCTGGGGGGAGCTATTGCAGCAGTCGGCAGCCGCGACTGATATTTGGACTCGGAGAATCTGCGCTGCCGTGCAGGGTTGAAGTGCAATGGTCGGATGGAACTCGCCAGACATTGACTGACGTCACCGTTGATCAAAAACTTGTGATCGTTGAGGAGGATGGAAATGGCTGAACTGTTGTCGCGCCCTCTGATCAAAGCCTTCGTCCGGTCGCGGTCCTTTTCTGATCGTCTTCTTTTTTTTGTTGCACTGCTCTGCCTTCTGTCTGGGTGCAATCAAGGTGGCGATCCGAATCCTGTCGAATTGCAAAGGACAGAGGTAAAGCAGGAGACCGAGCCCGTTGTCGAGGTGTCGTCGATTTTTTCGGACCTTGGGAGTTCGGAGTCTTCGTCTGAGGATATGAAGAATCGCACATCCCCGATTGTTCGAGGCGACATAAGCTTCAAAGATGTTGCTTCACAAATTGGGCTGAGCTTTCGCTACGATAACGGAGCCGATGGTCAGCAGTTGATGGTTGAAGCCACTGGTGGCGGGTGTGGCTGGATCGATTTTGATCGAGATGGCTTTGAGGATCTCTATTTTCCGCAAGGGGGAAATGCTGCACGTTCCGGCGAGGCCGATCAGCCATCGGATCAGCTTTTTCGAAACATCGCCGGTGCCTTTTTCAAGGACGCCTCTTTGCAGGCAGGTGTCAGTGATCACACTTATGGTCAGGGTGTTACTGTTGGCGACTACAACAACGACGGATTTGACGACATTTTTGTGACAAACGTCGGGCGCAATCAACTGCTTCAGAATCAGGGGGACGGATCCTTCATTGCCGTTTCGGAGTCGGCGGGTTTCTTTGAGGAACTATGGAGCAGCAGCGCCGCGTGGGGTGACATTGATCTGGATGGAGATCTTGATTTATACGTCTGCAACTACTGTGACTATGATCCTAAGAACCCAATGATCTGTCGCAATAGTCGTGGAATAGACTCGATTTGCCATCCTAAGGACGTGGTGCCCGTTGCTGATGAATGTTACCGGAACCTCGGGGACGGAATTTTTCAGGCCTGTGCAAAGGAGTTGGGCTTGTTTGGAGATGGCAATCGCGGGTTAGGTGTTGTGATTGCTGATTTCGATAATGACCACTGGCCTGATATCTATGTTGCAAATGATACGACGGCCAACTTTCTGTTTGTGAACACTCACGGACAGAGCTTTCAGGATGTGGCCAGCATCGTCGGATGCGCTGTTAACTCGAACGGCATGGCGCAGGCCAGTATGGGAATTGCATGCGGCGACTACGATCGTAACGGAATGCTGGATCTGTATCTGACACATTTCACAAATGAGTGGAACACGCTGTACGCAAACCTGGGTGAAAAAGGCTTCTACGACAGAACTGCGATGACCAATCTGGTTGTGCCAACAATGAGTCGTCTTGCATTTGGAACATTGATGGCCGATTTCAATCAGGATGGTTTCATGGAGATTTTTGTGGCGAATGGCCACATCAATCCGCAGGAGGCGGACGGTGACGGATATCCGATGCGGCCGCAGCTTTTTTCTTACAACGGCTCAGGATGGGACGACGTTGGTGATGGGGCGGGTGATTATTTTCGGCGGCGTGTTGTGGGTCGTGGCGTTGCCACTGGAGATTTCGACGCTGACGGTCGTCTTGACCTGTGCGTTGTTCACCACGACACGGAAATTGCGCTGCTGCATAATGAGTCGACCATCGGGAACTGGCTGCAGCTTCGACTTATCGGCACGGGTTCCTCACGAAGTGCCGTTGGAAGCCGAGTTCACGTAACGATTGAAAATCAGGAATGGATGGCGGAGTTAGCTGGAGGGACAAGCTATTGTTCGAGCATGCAGGGAATCCTGAGTTTTGGGCTTCCCGTTGCTGCAGAAAAATGTCGAGTCCGCATCGAGTGGCCGTCTGGATCATCAACCGTTCTGGAGAATGTTGTTCTGAATCAGATGATGAGTATTGTTGAGCCAGCTTCGGATGCGGAACCTGCGAGATCGTATGTTCTGCAAGTTGGGAGATAGTGGAATGCGCAAGAGCGTCCGCAACTCCATTGTGCTGATTATGACCATTGCTGCGCTGTGGCTTGCGAGTTACGGTTGGCACATGATGAGAGTTCGTTCGCTTACCGCCGAATGCCTGAGATTTGAAAAAACTGGCAGCTGGGCTCGCCTGGTTCGATCCGCCCGCGAGTGGATGAAAATGGAGCCTGAAAATCGAGAGGCTCGCCAGGCCGGAGTGATGGGTGGTCGAGCGTTGAATGATGTGCGTGCGGTCACGGAATTTCTGGAAGGCTTTCCACGCGAGCTGCCAGATGATGTGCCCTGGCTTTCGATGCTGGCGGACGTGAAATTTGGTCCCGCAAATTTTCCCTTGCAGGGCGTGCAGGTGTGTCAGGACATTTTGCAAATTACTCCTAACCATAAGGAGAGTCACCGGCGGCTGATCTATTACTTCGCCATGACACAGCAATTGGTTCTGATGCAAAAACAAATTGAAGCGGCGATTGAGAACAGATGTGAGTTGCCGGAAGCATATGTTTATGGATTTCTTGGACCCGGTCTTCGACTACAAAACGGATCAGAAGTCACACGGCGCTGGCTGACCAACGATTCGGACAGTGAACTACTGGAAGTCGCCCGCGCATTGCATGTCGCGCAGTCCCTTGCCGGAGCAATTCCGTCGGTTGATGAAGCTACGGCTGCAATGCTGCGCAGCCAGCAAAAAGAGCGGGAGGTTGCAATGGGTCAGTTGCTGGAAAAGTACCCTCGCAATCTGGACCTTCGCGCGTATCTGCTGAACGAAGCGATGGAGACCGGTCAGGCACGCCGAGCGGGCGAACTTCTGAAAGAGTCGCCATCTGCTGCTGATGAAGACTTTCGATTCTGGCATGTTCGCGGATGGATATTCTCAAATCTCAATGAATTTGAGGAGGCTGGCCGTTGTTTTGAGAAGGCAATCCATTTGGCTCCACTGGACTGGCGAACTCGCTTTCATTACGCAGAAATGTTGCGTCGAAGCGGAAAGGTCGAGGAATCTACACGACTCAATTCTGTCTCCATTCTGGGGCGAGCCATCGAGAAAGAGTTGTTACAACAACCCGATACGGGGTCTGTTCCGAAAGAAATTTACGGACGGCTGGCAGAGTATTGTCAACAATGTGGCTCAGATAGAATGGCGCAGCGCGTAACGGATTATTTGAGGCAGTCAGATATGGCAAAATCTCCATGAATTGTCAGACAGTGCACGATATACCCAGCTTGTGTAATGGCATGTTGCGTTTGCCTGTACGAAAGCAATCATTTTTGCGGGACTTCAAAGTCAGATGACGGATCAGCCACAGGAAGAGCTTGGCCGGGAAGTGCAGGCTCCGGAAGCCGAAAAACGAACAACGATCAAACCGCTTCGGCGAAGGTGGGTCGGTGTTCTGGTTGGCATTCCGGTGATCTTGTTGCTTATCTGGGGCGGCTACCACATGCTGCGTTCGCAGGTTTGGCGAGTCTGTCGAAAGGCCCAAATCGAAGCCAGATGGGTCGACTTGGAAACGTGGAGTCGCCGGTGGAGCCAGTGGGAGCCTTCAGAGCCTGACGCATGGCTGTTTCTTGCTGACGCAGTGCAGCACCAGAATCGATTTGCTGAAGCGGCCGAGTATCTGGACGAGATTACTCTTGATTCCCCCAAAGCTCCTGCGGCATTGGCGTCGGAGGCTCAGTTGCTTTTCGGTGCAGCAAATCGCCCGCTGGAGGGAGAGATTGCGTGCCGCAAACTTTTGCAGGTTGAGCCTCGGGCAAGCATCGCGCATTCATTGTTGATTCGTTTTTATGCGTTTACTTTGCAGCGCAAAAAGTTGGAAGAGCAGGTCCGTGCAGCGATTTTGGTTGAGCAGGAACCACGTGATGCCTACATCTACTATTTTCTTGCCGACAGTTTGAACATGGCGGGCGGCGAACAGCTGAATACTTTATGGCTCACATCGTATCCGGATGAAGAACTGTTTCTTGTTGCGCGAGCATTGCAGGCCGTGAAGAAAGAGTCGACAGAAGTTGAGCAGACTGAATCATTGAACGGCGAAACGCTGAGCGAGCGTGAGCAGCAAATCAAAAAGCTTTTGGTCCGCTTTCCTCATAACATCAACTTGCTGGCGGACCAGATTGAAGCAGAAGTCGTTAAGGGACGTTTGGACCAGGTCATCAGTCTTTTGAAAAATGCTCCGGCATCCGCTGAAACAGACAATCGATTCTGGCGATTCAAAGGTTGGGTTCACTATGCAAAAGGCGAATTCAGCGAGGCCGAAGCCGCCTATCGCAAGGCACTGACTCTGCAGCCAATGGACTGGCAAACTCTGAACCGACTGACGGAAGTGCTGCGTGCTCGGCAGGAAACTCAGGAAATCGAACATATCCAGGACATTGTTAAACGCATTCAAGAGTTGCGAGCTCAGATCCGTAAGGTTGAGGTGATTGAGAAAGTACCTGTCAATGTACTTCAACCGTTGGGGATTCTTGCCAGAGACTGCGGTGATGAGTTGATTGCAGGTCCACTGGAACGCCGAGTCGGCCTTCTGTCAGGCGATAAACAGCGTTAAGGATGATGGGTTGGACTTTGATTCGGGAACTTGAAAGCTGGGTGTGATCATGGCAATCCTCCTCAGGCATCGCGTGGGATTTGGACTTTTTTTTGTCACGATCGTGGCATCGCTTTTGTTTTACTTCTTTATGCCGGGCGATGAGAGTTTTGCGGGCCGGAAGGCAACCCCTCTGTCATCTCTTAAAGATGGCGTCTTCTTTATCAGTCCAGATACCTATGCAGAGACTGTTCGGCATCTGATCAAGAAGAATGCTGTGTTCCTTCCAGCGCCACAGACTGAAGTGGCATGGCAGAAGTCGGAGGAGGCACCACACGGCTATGTTGGTCCAGAGAGTTGCCGTGAATGTCATGCTTCTTACGTTGAGTCTGCGTCGATGACTGCCCATTATCAGACCTGTCGGATTGCGGATGCTGCGTCGACGCCAGGCTCGTTCGAAGCCGGGAAGAATATGCTTCCCACGGGAAGTCCTGATATGTTTTTTGAGATGACGCGGGATGGCGACAGATTCTATCAATCACTGATTGTTCAGCGTCGTGGTGAGAGTTTCATACACACTGTGCCAATTGATCTTGTGACCGGGTCAGCGAAATACGGTCAGACATTTTTGTATTGGCAGCAGCAGTGTTTGTATGAGTTGCCCGTGAGTCACTTTACTGATCTGGGCGAATGGGTGAATAGCCCAGGCTATCTTGATGGTGTTGCCAATTTTGCGCGTCCGATTAGTTCCCGCTGTATGGAGTGCCACAGTACGTGGATTGAACAAAGCGGAATACCATTCAATCGATTTAATCCAGAGGGTGCAATCCTGGGTGTTACTTGCGAAAAGTGTCACGGCCCAGGGCGAGAGCATGTTGAGTATCATCGTTCGGCTCCTGGCGACCAGATCGCGAGGCACATTATCAATCCTGGTGACCTTTCTCCGGATCGTTCGATCGATCTTTGCTCGTTATGTCATTCGGGCGCGGGTGAATCACTGAAGGGGGAATTCACGTATCGTCCTGGAGATAAACTGTCAGAGTTCCTGGCAACTCCGCCGGATCATGAAGCCGGTGCCGGTGGAGTTCATTCAGCCAACCAGCAGGCCCGCATGGCAATGAGTCGCTGTTTTCAGAAAAGCAGTGAAATGCAGTGCACCACTTGTCACAATCCACACCGGCAGGAACGCGGGAACGCAGCTCTGTTTATTGAGCGATGCCTGAAGTGCCACGAAAAAGCTGAATGTGAAGTTGTCGCGAAAGTCGGCCTTGCTGCAGAGGGCCGATGTATCGATTGTCACATGCCGAGGAGATCGGATTCTATGATGCCGATGCAGAAGAAGGACGACACGTTCCGCCCAATGCTTCGCGATCATTTCATCAAAAACTGGGAAGATACAACTGCTGAGGTACTGAAGGAGATTGCTCCTGGCGCAGACACCGTCAAAGCAGGAGAGATCTAGTGCATGAAATGAGGAGTTGTATTTCGTAGGCCGTAGCGAGCGCCAGCGAGTTCCGGCCTACATCCATCAGAGCATTGGGCCTTTGTTCAGCCCCGATTTGAGTTTTGACGTAGTGGGCGGGGCACCGAATTCTGCCATGAAGTTGGCGCCAGGATGCGTCGGCCTCGTCCACCACGAGATCGCGTCATCGCTCAGACGAAAACAACTTTGAAGCTGTAAGACACATGCGCAGGAACGGCAGCCGGAGAGTCTTACTCTTCCGCGTAGCTCGGTCTCGTTTGGCCATGTCCTCAAATGCATAAAGACAGGCGTTCGCCTGTCTTTATCAATTTTCGCCGCCGAGTGACGGATTGTGCTACTCAGCTTGCGGCCGGTGCTTCAACGACTTGAAGACCAGGGATCGTGATGGATTTGATCTTAACGCGAGTATATTTCTGACGATGTCCCGTGTGACAACGAGAGTTCTTACGCTTGCGGAGCTTCTGAATCTCCAGCTTTGGGCCCTTTTCGGTGGCAATCACAACTTCCGCAACAACGGAAGCGCCCGAAATCGTGGGAGCGCCAACCAGGCTTGTTCCGCCACCATTGGCGAGAAGGACGCGGTCAAAAGTAATTGAAGCGCCTGCTTCAACTTCTGTTCCGCGATAATCCACAGACAGGAAAGAGCCTTCCTGAACACGATGCTGACGATTACCGTCTACGATCACAGCGAACATCTGAAAACCGTCCTAAACCAACTCTGCCAACAGAAACTGACCCCGATGCGTTTTCGACCTGCGGAACTGTTTTTTTGTATACTGTTCGGCGGTCGAACTCGAAACGAAGCGGGGAGTGTAGCGTTGAACTTCGGAATGTTCGAGTCGGAAATGAAGCAAGTTTCCGACTTGAAGGCAGGAATTTTGTACTGAAGCGGAAACAAGCCTGAATATCTGTTGATAATACGGCGTTTGTGAAAGCGAGTGGCAAACGTCCATGCCGCCTTTTTGTTGGTAATCACTCGTCTCCACGCCTGCCGGAAAGGGGAGGCAATCAAGGAACGCATCCTTCTTCGTGTTTTCGCGAATCAACTGGCAGAAGGGCTGGTCGCTGTGCCAGAACGGTCTGCAAGCAGGTGTGGGTTCGGGGGCGATCGAAGTTTGCTGGCAATGGGTGTGAGTATAAAAAAAGCGGCGCTGATGTATGAATGACGCCAACAGGTGCCTGCGGACGTGCTCACCTTATGGCACTCGTCAGAGTACTTCCTCGGTGACTGAATCATTTGTTGTCGACAATGCCGGAATTGATTGTATGTTCCTGAGTCTTTCCATTTCTCCATCTGGGCGACTTTTTTGCGAACGTGAAACGCAGCCGGATGATGAGTCTGTTACTCGCGGTTCTGTTGACGACAGCATTGCAGAACATTTGATTGATTCGTTCCGTGAATCAACGGCTTCGGCCCTGCTGCAGCTTGCGGGAGTCAGTAGCAAAGTCACATTGCCGCTGGAGTTTGTGTTCTGGAAAAAATGGATTCAACGATTTCTGAAGGCCGTTTCCCAGCTCGACGATGAGCACTTTGCCGAATTGGAAAAGATTGCGAGGTCGGGCAAAACGACAATCATTTCAAAAAGCGGCAGCAAGATTTTAGCTCCCCCGGATGAACTCGCTCTGGCGGTTATCGTCTCAGAAGCCCCGCCGATGCGCGGGTTGGAGTTCTTGAGCAACGAACTGCTCAGGACCATTTGGGATGAGTTACTGGTTGGGTTCCTCGAGCGAGCCCATAAGGCGGACGGGAGTTGTCGCAATTTGCTGTTGTCGCTGAATCCCGAGACACAATTCCTGGGACGCGTCACTTTTCATCTTGCCGAAAACAAGCGTGACCCGCAGCGGCCGTTTGCATTTCTGGCAACGTACGCACATCGACTCTCGGCAAAGGCTCAGCTGCAGCATTTGCCTTTGGGAGAGGCTTTGCGGCAGTACGCGGCCGAACGTGATCAGGCCCGATTAGCCGAACTTCTGTTTCCAGTCCGTGCGGCTGCCAGCCACAGTGAGTTTGTCGGTCAACTGCTGACATCGCGAGCCATCTTCCAGCCTCAGGCATGGACTGTCTCGCAGGCCTATCGTTTTCTGAGCGACGTGGCGATCATGGAAGATGCTGGGCTGAGTGTTCGTGTGCCGGATTGGTGGAAGTCACGCAGGCAGGCTCGACCTCAGGTTCAGGTTCGCATTGGTGAAACGCGAGCCAGCGCATTGGGGTTGGACAGTTTGCTCGATTTTTCCGCCAGTCTTGCTGTCGATGGCACACCTCTCACTGAGGCCGAGCGTCGGCAGCTTCTTGCCGCCACTGATGGCCTTACGCTGCTGCGCGGAAAGTGGGTCGAGGTCGATCAGCAGAAACTCACAGAGGCGCTTGAACAGTGGAAAGAACTTCAGGACGAACATGCTCAGGGAATCTCGTTCCTCGAAGGTATGCGACTGCTGGCCGGAACATCATTACAAACAACGGAATCCGTAACGGATGAAGTTATGCAATGGTCGTCTGTGACGTCTGGCACGTGGCTCACAGAAGTGCTTCAGCAACTGCGCGATCCGCAGGGAATTGTTGGCTGTGAACCGGGTGCGGGACTGAATGCGACTCTCAGGCCCTACCAGGCGGATGGGGTTCGCTGGCTCTGGTTCATGACACAGTTGGGACTTGGTGCATGTCTTGCCGATGACATGGGGCTGGGGAAAACGATACAGGTGATTGACCTGATCGTGCAGCTTAAAAATTCCGGCAGGAAAGTCACAGTCGCAAAGAACCCTCAAACGAAGCAGAGCGGCGATGCTGTTCCGTTTCTGCTGATTGTTCCAGCGTCCCTGATCGGAAACTGGAAGCAGGAACTCGACAAGTTTGCGCCGCAGTTAAAAGTCTTTCTGGCTCATCGATCGGAATGCGATGCTGCGACGCTGGATCGAATTGCGAAAAAGCCGGCCGCTGAACTGGGGAAGTACGACGTTGTCATTACAACGTATACGCTTATTCGTCGCTCAACGTGGCCCCTGGATCTTCACTGGAAGATGGTCGTCCTGGATGAAGCTCAAGCCATCAAAAATGCTGGCTCAGCTCAGTCGAAATCGGTACGAAGATTGAAGGCCTCTGGACGAATTGTGTTGACTGGGACACCCGTGGAAAATCAATTGGGTGATCTGTGGTCACTCTTCGACTTCTGTGTGCCGGGATTGCTTGGAACCGTGAAGCAGTTTCGAGACTTCGTAAAGCAGATGACCAGGAATCAGAATTCCGGAGCCGCGTCAGCGCTGCGAAAGCTGGTGCGACCTTACATTCTGCGGCGCATGAAAACAGATCCTCGGATTGTTCCTGATCTTCCGGACAAAACTGAGGTTGCGGTCGAGTGCGGATTGTCGAAGAAGCAGGCGATACTCTACGAGAAGGTGATCGTCGACGTCGAAAAGCAACTGAAGAACTCTGACGGCATCCAGCGGAAGGGTTTGGTGTTGTCGATGCTGATGCGCCTGAAGCAACTCTGCAATCATCCGGATCAGTTTCTGGATCAGGCGGCATTTGATCCGGCCGACAGTGGCAAGTTTCTAAGTCTTCGTACGGTATGCGAGCCTATCTCTGAACGTCAGGAGAAGCTGCTGGTGTTTACACAGTTTCAGTCGATGTGTGAACCGCTGGCTGAGTTTCTCGCAGGCGTTTTTCGAAAGCCTGGTCTTGTGCTGCACGGTGGTGTTGCAGTAGCCAAACGCAAAGACCTGGTGAAGCAGTTTCAGGAGCGTGACGATATTCCATTCTTTGTGATTTCCGTGAAGGCGGGTGGTACAGGATTGAATTTGACAGCCGCTTCGCACGTCGTCCACTTTGACCGCTGGTGGAATCCGGCGGTCGAGAATCAGGCAACTGACCGAGCGTATCGAATAGGCCAGAAGCGGAATGTGCTGGTTCATAAATTTGTCTGCAAGGGAACTCTGGAAGAACGCATCGACCAGATGATTCGAGAAAAGCAGGAACTGGCTGACGGTGTGCTGGGTGAAGGTGGTGAGAGGTTGCTCACGGAGATGAGCGATTCTGAGCTGATGAAGTTCGTTGCCCTGGATGTGACTCGGGCCACGCTGGACGATTGACATGGACTCTCAGCAGCGTCGGCTGCTGACGAGATCGCCGAGGGGCATCGCAAACGGTTCTTGGGGCATCGGTTTCGCGTTTGCTGGATCTCACGCAGAGAAACGGGCCCGGCACCATTGACGTAATGCGGAGCGTGGTCCAGAGTATCTCACGGTATGATTCAGGCGACATGTATTTGAGAAGGGATTCTATATGAGTTGGGGACGGTACGAATGGGCGCCCTATGTTCCCGTCGCGCAAAAGCTCAGCAAGGCCGCTAAAGTTGCGGCTCAACAGGCGAAGAAGCAAAAGCGAGATCCCGCCCCCGTCAAGCTGCAGGGACGAACGATCGCCAAAACATTTTGGGGCAAGGCCTGGTGTGACAACCTGACAGCTTATCAGGATTTCTCAAACCGACTGCCTCGCGGTGCGACCTATGTTCGCAATGGATCGGTCGTTGATCTGGTTATCAAGCCTAGAAAGATTGAAGCCATCGTGGCGGGTTCAGAGCCGTATACAATCAAGATTGAAATCACGGAGCTGGATGCGAAGCGATGGAAATCCATCCGCTCAGAGTGCAGTGAATCCATTGATTCACTGCTGGATCTGCTTTCAGGCAAACTTTCCGATGGTGTGATGGGGCGACTAACGGATCAAAAGACCGGACTCTTTCCGTCACCGCGAGAGATCCGGATGTCATGCAGTTGCCCGGACTATTCGTCATGCTGCAAGCATCTGGCGGCTGTCATGTATGGAGTCGGCGCACGGCTGGACAGCAGGCCGGAACTATTGTTTCTGCTGCGTGGTGTGGATCATCAGGAGCTGGTTTCACAGGCTATCGCGGAAGGCAATCTGGATCGCGAACTGTCTGCCGTCCACAACACTGGGCTCGGAACGCAGGATCTTTCTGCGCTGTTTGGAATTGAACTGGAGAGCAGCGTGTCTGTAACGACTACGCCGGTCAAAAAGAAATCCGGAACCAGGAAGCCGTCGGCAAAACCAATTGCTGATAACGCTTCGACAAGCAGGCGGCAGTCGAAAAAGAATAGTGTTGCGAAGAAGGCAGCAAAGAATGTTCCACCGGAACAGAACGTCATAAAACCTGCCGTGCCTGCGAGGGGCAAAAAAGCCGAACCAAAGACGAGCGGTCGCAAGGCGTCAGATTCGAAAAAGCCGGTTGTGAAAGTCGCGCCTTTGGGTAAAGGCCTGCCGAAGACGAAAAAAGTTGCTTCAACAAAGAAAGCCGTCGCGAAATCTGTCGCGAGGCAAGCGAAGAAGGCGAAGGGAGCTGGCTGAGCCAGAGTCTCTTGAGTTGGAAATTTGACATCGGAAGCTCCAAGCTACCTCGAAGAGATCGCACGTGAGCAAGATTATGAGTAACCAGGGTTTATGCTATCGTCGATTGCAGAGCTGATATTTGCCGGCGGAATGTCGTCCCCGTGATTGGGGGATTCCAGCCGCAGGCTCTTCCGGCGGCATTCAGTGCGCAGATGGGGGAAGAATTAAGGCTGCGTTCAGTTCACTGTAACTCATTCGCGTTGCTGCTGGCCTGTCGCTGAAATGAAAATGGCGGATCTGTTTCCAGATCCGCCACCAGTGCATTCGCCTGAACGACAATCAAAATTAACCAAGAGGAACTTCACGCCCGTTGGAATCTTCACTGCGGAAAGTCATGTGTTCCAGGCAGACATCAGACTTTGCGACGATGATGATCTCAACTTCATTTTCCTCTTCAATACGAATCAGCTCTTTGCGTTTGCGATTGTTGAGGTAATTGCCGACTCGATCATGAACTTCGATCTGAATTCTGGCGACCGATTCCATTGCCGATGATGACATGACAAGTCTCATCACTTCAATAGACAGGCTTTCCGCAGTTTTGACCTGCCCTACCCCGTTACACGCCGGGCAATTTTCATAAACGCTGCGTCGGAGCGACGGGCGAATTCGCTGGCGTGTCATTTCGATCAGTCCAAACGGGCTGATTCGAAGAACACGAGTGCGTGCTCGGTCTCGCATGACGGCTTCGCGAAGGGCATGTTCGACCCCGCGTCGGTGGCGTTCATCACGCATATCGATGAAGTCGTTCACAATGACGCCGCCAAGGTCCCTTAATCGAATCTGGCGTGCGATCGCGTGAGCTGCCTTCAGGTTCATCTGATACGCACTCTTTTCGGCATCATTGTCAGCGCGGAAGCTTCCACTGTTGACGTCGATTGCCACAAGAGCTTCCGTCTGATCGATGACCAGAGATCCGCCACCCGGCAGCGGTACATGGCGATCCTGAATGCGTGCAATTTCTTCTTCAATGCCGTACTGGTTGAAAATCGGTTCCGAACCTTCATACCGTTTCACGTGGCCAACATGGGCTGGCATCACGATTTTCATGAACTCGCGTGCTCGTTCGAACGCCGCATCTTCATCGATCAGTACCGTATCAATCTCATTATTGTAGATGTCACGAATCGTGCGAATAATCATATCGCTCTCTTCGTACAATCCTGCTGGTGCGGGAGTATTCTTCAATCGTTTGACGATTGTCTCCCATAGACGCAGCAGGTAATTCAGGTCCCGCCGAAGGTCGGCTTCTTCTCGGTCGATGCCGGCTGTGCGAATAATGAATCCAAGGCCACCCGGTGGCTGGATAGCTTTCATTGTCTGCCGAAGTTGCCGACGAGTCTTCTCATCATCGATCTTTCGGCTTACACCCACACGCTGCAGACCGGGCATCAGAACGAGGTATCGGCCAGGGATCGAGATGTAGGTGGAAAGTGTTGGTCCCTTGTTGCCAATACCTTCCTTGATGACCTGCACCAGCACTTCACTGCCGCGTTGAAATACTCTCTGGATCGGCGGCTTGTTTCGAGCGTTACGTTCGTTCAGGTGCTTTGGAGGTTTCCCGCCTCGACCACCGTCTTGATCCTCATCTTCTTCCTGCTCGTCTTTTACCAGATGTTTGTAGTACTGATATTCCACATCGCTGATGTGCAGGAACCCATTTCGGCCGACTCCGAAGTCAACAAAGGCCGCCTGAATGCTAGGCTCTATGTTGACGATTTTTCCTTTGTAGATGTTGCCGACATAATTTTCAGCGCTACTGCGTTCGACGTAAAGTTCTTCCAGCACGCCATCTTCAACGATAGCGATTCGACTTTCCTCCGGCTGGAGGACGTTGATCAGCATTTCTTTTTTCATAGTCACAACTTTCGTTCGTACGAACGATCATCTTGCGTCGTGACGGGATCCTTTTTCCGAAGCCAGATCATTGCCGGAGCATAGATCTGGAGTAAGCATCTGGCTGCTCAGTCGATCGGACTGAAAGGCTGTGACTGTGTAGCACGATGACGACCATGAGATCGTTGGCGATGGCAGGGCGAGATATCCGAGACTTTCGGAAATGGCATTCGCCGCCTGATCGCTGATTCGATAAAGGTCTCGATCGGAGCCTGTGGCAACATCCGGGCTCAATGACTGAGTCCTCTGCCCTCTTTTTCCCGACGAGCCGCGAGGCGGGGCGAGGATGGCTGCTGGTGATCGAGAGCCATCATTCATGGTTCGCGAAGTGCTGTTCAGTACAAATGCTTTCGGAGGAATCAGGAACAGTGTTTCCGAACATGGTCCCCACATTGCGCGGTCAAATTCCGAAACGGGAATTATGTCGTGTAATGTTAAATCAGGTTCGGAAGGGTTCATGACGCAGTGATCATTCAAATCGCCGGATTTAAGCCGGCATCCATTGTTTTCGTTGGCTGAGCGAACGTCGCTCAACACATATTCAATTCAGCGGATTCCTTAGAGTCCGACTTCGTCCACAAGGTCCGGGCACAGCCGCGAGAGCTCGCCCTGCAGATAATGCTCTACGTCACGAGCCAGATCCAGCGAACAAGCGTGCTGGGAAATTCGCTCTGCTTCGGAAATCGAAAGGTTTCTGACGACTTCTTTTAGCCGAGGAATTGCCTGAGGCGTTGCACTCAGGCTTCTTAATCCCATTCCCAGCAACAGCGGAATAAACCGAGGATCCGAACTCATTTGCCCGCAGACTGTTACGGGTTTACCGTGCTTTTCTGCGGCGCGAAGCACCATCTGGATGAGTCGCAGGATTGACGGGTCACCTGAACGATACAGATGCGCCACCGTCGGATCCGAGCGATCACAGGCGAGAGTGTATTGAATCAAATCGTTTGTACCAATCGAGAAGAAGTCTACTTCTCTCGCAAATTCTTCAGCGAGTATTACGGCGGAGGGAACTTCCACCATCATTCCGACCGGAATATTTCTCTGGAAAGGGATACCTTCGTCCTCCAGATCCTCCATGACATCCATCAGAATCATTTTGGCCTGGCGGAATTCCAGCAGAGTTGCAACCAGGGGAAACATGATTCGAACGTTGCCGTGAACGGATGCTCGAAGAATAGCACGCAATTGTCGCTTAAACATGGGTGTATTGCGAAGGCTGAGGCGAATGCTTCGGAGCCCAAGCATCGGGTTGGCACTCTCCGCAAACTGATCCGCCATCAGCAGGGGAACCTTATCGGCCCCGATATCGAGCGTTCGAATCACGACCGGCAGGTCACCACAGGCTTCGACAACTCTGCAATAGGCTTCATAGTGATCGGATTCGGAGGGTTCTCGATTCCCACTAAGAAAAAGAAATTCGGTTCGATAAAGTCCGACCCCATCTGCTCCTCGCTTGATGCATTGTCGAACTTCTTCGGGGAACTCAATATTGCCGCAGATTGTGACACGTTGGCCATCCTGGGTTTCCGCCGGCAGCGAACCCATTTCACCCAATCGCTCGCGAACTCTCTGACTTCGCGCCTGCGAGTGCCGGACTCGAGCGAGCGAATCCGCGTCTGGATCGATAATGATTCGTCCGTGGTCGCCGTCAAGAATGACTGTTTCACCGCCGGAAATTCCAGCCAGGCATCGTCCCATCCCTACGATTGCGGGGATTTCCAACGCACCAGCCAGAATCGCCGTGTGACTCGTGTGACCACCGACTTCTGTGGCGAACCCGAGAACAAACTTTGTGTTCAGAGTCGCGGTTTCGCCCGGAGTCAGGTCATGTGCCAGGATAATGACAGGTTCAGTCAGGTTCTGGAGTTCTTCACGACTCTCTCCGAGCAATTTGCGGAGCAGCCTTTTTTCCAGATCGAAAATGTCCAGCGCGCGTTCTGAGAGGTAGCGATCTCCCATTTTCTGAAGTTGCTCAGCATAGCTGCGGAGCACTCTGCTGACGGCAAATTCCGGCGAGCGGGACTGATCGCGGATCATCGATTCGACTTCGCGAATCAGCCGCGGATCCTGTGCCATCTGCAAGTGAGCAGAAAAAATTGCCCCATACTGCGCGCCCAGTTGTGAAGAGACAAGTTGCTCGTTCCCTTTGATATCCTTGCACACAAGATCAAGGGCGACGTGAAATCGCTGAAGCTCGGCGTCAACGGCGTCTTTGCTCACATACTTGCGTGGAATGCGGAAGTTCTCGGACCCCAGCACCATCGCCGGCCCGGAAACAACTCCTGGCGAAACCGCAATTCCTGAGTGAACCTTCATTGGCGTATCAAGACGCTTTCTGTATTGCCATGCCGAAACTAATTGATTGTGATTTAGATCTGTTGCGGAATCCGGAGTCGCTGTTTTTCGAAGCCAGATTGTCTGCAGCCAGTGCGGATTGATCGCCAACTCGCACAGTCTACGGTTACTGCCAACATCCGACAACCAAGCAAGAATTCTTTACCGTCTCGGACCTGTTTTACTGCGCGATTTATACGGTAGACCGTCCCGGCTGAGCTGTTTTTTGCTCAACCGTTAGCCGGAGGCGTATGTTGCTCAACGCATCCGCGTACGCCTCGGGCTGACGGTTCAACACAATACCGCTCAACGAACGGCCTGTTAAAGTCGTGGAATCCGCGCAAGCCGTCCAGTGAACCAGAATTTTGCAGGCACGCACCGGGCGGCTCGCGCTGTTTCGCTACTTTTTGAACGGTATTGCGGTTAAGCAACTCAGTCGGGACCGAGATTAGTTTAAGCGCGGACGCCAAATGAGTGCAGAGTTCTGCGATCCGGTCAGGGAGCCCTGCTCTTTTCAGAAATGCTTTTGGCTGGAGAGGATTTTCCCTGCGGCTCAAAAACTCGACTCCGTCCTGCAGTCAGTGTGAAGGGCCTGGCAGAACGAAGCCTTGTTCGAAAAGATCGCAAATCGAATCTGCAGCCTCATTCGCATCCGTTCCTGAGGTTTCCAGAGTCAATATGGCACCGCAGGGTGCGGCCAGCAACATCAGGTCAAAAGCGGACTTAACGTCAGCTTTGCGATCATCGAAGGATAAGAAAATCGATGAAGAGAATGTCATTGCCCTTCGCACGAGTTGAGAAATTGGGCTGAGGTGAAGCCCATGCTCGGGCGTTACCCGCACTTGTCGTCTGACCAGGTCCTCTGGTGTCATTACAAGATTCTCCCCCAAACACGAACATTCTCAGGGCCCTTCCGCCCGTTGATTCGCATTTGCTCCAGCCCAATCTATGCCTCAGGAATCCCGATCGCCTTCATCTGCTTCAGCAAGCAGATCCCAGATGTCTGCGGTCGTGGAAGACTGCTTCAGGAAGTTGCAGAAGTCCTGACTTCGCAAATGACGAGAGATGTTCTCCAGGCCTCGCAGGTGATCACCAGGTCGGTCCGGTGGAGAAACGAGCAGGAACAGGATGAAAACGTCTTCCCCGTCAAGGCTGGCAAAATCAACGCCATTGCGGGAAATCGCGACAGTCGCCGACAGCTTTTCGACAGATGCATGCTTAGTGTGTGGAACAGCAACACCGTTGCCAATCCCGGTTGAGCCCAGCTCTTCTCTTTTGAGAATTGCCGCAATAACTGCTTCTTCATTAGCAGCCTTGATTGCGCCTGATGCTTTCAGGCTGGCTACCATTTCACGAATGACGTCTTCTTTGGCGGACGCTTTCAGGTCTGGCAAAACGGCATCACGAATCACAAACTCAGTCAATTTCATTGGGCTTCTCTCAACAAACAATCTGCGACACTTTTACGTCGCTCTGGAAACGGCATTCTTCGACTTGTACCTGCGGACATTCGGGAGAGCACTCCACGCTCGGCCAAAAGATTCCGGGCTCTTGAATAAACATTGTGCTGATACGGGATGAGATGTCAAAGACGACTTCGCACTTTGCAGTTCACGCTCTTTCTGAGAAATCTGGAAAGAATCGCATGATCTGCCAAAGTTCGCTACGCCTCTTTTGGGGCATCTTCGGTCGGTAGATCTTCAACTTGCTGCACAACGTCTTTGATAGAGGTTTTGTGCTTGTGATCCCGATGTTTTTCTTTGTACTTATGGACCTGGTGCTCCATCTTGTGCAGTGTTTTGTCAAATGTGGCACCCGCATCTTCGCCTTCTACATGGGCGACGATCGTGTGGAACCCCTCGATTTCGACAAGCATTTCGACATCTACACGAGCACCTTCGAACTCGATGGTGACGTCGATTTCACTGACGGTATTCAGGTACCGAACCAGCTTCTCGGACTTCTGAGTGATGTACTCGCGCAATTCGGGGCGGATACTGCCATGTCGACAGGTGATTGCAACCTGCATTCGATATTCCTTTTATCCAGTAAGACAAGCCAACACTCAATGCTTGAAGGTGGGGATTTCCCCGGGGTAATGCCTTCATTTGATCCCAGTATCGTCAACCACCTTCCGTTGGCGCAGGAGGAAGATTCTAGAGGGAACGTTGCATCAGGAAAAGCGGTCTGCCTTGGTTCTTCTGGTGAAGAAGACAAGTTCGACCGGGGGAACCAAGGACTTTACGCTATTCTTTGCTGATTCTGCGAAACCATTGCTGCTGCTTTGCGAAGTTTGCTGGTTATCGCTGCTCAAACCAATGTGACGATGTTTTTTCGAAGGCCGTGTCGTGCCCTTCACGACTGCGCGGGTTGTTATGCATTCCTTTCAGGAAGTTGTGGATGGTGCATCCACTCTGTCGTCCCCGGCGAAAACCCGTCCCCACTTTCAGTGATTGGACTTTGGTCAAGCTCGCAAATTCGCAGCCAAAAGGATCAGTCTCAGGCTTTGCTTGCAGCGCTCGGTGAAGTTTTGGGCGCTACGATGGCGGCGTTACGGAGGAACCATGCCGCTATGCCCTGCTTTGCATCCATTACCAGGCTGAATCCTGCGGGGATCAAAACCAGTGTGAAGAATGTTGAAACAATCATTCCTCCCAGAACCACAGCACCCAGTCCCTGGTAAAGTTCGCTGCCTGCTCCAATACTCCAGGTCCAGCCTCCGTCGGAGTAGATCGGCAGTGGGACAACCAGCGGCAACATTCCGAGTACGGTTGTCAGCGTGCTCATGAAAATTGGCCGCATGCGTGTTCGTACACTTTCACAAACTGCGTCTACGGAGCTGAGCCCCTGCTCTCGAATCAGATTCAATGATTGGTGCACAACCAGAATGGCGTTGTTGACGACAGTTCCGGTAAGAATCACAAACCCCAGCATCGTCAACATGTCGAGAGGCTGGAACGAGAACAGGTTCAGAATTCGCAGGCCTCCGAGGCCGCCAACGAGAGCCAGTCCGACGCTCAGCATGATCACCATCGGATATAGAAAGGATTCGAACAGAGCGCACATCAACAGGTAGGTCAGAAGAATGGCAAGTGCGATGTTCCATTTCAATTCGAACCATGTGTCAGCCAGTTTGTCGGCAGTTCCCGCGAGTCGAATTTGATAGAGTCCACTTTGGAAGCGAGGTGACTGTATCATGATGTCTCGAACTTTCTCATCGACAGTCTTCAGAGCCGTTTCCAAAGCAACCCCTGCGGCCGGCTTGAGCTGAATTGTGATGGAGCGAAGTCGTTCGATATGATTCACCTGCTCCGGGCCCCGGCTGAGCAATACATCGGCGATCGATGACAATCGTACTGTTTCTCCACTGGGTGTTCGGATCGGCAGGTTCTCTATGTCATGTGAATGGCTGGCATAATTCGCATCACCACTGATGACCAGATCTATGCGTCGTCCTTCATGCCAGTAATCTCCAGCAAAGGCTCCGTCGACCAGCGCGTTGATGGCGTAACCAAGAGATGCTGACGTAACGCCAAGTTCCGCTGCTTTTTCCAATTTTGGAATAATATGCAATTCTGGACTGGAGAGGTCCAGTCCGGGTATTGGCCGCAGCTGGTTGCCTTTCGTCATCGGGAATTCCTGCATGCACAGGCCGAATGCTTTTTGAGCTTCTTCAACAAGGCCTTCGAGATCTGGCCCAGTGATTTCAATGTCAATCGTGCGTCCGCCGCTGAGTCCCGTATCGAACAAGCTGGACTGGCTTACAATAGGAATGACTCCGGGTTGTGACCCTGCCGCCCTGGCCAGAATGGGAATCAACTCGGCTGCACGCAATTCATCAACGGCTTTCGCTCCAAGAAACAACATTCGTCCTCGAGCTACGAAGAAGAAATCGTTGATTCGCGGAACACCTGCCTCGGGCGGATCGTTCCAATAGGGAGTCAGTTGCCGTTCAATCCCTTCGCCAAGTTCGATCATCTTGTCGATGTTGTAGCCGGGTGGAGGAAGAAGAATTGCAATAATAAGGTTGCGGTTTCCGCTTGGGAGATACTCTGTGTCCGGCCAGAGCCAAATGCTTCCCAGGGCAGAAGCCGCCACAAAGCTCAACACAATCGCGGAGCGAATCAGCCAGCTGCCGCGAACGGTCATCATCGATCGCAGCGCTCCGGAAAACGCTTCGTTGCACCAATGCGCCAGGCGAATGATGCCGAAAAGGCCCGAGATTCCGAAGCCTGTGTTGTATTCCAGATTGACGACTTTCTGACTGCTTAGAAGCCAGCTGGCGGCAGCCGGAATGACGGTCAGACTGACAAGCATTGACAAGCCGACTGAGCACGAAATTGCGATCGAGATGTCTCTGAAAAGTTGCCCTGCCTGCCCGTCCACAAAGATGACTGGCACGAACACGGCCATTGTTGTCAGAGTTGATGCCAGCACGGCTCCCCAGACTTCATGAGTACCGTCGATTGCCGCATCTCGCGACGACTTCCCCATCCGAAAATGTCGATAGATATTCTCCAGCACGACGATCGCATTATCAACGACCATTCCGACGGCAAATGCCATCCCGGCAAGACTAATGACGTTGATACTTCGGCCAAAGATCTTCACGAACAGCATGGTTGCAATGACGCTGATCGGAATGGAGAGTCCAATGATCAGCACCGATCGCGGGCTGCGCAGGAACAGCAGCAGAATCACAACGGCAAGAGTTCCGCCGGTGTAAACATTACTTTCGACCAGGGCTGTGGCTGAATCGAGGTAGGTTGTCTGGTCGTAAACCTGCTCCAGATAAAGTCCCTTCGTGGCGAGAATGCCCAGGTTCAGTTCTTCGCATGCGATTCGAAGATTGTTGCCGTAAATACGAGTGCATTCTGCCAGTTCCAGAGATGTGATTTCACCGTCGCCATCAAGGTCCAGGTCCGCACGGGGCGGGCCCATTACTTCTTTGATATTGGTATTCGGTGCCTGCTGAGCATTCACGGCAAGTGCATTCAGACCCATCTGCCGCACGACACCGTCTGGCTTTTTGTAAGCAACTCCAACGGTGGCAACATCGCGAACCCGAATTGGCGAATTAGCGCGGTTGACAATAATCGCATCCTCAACCTGCTCGGGCGATTGAAACTGTCCAAGGGTTCGAACCACATTCCGCTGTCGACCTTCGGGAATATCGCCCGCCGATGTGTTCTGGTTCTGAGCGACCAGCGCCGAACGCAGTTGTTCGATCGTCACGCCGAACGCTGCCAGGCGAGTTGGGTTGACTTCAACTCGGAACTCCTGTTCCTGTCCTCCAAACACGTTGCCGTTGGCGATTCCCGGAACTCGCTCAAATGCGGCCTCAATATAGTCTTCGGCAAACTTTCGCATGAGGGCCGGATTGTTGCGTCCCATCGTGAAAGTCTTCAGTACCGGGAATCGGTCCGTCAGCAGGTTCAGCTTCGGCAGATTGATCGGCCCGCTCGCTTCCATGATTGGCGCCAGAGGTTCTCTTAGCGATGGATCCTGTGCAATCAGATTTTGCAGATCTTCACGAGTGGGTGGAATGGGCTTCAAAATGAACCAGGCAATCGCGTTGGCGTTCGCATCAACTGTGGAGATGACCGGTTCTCTCGCATCATCTGGATAGTTGGGCACCTGATTAAGTTTTTCAGCGACACGTGCACGAGCGTCGGCGATATCGGTGCCAACGGCAAATCGCATCGTGATAGTCCCCATCGAGTCCGAGCTTTCGCTTTTGAACTCGTCCATCCCTTCCACGCTCTTGAGCTGCTCTTCCTGTTCCTCAATAATCTCGCGTTCCACTTCCTGAGCACTGGCTCCCGGCCAGACGGTCGTGATCGTCAGTTCTGGTTCCGTCACATCCGGAGTTAATTGAACGGGTGTCGCCAGGTAGGCAATCACACCGAACAACAGTGAGAGAATGACACCAACGGTCAATTTGACGGGATTGTCGATGGAGAATTTGATGAAGTCCATAAGTGCACCAGTCAGGATGATTCAGCAAAAGGAATTGAGTGGAACCTGATTTTGCATTCAACAAGCTACCTGGACTTGTCTGAATCATCGCTTTTGCCGGCTGAATCATCGTTCATGATTTGCACGGTCTGAAACGCTCGCAAACGTTCGGCTCCCTCCGTAACAACCAACTGGCCAGCCTCAATCCCCTGACCTGTGACCTGAATGGATGTGCCGGTGCTGACACCGGTTTCGATCAGCACCTGACGTACGCTCAATGGCTGACCTTCTTTTTGCGGGTTGACCACATAGATAAAGGTTCCTCGCGACGTTCTCACCATGGAATCTTTCGGCACCAGGATTCCGTCCACGTTCTCGCCTTTGAATTCAGCTTCGGCCATCATTCCTTCGCGAACGGCGGGGACTGGCGGCATTGTGCTGTTGTCCATTTCATTCTGGATTCGAATGATGACAGGAAAACTTCGAGAACCATTCTCCCAGTTACTGCGAGGCACAATGGCTGCTACTTCACCCGGCCACGCACGTGCCAGTCCGTTTCGATTTCCGCTGCCCTGGATATTGAGCGTTACTTTTCGGCCTGGGCTGATCTGGTCGATGTATTGTTGATCAATTTGAACTTCGACCTCAACTTCATCCAGTTTTGCCAATGTGGCAACGGGAGCGCCTTTGGACAGCCATTGGCCAACGTAGGTATGTTCTTCAACGACAAAGCCTTCGAAGGGAGCCTTCGTCATACGCTTCTCGCGTTCTGCCTTCAGGAACTCCACGTGCTTCTCCTGAGCTTCCAGTCGCGCGGCTGCCTGTTGAACAGCTTCTGGTCGAGGATTTGAAACTCTGGCCAGAACTGCGACAGCTGCGAGACGGTCCTGTTCGGCCCTGTCCAGATTGTCCTGAGCGTCCTTGACTTCTGTCGGATTTGCTGCGCCGCGAATGCTGAGTGCGCGAAGTTCTTCAAGTCGTCGCGTTGCGTTCGCATGTGTGACGTCCGCCGCCTGCTTTCTTGCGCGGGCTTCGTCTTCATCTTCTTTCCGAGGAAAACGGACTTCTTCCAGTTCGGCCTTCCGCTCATTCAATATGGCTTCCTGCTCGGCAATATCCAGGTCGGTCGACTCCATTCGAAGTTTGGAAAGCAACGTTCCTGCAGACACGAAATCTCCAACTTCAATTGGAAACTCCTCAACAACGCCTTCCGCTCCAGAGGCGACAATGCTGAAGTGCCGTGGTCTGACATTTCCCAGCGCGCGGAACTCCGGAGCCACTTGTTCTCGCTGGATCTCAGCCACGCGGATCAGTGCCGGTGGAGGCCCCGCAGGCGCTGCTCCGTCTTCAGTGGGGCCACCCTCGACCGCTTGTGTTGCTGATTGTGAACATCCAGGTGCTGTGATCAGGACACTTGCAATCACTAAAACTGGAATCCAGTGCGCCATGAGCGGCAACGGGAATAATGTGTATTTCATGGGATCTTCAATGGCGAGAGCGATTGGCAGGTATTGAATCTTTACAGCCTAACGCAAGTCTGCCAACCATCGCCAGAAATCGATCGGCTGATTACGAACTTTTTCTGTCTTGCAATTCCTGGTGCGGGAAAAGTGCATTTTTGCTCATATTCCAGCTGGCATATTGAAATGCATTGGATTGGTCAAATTTCTGCCACTTCGAAGTATCCCTGGGGTCCGGACTTCGCGCCGACTTCGGCCCTAAAGTGTTCCGCTGTCTGATCAGGATTCCATCCGGGACTCGTGCGTCTCGAAACAATGGAACTCGTGATCACTGATCAGTCACATCTCGGGCAACGGCAAAAATGATCCCATCATCAGGAATTGATTTTGCCATCCATTCAAGGCGTCGCCATGTTCCATTGGCCGCAAGATAGCGATTCTGAAATCTCACGACAGGCATTCCCTGCAACAGTTGCCCCATGACAGCCAATGTTGGCTCTCTGTCGTCTGGATGAACAAAATCCAAAAACGGACGAGACGTTAACTCCTTTTCTGAGTGCCCGAGAACTCGTGGAAAGTTGGAGTTTACTCGACGAAAATAGCCGTCAAGTCCCGCGATGCAAAACAGATCCAGACTAAGATCAAAGAAACGTTCCAGGTCGCTGGCTGCTCGTTTAAAAAGCGATTCAAGATGCAGAGTCAGCTCGCGGGCAACAATAGTCGCATTGGCCGGGCGATCTCCTGGGTTTGTGGCAAGACATTGGATAGCGAGTCGTACAAGAACGTCATCAGCCTGACACTTCGTCAGTTTTGTGATGGCGGAAACCAGATCGCCCCTCGCTGCTTTGAAACAAACATCAATCAAATTCCTGCCCTGGTGTGGTGGACTGCCAGTTAGAATCTCACACAGGATCCCGCCGAGTCCAAAGACATCCGATCGGACATCCGTGCAATGTCCCCTTGCTTGCTCCGGCGACATATAGGCCAGCGTTCCCCAGAAGGTCCCATTGTGTCCGGGAGTCTCGAGTTCTGATTCTTTGGTTGAATCATTGCAGTTTGAATTTGAGTCGGGGGCATCCGAAGAGTTGTCACGGCACAACTCTGTTGTAGAACGAGCAAGTCCCCAGTCCATCAGATGAACTTCGCCAAAAGCACCAACCATGATGTTGGTCGGCTTGATATCCAGATGGATGACACCTTGTGAATGCGTGTATGACAAAGTGTGGCAGACCTGCTCAAAGATCTTCAACAACCTGGGAAGGTCTTCGTCGGGAGAGCTTCTTGTCAGCAAAAGATCTGCCAGAGTTTTTCCTCTGACCAGCTTCATGGCAAAGAAAGGACGTCCGTCCGGAGAATTGCTGGTTTCATAAATTGGGATGATGCCGGGGTGTTGTAAACGCCCCGTGATCCGAGCTTCATTTGTGAATTGCCGCTGCAGCTCAGAGTTTCTTTGATGAGTCTTCAGAAGCAGTTTGACGGCAACCTCTCTCTCAAGTTCCAGATCGAATGCCTTAAGAATAATTCCCATGCCTCCATGGGCGATGATGTCATCGATCCGAAATTTCTCGAGACGTTCTCCAACCAACTCCTTTGCTGGCTCCTGCTCGGCAAAAATCGCTTCAGTTGTGAGCGGGACTGTCTTGTCATCGAAGCACACGACGTCAGGCGAATCAGGCTGGTCGTGGCTTTCGTTAACCTCCAGCGAGATTTCTTTGATTCTGCTTTCACGGTCGTCTGTACAGGATTGTGCCGTGCTCGGGTTCAACTCAACCAGAGGGAAAGTGCGATTGCCAGTTTCAGGCAACGGTTGAGACGCGGTCAAATCGTTTGATTTCATTCTTGTCCACCCTGGTGACTTTCAGGAAAACAGGTCGGTGATATTCACGGGACTGTTTTCAGGGAGACTTTCTGAGCACAGCAGGACGCTGATCTTGTGGGCGAGAGTTTGATTACAGCAGCGACTTGTCAGATTTGCAAGGTGCTTGTCAGGTTTCAGAGTGGATACTTCATGTTTTGAATTCCACATGAAAGCAACATTGTGCTTGGTAGGAAATGATTTGTTCGAATGGCAAACCGCGAAAGTTGCAGAAAATTCGTTGGTCCTGAGAAGTAATAATGATCCGGGTATTTGGTTGATCCTGATGCCTTGGGGGTGGCCTCCGGTCAAAATCAGGAATAGCTGCAGCGAAGTCTATTCACATTCGCAGGTGTCTGGCAGAAGCTGCCATGTATCAGCCTGATCCACTGCCGTGAAGTGTAATAACCCGGGCTTGTGGTCCCGAAGGAGCGCGGGCCGGCCGGTTGATTGTGTTCACGAATTGGACGCGATGAGAAGCGACGAAAAGCAGTGATGCATTTGTCGCGAACGCGACTGTTTCTTTGCGCAACCGACTTTGCTGTCGCTCGTGAAATGCGATTCGCTGTCGATTGCGTTTTCCAAAAACAGGGGAAGCGGCTGATTCCTCAATCCGGCGTTCCAAAGAACACAGCGTTCAAAGTTCAAAAATAGAGTCTGGAGCCTACTGTCTGAGTAGTTCGGCAGACCGCTCAAGCCGATCATGAATGTCGGCGTGCGTTCTCAGTGGAACACTTTGAGGAGTTCTTGTGGCATAACTCCGCAGGAACGGGATCACTTCCGCGTTCGGTATCGATTTGGAAAACAGATAACCCTGAGCATGGGTGCAGCCCATGTCGAACAGGAGCTGATGCTGCTCAGGTGTCTCGACGCCTTCCGCGACGATGTCAAGATTCAGATTCTGAGCCAGTGTGATGATTGTGCGAACAATTTCGCGGGTTTCGCCACAGAACAGCATGTTCTGGACAAACGATTTGTCGATCTTCAGCAAGTCGAGAGGAAGTCGATGAAGATAGGCAAGCGACGAATAGCCGGTTCCAAAATCATCGATACCAATGCGAATGCCCCTGCCGCGGAGCTCACTGACGATTTGACGGATCTGCTCCGGATTCTGCATCAAGGTGCTTTCCGTCACTTCAATCTTCAGCAGTCGCGGATCGATCCCAGCCTGTACTATCGTGGCCAGCAGGTCATTCTTAAAGTTGGCCTGGCTGAACTCGCCTGATGAGCAATTGACGGTAACGCAGACATCTTTGCCATTGGGTCTGATCCGGTTCCATTCTTTGGCATCTTCGCACGCGAGAATAAGAACGTTTCGCCCCAGGTGCCCAATGAGCCCAAGAGATTCGATTACAGGAACGAAGGTGTCGGGACCGACTGATTCACCTCGTGGATGTTTCCAGCGGCACAATGCTTCAAAACCTTCAACCTGTCCGGTTGCGATCCTGACAATGGGCTGGTATTCCAGAAAAAACTGGTTGCACTTCACGGCCTGACGGAGATCGCATTCCAGCGCAAGTCGAGTTGACGCCACTGTCTGCATTTCAGGATCGAAAATGCGAAATCGGCCTCGCCCGCCCGTCTTTGCATAGTACATCGCAGTGTCGGCCTCGCGAATGGCGTCCGCTGCTGACTTTCCCTCTGTTTCGCCGAACGCAATGCCGACGCTTGCACCGACTGCAACCTCATGGGATCCAATCGCAAATGGTTCAGAGAGCGCAGCGATGATGCGTTCTGCGATATGTTCTGCATCTTTGCGAGTATTGAGGTTATGAAGCAGAACGGTGAATTCGTCTCCGCCGTGTCGAGCGACAGACCATCTTGAATTGTTGCGTGCGACCAGATCTGAAGTTCGCAAACAGCTTTCGAGTTTTCTTGCAATACTGCACAGAAGAAGGTCACCCGCATCGTGGCCGAGGCTGTCGTTTACAAGTTTGAAGTTGTCGAGATCCAGAAACAGGACCGCGCAGAGTCCGAAGATTGTCGGATCCAGGTGCAGGACGCGTCCGAGTTGCTCTTCAAACAGAAGTCGATTGGGAAGTCCGGTAAGAACATCTCGAACTTTGCCTTCTGTCACATCGGCCAGAGACCCTGCCAGTCGGCTGGGAATTCCGGTGGCATCGGATTGAACGACGCCGCTGCACAGCATCCAGCGAAAAGTTCCATCCCGATGACGCATTCGAATTTCTGTTTCGAATCGGCCCTGCTCCATGGAGCTGCGACTGTTCAGAAGTTCGGTAAACTTTTCTCGATCGTCGACATGGATTCTCTCAAACCATATGTCGATTGTTGACGACAGTTCCTGGTCAGCATATCCCAGCATTTCCTTCCATCTGGCTGATAGAAATATCTGGCGGCGGGCAACATCCCAGTCCCACAGACCGATGCGAGATCCCTGAGCCGCCAGCGCATATCGTTCCTGACTGCGCTGCAATTCCAACTGGGTACGGCAAAGTCTCAACTGCAGTGAGACGCGTGCAAGAGTAATTTGTGGGTCCAGCGGCTTTGTAAGATAGTCGTTCGCTCCTTCCTGAAAAGCGCGAACAACATTTTCACGTTCGGATTCTGCCGTGACCATAATCACCGGCAGTTCTGAGTCGTGATACCGACTGCGAATCGTATGTAGTAGTTCAAAACCGCTTATGCCCGACATGATCACGTCGAGCAAAATAAGGTCGGGTAATTGTTCTTCAAGTCGTTCCAGTGCGGCTTCGCCACTGTCGGCTGTCAGAACGTCGTAGCCATTTCGTGATAACATTCGCGACAAGATCTCGCGATTGACACGTTCATCATCCACAACCATAACCAGCGCGCGCTTCTCCTGTTGCTCAGATGTTCCATTCGGAACCCCGATCTCAGCGTGCGTCTCAGGAGGTCGTTGATTGCGATGATTCACTTCTGCTTCCCGAGGGCCGAGCAATGAATGGCGTCTGTCTCAGATGATTGTTATTGGACCCGCAGGCGTTGCCCTAAGTTGCGGTGCGTCGTTGGAAACATAGGTCGAGAAGTT
Source organism: Planctomycetaceae bacterium (assembly GCA_041753135.1). Taxonomy (GTDB): domain Bacteria; phylum Planctomycetota; class Planctomycetia; order Planctomycetales; family Planctomycetaceae; genus SXXK01. The sequence continues at coordinate 38,306 of JBGSVD010000080.1, forward strand.
TCCCCAGGCGTTGAAGTGAACCGTTTTTTTCTGGTTAACCCTTATCGCGTGATTGCGTGTTCACATTGGTTTTGTACGTGGGGGCCGAGACATTTTTCACGGCTGCAATGCCCATTTTTAACGTCGGGGTTTGGGGGTTGTGCATCAAACGCCGTCTTCGCAGTAACAGTCCCGAGAGGGGCTCCGTTCCTTGTAAGAAGCGAAAGGACGCCAGCGTTATGTCAGTCAGTTTGGTCTCCAATTTGAAGCGGAACGGCGGGAGCTCTCTGGTTTTTGCAAGGCTTTTGAGATCCATCACCGGACAGCTTGAGCCGTTCCGCGACCGCCGAAAGTTATTTCTGGACAGTCGCTGAGACGCCGCGCGTGCCGGAGGTCATCGTTTCAATCGTCATAGTCCATTCATTTGGATTGATCAGCAAAGTGAAGCCGCGATGCCTTATCAGTCTGGTCGGTCTATGTTTCAGATGGAAATGCGGTTGAATGGTCCGGGGCTCGAAGAAAAACGTATTTGGTTTCTGGTGCGTAACACACTTCAGGCGTCGTTGTTTCTTCGGCGAAGGCAGAGAGCCTTAACCGTTGAGGCGGAAAGTTGATTGATCCAGGTTTTTGCCAGTTGGCTCAAATTGTTGCCGACCTGAAGAGTGTTTCTAATGTTGAACCTGATTCTGCAATGGCATCTTGATGTGATTTCATTTGCCGTTGTGACATTCACAGCCGTGCTTATCGCAGATCGGCGACTCTTCAGTCGAGCCTATGGTATTCGCGATCGCGGAGCTTTACGCAGTGCGTCAGCGATTATGATCCTTGGAAGTGTGTACCTTGCCGTACAATGTGGCGAGTCGGAGCGGGCGAAGTTGCGAAACTCGATTGATGGCTTCGCGCTCTTGTACTCCGACGAAATGAGAGAGCATGGTCATCAGCACATTACTCTGGAGACTGACGAGTCAGATCCTCGATATCTGGCGCTTCTGCAAAAACAGATCAAGTGGCTGAGACTCAGTAGTTCAGTGGATGACGTCTATACAATGCGGATTGATGATAAGGGCGTTGGCCGGCTGATCGTGGACTCGGAAACGGATTATGATCGCAACGGCACACTGGATAGTGAGCGTGAACAAAGGACATCAATCGGTGAGGTTTACGGTGAGCTGACGCCAGCAATGGATGCGGCCTTCAATGATCAGGAATTTGCGACCTACTTTGATGACATTCCGATGTCAGATCGGTGGGGGATCTGGGTGAGTTCTTATGCGCCCATCTTTGATGATAAAGGAAATGTTGAAGCGATTGTCGGGGTTGACTTTGCTGCGGAACAGTGGGTTTCTTCGATTCTTTGGGCTCGGGCATCACTGCTGGGATTTGCAACCGTCTTGATTCTGACCGTCATGGGAAGTTGTGGCACGGTTGGAGTCATGCAGGCCGAACTTCTGCAAAAAGCGCAATTAAGTCAGAAGCTTCAAAGACAGGCTGATTCTTTGGAAGCGTTGAATACGGAGTTGACCATCGCCCGTGACGCGGCTGAGCAGGGCAGTCGTGCCAAGAGTGAGTTTCTTGCCAACATGAGTCATGAGATACGTACGCCCATGAATGGAATTATTGGGCTGACGGAGCTCTTGCTGCAGTCTCCCGTGTCGATCGAGCAGCGTCGTAGTCTTGAGCTGGTTGTTTCGTCCGGTGAAGCGCTGATGACAGTCCTGAACGACATTCTGGACTTCTCCAAAATTGAAGCCAACATGTTGCAGCTCGACAAAACGGAATTTGAACCACGTGAAATTGTTGGCAATGCCATGAAGCTGCTGGGCCTTCGAGCAGAGCAACGCGGGCTTGAGCTCACGTGTCGTATTGTGCCTTCTGTTCCCAATCTCCTGATCGGAGACGCCGGCCGCATAAGGCAGGTGCTTGTGAATCTGGTTGGCAATGCAATCAAGTTTACACACCATGGCGAAGTTGCAGTCACTGTTGTTGATGAGTGTGCGAATGATGGGCGTCGAGAACTGTTGTTTTCGGTTCGCGATACGGGGATCGGGATTCCGGAAGATCGCCAGAGTTCGATTTTTGAAGCGTTTGTGCAGGCCGACGGAAGTACAACAAGACATTATGGCGGAACGGGACTGGGACTTGCGATTTGCACGCGATTGGTGCAGCTGATGGGAGGAAAGATTGGTCTGGAAAGTCAATCCGGGGCTGGCAGCACGTTCTGGTTTCGTATTCCCTGTGAAGTTTCATCGACTGCAGGTTGTGGTTCTTTAGAAGTTCGACCGAGTTCCATTCCACGCCAGCATGTTCTTGTTGTTGACGACAATCCGACCAATCGACTGATCCTGGAAGAGATCCTGACTGCCTGGCGAATGGACGTTATTTCAGTGGATCATGGCCGACATGTTATAGAAGCCCTGGATGCAGCCGAACGCGATGGTAATCCGATTAGTCTGGTGTTGCTGGACGTGCATATGCCGGATCTCGATGGATTCGGCGTCGCCGAGATTGTTGCTCGCCACGCAGGTTCTCGGGAAATGCCCGTGATTCTGCTGAGTTCTTCGGATGCTGCTCATCACAGAAACGCTCTGGTCAACGCGAAAATTTCGGCGTACCTGACCAAGCCGGTAAAACAGTCCGAGTTGCTTGAGACAATTCTGGCTTTGAATACGCCCGTTGCAGAAAAGTCGTCAGCCGTTGACATGAGCCTCTCGGCTGATGGTGTCGGTGAGGAAAATATAGACGCGGGGAAAATACTTGTTGTTGAGGACAACTACGTTAACCAGCAATTGATGACGCGAGTTCTCAGAAAGGATGGCTTTGATGTTACGGTTGTTGGTGATGGAAGCGAAGCCGTTCGGATTTTGGCATCCAGTTCTTTCGACGCGGTGCTGATGGATTGTCAAATGCCGGTCATGGATGGATATGAAGCGACGCGGCAGATCCGACAGGCGCTGCGAGTCTCACGAGCCGGACATCGCCTGCCGATCCTGGCTTTGACAGCAAACGCAATGGCCAGTGATCGACAGAAATGTCTTGACGCCGGTATGGATGACTTTGTGACGAAGCCTCTTTCATTTGTTGATCTTTATCGAGCCCTCGAAAAGCATGTCCAAAAGCCGAACGTGAAGAATGCGGATTCTGCAGACGACGATCATTTTGAACAGCCACAACGGGCCGATGAGCCAACGTTGGACAATGCGGCGTTGTCCGGGCATTGTGTCCTGAATCGGGACGAACTTATGTACCGAGTTGGTGGCGATGAAGACCTGATCGGGATTCTCGCGGATGCTTTTCGACAAGATGCTCCTCGACACGTCCTGGCGTTCGTTGAATCGCTCGCCCGGAACGATGCTGCTTCGGCAAGAAGTGTGGCTCACACGATCAAAGGTAGTGCGGGCAATCTTTCCGGGCGACGCCTCTTCGAATTGGCCCGATCGCTGGAGTCTATGGCTGCAAAGGGAGACTTGATCATCGCACGCCAATCGGTGCCACTTCTGGAACAGGAAATTGCGGCGTTGTTGGATGGAATTGAGAGTCTTGCGACATCGTTTGTGAATTGACTCAACCTGGCTGAACGAGGCCCGCGCAGGACAATAGTCGAACGGCAGGTGAGGATTTCCCAATGTAGAAAGAAAGATTGTCCCAATCGTTTCTAAACAGTTGAGACAACTGCACTGTTATGGGCTGGGAATCCATTTCCCGTCGCTCGCCCAAGAGCTCCGTCCAGCCTTCGAAGGGGGAAAAAGAAACCTTCAGATCATTGCCGGAACAAGAATCTGCGGGAACATGGGGCCAAAACAGGGGCGACGGTTGAATAACGGGCGACGACTTGGCAACATTCGCACCCAACGGCCGGTTCTTCTCTATTTGGGAAGTGAAATGGCTCAAACGCGAGAGTGGCGAAATTGGCAGACGCGCTGGATTTAGGATCCTGTGCCTTAAACGGCGTGGGGGTTCAACTCCCCCCTCTCGCAATTCCATCAAAAAAGGACGGGTCAATAAGGCCCGTCCTTTTTTGTTGATTGCTTCCGCAAACAAGCCCACATTAAGGGGAAACTTGCGGATTTATTCTCGCTGATCGCAGTGGCGGTTTGTTTTGCGGACACTCGGGCAGGCCGATATGTTGTCTTCGTTAAAGAATCAGTTGGCTTTTTTTCGCCAGTTTCGCCAGCGATTCGAGACCACGGGGGCGATTGCTCCCAGCAGTCAGTTCCTTGCACGATCGATGACTCGATTTCTTGCGAGCCGAGATCCCGCAAAGTCTGTGCGAGTTCTTGAGATTGGCCCTGGTACTGGCCCGGTAACACAAAGCATCGTCAATTACCTCAAGCCAGGTGATGTCTTTGATCTGGTGGAACTGAACGAGGAATTTGTTCAGATTCTGAGTTCACGATTTAAGAACGAAGCAACGTGGAAAAGCGTCAGTGAGTTTTCAAACATCCATCAGTTGCCAGTGCAGGAATTTCAAACAACGGAACCTTACGATTTTGTGATTTCAGGTTTGCCGCTGAATAACTTTCCTGCGGACCTGGTGACGTCGATTGCGGATACGTATTTTCGACTACTCAAACCGGGGGGTGTTCTGAGTTACTTCGAATACATGTATGTACGGCCGATTCGAAAAATCGTCACTCGGGGTGCTGAACGCATCCGGATTTCCGCAATTGACGACACCCTGCGAACGCATTGTGACCGCTGCCGCATTCAGCGGGATAACATCTGGGCCAATATTCCGCCAGCATGGGTTCAGCATCTGCGAAAAGAAGAGTGAAGGAGAACGGTGTCATGTCACGCAAGTGCTGGCGAACATTTATGGTTCATGAGGTCAAACTGCAATAACACCGCTTTGACTCGATCGCTAAGAGTTCAATGGCTTGTCGTGCCTGTTCAATGTCTGTGTGCCGGGTGTTTTCTTTGCGACATTGATGGGGCAGTTGGACGATGCCACGCTCCCTGTTTGAAATTCAACAGCACCTCATGTGCCTTATCGCCGCCTTCAGTGGTTTCAAGTTCGACAGTCTTTCGGTTCAGGAAGCCGCTATAACCTGGAAGGTCCAGCAGTTTGCCTCCGGAAGCGTCGAAGAATCCCATTTCCCAATCGTGAAACGATCGTTCTTCGATCTCAAACCGAGCGATCAACAGGATTTTCTCGTGGCGAGGGTCGTGCGAGATTCTCTCGTATGTACGCCCGACAATTTCCTCTTCCCCTTCAAGAACCTGAAGAAAGGTGTTGTCTTCGAATAGCAGCATTCCGGTCAGGTCATCGCGAATATTATTGCGACGGCAAATGAGAAGCAGTTCCTGCAATTCTTCGGGTGCGATTTTTCTTGTCGCCGCACTTGTATAAATCATCTGTATCATCGACATGTTTCACCTCGCAACCTGCGCGAACGCTCCATGTGCAACTTTAGTGCATGTCACAAGAGTGATTGCTGGAACTCGAAAGGTGAAAATGTCTTTACACAAAATGCTGCGCAGTTTGTCGATTCTGATATGTTGTGTGCACACGTTGCGCGAGAACATCAACTGAAAGCCCGAACTGTTAGTAATAACCCTGCTTCATTGGGCACGACATTCGGCAGCTTGATCTTGAATCGTTCGCAATTTTTCTGTCGTCGGTTTGGGCTGAAGAGGAGAGCGGGGAGTTCAATTTCGCGTTATGCGTGGATTGCGTGTTTCCAGACTGTCATTTTTTGCATCATCACGTTTCGACAGTGCTACCAAAGTTCGTGCAGCCCAACAGTCTTGCGGGGAATTCGTTCGAGATAATCAATCAGTTCCTGCCAGTCGCTTTCTTCGATGGATTCGAATGCGTGGCGAATTGCGGCCGTGTTGTTGGTGACGCAGTTCACGACTTTCGGATGAAACGTGGCCCAATGGTCATTCTGTGTCGGGGACGGTTCGTACAAAGCCACAGCGACCAGTCGTTGATTTTTTTTCGGTGGTCCGCCAGTCATCTTCAGTAAAGGTTGTTTGAGAATTTTGACCGCCGGATAATTTCCGTCGCCGGTCGTTAAATCGGTGCAGAAGGCAACCAGTTGTTTGTCGACAGACAAGACGATCGCTGGAACTACGCAGCCGTGGCGAAAATGTTCGCGAACTCGAATCCAATACAGAATCATCAGAATTCCGGAAACCGCTGCGCCGGCGAGTGCCGGTTTCCAGATCAGTCCGACCAGCGAAAACAAGATTGTTGAACCCAGCCAGATTGTGGGCCACGTGGGATAGCTGGACCAGTATTTGAAGATGTTGACATTGATCTGGCCGGGATTTGATGCCTGGGAACTGTTGTCCAGAGTCAGCGATTTTGCACGTGGCGTGGGGGAGTGGATTTGTTTCAATTCTTCTTCGAACGGTCTTCGCGATCGTCGAGTCGGCTTTGGCGATTCACTGATCTCGATTGCGTCCAGTGGTTCAGATTCGTCCGGCACGGTAATGACTTCACTGCAACCGGGGCATCGAATACGACGGTTGGCAAGACTGTCGGCAACTCGAATTGGCCGCGCACAGTATTCACATTCAAACGCGATTGGCATGGTTGAAAATCCGGTGAGTATGCTCTTGTCAATATCAGCACGACGGGCCAGCGAGTGAGTAGAAAATCAGTCGCTGGCGCTGCGTGCTGGTGACTTATCAACTGCCGCACGCCGAATACACCACGTTCCGAATTGTAACTGTCAATCGGTCAACGGTCGCGGGACGTGGTATCGTTTTAGTTTTCGATCGAGTGTGGAACGTTCAATCCCCAGGATCTGAGCAGACTTGGATTTGTTCCATCCAGTGTGTTCCAGAGTTTTCAGGATATGGTCCTGTTCCACATCGGCCATGGAAATCTCGCGATATTCGCCAGCAGGCGTTCTGTCAGAAACTGGCGTTGTCGGACGGTTGCCAAGACTTGATAATTGAATATCCGATGCGCGGACGACTTCGTTTCGACACAGAATGACAGTCCGCTCGATGGTGTTCTGGAGTTCGCGGACGTTGCCAGGCCAGTTGTACTCACGCAGCATTTGCATCGCTTCATCGGTGAAGCTTTTAATCACGCGGCCCGTCTTTTCGACGAACTTTCTGAGAAATGCGTTGGCCAGAATTTCGATATCATCGCGTCGCTCACGCAGAGGACTGGCGGTAATTTCGGCAACCTGAAGTCGGAAGTACAGGTCCTTGCGAAAGTCGCCGTCCTCGACCGCTTCTTCCAGATCACGATTTGTCGCCGCTACGATTCGAACATTGACCTGGATCGGTTTGCGTCCGCCGATCCGTTCGAAAGCATAACCTTCCAGCACGCGAAGAAACTTGGCCTGAATTGAAGGGCTCATTTCGCCAACTTCATCCAAAAACAATGTTCCGCCGTCAGCCTGCTCGAACCGTCCGATCTTACGATCAACCGCACCCGTGAAGGCGCCTTTTTCGTGGCCGAAGAGTTCACTCTCCAGCAGGCTTTCATTTAGCGCTGCGCAATTTATGCAGACGAAGGGAGCGTCGCGGCGCGGGCTAAGCGAGTGAATGCTCCGGGCGATCAGTTCTTTGCCGCAACCGCTTTCACCCCGAATCAAGACGTTCGCATGTGTTTCAGCGATGAGGGAAATTCGTTCCTTGAGTTCCACCATGCTGCCAGTTTCGCCGATCAGCGTCTGTTCTTCTGAGAGCTGAGACCGCAACGATTCGTTGACGCTTCGAGCCTGAGCGAGACCAGTCTGAAGCGAGTCGCGTTCCTGAAGATGCTGCAGCGCAACGGCCAGTTGATTGGCAACGGCCAATGTGAATTCCAGATCATGTTTGTCGAGCGGGTTGTCTGGGTTTGTCGAATAGAGATGAATCAACCCCAATGATCGTTCCGGCGATGTGATCGGCGCACAGATGACGCTCAGTGCTTTCATTTCGCCGAGGCTGTCGAATACGGAGAGTTGTCGATCATCGCCGACATCTCGAGCAAGAATCGCTTCCCGCTTTGAAAGGACGACTCGCGACAAGTTGTCAGAGACGCGACGATACGGCAGATCTTTTCGACTGTGATACGCAACGACCTGCAGATCTGATGGATTTGGCTGGCCGTTCGTGTCCGGACCTGCCAGAAGAATGGCTGAGATGCTGGCCACGGTTTCTCTTGCAAGACTTGCGAGCACCACGTCCGTCAATTGTTGCCGAGTCTTTGCGGTTCCCATCTCGAGTCCGAGTCGATACAGCTTTGCAAGTTCGGTGCTGTAATTGACGTCGGTGCGAGACGGAGTGCCGGATGAAAGAAATTCGGGAGTCGCTGTTCGATGCAGAATGCTGGGTTCGCGCGCTGTGTTGACGGCAGTTTGCGTTGGAGATGTTGCGCGTTCGGTGGGGGAAGTTGACACTCCAGGCGGCAGTACAGGAGCAGACTCAAGACTGGTCGTGAACGCTAATCGGCATTCACCAATGCAGATGATGTCTCCTGACTGAAGCTGAAAGTCGCCCGAGATCACTTTGCCTCGGACACTCGTGCCATTACGGCTGCCCAGGTCACGCAATTTCCATTCGCCCTCAGAAGAGAAGATTTCGCAATGATTGCGGCTGCTGGCGTCGTCCTGCAGCACGATACGATTCGTGGCGGAGCGACCGATGGTTGTGACTTGACCGTGTCGCAGTCGAACAACATCGCGCCAGGCATCGCCGTCCCAGGTCAACAGAAAGGCAAACTCATCGGTTGAAATCGCGGATGCATTCACAAAATGGCTCATGGGAAGAGTGGTAAAAAGGGGCGGAGAAAGCTGTTTTCAGCGAACATGTTGACACGAACGCACCGACTTGTCACCTGCGACGCCCAAGCAGGTACTATCTAACAACGCCGGCATCGCGTTTGTGGAGCTGACGGCAGACGTCGGGTGGCTGACTTTTCGGATTTTTTGCCGCTTTACACGAATCTTTCCAGTGCTTCGGCAGAGCTGGACTCGTAGCCAGATTCGTAAGAGTTCGGACCGGGTGAATTCTTGCAAATTTCGCCACCGCGTAATTCAACAACTGCGTGCGACTCTGTTCGAATATGCTATTGTTTCGTGCAGATTTGATTTTATGTGAGCGGATCTTGCTAAAGGGTCTGCAGATAAAGGGATCTTTATCGAAGCGGTTCCGACGGAGCAGTTTTTCGTTTAACCGCAATACCGTGCAATGAACGGCATGTTCAGTAGCGGGATCGGGTCAAGCCGTCCGGTGAGTCTGAATTTGGCAGGCTCACACTGGGCAGCTCGCGCTGCTCCGCTATTATTTGACAGGTATTTCGGTTAAACAATTCAATCGTGACCGCGATTGATATCGCAAGATCCACTACCCAAAACTCTGATTCATAATCTTGACGGAGCTCTAGCTGTGAACTCGTGGCAGTTCGCAACCTTCAGCGATAATTGTGGCCTCAAGAGCGGCTAGTTCGTCCAATCGGATCTTGACGGAATGTTCGTTGGCAAAATGCATGGCCAGACGAACGTAGGTCGCATGATGGCGAGCTTCGGATTCATACAGGCTGCCATAAAAATCCTTGAGTTGCTCGTCCTGGAGATGATCTCGCAGCAGAACGAAACGTTCGCAGCTGCGGGCTTCGATCAATGCGGCCACAAGCAGGCGATCAACCGCTCGTTGCGGTTCCTGCCGTTGAACAAGCTCCTTGAGTTTGCGTCCGTATGTTCCAGGTTTCAGGCGTTGGAACCGGATTCCGCGTTGTTTCAGCAGGTCTCGCACGAGCTGAAAGTGTTCAAGTTCTTCGCGAACGATCTCCGCCATCTGTTGGCAAAGTTCTTCGTTCTCGACATAGTCGAACATCAGGTCCATCGCCGTCGAGGCGGCCTTTTGTTCACAATGGGCGTGGTCGATCAGGATGTCGCTCAGGTGTTGATCCACCTGCTGCAGCCATCGGTCTGAAGTTGTTGATTGAAGGTGTAGCATAACTGCAGTGTAGAGAAGTCCTTGTTTGTTCTCCAGATTCCCGCCCGGATTGTCTCTGCCCTGCCCTGTTCTGGCTTCACTGATGGACTGACATTCCGGCTAACGCTGCTGGTTTTCAGAATTCTGGGATCGTGGCCCGCGGTTCCGAACAGGACGCATTCGGTTGTTGACCTGATGCGTCTTGGTGCCGTTTTCAATTGACCCGATGCCCCCGCCGAGGCGTTGTTGTTGGAATCCTGCCATGCGAGTCTGGTTAAACGATCAAGCCAATAGACTGACTGCCAGTGAGTTCCGAATGATAGAAGCAACCTGGAATTGAAGCCCTGAAATTTCGCTCGCAGGACATCAGCCGTCTCAAAACTGCAACCATCGCGACCCGTGGTCGTGTCGGCGGTTTTCGTTTTTTGGTTTACAGATGGGACGCATTACCCAATCCGTTTTGATAGCTTGTTCCATGTGTGGATGATTTGTGGGAGGGGGAGATTTTGTTGCTCAACTTTCCCATTAAGGAAACAGCATTTTGCAAGGGCGAACTGTCATGAACCCTCGGCGTGAGTTTCTTTGCAATGCGGGAGCTGGCGCGGGTATGTTGGCTTATTCTGCGCTTGCGAATGGCCAGCCTGCTTCAGGGAATGGAGCCGCTCATTTTTCAGCTCGAGCGAAACGTGTGATCTGGCTGTTCATGCATGGCGGTCCAAGTCATGTTGATCTGTTTGATCCCAAGCCGGCGCTGACAAAGTATTCTGGTCGGCCATTGCCCGAGAGCTTTGGGCAGGTGATGACTCGCCGCGATGTTGCGAAGAATCCGTTGCTGGCACCAGTTCGACGATTTCGCCCGCGTGGGCAATCAGGTCTGGAAGTCAGTGATTTTCTGCCACACATCGCAGAGTGTGCTGATGACATTTGCGTTGTGCGATCTTTGCACGGCGATAGTGTGAATCATCCACAGTCGGTGTATCAAATGAATACCGGCAGCGTTCTGATGGGCAATCCCAGTGTTGGCAGTTGGGTCGCTTATGGACTTGGTTCCGAGAATCAGGATTTGCCTGCATTCATTGTGATGCCTGATCCCGGTGGAGGCTCAAAAGGAGGTCCAGCCGCCTGGGGCAGTGGATATCTTGCGTCGACCTATCAGGGGGTCACGGTGCGGTCCGGGGCCACTCCCATTATTGATCTGAAACCGCAGCCGGGCATCAGTCCTCAACAGCAGCGTCGAAATCTTGATTTGATTCAGTCTTTGAATCGTCGTCATATTCTGGAGCGAGATTCGGACGATCAGCTGTCGGCCAGAATTCGATCGTACGAACTTGCATTTCGGATGCAGGCAAAAGCGCCGGAACTAGTTGATATCAGCGGTGAAACAAAAGAAACGCGTGCACTGTATGGAATTGATCACGCGATGACGTCCGAGTTTGGCATGCGCTGCCTGATGGCTCGACGAATGGTGGAACGCGGAGTGCGTTTTGTCCAGCTCTATTCTGGTGACACCAACGGCTGGGATGCGCATTCGGATGTCGAGAAGAATCATTCCGAATACTGCAGCAAGACAGACAAGCCGATTGCCGGGTTACTGATGGACCTGAAGCAGAGAGGGCTGCTGGAGGATACACTGATCATCTGGGGTGGCGAGTTTGGACGCATGCCAATGAGCGAACAAGGTCGCGGGCGGGATCACAATCCCTGGGGCTATTGCGCGTGGCTGGCCGGAGCCGGGATCTCGGGAGGTCGAGCCTTTGGGGCGACTGATGATATCGGATTGCGAGCAACCATTGATCGGGTGTCCATTCATGATTTTCACGCTTCGATTCTGCATCTGATGGGGATCCACCATGAGCAACTGACACATTTCCATAACGGACTCGACAAGCGACTGACGGGGCCGGACAAAGCCAGCGTCGTACCGGGACTCATCGTGTGACGCTGGGTTATGTTGACTTAGTGGCTCAAAAAATCGGGACAGGCTCTCTGCATCGAATCCTTTTCTTTGCACATTGGATATTGTCGGGAGCAAGCCCGGGTTTTGTTGGGCGTTCCAAATGAGTGTCGAGCGGAGACTGATGATGACTGGGAGCAATGCCATTATTCCTCGACGGCTGCAGAAACGAATTGGCAGGTTTGCTTTTCGCTGCTGTGTCGCGGGAGCTTCACTGTGGCTCATCCAGTTTGATTGTGTTGGTCAGGAGCCCAAAGAGAATCACGATGTCTATGTTGAATCTTCAATCACAGAATCGGATCGCGACCATTGGGCGTTGAGAGATCGTAAGCCTGTTTCGGTGCCTGTGAATGTGGATTCTGAGCAACGGTACAATGCAATCGATGACTTTGTTGCAGCCACGCTCAGGCGGAGTGGGCTGAGGATTCAGTCTGAAGCATCGCGTCAGATTCTGCTGAAACGCGTGACGCTTGATCTGACAGGGTTGTTGCCAACCGTGGCTGAAACAAATGCGTTTGTGGCCGATCAGTCGGCTCATGCATTCGAAGATGTTGTCGATCGTTTGCTCAAATCATCGGCCTACGGAGAACGGTGGGCTCAGCACTGGCTGGACCTGGCTCAGTTTGCGGAAACGGACGGATTTGAGCACGACAATGTGCGTTCTGAAGCCTGGAGATACCGAGACTGGGTCATCGCGGCGCTCAACGAGGATATGCCATTTGATCGATTTGCTCGTTTGCAAATTGCCGGCGACATTCTGGAGCCCGATGATCCTGGTTCTTCGATTGCAACGCAGTTTTGCGTATCCGGGCAGGACATGCCGGATATTAATTCTCAGGAAGAACGAAGGCATTCGCTGCTGAATGAGATGACCAGTACTGTTGGCGAAGTCTTTCTTGGCCTGCAGATTGGATGTGCTCAGTGTCATGATCATAAGTACGACGCCGTCAGTCAGGCTGATTTTTATCGCATGCGTGCGATTTTTGAACCGGGGATCCGTCTAAAGAAAAATGCGTCCGTGACTTCGCTTCGAGAAGACGTGGCATACGCGCACGCGAGTCATCTGATGATTCGTGGTGACTATCGACGTCGAGGACCCGAAGTGTTGCCAGGCGTGCTTCGAGTTCTGGAATCGGAAACGTTGCGATTTGAAAGTCCGAAGACTGGTTCGGCCACTCGACCTCGAGCCGCATTTGCCAACTGGCTTGTCGATCCGAATCATCCGCTGACTCCGCGAGTTTTCGTGAATCGCATCTGGCAGCAGCATTTTGGCGTCGGACTTTGCGAGACCTCAAGCGATTTTGGGGTGATGGGGCAGGAACCCGTCAATCGGGAGTTGCTCGATTGGCTGGTCAACTGGTTTGTTGAGCACGATTGGAGCGTCAAAGAACTCCATCGTCTGATTGTGACATCGGCAACCTATCGCCAAAGCGGATTCCTGAGCAGTTCGGCGACCGACACGGAAGTCGCAGAATGGCAACAGGCGTTGAAGGTTGACCCTCACGGCCGGATGTTGTCTCGATTCCCGAGGCAACGATTGTCGGGGGAAGTGATCAGAGACATTCTGCTTCAAGCCGCAGGAGTGCTGAATCGGAAATCCGGCGGTCCGGGCATTCGCCCCCCACTGCCAGAGGAACTGCGGGGCACTTTGTTGAAGGGACAGTGGGAAGTCAGTGCTGACGCATCAGAATATGATCGCCGAAGCATTTACGTATTCGCACGCCGAAATCTGCGGTTTCCAATTTTTGAAGCATTCGACCGACCTTCGGCGAATGAAAGTTGTTCGCGGCGAAATATCTCCACGACCGCTCCGCAAGCACTGCATCTTTTGAATTCGGAGTTTACTCTGGAAATGGCAACGCGGATGGCGAATCGAGTTCGTTCGGAATTGTCGAGTCAGGATGAACAGATTGCTGCCGTCTTTGCATCAGCGATGGCTCGTAATCCATCTGCCGACGAGGTCGCCGACATCCGACAATTTCTGAATCAGACGGAAGGTGATGAGTTGTCAGGGCTGACGAATCTTTGTCTTTCGTTGTTCAACAGCAACGAATTCGTTTTCATGGATTGATGGTTTTGTCGGCCTTTGTTTACTGATGCGGCAAACATCGCTTGATTCCTTTTTATGAAACCGCCTCAAAAGCAGCACCATCTTGTGAACGTGAAAGAAGTGCGTTGTCGTGAAACGAAAACAGGGGCTGTCGGATGACCGACAGCCCCTGCGGGTTCAGGTTATGACTTCGTCGTTTGATTCTTCACTATGGAAGGAACGGTGCAAAGCCAATGTTCGGGAAGGCCGCATCTGCCGCTGCTCGGATGTTGTAATTTCCGTTGGTGAAGGCAGCCTGAATATCCTGAGTCGTACCGAATGATGTGAACACATTGTTCGGATTGTTCAAGTTTGGTCCGTTGTCCACCTGGAATAGTGAAGCTTCGCGGAACTGTACTCCAACTGCACCGAAGAACTGAGATTTCAAACCATCAGCATTTGTGTAGACCGCACCAAAGTCACTTGGAGCAATCTGATTTCCGCTGTTGTTCAGGAATCGCATATCCAGTTGAGCGGTGTCATCCAGATAGATATAGTCGAAGGTCAGGTCACCGTTGGTGTCGTTCGAGTCAAACGTGTTGCCGGCTGACAGGAATGAAGAGGTTACGATGTCTTCTTCGAGGTTTCCGCCGAAGGCGTTGTCTCGAATATCGGCGGCCACATAAGAGCCTGTACCGACATCGATTCGGATGCCTTCACCAGTGACCGTATTAACCCCGTTGTTCTGGATCGTGTTGTTTGTCACAGTGAACAAACTGTTCTGGACGGTTCTCAGGTTGAGGTAAGGAGCCAGATAAGAGGTGTTGCCGTTTACACTTCCGACGTTCAGGTTCAGGAACTCTGCTCTGAATGGGCTGAAGTTCTGGTTGTCGAGACCGATTATCGGTGGGTCCGGGAAGTTCGCCAGGTAGACGAATCGGCTTTGATTCATGTCAGAGTCAGCTCGGTAGAAGACACCTTCGGCTCCGTTGGAAACGATGGTGTTGTCGTCCAGCGTGATTCGAACCGGATCAAAGATTGAGGCACCGAATTCACGATCTCTTCGACCGGACGCTCCCGTCAACAGCAGGTTAGCACCACGGCCGTTGTTATGGCTGACGAGATTGTTGGTCATAGTGAACTGAGGAATCGCACCGGTTTCAGAGACGCCTCCGTTTGGAGAAAGTCCTGGCAGTGTGAAGTCAACTGCACCCGTCGCGAAGCCAACGTTTGTTCCACCGAAGACATTCAGACTGACACCGTCTCCACCATTGCCAGCGGCCAGGCCATTTCGAGTACCACCAATCGTGTTGTCAGTGATCGTGATGATCGGTCGTGGGTTACCCGTGGCATTTGAGCCAGTTGCCGTGATGGAGATGCCGTCGTCCTCGTTGTTCTGAATGAAGTTGCCTTCACCGACATTACCAACGACCAGAGTCGCTGTTGTGTCTTCAGAGAAGTTGGCGTTGATACCGTCCCCGTCGACAACGTCGATATCGCCGTTGTTGTTCACGTCTTCACCAGCATCCAGCACGCCATTACCGTTCGTGTCTTCAGTGGCTCCTGCGATGCTGTTAGTGATGATTGTTTTGGTGACTCGAACAACGCCGTCTGAGTCTCCCCTGGCATCCCAGCCGATACCGCTACCACCCGCATCTGTGCCGTTTCCGTCGAGTGTGGTTGTCGCTGTTCCCGATGTGATCAGGATGTCAGATCGACCGCCGGTTGTGATGATATGTACGCCGTCATGTCCGTTGTTGGAGATGCTGGTGGCTCCGAGTGTGCTTGCTGCTGCGTGAGCACTTGAGCTGCCAGCGACTGCGTTGCTCGTGATTTCAACCAAAGCTCGTGAGTCGTCGGTGGCCAGAATCTGAATACCATCAACCCCGTTGCCTTCCACGAACAGTCCATCGAAGACAGATCGTCGACCAGGCGGCAGTCCAATGGTTGGGTCACCGAATGAAGAGCTCTGCGACGTCTGCACCAGGATACCGTTCAGAGTGTTACCCCGGAAAGTGCTGCCTGTGATGTCGGAGATCAGTGTTGAGTCGCCGCGAGTTCTGAAGAAACCACCATTTCCACCATTGTTCGAGAAACTGCTGTCCGTAATAGTGACCGTATTCGGCGTATTCAGCACTGGGAGATTTGGATCAGTCTTATCACTTCCCTGTGTGTCAACGTTAATGCCATCGCCAGCATTTCCTGTGGAGGTCACTTGATCGAGAGTTGCTGTCAGCAGTGAAGAGTCAGATCTGCGAAGGTTGATGCCGTCTCCATCGAGAAGCGGATCTGGTCCGTTAACAGTTCCTGTCACAGTCACATTTTTCAATGTAACGTTTGCGTTTCCGTTGCCTGTCACGTTAACGCCAATTCCCACATCACCATTGCCGCTGATTGTGTTGGCGTCCGCTATTGCCGGTCCGCCGACCACCAGGTTCAGGCGGTTATTGTCCTGTATCGCTGGTGGGGCCGGAGGATTGTTGTTGGCTCCATTCAGAGTCGCAACAATACCTCCTGCTGCGTTGTTAGACAGTGTGTTGCCAAGAACGGTTGCATCCAGCTGAGCCTCTGTGGTTGGGCTTGTCAGTTGATTCAGCAGAAGACCTGCGCCGCCGTTTCCTGTGATGACGTTGTCTCGGATCACACGATTGTTGGCAACAGTACCGAAGTCAACCATGCCGCCGTTGTCAATCAGGAGAGCTGCCCCGTTGCCGCCGTTATCCATGATGCTGTTATTGATCAGGTTGCCATAAATCTGGCCATCGTTTGCAGCCAGAGCCTGGAAACCGTCACCAGCGTTGTTGGAGATGGAGTTGCTCTGATTGTAGGAGACTCCGCCATAGACGTTAACTCCGGATCCTCCGATCGTGCTATCGGCAAAAATCTGAGCTCCTGGTCCATCAGCAACAAGTCGGACACCGTTGCCGCCACCATTGATGATCGTGTTGGACTGAATCGTCACTCCTTCAGCAACAGCGTTATCGTTCATCAGGATAGCGATGCCGTCCTGGCTCGCCGCTGTGATTGCGTTGTTGTTGAAGTTTGACGCAAGCAGTCGTGCATTGCCCGTTGCGTTGACAATGATTCCATTCTCTGTTGGGCTGCCGGATGCGGCTGCACGCAGTCCAACTGCACCCACCAGCTGATCAATGCTGAACTGAGTATATGTTGTGTCTGTTGCACTCTCAGCAAGATGAGTTGCGGAGAACGAAAATTCGGCTGGTTCGATAAGGGTCTGGATTGGCAGGAGAAAAGGGGCAGCCGGAGTTCCCATGATTGGGTTTCCTCCGTTAGGAGTGATTGCCCCGGTGTCGTCCACGTGCTCCAGTGAAAGGTTGTGTCCAATTTCATGAGACACAACCAGCCCCAGGGCTCGGCGAGTGAAAGTCAGATTGCCGGAGGTCAGGGCTGACGCTGCATGAGCCGGAGCATCGCTTAATGACTGAGCACGAACGTCGTAAGCATTTGCCGGGCTAAGCGGTCCAAACGTTGTCAACGTGTCTGCATAAACAGTACCTGTGTCGTCACCATTGACAACGAAGTTCGGCCCCACACCGGTTGCATCACGGACAGCACTAAGAATCGCCAACCCGCCAGCCGCCGTTGAGCCGGCTGTTGTATCACCGATGTTCATCACATAGTATTCCGTGGCTCCGTTGGAAGGAGCAACGCCGTTGTCGCCAATGATAAAGTCTATATCAAGTTCCATGCCGTCAGGAATTGAACTGCGAGCATCTTGTGTGACCGTTGGGATCTGGCGATAGTAGTTTCGAACTGTATCGAGAACTGCATTTGTCACTACGTCGTAAGATGCGGCACCAAAGCCATAGTTCGTCACATCGAAGGGATTCAGTGTTTCTCCGAACAGGTCGACAAATCCAGCCTGGCCTGGATCAATGAAGTCCAGCACAATGGTCAGGCTGGCTGGGGTCGTGGAGGTTCCTCCAGTGATGGTGTTAAACAGAGCGTCGATTTGTGCGGTGGATGAATCTCGCAGATCCGTTGCTATGCCAGCGTAGCTGTTGCCAAGGAAATTGTTGCCCAAAGCCGGAGTCGGTCCACCAATATCAAACGTACCGACTCCTGTGTCTTCACCAAAGATGCCGAGACCGGCAATACTGTTTTGGTTCATAGAGTTCGAAACGATGCCCTGGTCGAGTCGACCGTTGCCGTTCAAGTCTTCACCAGCGTCAAGGATACCGTTGCCATCCAGATCTTCGGAGACAGCGTTGAAGACGCCGCCGTTAAGGAAGTGAATAAAAGCTCCGTTGCTCAGATTGTTGCTGAAAGTGTTTTCCGCAAGACTTGCGAGGTTATAGACACCAGCATCTGAAGTTGCCGAAAAGCCATCGAATGTGTTTCCTGTCGCAACATTTCCTTCAACGACAGCATTAAAGGTCGAGCCAGCTTGAGCGACAGTCAGGAATCCTGTTCCGTTGCTGTTGGCCGTGTTATTCAGGATCCCAGTTACACAGTTTGCACCATTCGGATCGTCAGCATTGATTGTGCTCCCCGGCTTGGCAATGATACTAAAGCCCGAGCCACTGTTGTTGACTGCTGTATTATTACTCAGCAGAAGGTCCATTGATGATCCTGCTGCGGACGTTAGGTTTAGTCCATCGAGCGAAGCTCCGGCCAGTCCGTTAAACTGGTTCTGGTCGATTACGACGCGTCCAGTGACGTCCTGCAGATTCGCACCTGTGGCGTAGTTTGTGATTGTGTTTGATGTCAGGTTGACGTCTGTGATTGGCAGGGCATTGGAGATGCCATTGCCAAACACCGTCCCGGCAGCATTAGACGCATCGATTCGCAGTCCGATGACGGAGTTGTTGTTTGCAAGGTTGATGACGCTGCCGCCAATGCCCATTGTTGGGTTGGAGACAAGTGGTCCAAGTGTGGTTGACCCGGTAATCGCCGGAATGATGCAGTCAAACGTTCCGGGAGCACCAAGATTGAATGGTGTTGTGGATGACATCAACACCTGGTTGTCGAACAAATTGAAGCCACCGTTGACAGTCAGGTTTGTGCCCAGATCGTCTGATCGTGGCGTAACTCGGATGATGTCAATCGCTCCGTTGTTCGCCAGAGCGGCCGCCTGAAGAGTTCCGAATGGATCTTCAAATGTACCGGTCCCTGCACCTGCAGCGTTTGGATCGACGAACAGAAGGTTATAGGCCAGCCCTGTTCCCATATCGAGAATACCGTCATAGTTCAGGTCTTCGCCAGCGTCCAGAAGACCGTTGTTGTTGAAGTCTTCGCCATGGTTGATCAGAGCTTCTCGTGCGATTGAGCTGTCAATGTTTGTCTGGATTCGTGTGTTGCGAACAACAGGATCCTGAAGTCGCTCACGAACGTTTCGAGGTCGCAATGTTCGGCGATTCTTGTAGTTCGGGATTTCGTACTGCAGGCTCACCCAGGTGTTTGTGCCGAATTCACGATCGGTTGTGAGTCGAGTGTTTACGGTCATGTTCTGAGTGATCAGAGATTCCCAGCGAGCTTGAAATCCGACCGCGTCTTTGCCGTAGTTGTTTGTCAGGTAGTAGGCACCACCGTACAGATTCTGGCCGTACTGACCGAGCAGAGGAATTGGTCCGCCTGTTTCCAGATCGAATCCGGAGTACGCGTTGTCTCGCACCTGGCTTCGCTGCTTGAAGGCATTGTTTCCGCTAAGAGCCAGCGTTGAAAGCAGCGTGTCGCTCAGCAGCATGGTGTCGTCACCAAGCACAAAGTAGCCGTTGGCACGAAAGTCAACGAATTGACCGAGTGACTCGTATCCCATAGTACCACGGTACCAGTCTTTGTTACCGTAGCCCTGGTCGTAGTCAATAAAGGCATTGACGCCAAAGATGCGATTTCGAAGGTCATCAAACCGACGGTAAACCAACCCCGCATTCGCGATTGGCATTCCGTCGAATGTCACGGACGCCGACAGGTCGCCCATGATGACGTTCGTGTTGGGGATAATGTGATACGGCACTCGAGCGTTGATTCGCTGATAGCCGTCACTGTATCCGAGCCCATTATTGAGGTTCGTTTCGAACATCATAATTGGCCCGAATGGCTGAACCGGCTGATAGAAGGTGTTTGGCACAGCTTCTGTCACCGCAAATGACCGCTCAAAGTAGGGAGCGTACTCGCCTGGCTGAGGATACAGCTCCGGCTGAGGTTGCGGCGAATTCATCGTCGCGACTCCAGGTGATCCCATCGGATCCGGTGCTGGGGCCAGAGAGGCTGTTCCCTCCTGCGGCGAGAAGGCTGCCATCCGGACAACGCCGGGTTCATCTCCAACGGAGATACTTGCGGCCGTTATCAGCGCGACGCTGCTGATGATCAGGGAAGCCGTGGCAAAAATTCGTGTGGGTTTCATCGATTGTTCCGATCGAGCCGTACTGAGAATGTGTGCCGGATGCGCCGGCAATGACGGTTACTCATATCGATCGGCGGTTCAAACCCCCTCGGTTGAGTTAAAATGTGAGGGATGTACGGATCGTTTCGGATTTAACTCTTCTGCGGAAAGTACCGGTGGTGCTGGTCGTGCCGTCCAATGAGAGTTGCTTCGGCGATCTCTGCGATGCGTCACCAAGGGGCGGCGGAAATTGCTGGCTTGCGGACCTGAAACAGATCCTCCTCCAGCAGGTCAATCAACAAAAAAGGCCCGGTGTCGAAAATCGACACCGGGCCTCGCATAGAACTTGAGTCGGCAAGAAGTGCCGGACTAGAGAGTCCAACCTTCGCGGTACTCTCGCTGAACATACTGGTTCAAATCTGGCAGGTTTGTACTGACCAGATTCTTCGCATCCCATTCAATTCGCTGACCTTCACCAGCTCGAACAGCAAGATTGCCGACGAGGATAGTTTCCGTCAAACGGCCCGCATAACCAAAGTTGGACATGGTGCCTGGCTTGTAGTTGCCACGACAGGTTTCCACGAATTCCCACTTGTTACGCTCGTCGTTGCTTCCCTTGAAAGGAATTCGAGGGATCGACTGGTCTGGCTTCTTGAAGCCTTTGTAGTCAGCTTCTGGAAGAAGAGTGTATGCCGCACCGTAGTCGTTTTCTGAAAGCAGCATGCCCTTGCTTCCCACGACCAAAGCCGCACTCGTCTTGCCGCCGCCCTTTTTCTGCTCCGCAATTCGCTTACGGAATCCTTCTGGCAGTTGAGCGATCAGGTCGTCAGATGGCAGGCTGCCACCGTCGTACCAATAGAACTTGGTCGCTGCGAGCCCGTTTCGTTCTGGGAATTCAAACATCAGAGTCGTAGCACCTGGGAAGGTCTCCCCTTCTACGATGCCCGGATTCTTAACGGCCGTGACTGCGATCGGATCCCACAATTCAAGGGCCATCACAGGCATATTGGTTGTATGGCAGGCCATGTCGCCAAGTGCCCCGGTTCCGAAATCCACCCAGCCTCGCCAATTGAAGGAGTGGTAAACACCTTCTTTGTATGGACGCATTTGGGCAGGACCGATCCATGAATCCCAGTCAAGGTAATCAGGCACAGCGTCTTCACCCTTGGGCCGACCAATTCCCTGTGGCCACACAGGGCGGTTCGTCCAAACGTGCAATTCAGAGACAGATCCGATTGCGCCAGAACGAATGACTTCGACCGCTTCACGCAATCCGTCTTCGGCCGTTCCCTGATTGCCCATCTGAGTCACAACGCCCATTTCGGCGGCAACTTCTCGCATCATTCGAGCTTCACGAATCGACCATGTCAGAGGCTTCTGCACGTAAACATGCTTTTTGGCCTTCATGGCTTTGATCGCTGCGGCAGCGTGAGTATGGTCAGGTGTGCTGACACTCACGATGTCGATCTTGTCGCCCAGTTTGTCGAGCATTTCGCGGAAGTCAGTGAACTGTTCCGCGTTCTTAAATTCCTTGGACTTTTTCGCCAGAGTTCGTCGGTCTACGTCGCAAATGCCAACGATTTCGACATCCTGGTCAGCGATGTGACTGCTGTCGCTGTCACCTTTGCCACCAACGCCCACGCAGGCCGCAGTCAGGCCTTCGAGTGCAGATCGAGTCGGTTTGCCAAACGTTTGCGGAGCAACCCAGAACGCAGTTCCCAACGCGGCGGAAGAGCCGAGAAAACTACGGCGTGAAGTTTTTCTTGTCATGAGCGTACCTCAGAAGTTCAGTGGGACAAAAACCATCGGAGTCATCTGCGGGCTGTGTTGCACCGCATTCCAACGGAGAACAATTTCAGGCATTTTGCCTGTGTAGAACTGTGCTACGATAGCAACACCGCCGAAAACGACAACGATTCGAGCGAAATCGGCACTTTCCTGGATTACCCTTCTGTCCAATTTTGCCGTCCTTGAAACTTCGACGCGGCAGCCGTGCGGTGCGTGCAGTCAGGCAACTTGAACACTGCAAACATCACTGCGTGGTTGTCAATTGTCTACTGATGCGTTGAAATGCCGGAACGACGGTCTGGTCAGATAATCGCGAGCAGACCAGAAACACTCTATTAAATGTGTGAATGTTCCTGCCCACCTTAGATTTCCTTATGTTCGTTGCTGGTTTCGGAGTTCCCGCCATGCTGTTTTCGTTTTGTCGTTTCGTACTGCCAGGCGTGTGTCGACTTCGCGCCACCGATTGCACTGTTGTGGCCCGAAGTTTTGTTGTCCCGGCTCTGCTTGCCGGATTGTTCACAATGAACTCGACCCGCGCTCAGGAGGTGCCCCAATCCCTCAATTGGAAAATGCACACGATCAATGATCAGTCCCCCTATGAAGCGTGCGGTGCGGCGGACTTCAATCGCGATGGGAAGACGGACATCTTTTGTGGAGATTCCTGGTACGAAGCTCCGAACTGGACAAAACACAAAGTGAGAGATGTTCCTGCCAGCGGACCGAATCCGCACTACTACGAAGACTTTTCCGACTCACCACTGGATGTGGACGGTGATGGATACGTTGACATCGTAACGTGCAACTATTTTGGCAAACGAGTCGGTTGGGTCAGAAACCCTGGCGCCGACGCAACGGCTCCCTGGACGGAACATGAGATCGATACTCCTGGAAACATGGAGACGGGCGAGCTTGTTGATCTCAATGGCGATGGAAAGCTGGACTTTCTTCCGAATACAGGCAACGTTGTCGTTTGGTATGAACTGATTCAGCAGAAGCCCGAAGTCCTCTGGAAGAAACATGACCTTGGCAATGAAGGCGCTGGTCATGGTGTGGGTGCTGGTGATATCAACAGCGATGGTCGAATCGACATCATCACTCCAAAAGGTTGGTACGAGCAGCCTTCGGATTCGACTGGCATCTGGTCATTTCATAATGAGTTTCAGCTGGGGGCCGCGGGCATTTTTATTCACGGTCGAGACATCGACGGCGACAAATTGACCGATGTTGTCTGGGGGATGGGCCACGGTTTTGGACTGCATTGGCTTAAGCAGTCGGCTGGCTCTGACGGAAATCGCGAATGGAAAAAATTGGATATTGATGACACCTTCTCTCAGGTTCATACACTGCTGTTCACGAATCTCGATGGACACGGCGAACCTGAGCTGGTGACTGGAAAGCGGGTCTACGCTCATGAGGTCGAACCTGGGGCGACCGACGGATCAGTGATCTATTATTACCAGTTTGATCGAACAGCCGGATCATGGCAGAGGCATACGATCTTTCATGGCGATCCTGCGCTGAATGCACCCAAGGATGCCAAAGACCGCTGGGCTCTGAAGGATTTTCCGAAAGGAAGTGCCGGAGTCGGGCTTCAAGTTGCGGCAATTGACATGGACAACGATGGCGATATCGATCTCGTCTGCCCAGGTAAGTCCGGGCTCTACATGTTCGAAAATCTCGGCACAAAAGAGTGACGGCATTCCGCTTGATCACGATTTGCGTTGATGAGAGGTCAGTCGTAGGCCGGACCGAACGGAGTGAGTTCCGGCGACGTGGTGAAATGCCGGAACTCGCTCCGCTCGGTCCGGCCTGCATGTAATAATATCACTGACAAGTCGCTATGATTTAAACGGCGAACGTTCCAACAGCCACCAGCGAGGTTTCCAGACGCCTTTTGTCAGACCAAATTGTTTTCTTGCGGCATCAGCAATGACGGTTGCGATTTCTTCTGGCGAATCACTAATTAAAAATCGATCGACGTCGAATCCGCTGATTGTTCCTTCTGCCGCCATCGTTTGTCGAAGGTAAGTGAGCATTGGGCCCCAGTATTCGGTGCCAGCCAGTACGATAGGGAACTCCTTCATTTTTCCAGTCTGAACCAGTGTTGCGATTTCAAAGAGTTCATCGAGTGTTCCAAAGCCGCCGGGCATTGCAACGAACGCGTACGAATACTTTGCGAGCATCAATTTTCGGATGAAGAAATAACGAAAGTCCACGGACGTATCCAGGTACGGATTCGAATGCTGTTCCATCGGCAAAAGGATGTTGCACCCAACGCTGCGGCCACCCGCATCTTTCGCTCCGCGATTGGCGGCTTCCATGACACCGGGGCCACCGCCCGTCATGATCGTGAATCCTGCGTGAGCGAGATGCTCACCAACGCTGCGTGAGAATTTGTAATACGGGTGGTCTTCGCGAAATCGAGCCGACCCGAATACTGTGACGCAGGGTCCTACAAAATGCAGCTTTCGAAAGCCCGTAATCATCTCGCGAAACGCTCTGAACCCCATCATCAGTTCGCGGAATCGCGATTGTGGTCCAGCCAGAAAGCGAGTTCCGGCTTCCACAGTTTTTTTCGCATTGAACGCCTTTGGAGAAGTGGCCGTCGACTCCTGTGTTTTCATATCCATGGGAGTTTCCTCGTTCTAAGGTCTCAACAAACTTTGTTTTTGGGGTTAACACCACACGATTTGGTTCAGTCGACGATTTTGCCTGTTACTCTGAATGACGCAACGCACAGGAAGAGATTGTCGTATACCTCGTGCGGTCAGAAATGATGTGTCGGCGAGCGAGTGGAAAAGCGGTCGAGACGCCCGCGCTCCTGGCGCGCGGACGTCTCGTCCGCTTGTCGATGCCGCATTTCTCGCCGCGAATAGTATTCTTCGCCATTTTGTGACGTGATCTTCTGTGGGATTCACACTCCCTGCCATAGCGAACTCGAACATGAATTTAGACTGGGGTCTTATCGCAGCCAGTTGACTCCCCTGCTCTGCTGTGATGATCAGGTCCGGCATTTTCTGCCGGTCCTTGTCGTGATCACTCGTTCAAGCACCCTTCGTTAACTCATACGTGAAGAGGGACAGATTGACCGTATCTCACCCTATGCGCTATGGTCCGATTGTTTCCAAACTTGCCAGAGGAATGGAGCTGTCCACTGTTGAACCGTGCATCAAATTCCGTTCTTCTTGCGTTTTCGCTATCGACCATCATGTCGGGTTTAACCGGATGTGCGGGCATCGGTACGTCACGCTGGGCGATGGATGATGAAGTCTACGCGGACCGATACGACAAACCCTATAGCACCAACGACGGGAAGAAGATCGCCCGAATGATGAAGCAGGCGGTCGATGCCAGACATGTGGCAGACAAGGGCGGATACTATCTGGGTGCGTCTGCGGCGGATGATCCTTTTGCCTTGGGATCTGAAATCGGCGCGTTTCAGTACTTTGGTTCTATGGTCGAAGGGCGAGCTGGCCTGAAAGGGCTTTTGGGGACGGCCGAAAAAGACTGGTTCCTGGGTGGTGATTTTGGATTACGATTGCAGGCACCTACTCGACTGGCTCCCTTCGTTGGCGTCGGTACCTTTATTGGAGGCAACCAGCGTCAGGAACTGGCCATCAATGACCACATCGATAACGATGGCGACTTGTCCGTCGATGAACGTGGCGAACGTAAATCGGTCAACGACTTCATGGCCAGCATCTACCCGGAACTTGGTATGCACTTTTGGGTGAATAGTCAGGCTCGGCTAACGGCAGGCGCCCAGTACCACTTGACGACTCAAGGACGATCCGACGACTTTTGGTTCTTCGGATTGTCCCTGTCAGTGCTCACGCGATAGTCGGCAAGTAGCCTGAGAACGCCTAAAAAAAACCGGGGGACTGGCTTCCGAGCGAAGTAGAAAACGCGGCCAAATAGGCTGCGGAAGGTTGCCTGTCCCGTTTTTATTAGTGCCTCTAAGCTCCAAGCTGCTTCTTCAACTCTACCAATCCGGCTGAGATGGCTTCGTCAATTTTTTCGACGAGCTTCGCGCCGGCTTCGGCCATGTCAGGTCGACCGCCGCCAGCGCCGTCGGCGATTGTGGCCGCCGCTTTGACGATGTTGCCAGCGTGAAGTTTCTTGTCCTTCACCAGAGGTTTGCTGACAGCAGCAATCAACGCCACCTTGCCATCAATCTCCGCTCCAAGGATCAATGCAACCGGACTGTGTTTGTCGCGAAGCTGGTCGGCAAAGTCGCGCAGAGCGTCGCGGGACACACCTTCGAGCTTTTTCGCGACGACCTTGATTCCGTCAATCACTTCCGCCTGAGCCACCAGGCCATCGATCGCATCGGCGACCGAAGCTGACGTCAGATCGGCTAATTGCTTGTTCAAGGCTTTCAGTTCGTTCTGCAGCGTTTCGACTTTTCCAGGCAGCTCGGCCGCTTGCGGAGCCTTCAGCATTCGCTGCAACTGAGCCACCAGTTCGTCGGTTTCGCGACCTTTCTGGACTGCTTTTTGGCCGGTGATCGCGGTGATGCGTCGCACGCCTTTCGCGATCGGTTCTTCCGACATGATGTGACACAGACCGATCTGCCCGGTGTTCGACAAATGCGTTCCGCCGCACAGTTCGACGCTGAAGTCGCCCATCGTGACAACTCGCACTTCGTCCGGATACTTTTCGCCGAACAACGCCATCGCGCCTTTCTTGCGAGCCGCCTCAATCGGCAGCAGCTCCGTCACAACCGGAGCCCCTTTGGCGATGCATTCGTTGATGATGTCTTCCACCTGACGAATCTCATCCGCCGACAACGCCTGACCGTGAGCGAAGTCGAAACGCAGCTCATCCTGCTGAACCTTGGAGCCTCGCTGAGTCGCATCCTTGCCCACCGTGCAATGCAGCGCGTGGTGAAGAATGTGAGTTGCCGAGTGGGCTCGGCGAATGCCCGAGCGGCGATCGGAGTCAACCGTCGCCGTCAAGCTCTGGCCGACGGACAGCTTGCCCTTGATCAGATGTCCCACATGAATCCACAGTTCGCCTTCCTTCTGGGTATCCGCAACGACGAATTCGACACCGTCGCCAACCAGTGTTCCGACATCGCCGACCTGACCGCCGGACTCTGCATAGAACGGACTTTGATTCAGCGCGAGTCCGATCGGAGTTTCGTGTCCCGCCGAAGCGAATTCTTCGACCAGTTCTTTGTTTGAAATGATGCCGACGACTTTGCAGTCTGCCGCCATTGATTCGTAACCGACGAACTTCGTGCCGCCCTTTTGCTTTAACGAATCAATCGGCCCGGCGCTCATCACCGAATCCGCAAACGCACCGCTGCCGCTGGTCGCTTCGTGACGCTTGCGAGCAATCGTGTAACCGGCGTGATCGACTTTCAGGCCCTGCTGTGAAGCCAAAGTTTCCGTCAATTCAATCAGGAAACCGTACGTCTGATGCAGGTCGAAAGCGTCCTGACCGGAGATCACTCCCGATGACTTCGCTTTCGCAGCCAACTTGTCGAAGCGTGGCATCCCGCGATCAACGACATCCAGGAATTGCTCTTCTTCCAGCTTGATGACATTCGAAACCGACGACACCGTTTCAGCGATTTCCGGATACGCGTACTTCATGCCGGTCACAATCGACGGGACCAGCGTGTGCAGGAAGGGAACCTTTTTGCCAAGGAGATACCCTTCCATCGCCGCGCGACGCAGCAGCAATCGAACGATATAGTTCGCCTTGTCCGGCCCTGGATTCGCTCCTTCGTGAATCGCAAACATGCAGGCTCGCAGATGGTCGGCGATACGTCGGCAGGCTCGGCCCCAGGCGGCGTCGTAAGAATACTTCAACCCCAGCGCATCACCGGCGGCGATGCACATGGGCTTAAGGATGTCGATTTCGAAATTGCTCAACACGCCCTGTAGACACGACGCGCATCGTTCGAGTCCCATGCCGGTGTCGATGTTTTTCTTGGGCAGCGGATGCAGATTGTTCGGCGGATCGCCTACGCGATTAAACTGGGTGAAGACCAGGTTCCAGATCTCCACCGGCTTTGTTGCACCCGGCGCGAGATAGTAGATTTCGGAACATGGCCCGCAGACTCCATCCGGTCCCTGAGACGGCGCGGAGGCTGGCCAGAAGTTTTCGGATTCATCGAGCCGACTGATGCGATCGGCCGGAAGCTTGATCTCTTTGTTCCAGATGTCGAAGGCTTCGTCATCGTCCAGATAGACGGTGACGGTGAGTCGATCCGGGTCGAGTCCCAGCCATTGCTTCGTGGTAAGAAACTCCCACGCCCAGTGGATGGCTTCCTTCTTAAAATAGTCGCCGAAGGAAAAGTTACCGAGCATCTCGAAGAACGTATGGTGATATGCCGTGATTCCGACGTTGCCGATGTCACCGGTTCGCAGACACTTCTGGCTGGTGGTGGCCTTGGTGAATTCCAGAGGACCGATGCCCAGGAACTGGTTCTTGAACTGATTCATCCCGGCCGGTGTGAACAGCACGGTCGGGTCGTCTTTAGGAATCAGCACGTCGCTTGGGCGTCGCACGCAGCCTTTGGTTTCAAAGAAGGCGAGGTACTTCTCACGGAGTTCGTCGGTTTTCATTGCTATCCACTGCTGTCCGGTGCGTTTTCGCCGGAAAAAGACTCGTGTCGGCCGCCAGTGCTCCCCGGCGGATTTCCGAAGCAGCGGAGTTTAGTGAGTCTTTTCAATTGTTGCACGTGCCCCGTGGGCTTAACAAAAACCGGGACATTCACAGGCCCTGAACTTGTCGCAACGGCCGCTTTGTGGGGTGCTGACCGAACACTCGCCCACCTTATAAATAGCGTACCATTCAAAATTCGAAGGTGACATGTGGGGAGATTTGTAACCTGCCAACACTCGGGGTTGGCGGATCGAATGTCTTTGATCTTGTGCACGCCCGGCAGGTTGAAAAATTGTTGGGGCAAAACTTGAACGGCCGCATCGACGTGCCACCCTGCACGCCGACGGCAGGAAACCGCTGTCCAGTCAATTAAACTCATCGAATGGGAACAGGTCCGTGTTGGTAAAGGAGTCCGGTGCGACGCGGGACGCTTGCCGTGCTCCGGGCAGGCTGTTCAGGCAATCCTGAAGGATGGGTTCCGGCAAATAGCCGGAGGTTCCCTGGAGACGTGCTTCCCAGGCGCGAAGGTCCAGTTCGATGGGATCATTGGAGCCAATCAACAGAAGCCCGTTTTCCATTTCCACTACGTGAGGAAAAGCCAGCCGAAAGGTCGTCAGAACAAGTGGGGTTGGTGACCAGGAGCACATATAGCCGCCCGGCTTCAGTCGTTTTCGGCACAGATGAAAGAACTCAATGGAATACAAATAGCCAGCGAAGGCTCCGTGGTGACGAATGGCATCAGCTTCAATGATATCGTAAGTGGTATCTTCGGTCATGAGTGCAAAGCGTGCATCAATGCCATCGATGGTCACGCGCGGGTCGTCCAGAAAGCTGTCAAGCTGAGGCCATTTCGATCTTGCGAACGACGTTGTCAGCAGATCGATCTCCGGCGTACAAATTTCGAAGACTCGCAGAGCTTTTGTTTCTGATCGACATCCTGCGGCCCATGCGGTATCTCCGGATCCCAGTCCGATGATGGCGACGGACTCAGGATTTTCATGAAGAGTGACGGGGATCGCACCCAGTTTGGCATGAAAACCACCAAACGG
Organism: Planctomycetaceae bacterium; assembly: GCA_041753135.1. GTDB lineage: Bacteria > Planctomycetota > Planctomycetia > Planctomycetales > Planctomycetaceae > SXXK01. The sequence goes on from JBGSVD010000080.1 coordinate 67,951, forward strand.
AAGCAAACTTTGTGTTTTTCCGGAAGCCCACAACCACCAACGGTCAGAGCCAGCCTGTTGCGCCAGCATGCAGACACCGGTCACATCTTCAGAGATAAGTGCTCCTCCGCTGGCGGGCTGACCATGCAGGCGGAGCCATAGCTGGTCATTCCCGGGAACGCCAATGATCATCAGCACAAGTCCGATTGCCAGGGTTCCAAAACGACGTCCGGATTTCGTGAGGAAGAATCCGGTGACTGCGAAAATTAACCCACAGGCCAGCATCACTCGAAGCGTCATCATACTTCCCATGACGTCGAGCAGTAACACTCCGGTAAGGAGACTTCCGAGCGTGCATCCAAGGATGTTGGCGGACTGAAGCAGACCAACTCGATATCCGGACGAAGCGGCGTCGCGCTGGACGCCCTTCTGCAGCAGGCAAAAGCTGTATCCCATCAGGATCGTCGGAAGGCTCATCAGAACGACTGGCTGCAAAACATAGAGCCTAAGACTGGTGGCTAGTTCCGCCATCGAAGGACGGAACGGCTCTTCTGCGGCCCAGTAACTTGTGAACCAGGCGAGTCCCGGGAAGTCTGCCGGCAGTCGAACCACACAGAAGATCGTCAGTGCCGACAGAATTAGTATCTGGCACTGTACCTGAAGAAAAGATCGGAGCGGATTCTGTACCCGATCCGCTCTCCTGGCACCAGCAAGACTACCGATTGCCATACAGAATAAGTATGTTCCCAGAATGGTACCGAACGTGTATGACGTCGATTTGACGGCAATATCAAGGACTCGGAACCAGACAATCTCCAATCCAATGGCAATCAGTCCACTCAGAAAATACAACAGTGACCAGACCAGAAAGGGAACTTCGCCGGGCTTGGAGTTCGTTTTGGCAGGGTCGGTCGAATCACTATTGAGAGGCTGTTGACTGTTACTGGTTCCATTTGACTGACGCGTTGTCGGAGCGATGGATGTTTCGAGAGCGACGGAATTTGCAGCGACTCGCCGGGGCATTGTCCGCACGGCCTCGTCGCGACTTCGGAGCCAGAAGACAGTCACAGCGATGAGGAGATTGATCATTGCCCCCGCGAGAATCGCCCCGCGAGCGCCGGCCAGAGGCATCAGCAGCCAGGGAGCAATGACGGCTCCGAATGCGGCGCCCAGCGTGTTTGCTCCGTACAAACGAGCGATTCGAGTCGAGGCTTGATGTGAATCGAGCACCAGCGAGCGAGTCATGAGTGGCAACGTAAGCCCCATCAGAGTTGTTGGAAGCAGCAGAACCAACGTATGCAGAATCGCGGCCTGGAATAATTCTCGATAGAGCTGCCCGTGCTGCAGATAGAGAAAATCATGAAGTAACCAGGGGCTGACCAGAGCAACTCCCCCGATGAGCAACTCCACAATTGCAAAACACTGAAGCGTTCGACCGGGAGGAAGTCGGCGGCTGATTCCGGCTCCCAGCAGGCTTCCGAGTCCGATTCCAAGCATGTAGGCGCTGATAATAATGGCCACTGAGATGGTGCCGACGCCGCTGTGTAAAACGAGAATCCTCTGCCACACCGTTTGATAGATGAGCGCCGGGAGACCACTGAGAAAATAGAGACTTGTCAGCAGAAGGCAAGACTGTATATCCGCTGTGCGAATCTGAGGTGACATCGATCGCTCAATCCATGGAGTTTCGTTTTCGCAAGCCCGGCCGTGCGGGACTCACGCTGCGTCGCCCGAGCGTATGTTTTGCGATCGTCTTTCCCATCGTCCAGTTTGTCTGACGGAGGGAAGGGAGTTCGCCTTGTTTACAACGATGAAGATGGCGGCAGAAGCAACAAAAGTAATATGCATTGACTGTATAGTGTCGTCAGCGAACGTGTAGTCTGTGAACATAGGATTTTCGGGAATTAATGGGTGCCCCCTTCTGGGTGTATAGAAAATTTCGATACGCTCGGTGCGTGTAATCGATATTGTTTAGTTAGTTGCCAGCCCAAGTCGGGTATCCTGAGTCACCAGACTGTCGTCAATCGTCGGGTGGTCCTATTCGTGCCTTGTCTCCGCAATTCGCTGAAGTCTCAAACGCAAAAAAGCCCGATGCTTTGCACATCGGGCTTTAATGGAAAGCAGTTAAGCGTCTTTGTCGAGATGCTATTCTTCCGTGGTTACGGCGGCCTCTTCCGGCGCTTCGACTCCCGTAGTGATATGTTTGAGGTCCAGAATCCGATTGCGAATTTCTGTGGCAATCGCCGGGTTCTCTTCCAGGAAAACTCGAGCCCTGTCGCGGCCCTGGCCGAGCTTGGTAGAACCATAGCTGAACCAGCTGCCGCTGCGATCGATGATCTTGTTTTCAACGGCCAGATCCACAAGGTCCGCTTCGTAACTGATCCCGCAGTGGTTGTACATGTCCACTTCTGCCACACGGAACGGAGGAGCGATCTTGTTCTTCACGATCTTGACTCGCATGCGAATTCCGATCATGTTGTCGCCTTCTTTCAACTGATTGATGCGACGAACGTCGACTCGGCACGAGCTGAAGAATTTCAGTGCTCGCCCGCCAGGCGTTGTTTCCGGACTGCCAAACATCACGCCGATCTTCTCTCGGATCTGGTTGATGAAGATGACCGTTGCCTTGGCTTTCGAAATCGCGCCCGTCAACTTTCGCATCGCCTGGCTCATCATTCGAGCCTGAAGCCCAACGTGTGAGTCTCCAATTTCCCCATCGAGTTCCGCCTTAGGAACAAGGGCCGCGACGGAGTCGATCACGATGATGTCGACGGAGTTGGACTTCACAAGCATTTCTGTGATCTGCAATCCTTCTTCGCCGTAGGAAGGCTGGCTGACCAGCAGCTCATCCAGGTTAACACCAAGTCGACGCGCCCATTGTGGATCAAGAGCGTGTTCTGCATCAACGAACGCCGCAATTCCGCCTGCCTTTTGCGCGTTGGCGATCGCATGAAGTGCCAGCGTTGTCTTACCGCTGGATTCAGGCCCGAAGAGTTCGATAATCCTCCCGCGTGGAAAGCCGCGGCCGCCCAGGGCCAGGTCGACAGACAGTGCTCCTGTGGAAATTCCCGGAAATCCGCCAGCGTTTTCGCTCGGGTTCAGCTTCATGATGGAGCCTTTGCCGAACATTTTTTCAATCTGCCCAACAGCATTGTCGAGCATCATCTGGTCTTCACTGGCTGCCTTCGCGACCGGCAGTTTTTTCGTTGCTTTTGCCATTGGTTTTATCCTTACACAAGAAAATTTTGATCCGTCATCCGCAGTTTCGAATGCTCGAAATTCCTCCCAATCGCGGCGACTGAATCCTTGGGTTTGGGGAGTCTAGTGAATCCATACCCGTCAGGGAACTTTGGCCCAGGCGGAAATTGTTTTGGTTGACCTGTTTCAAGTCGACGGTGTTGGCGATGCCAGCCAGCAGCCGCTGAAATCGAGCAAATCATGGAATGGACTTCGCTAATGAACAGCCCCAAAATAGCTTCCGGCAGTCGCGGAACGACACAAGCCGTCCGGTGGTACAAAACCAGGTGTCTCGCATTCTTCCGCTTCTTTCAAAGAACGGAGACTCTTTCGGGATTGTTCTTAAAGCAAACAATTTGCGATCTGAGACAGATCAGGCCTTCATTATTCCCAGCGAAAAATTTTGATTGCCACAAAAAACGTCACGGCGCCCCAGGCTGCTATCAAGCCTAACTCCGGCAGAATCTGAATCACCCCCGCGCCTTCCTGCATCACGTGACGCAATGCACCGATCAGCGGTGTGAGTGGAAGCAATTCAATCACCGGCTGGACGAATTCGGGGAATCGTTTCGCGGAAAAGAAGATTCCCGAACCGATCCACATCGGGACCATCGCCAGGTTCATCAGCCCGGAAACCGCCTCCAGCGTTTTCGCGCGGCTGGCAATCAGAAGTCCGATCCCGGCAAACTCGAACGCCCCGAGTCCGATCAGCAGCATCACGCTTAGATAGCTTCCATGGTTCACGACACCAAACACAAATCGCGACACCAGCAGAACGACGATGATTTCCGGAATCATGAAAACCATTCGGCTGAACATCATGGCCGCGACGAAGTGAGATTTCTTCATTGGCGTACCAAGAAACCTCTTCAGCACCTGACGAATTCGCATATCGACGATTGCAAAACCGACACCCCAGACACCGCCACCCATGAGGCCCATGCCAATCAGTCCGGGAACGAGAAAGTCGATGTAGCGGCTTCCCGGTTCGGTCACTGCAAGATCGGTTGTTGCGACTGGATCTTTTCGTCCGGCCGCACGCTGCAAAACATCATTGACGACATCACGTGCATGAACGCTGCCAGGACGAGTCGGGTCATACACAAAACGATAATCGGCGGCTTCGTCAGTCGAGTTTGCTACGACGATCAGTTCACTCTGACCAGCCCAGAGCTGTTGTCGACACGCAGCCTCTGCTCCCGTTGATACAATCAGGTTCTTGCTGGCGCCAAGAACTGTTGTCAATTGCTCGGAGCCGGCACCATCCTGGACAATGATCGAAACAGCTTCCATCGGCTCACTGCGAAACGCCAAGCCCAAAGCGATCATCATCACCAAAGGAAATACGTAAGACCAGAACACGGCCTCGGGTTGACGGATGAACTCACGAAACCTGGCGAGAAACAACTGCGTCACGGGATGCATTTTCCATGATGAACTCATCGTGCTGCTCCCGGAGTTTCGTCATGCAGTGCATGGCCTGCATAATGCACAAATACGTCTTCCAATGTTGCTTGCCGAGTTGTTAGTGACGTCAACTTCAATCCATTCTCATTGATCAGGTTCAGCAATGCAGGGATTGCCACGTGAGGCTCTCGTACTGACAGGCATCGATGGTCGTTTTCAACACGAACTGAAATCACACCCGGCAGTGTGGCTCCAAATGTTTCTGCGAGCGAAGCGGTATCTCCGGCCACTGTGAAGACAACAACATGCTCTGCACCAAGGTCCGCGATCAATTGTTGAGGTGAATCAATGGCGAGGATCTTGCCTCGATCAAAGATGGCAACGCGGTCACACAATCGTTCCGCTTCATCCATGTAATGAGTCGTCAGCAAAACGGTCCCGCCGCCTTCGCGAAACTCAGCAATGATGCGCCAGAGGTCTCGACGCGACTGTGGGTCCAGACCAGTCGTGGGCTCATCCAGGAACAGGAGTTTTGGATTGCCAATCAGTGCTGTCGCAACGGCCACACGTTGTCGCTGTCCTCCAGAAAGGGCTTTAATTCGAGCGTTGGATTTTTCCTGCAGCGAAACTTTGGCAATCGCTTCTTCCGGTTCCATCCCCGAACGATAAAAGCTTCGAAACAAGGTTAGTGTTTCCAGCACAGTGAGCTTTTCTGACAGTCGCGTTTCCTGAAGAGAGATTCCGATTTCCTGGCGAATTTCATCGCCCTGTGTCGCCCAGTTTTTTCCAAGGACGATCGCATCACCGCTTGTTGCCTGCAGCAAGCCCTCGCAAATCTCTATCGTGGTTGTTTTGCCAGCCCCATTCGGGCCAAGCACTCCAAAGCATATCCCCCTCTCAATCTGCAGATCGATTCCTCGCACAGCTTCGACAGGTGGGTTGCCGGGCCAGGTCTTTATAAGTTGCCGGCACTCAATCGCATAAGGCATAACAGACCGTTCGACAATTGACATTAAATGGCGGGGGTTTTACCGGGATTTGAGGCGGTTCCGTTAAGACTGTCAAACGAGGATCGCTGTTGTTGTGATTGAGGCGTGTATTGCAAACCGTCGGACGCTCATTTGTCAATCCGTTCAGCGGCGATACGATCCCTGTATTGTTTTCTTGAAATGTGTGATGGCTTTGATCAGGACAACTTCGATATGTTTGAGCACTCAATTACTTTGAATGAATTTAATCGAGCGTACCTGGCAAATTTGCTCGCGGACGTTCCGGACGATCAACTTGACGCTCAGCCCGCACCGGGACTCCATTCTGTCCGCTGGATCCTGGCTCATCTGGCGGTCGTAGTTGATTACGGATTCAAACAGCTGGATCTTCCGTTCATTTGCCCGAAGACGTGGCACGTGGCGTATGGTCCCGCGTCTCAGTCCGGGACGGATGATCGTGTCGTGCCATCGCGAGAAGAATTGCTTGCTGCGATCAATGACGGATACGCCAAACTCTGCAACGCGTTGAAAGATGCGACTCCAGAAAAATCAGGCGATCTTCACGAAGTCGAACTTCTGAAAAGTACCCCACTAAAGACAAAAGGCCAGTTAGTGTCGCATATTCTTGCAACGCATTTTGCAACTCACCTCGGGCAGCTCTCAACGCTGCGCAGGCTGCTTGGTTATTCACCGCTGTTTTAAGGTCGTGTCACCGGCATGCGTTGAGGTCGTCTGCGCCGCAAGTATTTTTCAACCGCGGTTTACAAGCCGCTTGCCTATTGGGCGAGCGAATAGGAGTACCCGGCCTGCAATCCAAGCGGCAGGCCAAGTCCCCACCATGCAAGCAGCAGAAGCATCCAGCCAACAAGAAATGTCACTGAGTAAGGCAGCATCAGAGAAATCATGGTGCCGATACCGGTGTTCTTCACATACTTTTGAGCGTAAACAACAACCAGTGGGAAGTAAGGCATCAGAGGAGTGATAATGTTCGTGCTGGAATCGCCGATTCGATAGGCGGCCTGCGTGAGCTCCGGAGACAGGCCCAGTGTCATCAGCATCGGGACAAAAATCGGACTCAGAAGAGCCCACTTCGCCGACGCAGAACCAATCAGCAGATTTACGATCGTGGTCAGGATGATGATCCCGATGATGGTGACCTGTCCTGGCAACTTCATCGCAGCCAGAAGAGTTGCTCCTTTGACGGCCAGCAAGACGCCAATGTTCGACTGACTGAATGCTGCGGTAAACTGAGCTGCAAAGAAGGCCATCACAAGATAATAGCTGATCGTTCCCATCGACTTCGTCATCCCCTGAACAATGTCCCGGTGTCCTTTGATTGTGCCGGCGACATATCCATAGGCAACACCAGGAATCAGGAACAGGATGAAAATCAACGGCACGATTGACTTCATCAACGGCGCATCGCGACTTGTTAAGGATCGTTCCGGAGCGATCGTTGGAGATCCGCTGTCTGTCGGGGTCGCGTTACTCGCCAACGGGACATCTGCGCGAAACACAGAGTCATTGGGCCAGGAAACGACGGCCAGAGCAATGAGTCCGCCGAAAAGCATTCCCAGTCCGACCCACAGTCCACGGATCTCGCGAACACTTAAGTTGTGCATGTCGGATGCGTCTTCCCCTGCCCCGTCAACTGGCATGCGACGCAGTCTGGGTTCGATGATTTTGTCTGTGACGTACCAGCCGATTCCGACGATCAAAAAGCACGATGCCGTCATAAACCAGAGATTGCACAGCGGATTGACCTCCGCGGCGGGATTGATGATCTGAGCCGCTTTTTGAGTGAACCCCTGCAACAAAGGATCAAGGCTCGACGGAAGAAAGTTCGCGCTGAATCCTCCGGAGACGCCAGCGAACGCAGCGGTAATTCCAAGCAACGGATGACGACCGGCCGCTGAAAACATGACGGCACCCAGCGGAATGATCAGGACATATCCCGTGTCGCCGGCAGAATGGCTCAGAAGCGCGACAAGAATCAGCATTGGCGTCAGCAACCATGTGGGAGTCAATCGCAGCATCCCTTTCAGCATCGCCTGAATAAAGCCGGTATGCTCGGCAACCCCAACGCCCAGAAGCGCCACCAGAACAACGCCCAGCGGCGGGAACTCGACGAAAGTTTTTACCATGTTTGCCAGAAAGTCGACCAGTGCTTTGCCGCTGAGCTGATCGACCACCTCAATCGGTTTACTTGTACGCGGATCCATTTCTGCGAACTGCATCGGTGCGAGAATCTTCGAGGCGACCCAGGTGAGCATTAACGCAAGAACGAAAAGAAAAGCGGGGTCTGGCAGCTTGTTGCCCGCCCATTCCACGACGTTCAAAAATCTCTGAGTCAATCCGGATTCAGATTTTCCGGCGGCAGTGTTGGAGGAATTCATACGGAACCTCTTGAGTGGATCCATCAAAGATGTGGATGTCGGGCGAGTCTTCACTTCTTTTCAACGCGGGGCACATTACATTGCTTCCTTCCATTTCGGAAGGAAGAAAATGTTCCGCTTCGCTGCCACCATATTTGTTAGTGCGTTTTTGTTATTTCAGGTTCAGCCTTTGATCGGGAGATTTATTCTTCCGTGGTTCGGCGGAGGCCCGTCGATCTGGACCAGTTGCATGCTCTTCTTTCAAATCCTGCTGCTCGGCGGCTATCTCTACGCGCATCTGATCAGCGTGAAACTCAAATTTCGGGCCCAGGTGATTACACACCTGACTTTACTGGGAATCTCGTTGTTATTTCTGCCGATTTCGCCCGGGGAGTCCTGGAAGCCAACCGCCGATCAGTCGCCGCTGCTGCACATCTTGTTATTGTTGATGGCGACTGTGGGTGGACCGTATTTCGTTTTGTCGTCAACAGGTCCGTTGATGCAGAAGTGGTTCAGCCAGACATCGCCAGGCCGCTCGCCGTATCGACTTTATGCTCTGTCCAACATCGGATCTTTGCTTGCCCTTCTGAGTTATCCGTTTGCCTTTGAACCGTGGCTGACATTGCGACAACAGGTCTGGTCGTGGTCCGCAGCGTACGGTGTTTACGTCGCTCTCGCAGTTTGGTGCGCCGTGCGGGTTTGGCGACTACAGGATTCCGATGTCAGTCTGGAAGGCGCGAGTTCGACAGAGGCAAATACAGGAGGCTCAGATTCGCTGAATGATAGCCGTATTCGTCGACCAGGATTTGGATTGATGCTTCTTTGGCTGGGTCTGGCAGCCTGCAGTTCTGCGATGTTACTGGCCACCACCAACCAGCTTTGCATCGATGTGGCAACGGTTCCGTTCCTGTGGGTGTTGCCGTTAAGTCTTTACTTAATTTCTTTCATTATCTGTTTCGATGGTCCGAAATGGTACGATCGGCGAGCCTGGGGACTGCTTCTGATTGCCTGTTGTCCGGTTGCGTCCTGGGTCATTTCTGAAGGGGCTGATGTCAACATCACGAAACAGGTGGCCATCTATTCGACGATGCTGTTTGCCTGTTGCATGACGTGTCATGGTGAACTTGTCAGCTGCAAGCCGCATCCGAAGTATCTGACTCTGTTCTACGTTCTTGTTTCTGCCGGAGGCGCGCTTGGTGGCATTTTTGTGGCTGTGGTTGCTCCATACTTTTTCTTCGGCTACTGGGAGTATCACATCAGTCTGGTCGCATGTTGCGCAATGACTTTGATCGCCTGGAGTGCTCAGCGATTGTGGCTCCGAACTCCGTCCCTGGAATTCTGGATCTGGACTGGATTGACAACCATCAACATTTCCGTTGTCTGGCACTACGTCTATCTGCCGCGTGTTGCGTTCATGGAAGGAACTGCCGAGACGGTTGTGTTTGGTGCTTATGCATTGGTTCAGTTTGCCGGGCTGATCCTGACGGGTGTTCAAGCTCATCGACCAGTTGTTCGAACCATTGTCTGGGTTTTTGTACCATTGATTTCAAGTGGTCTGCTGTTGGGTTACGGATACTACGATTGTCCGGAGATGCTGCATCCAGACATTCAGTTCAAACTTTATCCGTTGGCATTTGCGTCACCCATCGCGGCTCTTGCGATATGCTGGGTGGCAAGATGGATCGGAAAGTTTCTGGATCGGGTTTATCTGATCGCTGCGGTTTATGTTATTGCTGGAGTATTTTGTGGCTGGTTGTGGTACGAGGAATGGAACGCAATTTCCCTCACGAATGTGACTCACCAGCGAATCTATGTTGCGCTGATCGCAGTGGCTGCATTTTCGCCACTCTTTGCCGTAACGCGGCTTCTGATTCCTGGGGTAAAAGATGAGGCGTCACGTCGCCTGTTTTCCCTGGGCGCGATTTACCCGGTTGTTTGCGGTGTTTGTGGATTTCTGATGCGGCAGGAGGTGCTTGAAGGCTGGCAGGCAATTTCTTTGATGTCAACAACTGCCGCCGCTCTCATGATGGAATGGTCGTCGTGTGGGTTTCGTGGTTCGGAAAAACCATCGCTCGGATTCTGGTTCTGGGTTCCATCAACAACGATGGTTCTACTTCTGACCAATCATCTGGCAGAGATTGTGAAGTCTGATACGGAAGCGACAGCCGGAACTTCAATCATTCATACTTCGCGAAATTTTTATGGCGTGCTGCGAGTGAAACATGAAGAGGCGGAGGATGAAGATGAAGATTTTATTCCACCCAAGAATGCGCTGACTCACGGGCAAATACGTCACGGATTTCAGTTCGTTGATGAATTCTGGAAACGGCAGCCGACAACATACTACGGCAGAGAAAGTGGCATTGGCCTGGCGATCGTGTCGGCTCGTCGGAAAGCCGAGCAGACCGATCAGCATGGCCTGCGAGTGGGTGTTGTCGGACTTGGAACTGGCACGATCGCGGCCTACGGCGAAGATGGCGAGTACATTCGTTTCTACGATATCAACCCTGCTGTCATAAAGTTGTCGGACAACATCTTCACGTATCTCAAGGACTCACCAGCAAAAACCGAAGTTGTGACTGGTGATGCGCGAATTGTGATGGAACGCGAAATCGCCTCTGGAAACGGACAGCAATTTGATGTCCTTGCAATTGATGCGTTCAGCAGTGATGCGATCCCCGTTCATCTGCTGACCAGTGAGTGTGGTGAGATCTATCGCGAACAAATTCGCCCGGGAGGTATCCTGGCCATTCATATTTCGAATCGGTTTCTGGATTTGAATCCAATCTCACGTGGATTGGCCGAGCATCTTGGCTGGCAGGCCGTCCGGATCGAAAATGGCAATGACACGCTCACGGGCGTGTTCAGTTCAACATGGATTCTTCTGAGTTCCCGAACAGATCTTGCTGAAGATCCTCTGATCGAAGATGCGGTCGATCCATGGTTGCCCGAAGAACGAGTGCTGCATTGGACCGATGACTACTCTGGCCTCTGGCAGGTTTTAACGTATTGATCAACGTATTGATCAGAGGGTACGGCAACGTGTTCATGACGCGATGAGGTTGCGTGGCTGTTCTTTAAAACAGCGAATAAATCGGCGTACCGGCGTCCAGCAAATTGAAAGGCCGACCTTGTTCGTCTTTGGCCTGCAGATCATGGATCCCCATGGCGTGGTAGACCGTATGTGCGACGTCAGCTGGAGTCACCGGATTTTCTTTGGGATATTCTCCCAGTCGGTCACTTGAACCATACACCTGACCGCCTTGAATTCCACCGCCGGCCAGCAGATCGGTCAGACAATGGGTCCAGTGGTCGCGCCCGGCACCATAAACTCCGCCGGAACGAGGGTCTCCGATTTTTGGAGTTCGTCCCATTTCGCTTGTGACCATCACCAGAGTTTCCTCCAGCAACTGCCGCTGTGACAAATCTTCAATCAATGCTGAAAATGCTCGATCAAACTCGGGCAGAAGGTCGTCTTTCAGGCAATTAAAATTGTTGCCGTGAGTATCCCAGCCGCCCGCGCTGGCGCATTTTTTTGCGAGACGTTTTTCGTCTTCCATCCAGAAAACTGTAATGAAAGGAACACCTGCTTCAACAAGACGGCGAGCGAGTAGCAGACTCATTCCGTTGACAGTTTCTCCGTATCTTTGCCGAACTGCGGCGGATTCCTGGCCGACGTCAAAAGCTGTGGATGTATTGGACGATGTGAGAAGCGAAAATGCTCGTTCCTGTTGACGATTCCAGCGGCTGGCTTTCTGAGCCGATTCGAACTCGAACCGTGCTTCGTCAATGGACTTGAGCAAACTGCGACGTGCATCAATGCGGGCCAGATTGGTTCCGGCCGATAATTCGAGTGCTGGTGCCTGAAAGCGAAGCGGCTCTGTCAGGCTTCCCTGCAGGTACAACGGATCGTGCTCAACGCCGATACGAGCTGCGAATTGTCCAGGGCGAGTGTACGGTGCTTTGCTGGGTTTGTGCGGTAGCGTAATTGCGTTTGGCAGGTCGCCATTGCGTTCACGTTTTGATGCAACAACGGATCCAATGTACGGCCAGTCGCTGGGCATTGGCGTTCGATTGTTTCCAAGCGATAGAAAGGTCGGGTCGGGAGCATGGCCCGTCAGGTTATAGTAATATCCCGCATGGTGGTCGTTGGTGCTTACCGAGCTGCCTATCGAATTAATGATTGCCAGGTGGTGAGCCTGTTGAGCAAGCATCGGCAGATATTCTGAAAGCATTACACCGGGAGCCGAAGTGGAGATCGGCGCGAATGGTCCACGGTATTCCAGTGGAGCGTTGGGCTTCAAGTCCCATGTGTCAACGTGCGATGCTCCGCCACAAAGGAAGAACAGGATCGTTGATTTGGCGTGTCCGGATTTCGTTTGGTTTGGCTTTTCAACTTCAGCGGCCTTCGCCTGGACCGGCACGGTACCGGGCAGCGAAGCAAGGCCGGTCGCGGAGGCGACAAGCATGGTTCTTCGTGAGACAGAGTGATGAGCCATCGTTTTTCCTCTGATGAAGCCATGTTCCAGAATCAGGTTTACGGATTCGGAAGGCCGTTAATCGCTGCTAACTCAGGGCATAATGACAATTCTGGTCGCAAATTGGGAGTGCCAATTTCGACGGTCCACGAAATGCCCGGAGATCTTTCAACCTGGTTCGGTATCGTCCTGGTACTTCGCCGCGCGGTCTGATCTGGATGGTAGCCGCCTGCGTGAGAATTCGGACGCGAGCAAAATACCTCAATTTTCCCCGGAGTGAAGTAAAAACGGACCGCGACGCAGTGGGCGAATCGCAAGTGATTCCGGGAGAAAACGTCACCAGGTGCGATTGCACTTTTCAGGGTAAGCGTTTTCGTCCAGACGGTATTGGCACTAGTTCGGGTTGTTTCTTCTGTCCGTTTCCATCCGCTGCTTCCGGAGGCGGACCAATGGAATCTTCCCCGAAAAGTGCCAGATTCCAGTTCGTCGACAACAGCAGATCAAATCCCGGATTTTGTTCCTTCACCTGACAGGAGCAGGCTGCGCAAAGGAACTCTGTAAGATTGTGAATCAAATCATCATTGAGCTGAGATGCGGGAATAACCTCCAACGCACGACCGCGGCCGAAGACAGGTATGATCAGCGGTTCGTCATTCGCAAAGGCCTCCGCCTGAAATCCTGATAGCTGTCGAATCAAATACTGCTCTCTGCTGTCGGCCCGATCAATTTCCAGCACGGAAAATTGAAGCAACAGAGGAACTTCTGAGTACAACTCCGAACCAGGCAGACCAATGCCTTCTGGCAATTCAATTGACTGTGACAGCGTCTTGCATTGGTGCTGCAACAGGTCCCGGACTGCCGTGTTTTTCTGTTCATCGTGTGATTTGAGCAGCAGCCAGACGATTGCGTCTCCGGTCTGTAATCGTTTCGTCAGTTCCGATCGAATTCTGGATTCCACAAGCCCGGCGGTACGAGCCTCGGACAGCGATCCATGCCAATGGTTGATCGTTTTTCCTTTTCCTTTGAGAGACCGGGCCACCACAACCGGAAGCTTCGCATCGATTTTTTCTCGGACTGATAACCACAAATCGTTAAGCTCCTGATCCTTGTTCTGATCCAAATCGCAGCGAATGACGGATAGGTTTGCCATCCCATCATTCGCGCGTGACAGCTTTTCAAATTCGCGCACGATTGCGTCATCATCCGACGTCATTGCGCTGTGATGGAACACAATGAGTTCCGTCGAATCTGGCTTCCATCGTTCCAGAGCGAAGCGAAAGACCGGAATGTTGCACGCCGCTGCAACCGCACTGACAACAAAAATGGCTGCCGCGACAATCAGGTGTGTAATGCTTTGTGACACAGAACGCGGGACGGCTCTGCGTGAGAGCATAGTGGCGTCCGAATCTTGATCACTTGTCTTCCACGACTTCGACGTCATTGGCTGTACTCTCGTACCAGGAATTATACTAGTGGCGGTCACGATTGAGAAAACCCTTCAACGATTCTGTTAACGCTGCAATCGAGCCTCACTTCTTCCCAAAACACATCACCTGACCATCCAGCGTGGTCAGGAACAACTGACCGTTGGCACCAGCAAGGCCATCCCAGGAAGGAAGTGTTTTCAGTTCCACTGTATTTTCGATTTCACCCGTTTCTGCGTTCACTGTCAGAAGCTTTGCTCCCTGCTGCCCTTCGATTGCGGCATCCTGCTCACTCAGAAGTTTCTGAACTTCCGTATCTTTTTCTGACAGTTTCTGGAACGTCGCTTCTTCGTCAATGATGTCAGGAGGTCCGACAATGAACAGGTTGAAGCCTGCCAGAACCATGCCGCGAACATAGATCGGCACATCTTTATTCCATTTTGGCTCAATCAGACTGTTACGGGGCTCGGTGTTCGTTTTGGGCTTTGTGCTTGCGATACCGTTATCGTCATCGTCGATGTTTGATTTGGGATTCCCCTTTTTGCCCTTGGCTCCACCGGCATTTTTTCCACCATTCTTACCGGAGAATTGAACGCCCTGGCCAAATTTTGCCGGAACAATCTTTCCGCCGTTCAGTGTTCCATTATTGCGATACGTGGACATGTCACGAGCTGTTCCGTCGTCAAAGGTGACCACAAGAACGGGATCCGCAGAGAGTTCCGATGCGTCTTTGAATCGTTCGGCCACTGAAGCATCATCGGCCGCTGTCATATACAAACGCACTTCGTCGATAATACCTACGAATTGAAATGGCGATGGATATTCGCCGACAGAGCCGCCCGCATCGTCACCAATCTCCAAGCCCTGTGCCGGATCTTTCGTTAAGAGCCCGGAAGCGGTCCCTTCGCCAACTCGTTCTCCATCAACGTAGAGACGCATCTGCTTGTCTTCGGTCAAAACGCCGACGACATGGTGCCATCCACCGACGATGCGTTTTGAACCAGAGATTGTCGACAGGGTTCCATCAGTTCTTATGTGAAACGTTGGCTTGCCCGTTTCCATCGTCAGAGCAAAACCTTCTGCCGGGCCACCGCGAGCCACAAGGACACCGTTCGGATTTGTTGTTGTCATCCAGGCTTCAACCGTAATTGGCTTACCAGTTGGATTCAGGCTTGGACTCTTCGGGAACTGGGCAAAAGCAGATGGCTGTGTCGCACCTCCAGCGTTGGCCTGCTTGCCGAAGTCCGCAGGAATCTCTGGCGGTTCCGGATTCGCAGCAAAGAGTTGTCGTTCCATTGTTGTTGTCCAGCGGAAGTATTCTGGTTTTCGTCCGTAGCCAAAGACATAGCCACCGCCATTCACCATGATGTCGCCCGATGGCGCGAATCGACCGGCCTGGAAATATCCGCCGTGTCCGCCAGCAAAGCTTCGTCCCATCACCCAGTAGGAGCGATGAAACCAGCTGTCATCCAGAAATCCCATCGGTGCAAACAGATGCACGCCTTCGCCGCGTTGTGCCGACCCCTGCTTCACAAAGTCACCGGAGATGGGACCGATTTCCAGGCGATTTCCTTCCAGATCAAATTTCTGCGAACGCATGTAAACGAACTTGTCATCAGCGCTGAGAATATCGGGTAGTCCAACGGGCATCTGCAGGATCTGAAGCTTCTCCTGCATGTTGTTGCCTGTTTCGGGGTTGGTTTCGTCCATAATCGTCTCGGACAGTTTCCTGCCTGATTCAAGATCCAGCCGAACCAGCCGCAATCCGCCGTCAAGAAAGTTTGAGCGACCAGCCACGGCCCAGACAACATTGTTCTTAATCAGCACGCTTCCATGAACTGGCCAGAGTGATTCCAATTGTTCGAATGCCATTGCTCGGCGATCCATGGGAGCGACTCGATATCGCCAGATCAGCTGTCCGTCGTCAGCCTTCAGAGAATAAACAGAGCCGTCGGCGCATCCGAATAACACGCGGCCTCGTTCGATCGTGGGTGGCGAATCGATGCGAGAGCCTGCAGTAAATGTCCACGCGCTGTTTCCTGTTTTCTGATCCAGGGCGTTGAGGGTGTGAGCGTCGATCTGTGCGACATACACAAGCCCGTCGGCAATGACTGGTGACGTTAAGCGGCCGCCAAGCGAAGTTGTCCATTGTGTCTCGACGTTGGCCGGAATGTCCTGGCGTGAAGTTCCCGATCGTTTTTGGTCATGTCGAAACATCGGCCAGTCATCGTTGCCGTTGAATTCCGTAATCGCCAGCAGTTCGGTTCCAAACGCCGGTCCTTTTTCAAGCCGTCCTTCTTCCGGAACTTTGCCGGGAATCGGTCGCGTTGATGCCATCGGAGCCAGCGCGTTAAAACCGTATAGCTTGGCTTCCGGATAGCACGCACAATCGTGAGGTGGCGTATAAACAAGTCCGTTGCAAGGCATCACACCATACAGGCAGCCGCCGCGGACCCAGTGATGGATATCCCAGTGTTCCTTTTTGATGTCAACGAACTCAACGCCAGTGCGTGACGGAATCAGGAAATTGTCGGTGGCCTTTGCGATATAGCAGCGGTGATGAAACCAGTAAGTATCAACATCCGGCGCGAATTCACGCTTCACTTCACCGCTTCTCGGATTGCGTCCCTTGAAGACACCAGTATCTTTCCCCTGTGTCGTTGGAGCACACCAGACCAGTCCATCAACGACCATCAAGTCCTGCGGGGACTGGTACCCGGAATTCGGATGGTCGGCCGTCCACAGCTGCTTTCCTGTGGCTGCATCGACGCTGATCATGTTGCCATCACCGCCTGCATAAAGCACGACATCTTTGTGGACAACAAGACGAGGGCCAAAGTTAAACGTGAACTGTTTTCGGCGCGTGACGGGTTCTGTTGACCAAGCGAGTTCACCCGTCTTCTGATTGATGGCATTCAGACTTTCCCCGTCATGAAAGTACACGTTGCTTGCGTCTGCCGAGAGAGTCAGCGGAGAAATCCCTGTCTGGCGGGCCCACAGTTGCTTACCGGTCGCTGCTTCAAACGCCATGACAACGCGAGGCTCTTCGTTCCAGAAAAATTCCTGATTGACCTTCCCCTGATCACCAACTCGGCCATTGGCCGGCGCGTAATCGGCGAGTTCTGCTTTTCCTTTTCTGACGACCACGAACAGCAGACCATTTGTGTGAATGATCTCCTCTGTCGCGTCGGTACCTTCGTATGTGCGAAGATTTTCCCCGGTCGCAGCGTCCAGTGCGACCATTGGAGAATCAAAGCTCAGCGTGGTGAAGACTTCATCGTCAGTAGAGACCAGCCGGCGCGACAATTGAGTTGGGCCGCTCTTCAATGGCCAAAGATGATTTTGCCATTCGGTGATATCTCGCTTCCAAAGAATTGTTCCATTGAACGCATCACGGGCCACCAGTTTCCATTTGGCCGGCAGCTGAATGGAAATCCGACTGCCTTCATCCATGATGTAGAACATGCGACCGTTCGTTGAAACAAGAGCGCTCATGCTGGCCATGCGGTCATGATGTCGCGACCAGCGAGGGCTGCCGACCCACTGCAGGTGGCGAGGTGAATCCACAACATCATCGTGAGCGACCGCGTTGCCACTGGCATCGTGAAGGTAGTGCGACCAGTCATCGATATTTTTCGGACGTGGCTTGATTGTTTTGGTCCATTGACCACTCGCATCCTTCGTCAGGGCGACGCCATTGGGAACGAGCACTCTCAGGATTTCGTTTTCAGTGACTTCGCCCTGATCTTCGATCACAATCAGATTGACGAGATTGTCAATGTACGGCAGTTCTTTGCCTGAATACTGCACAACGGAAACGCTTCCATATTTCCCTGCCGCGTGAATCGCCTTTCGTGCGGATTCGAGCCGGGCAGAATCCGTTGTGAGTCCGTGCACCTGAATTGAAGGGCTTGTTTGCAGCGCGGCCGTCAGCTCGCCTCCGTTTTCACCGAGTCCCATATGAACGACAAACCCGCCGGTGACTTTGGCAGTTGCCAGGATCTCAGCCGCATCTTTTACGGCATCGGCGTGCAGATTTCTGATCAGGCTTAACGTAATTACGCACACCAGGCAGAAGCGTCCCATCTGGCGAACTCCCCAAGCTATGAAGAACAGGTCTCTTGTCAATTGCACAGGTCGGTGACTATAGCAATTCCGATGTCGTTCGGGGAACCACTTCGAGTTTGGTGATTTTGGATGGTTCCGAGTCCGTCCAGAAAATTGATTTTGCGATCACTAAATGGTACGAAAGCGGAGTGTCGATGGGCTGACCGGCAAGTTGAATGACATTCGTGTTGGATGGACTTGCTATAGAGATTTGCAACCTGCGAATTGTGGCTCGTATCTTTTGAATCCGGAACCTGTTTTGCATATGACACACTTTCGATCGGTCTGTTGGCAAAAGGTTTCGAAAACTTCTGAAAGGATTCGGCTCGGATGACGCAAAATTCCATAATTGCAAAACAGAAACGTGCATACGTTCCTTTGGTTGTCGGGATCGCTTGCATTGCCGGCTTCGGAGCATCACAACTGGTGAGCGATGAAGTGAAGCCGATTCCAGTGCAGGTCGAAGCCAGAAAAAGAGACTTCAACAAAGAGCGTGTGGACGAGGTGATGGAAGTCAAGCTGGACCATGCCGAACAAATTCTTGCTGGCCTTGTGACGCACGACTTCAAGAAAATTGCAAAGTCGGCCGAGTCACTCAAGCTGATCAGTCTGACGCACCCGAAGGGATGGGAAAAGAAGACGGACGATACGGACGTCTATGAGCACTTTCGTATGGAATTCATGCGACAAGCGGCTCGCCTTGAGGATGAGGCAAGAAAAGAGCATCTTGCGGGAGCCGCCTATTTTCAGCAAAGTCTGATTGCCACGTGTATCGCCTGTCATGATTACATTCGCGACGAAGGACTGAAAGAAGAGTAGGTGTCGCTATCAAATGTCAGCCGGTACATTTCGACAAGGCATGCAAAAATGAACCCCGGTAAATCATGGTGATTTCCGGGGCGTTTTGCTCTGCCTGGATGTCTTCGCAGACCTACTGTCCTGCAGTACCAGACACACGCAGGTCATTGCGAATTCGATACTCTGGTGCAACTTCTCTGGCCGTCTCCTGAGCCTGCTGTTTTTGATACCACGAAGCAACAGTCCCGAGCAGTTGCATTTGGTCCTCACACACATGGACCCGAATGCAGAGCTGCATCTCACATTGCAATCTTCTTTCCAGTCGCATCGCAAGTTGAATATTGGTGTCGTCCCGAAGTTCTTTGACGCCTTTTCCTGAATTCAATTCCAGACAACGAATCATGGCAGAACTGCTTTTCCTGTAAATTTTTCTATGTCGCCATCCTGACATCAGAAACAGTCATCCAGATTCGTTGGTGACTGAACTTTGCAACGACGTGTTTCGGAAACCGAAACGCAATGAACTCGCAGACAAATCACTGGGAAGCTTCATTCAGTTGAATCTGATCGCTGCATTCAAGCTTCGCCGATTAACAGCAACAAGGGATTCATTGGCGTGAGAATTTGCAGCCGTCGAATTCGGTCCGAGAACTATTTGGCTCGCAGCAACGCAAGAAGTTCTGCATCGGAATCCCGTGCAGGGGTGTCAGTCTTTGCGACTCGTGACGAGCGAACGTGTGTATGACAATTCGCGCAGGCGAGTGTCAATCGAACAAAACCGAGCGATACGCCTTCGGCATCATTGCTCGCGGCCATTCGATCGAGAAACTCTGCCGCGGAGACAAAATCCGTAGTGTCCTGGACAAACCTTGAACTTGCCATTCGCTCCCAGGCCTCGTGTCGACTCAGATCGATCATTTCAGCTGTCGATTTTCGGATGAGTTCAAAGTCCTCACGAGCAACTCCTTCAAGAGCTCTCTGAGATGCCGCCAGCTTGCGAACCATGAATTTTTCCATTGAGCTCTTATCTGCTGGCGCGGCAATTTCATCCTGAGCAGCCTCAGTTGAGTTTGTCACCGTTGGTTGCAGAATCGCAATTGCGGCAGAACTGATCATCAGAGCGACGATTCCTGATTGCAATCCGGCCACGGGCGAAAGTCGAAGCATAAGATATCTCCAGCATGTCGAGTAAGTAGGGAGCTGATGCCATATGCAGTAGAACGGATCTCCCTTTGCATTTGCTGTGCCCGATTGTTGAAGCAAATTCCTGAACGCTGCTGTCGCGAGATGAATGGATCAGATAGAGGCAAATGCGGGTGTTACGGCAGGCCTGAAACGATCGAAAACCTAAGTCGCAAGTCGCTTTGTGCAGAAGACTTGCGAGAATGTTTCCGCCTCGACTGCTAGGAGTCTGTCCTGATACATGTCACCAAACGTCGCTGAATTGTGTTGAGAAAAAGTTTTTTTTCGGCCTGCGAATTGCTGTAGAGCAGCTGACATGAAGTCGGCGGCGGAAAATGGATTTTTGGGCCAGTTAGAGA
>JBGSVD010000081.1:0-75297 GCA_041753135.1 Planctomycetaceae bacterium
CGAGACGCCCGCGCTCCGGGAGCGCGGGCGTCTCGCCCGCTGTTATGCAGCTCCTCAAACGACGGTTGACGGAGCACCAGCTGGCAGTGCCACGATTTCTGCACGACAAGCACGAAGTGATAGTGAGTGAATGGCGTTTGGGAAATCCGCACGCATGCACTTTACTCTCATAAGAATCGCAGTTCGTGCAAAGGCGGAACAGTCCGATCGGGATGGCCGAATTACAATCGAACCGTCGCGGCATCGACATGATCTTCTGGCGTCTGAACTACCAGAGTTTCATTTTCCTGACCGCAAACGCCTGCAGAGAATGAGCGTCGTCAATACGAAGCTTTTGCATAATGTTGCGACGGTGCGTATCGACCGTTGCTCTAGAAAGATCCAGCACTTCCGCAATCCTCTTCGGAGACATGCCTTCGCCCAGTCGCTTCAGGATCTCTCGTTCTGATTCCGTCAGCGTCTTGACTCGCGTTGGCAATCGAGTACTGGTCGCAATAATCTTGGCCTGATCGATTTCAGTTGACCTTAACCAAACCTGCATGTCTACGCTTCGACCATCGATGCTGACTTCCGCCTGAAACTGCTGAGGCTCATTCAGAATCAAACATCTGGAATAGGCTGTCTTGACAGCCTCCACGTTGTCGCTGCTGACCCACTTCCACGCGGGAGTTCCCATGATCAAATCACGGCAAAATCCCCATGGCGCGTGCTCGTCAACCCAGACGAAGCAGCCATTCCGATCAAGTAATGCGATAGACTCTATCATTGAAATCGTGACATAAGACAACAGGAACTGACGAAACGCGTGATAGTCGGCACAGATATTTTCGCGTAGAACGCGTCAACTCCGGCAAACCGCTGGTGGAAGCAAAAAACTGTCAATCAGGCCATTGTTATCATGTCCACGACCCTGAATCAAGCACTTGCAGAAACTCCCGAACTTTCGGACGCCATCTGGTCTTCAAAACTGCGTCACGAATTGGCCAACATTATGACGGTGATCAGCGGTTGCTGCGATTTACTGGAACGCCCCAGCGGAATCGATAAAAAGCAATTGGTCGATCATATCCATGGTGCCGTGAAGCGAGGTCACGCTCTGTTGATCAGCGACAACGCAAGACATAATCGCAAGCAGCATCACAGTCAGAGATCCGGATCATTCTCTGACGTCGCCTGACAACTACATTGTCTCAAAAACCGGTGGCTTGCTCACGCGATTCGTGGAAAATCTCACTCGTCGCTCGCCTTCAGGAAGACGCAAAGACGCAGGTTCGATGCGTGCATGGTTCCCGGCAATGCTCGAACTCGTTCATGCTCAAACATAGCACGTAGCCCGTTTTCCTTGGCCAGAGGATGTTCCACTCAAAGGTGACATCACAGAAAAACGTCTCCGTGTGAAAAATCCGGGCTCATGGTTAGACAATCTGCTAAGCCAACGAACTCTCTCCCAGTCAACAGATGCGTGGATGCCACGGTTGAGTAAGAGAGACGTATCGATGCTGGAAGAACCTTCGGCTGCAGCGAATGATGGCGAGATCTCGCCACAAGTCTCATCGTGGTACGCCTTCGTGACACCCGGCCGAGAGTGGGCCAATGTCGCGGTCGTGATTGGATGTTGTTTGCTGCTGGCGGCGGTGACTATTCCGTTCATCCTGCAAGCTCGCCAGGATGCACATCGAATACAGTCAAAGAACAATTTGAAGCAATTGGGACTGGCGTTTCACAACTACCATGATGTCTATGCACAATTTCCACTCGGGGCCGACATTCGCCCGGATGGGACTGCGATTCAGGGCTGGATCATTCGACTGATTCCCTATCTGGAATCAAGTTCTTTGTATTCTCAGATCAATCCACATTTCGCCTGGGATCACCCAGCCAATAGCCTTCTGTTCAAATTCGCTCACCCGGCGTTACTCAACCCCTGCCTGGAAAATACTGTCACTGTCGATGGATTTGGGCTTACGCACTATCAGGCGAACCCAAGTGTTTTTCATCGAAATTCCGGTGTCCGCATTTCTGATATGACAAGTGGCAGTACTCACTCATGGCTGGCAGGAGAAACTTCGGATTCGCTGCAGCCGTTTGCGTATCCCTTCAACTGGCGCGAACTTTCGCTTCCATTCAAGGGCAACGAAGACAGCTATGGCAGTTTCGATGACCGTACTCAGTTTTGCCTTGCAGACGGCTCTGTCGTCTCGCTGTCCGAAGATATTGACCAGAGTGTCATCAAAGCACTGGCACAGGCTCCGCCGGTGGCTTCAGACGCTTCGAAAGCAACAGCACACAGAGTGTTTCAGTGCACCTCGAAATCCAAATGGAGGACTGACTACCTTGCGGCGATGGGTGAAGACCAAACGATCAAGCAGACGAAACCAGTGGGAACAACATTGCATTTTGACCTGGATGGCCAACTTGACACTGCCGATCTTTATTCAACTCCCAATGATCAGCCAGTTTATGCCGAGGATGGCACAGCACGTATCGACCTTTTCGGTATCCTGGAACGAAATCCGGAAGTCCGAGTGCTCCTCCTGAATTCCACACCATTCAACGACAAGGCAGCAGTCGCCATTTCAGCGTGCCCTCGGCTCGAAACCATTGTCGTTTCTCAAATAACATTGTCGGACGCTGGAAGAGATTCGCTTCGGCAATCAAAAACTCTGAAGTCGATTGTGACAACGTCCGGTCTTCAATTCTCTTCAGCAAATCTGCTTCACAATACAGGCCCAGACTCTTCCGTGGACCAGTTCTAAAAATGCCCGTTTGCCGACGCAATTGTCGCCACGGTCTGGATGGACGTTGCAAACACCTTATCGACTGCAATTTCCCATTGGCTGACATTGCGTTTCCAACAAACATGCTCATCAACACTGGCAAGACCGACGTCGAAATATGCGACCAACGGGGAGGAACACTGGGCACCACACGAAATGACTTTCAAGAAAACGAGACGGATATCGTCATGGAAAATTGATAGCGTTCTTGAAAAATGCGTCACATCTCCCATTGACCGTGAGGAAAAACGACCACAAACTAAGGCACCTCTCCACCTCTCCATCTCTACACCTCTACACCTCTACACCTCTCCACCTCTAAACCCCTCCACCTCTCCACCTCTCCACCTCTCAACCCCTCCACCTCTCCACCTCTCCACAAAGCCGGGTGAGTTGATATGTGGTGTAATCGACGACTTCCAAAACTGGTGCTCCTTGCATTGGCAACTCTTGGCTGCGGCAAAGTTGAGCCGCCAAGTGTAGCTCCAAAACGTATGGAAGCGGGAATTCTGTGCGTAGATACAAAGAAAGCGGATTTCGGTTTTTCCCGCGATGGAAAAGCAAGCGTCAAAGTTTGCTTATTGAATGCAGGGGGCGGTTCGATTCACATTGAGGAAGTTCGGTCTGGTTGCGGATGCACTGAGGCTCATCTACAGAAGCGACAACTAGAAGAAGGTGAAAAGGTTATTCTGGAGTGTCTGGTTGATCAGTCCCATGGAAGAACATCGAACCTAACCATGGACTTAGATAACGGTACAGCACGGCTATCCGTTCGCTGCACATTATTGGGAAAGTTCCGAACCAACGAACGAACAAATGGCACACTTCAAATAGATTTAGACGGAGACATAGAATTGCCGTTTGCCGTTCAAGACAACAGTTGCAGTTTAGGCAACATTCCGGCATTCGGGGGCCGGACCCAGCATCAGTTGCGAGTGAAGCCGATGCGAGGATACTCCAAATTCGAAGCAATGAGCCGATCGCCGGGAATCGTAATAATTGACGCGGAGCAACCCGAGGCCACCGGTCAGAGCAGTACAATCGGTATTGAGGTGGATCCGCGTAACTTACCGCGCCAGATCGCCCGAAACGAAGTTCCTGCATCAGTTCTCGTGACAGCCAGCGGACTTGATCGGAAGAGTATTGCAATCTCGGTTCCGTTGCGCCTGACAATAACTCCACCAGTATCTCATTCGCCCGCGCGACTTGTTGCTGGGCCTCTCCGTGTAGGGGAAAGTCAGGAGTTTCTGATTAAGTTCCGTCCAGATCACTGTTTGTTTTCGGAAATCGAAAGTATTGATCTCATTTCTTCGCACGACGATCTATCCACGTGTGGCTTTGCAGACGAAAAGCCTGGGATGGGAGCGAGAGTCCTTGTCCGACCTAACATTGCAGGCCTGCGCCATTATAAGGCAAAGTTCAGAATTCGGGACGTGCGTTCCGCAGTCGAGACTGACGTTGAGGTACCAGTAACGATACTAGCAAAATAAGAGTCGGGAGCATACATATGGTTAAGGCTCATACGTTACGCTTGGTATCGATGATACTTCGCCGGGCAGACATTTCGATAGCGGTATTCGCGTGCATTCTCATTGTATGGAGCGAACCCGTCGCGTTTGCCGCACCACCAGAATGGCAGGAGATCACCGCCGCCATTGAGAGACGGCGAGCGAAGGCACCTCAGCATCGATATGAAGTTGAATCGGTTGCTGTATTCAGCGGGAACCTGGAGGAAATGGTCAGCCCCGAGTATATCGAAAAGAACGTTGCGGCCAACCTTGGTGAGATCAGTATTGAAGCTTCATACATCTACCAGTTGGACTTTGAGAACAAGTGGTTCCGACTGGATCAGCGTGAACCACTCTTCTCTTTACAGGGCCCAGTTCCGGATTACACGATCTACCTGCATGACTCCCAAAAAGGAGTAGAACTAAGACCGGAAAGGCGAGTCGGAACTGCGGTGGCAATAGATTTTCCCGACAAGCAACTAAGCAATCGAATCGCTACTGCGCGTCCACTGTTCTGGCCAAGTGGCATCTTCATGTCGGCCGATTTTTTACGGGGAAAAAGCACCGATCTCTCGCAGAAGAATTGTGAATGGAAAATCGAAGACAACCTCATTCACATTTCGCTGAAAGACGGTAACGCGATGTTGACTTGGACATTGGATCGACGGCTGGATTTTCAGGTTACAGGTTTTCGAAAACGGCCAGTTTCTACTCAAATCGTTGGAAATTCGGTAGCTCATATCAACGATATCGCCCCGATTGAGATTATTGAGGTGACGTACACGCAAGATGTGGAAACTCATGAACTGGACGGATGGACTTATTCATACCCTGGAATCGAAAAACGGTTTCGCGTGTCACGACATATTCCTTCAGAATCAATGGATGTAAAGACATTTCAGATCCCGCAAGATTATCTTCGTCCCGGGGATTTGGTGAGCAAGGATCAAAGATTCAAGGTAGTGTCGAAGGAGGGCACACTTGTCTCGTGGAGTCCAGGAAGCCCACTGCCTGCCAAGAACAAAACATGGCTATGGTTTCCTGGAACCTTGATTTTTTCGGTCAGCATCTATCTGATCTGGAGATTGCGAAATAGCCGATCGATTGCGTGATCGCTTCAGGAAGCAGGATGTCGACATTCTCGCCATGGAAGAAATCAACATGTTTTTTTTGCGCAGATTACTCGTCAAGTCATCATGTGTGATTCATCGACGTTGCTTCCGCGGGAAGGCCTGTAAGCGTCGAGAGCCGTTTTTGAACACCAGGGTCTGCCTGAAGCTGTCAATCTGACGCCGTTCGTCAAGACAGGAAATCAATCATGCCCAATCGAACGCGCCACATCCTAAACGCGATGACAAGGATACTTGGGGTAATTCAGGCCCTCGAGTATCCCACATACGTTGGATTGGGCTTGGTTTTCCTGATCAGCACTGTCCTTCAGGTACGCACTTCGCTTTACGCAGCGCCAACTCCAGACGAGGTCGCCCATCTTCCAGCTGGTCTTTCCATCTGGCAGACTGGCCAGTTTGACGCCTACAAAGTCAATCCTCCATTGGTCAAACTAATCGCTGCTGCGCCAGTATTGCTGATGAACCCCAAAACCGATTGGTCCCATGCCCGACCATCGACGCCATCGTCGAGAATTGAATTCGCTGTTGGGCGTGATTTTGTTGCTCAGAACAGAGAGCAATCAATCTCGTATTTCCGCGCAGCGAGATTGGCATGTCTTCCGTTCAACTGGATTGGAATTCTGACCACATTCGTTTGGGCGCGGGCACTTGCGGGGTCAGCAAGCGGACTGGTGGCCGCGGCCTTGCTGGGATTTTCACCCATGTTTTTGGGACATGGGAGTCTAATTACTCCAGATGTTGCAGCCGCAACTCTTGGAGTTGCGGCCTTCTATCGATTCCGAAAATGGCTCATTGAATCAAACATGGACAACACAATTCTGCTTGGGCTATGCACTGGACTATGCCTGCTGACAAAGTTCACATGGGCGATAATTTTTCCGTGCTCCGCTATTCTTTTGGTTCCATT
The DNA here is from genome assembly GCA_041753135.1 of Planctomycetaceae bacterium. GTDB lineage: Bacteria > Planctomycetota > Planctomycetia > Planctomycetales > Planctomycetaceae > SXXK01. Next base: position 6,323 of record JBGSVD010000081.1, read on the forward strand.
CTGGCGCGGCGCCTCACTTCGAACAACATGGCAGCGAGATTTCGCACACTTATCACTCGCCAGTATTCTGGCACTTATTGTGATCAACAGCGCCTATGGTTTTGATCAAACATTTTCCGCCTTGGGTGAAATCGAGTTCATCAGCAAAACGCTGCGACCCCCAGAGTCACCAGACACCACAGTCGCTGACGAAATTATAGAAAAGAATCGATCAGTAAACCGCTTTAGTGGAACCGCGATTCACTGGCTCCCCATTCCTGTCCCGGAGATCTATTTGAAGGGAATTGACCTCCAAAAGGTTGACTTCGAGCATCCCAGTCAATCGTATTTGCTCGGAGAATGGCGAAGCGGCGGATGGTGGTACTATTACATAGTTGGATTTCTGACGAAGGAGCTGGAAATCACAATCCTGCTGCTATTGGTAACTCTGGCAGGAGTTCTTTGGCGCGCCATGAAGTGGCTGACGCCGACACGAGATTGCTCAACAGTCTCAACGAATTCGTTCATGGCAAATCATCGGCCGTTCATGCCACATGACGCTCCGGCGTTCCGCGAATTCGTCGTCCTCCTGGTGCCCGCGTTGATTGTATTCCTGCTTGTTAGTTCACAATCCAACATGAACCATCATGTTCGCTATGTTCTGCCCGGGTTTCCATTCATTCATCTTCTGGCATCTTTGGGTTTGACATTTCTGTCGGGTGGATTGCGAAAATTCATTATCGCAGGGCTGTGCCTTCAGATTGTGACCACTATTGTAATGTGCCCGCATTATCTCGCATACTTTAATACACTGACTCGCACCATTCAGCATGGCAATCCACCGCTCTTGTCCAGCAACTTTGATTGGGGGCAAGATATTGCTGAGCTAGTTCGTTGGCAGAGAACAGTCCTCCGAAATGAATCGCTGCACGTGGCTGTTTCCACTCACTATGATCCGAGTGACTTGGGACTATCTTACGAACTACCACCTCCATTCGGCACAGGACCGTCATCAGTTCCAGATAAGTCCAAACCGCAGGGCCCACAGCCGGGTTGGTTTGCGATCAGTCAGAGCATCCTGATGGGGGAACGCTGTACTTCGTGGAAAGGGCGACGAGTCAACTCGAGCGATCTTCAGTATTTTTCGCGACTCACACCCGTTTCGAAACTTGGAAGCACCATCTGGATTTACCACATTTCTTCCGAGCAGGCAGAAAACTTGCGAACTGAACTCGAAGCCGAAATGGCTGGCAATTGCGACGAAAACGGCAGATGAACCATCAACGGGCATGTGTTCAACAAAATGCCTGAAAATGCAACATCTGTTTTAACTCAACGACTTTCAATTATTGAAGAGGTGGGCAATGATTTCGTGTCAGCGAAATTCGGCGTTGGGAGTCAAACCACTCGTATCGGCGAGGATTGCTGGCTTCACGTTGCTGGAGTTGCTCGTGTGCATCGCCATGATCTCTTTGCTCATTGCACTCTTGCTCCCGGCAATACAGTCGGCCAGAGAAAACGGCCGAAGGGTGCAATGCCGCAACAATCTGCGGCAAATCGCTACTGGACTTCAGAACTTCCATTCCATTTACAATCAATTTCCTGGCAATGGATGGGGCTACTCATGGATCGCAGAACCGCAACGTGGCGCAGGTTCGTCTCAGCCGGGAGGCTGGATTTTTCAGGTTCTTCCGCAGCTTGACCATGCAAACGTTTGGCAGCTTACGACTAGCCAAAGTGCGGCTGAAAACAAACATGTTTCTCAAGATCTATGTTCCCTTCCGATCACTTTGTTCAAATGTCCCTCGCGTCCCTGCGATCAGATTGGGTTCATGTTGAAGAGTATCTCATATCGCAACGTCGATACTCCTGAACTTGGCGCTCGAACAGACTATGCCATCAACGAGGGAGATTTCATCACTGACACTCCGGCAGGTCCTATTTCTCTCATCGAAGGGGATCAACCCAATTTCCCATGGCACGACGTCTCCAGAGCTTCCGGCATAAGCTGGCTCAGAAAAGGCGCGCGATTGTCGGACATCATTGACGGGTCTTCGAACACTTATCTGGTCGGCGAAAAATATGTTAGTACAGGTGGATATCAAACGGCCGTCGATGCGGGCTACGATCAGCCGATGTACGTGGGCGTGGACCTTGATGTGTCAAGATGGACATTGGATGTTCCAATTCAGGATCAGGAGTTGCAGTCGGTTCGAAGTTTCGGAAGCGCTCATGCCAACGCCTGCTTCATGGCCCTTTGTGACGGATCCGTCCAGGGTGTTTCATATCGGATTGATAGCGTTATTCATCAACGTTTTGGTAATCGATTTGACGGTCGATGAATCGGTTATGGTCCTCGGTCCGGTGGCAAATTGAGTTCGACAGAAGATTGCATGAGTCCTGAAAATTCAAGCCTTGACCGAAAAGGCTGGTCAAAATTGTTGTCTCTCGAACTCAAGCTTTGTTTTCACCGAATCAATTCTGAATACGCGCGGTCGCCAAAATAGCGATACGTCTGTTCTTCGAGTGACGTTCCGGACAACAGGCTGTGAATCAGTCCGTTTTTCTCGACCTGTGTCGTATGCAGAATCTTATTGGTCGGATTCGAATGAAGCAGGAATTGAATACGGCCGTCAGCATTCCTTGTTTTCAGCAGATCTCCATCCGCAGCTTCCGTCAGCTCAAACGATTTTCGCAGGTCGTCTCGCAGCAGCCTGCTCCGATACCATGTCCCACCGGTCGCACTCACGATGCGTTTACCGTTCAGAATAACCTCGTCGTCCTTGTAAGCCAGCACGCAGAGCGACGTGCCGGGCCTTTGAAGCCAATTCGCAATCTTTGAACTGTGACGTTCGGTCTCGTAGCTGTACGTTGCATCAAGAAATGCAATCCGAGTGACCTCGGCCGAGATCTCAGAAGATGCGTTGAGATATCCAAAGATCAGACTTCCTCCGCCACTGTGACCACTCAAAACTACGGTCACAACTTTCGATGAATACCGGGCTCGCAATTCGGTAATCAGCCGGGGAATCAGCTTGTCGCTGTACGTTTTGCGCCATGCTGGCCAACTGAGTCCTTTGGCTTCGAGCAGAACGAGCACGATGTTCTTGTCGGGCTGCTCTCGCCTTAGAAAACGCGTCTGAGCGGCGATATGCTGAACGTTAAAATGCCAGTCATCGCCCGGCTGCATTTGTTTTCCCAGAGTCTGCTCAATAGTATTGCCGTTGGGCAGAGCAAAGAACAGGAGTTCCGTCTTCTCCGGAAGCATACCCGCGACAGCGACGGATTCATTGATGCAGACTCGAACATCAGGAGTCCACTGACGAAAAGTCGTCGTTTCACCGTCTGCAGATGTGGTCACTTCTGTCTGCGAAGGCTGAACATAACTGGCGACTTTCAATGGACCTTCATCACTCAGCAACCTGCAACGCTTTTCGTCCACCAACACGTCTCGAAGATCACAAGGCATCCCATTCAGAATTCCACGTCTGGCCACCAGTCGAATCCCGTGACTGTAGTCGACCCAGGTTTCCACATGACCAACATAAAGCGGTTGAATTGGATGGCCTTTCGCCTCGTGCCAGCCATAGATAGCAACTCGGCCGGGAAACTCCGCAAGTTGAGACGTCAGAACGACGTCCTTCTTGTGTCCAGCCAGCAGTAGTCCGGAACTACGCTGCGGGTAACGTTCCGTAAGCTGGTTTTCTATTTCCTGATTATGCTTTGCAAAGTAACTCACTCGTGTCATCTCGTTCGTTGGTGCCATCGGCTGAGGCTTGAACACGATTGATGCCGCCGCATAGATCTGGTCCACCATACAACGGGTCGGCAGAAGACACTCCATTTGATCGGCAATCCGCTGTGCCACATGTGGAGAAAGCGGCATTCGCAGGAAATCCTTGTCGCTGCCCAGCGAAAGATAATCGGGCGCCACAAAGATGGTCAGCGTTTGATCTTCGCCTTCCAGGTTTGAATTGATCCTGACTGGAACAAATTCCTTCCAATGGCCTGGAACATTTCCCGAGCGAATCTCCGCTTCGGCGTCTCGCTCCCGATCGTCTCTGGAAAGCAGATCCCAGTCTCGCGCAAACTGGCTGCCACTTCGTGCTGACAACGAAGAATCCACAATCGGAACAGTGAATCGCGCCGACACGAACTCATCAGCGCAGGTGTTGGGAACGTTTGGAAAGAAAAGAAAGTGCATCAGAACGATGCCGAGCCATTCAACGCTCGAATACGACACGGACTTTCGGTTCACAACCCGATTCACGAGGCGACTCCCACAGCAGTCTATGACGACGACCACAGCCAGAAGCGTCGAAATGGTCGTTCCAAGAGTGCAGTCGCTGATTTCAGTAGGTCCCTTGCCGAGGAGGACTTCGCGGCCTGCCGCGACCTGTGTGCACGTCAACAAACGAACCGGGCCGATATTCGGCAGCCAATTGCACACAGGGTTCGCCTTACGGCGAAAGTCTTTTCCGGCAGAAAGGACCTACTTAACCAATCATCTGCGACTACACCCTCGTTCCAATCAAACCGACATTCTATTGAAGTGAAGTCCGGCCGACCACATTCACTCTTCTTCGTAATCAATGCCCATCCGTTCGACTTGCTGCAAAAACATCAGAGTCTCCGCGCCAGAGGCAGACAATTCAAACGCGCCGGCAATTTTGTCTCGCGGGATAGCCACGTCGTCCGTCATCTTCCGAGACTCGCGAGCGACACCGGAGTTGCGGAACATGCGACTGAAGTAAGGAACTTTATTCACAATCGGAACACCTCGCGTCGCGCCACTTTCGATAATCTGAATTGCATCTTTAAGCACAACAGTCTGGGCATTGACGGATTCCACCGTGCCCAAATACTGAGTCATCTTGAAGTGGGCTTCGGGAGACTGTCCCTTCTTTTCAATTTGGCGTTCCACCATCAACAACTGAACCTGCAATCCAGCTTTCAGGCCCTCCTGCGACAGTTGCTTCGCCTTGCGATCAAATTTGCTCCGATGGAGCTGATCAAAGTCGGGATCTTCCGCCGGAGCCTGCAATGTCTGCCAGTACAAATGTGTTGACGGGGCAAGCATCGAACATCCACTTCCGGCGAGTGTCAAACAGATGCCAATGATTTGCAGTCGAAGAATCAAAATCATCTCGTTCCCAGGAGGCCGCCGGGCCGTCACCATCGCTTTACGCCCAATGGACATGCCCAGTGAACACGGTCAGCGAACAGAGAAAGAGGTGTATCACCGTCTCGAACGCCGAAACAATGCCCAAACGGCGTTCCAGACTCCCTGATTTTGAAGACACCAGCCGGTTCCAACGCTATTCGGCCGAAATTGCCCCGAAATGCCGTTATACTGGGCACTATTCCGACGCTCCAGCATCGGAAGGCACTTCATTCGGGCCTCCGGCCCTAAGTCCCTGAATTGGCAGAGGCCAAAGCCTCCTCGAAGTGTGTTCCTGGGCTGGAGCCCAGGAGCAAGGCAAGAAATATCATGTCGCTGAAATGCATTTACGATTTTGATGTCGTCGTCGTCGGAGCGGGTCATGCGGGAACCGAAGCAGCTTTGGCCTCCGCACGCATGGGGGCGAACACGGCTCTGTTGACCATGAACTGTGACACCGTCGGACAGATGAGCTGCAACCCGGCGATCGGCGGCGTGGCCAAAGGTCAGATCGTTCGCGAGATCGATGCGCTCGGTGGTGAGATGGGGCGAGTCATCGACAAGACCGGCATTCATTTTCGAATGCTCAACAGCGGCAAAGGCCCCGCGATGCATAGTCCGCGCGCTCAGGCGGACAAGAAGGCTTACCAGTTCGAAATGAAGAATCGAGTTGAGCTGCAGGAGAACCTGACGCTCTGCCAGGAAACGGTTGAATCGATCGAGACAGAAGACGGCAGGATCACTGGCATTCGCGTCGCTGGAGATGCGTTGTATCGAACTCGCGCGGTGATTTTGACGACCGGTACGTTTCTGAAAGCCATCATGCACACCGGCGAATCCAAAGCCGAAGGCGGTCGCGCTGGCGACAAAGCGTCGCATGGTGTGTCGGGAGCATTGAAGGCACTGGGCTTCGAATTGCGTCGCTTTAAGACCGGGACCCCCGCGCGACTGAACGGACGCACGATCGATTTCACTCGCTGCGAACCACAGCCAGGCGACGACAATCCCGAACCATTTTCCTACATGACGGATCGTATTGATCAGCCGCAGATTCACTGCTATCTCACCAGCACGACGCACGAGATTCACGAAATCATTCGTGCCAATCTGCACCGTGCTCCGATGTACTCCGGACAGATTCAGTCCACCGGTCCGCGGTATTGCCCTTCGATCGAAGACAAGGTCGTGCGGTTCGCTGACAAGACTTCGCATCAGATCTTTCTGGAGCCCGAAGGCCGCAATACCCAGGAAGTTTACGTCAACGGGATTTCGACCAGTCTGCCGCGTGACGTGCAGGATGAGATCATTCGTCGCATCCCGGGCTGCGAGAAAGCTCAGATCATGCGTTATGGCTACGCGGTTGAGTACGACTTCGCGCCGCCGACGCAGTTGTACCCATCGCTGGAAACTCGATTGGTCGAAGGGTTGTACTTTGCCGGTCAAATTAACGGCACCACGGGATACGAAGAAGCGGCCGGTCAGGGTCTGCTCGCAGGCGTCAATGCGGCCTTGAAAGCTCAGGGCAAGGAACCGTTCGTCATTGATCGGAGTCAGGCCTACCTTGGCGTTTTGATTGATGACCTTGTCACCAAGGGCGTTGACGAGCCTTATCGCATGTTTACTTCGCGAGCCGAGTATCGCCTGCTGTTGCGTCAGGACAATGCTGATCGCCGACTGACTCCGCTGGGAATCCAGCTGGGGCTCGTCTGCAAACAGCGACAGGAACGCTTCCAGCGTTACGAAGACGAACTGACTCGTGCGTTCACGGCGATGAGCAAACTTCGAGCTCAGGGGCAATCACTGGAAGAACATCTGCGTCGGAACACGATCACCTGGGATGAGGTTCACTCGCTGTTTCCACAAATTGCCGAAATGAATTTGTCGGAAGCAACAAAGCGACAAATGATCATCGAAGCTCAGTACGCTGGCTACGTTCGTCGACAGGAAGCAGAGATTCACCGACTGCAGAAAGTGGATTCCGTCAAAATTCCGGAGGCGTTTGATTATCTCGCAGTGCCTCAGTTGCGAACGGAAGCCCGCGAACGACTCAATCGCCTGAAACCCACGACTGTCGGTCAGGCCAGTCGAGTCAGCGGAATTACTCCGGCGGACGTTGCGATTCTGATGTTTTATCTGAAGCCAGCAAGCTGATCAGGCTGCTGAAATTCATGGACCGTCACATGCAATCCAACATTGTCACACTCGTGATATCGTGTCTCCTGACAATTGGAGCCCAGACGATCGGGGCTAACCAGTCGGTCGCGCAGAATTTTCGGCTGGCCACTTACAACGTCAACTTCGCAAACACTCGAGGTGATCAGGTCCTGGAGGCAATCGACAAAGCAAGACCAGATGTCCTCTGTCTTCAGGAAACGACGATACAATCAGAAGGTTGGTTACAAAAACAATTGACAACCTCGCTCCCTGATTTTCGATCGGCTGGCCACAATGGAAAGTACTACGCTGAACGCTTCTCGATGGCGTCGAAGTTTGTACCCCGCGAGATCAAGTATTCTCCACCAGAAGCAGGCTTGTTCGGCTTCTGCACAGCAACTTACGTCATCAACAATCGTGATGTGCAGATTTTGAACGTCCATCTCACTCCTTTCGGTATTCCGCGTGGAGCAGGCATTGTCGATGCCATGCATGCGATCTCCGCGACAGAAGAGCAGCATCAGAAAGAAATTGACATCATCCTCACTTCTATAGATCCAAAAATCCCGACACTCATTTGCGGCGACTTCAATAGTCTTTCGTCGTTCAATGCCCCAAAGAAACTGATCGAACACGGTTTCATAGACAGCTTCGCGTCGGTCCACAAAGATGCGGATCAACACGTTACGTGGAATTGGCCAAGCCGGCCGATCCCATTAAAGTTCCGAATTGACTACATCTTCCACTCATCACATTTCGAAACAGTGGAATCGGTCGTGGTAGAACGAAAAGGATCCGACCATTTCCTGCTCGTCAGTGAGTTGAAGTTCGCAGAGTGAAAACGCAACACGCTGCAGACTCTTCGAACCCCGCAAAAATCGAACGACAAATAGAAAATTCCGTACTCATGCTTTTGCCACAACTGTCACGCGTTGCATCCATCGCGATATTGAGCGTTCTGCTTCTGCCTCAATTCCAGGTATCCGCCGCCGATCGCCCCAACATCATTCTCATCATGTCTGATGACATGGGCTATTCCGACATCGGATGCTACGGCGGAGAAATCGAAACACCAAATCTGGATTCGCTGGCAAAGAACGGACTCCGGTTCACTCAGTTCTACAATACCGCACGCTGTTGCCCCACTCGCGCGGCGCTGCTGACCGGATTGTATTCCCATCAGGCTGGTATAGGCCACATGATGGACGACCACAGTGACACGGCCGGGGCTGCCTACACTGGCGAGTTAAGTCGAAACGCGGTGACCATTGCAGAGGTTCTCAAGTCTGCCGGATATAGCACATACATGGCCGGCAAATGGCACGTGACAAAAAAGACCAAACCAGAAAACGACGCGGACAAAAACAACTGGCCGCTGCAGAGAGGCTTTGAACGTTTCTACGGCACCATTCACGGAGCAGGAAGCTTTTTTGATCCGAATACGCTTGTACGAGACAACACGTTTATCTCGCCATTCGCCGACGAGGAGTATCAGCCGGAGCTATTTTATTACACCGATGCCATCAATGATCACGCGGCTCGGTTTGTGACCGAACACAAAACGAAGGAAAGCGATAAGCCATTCTTCATGTACATGGCTCATACCGCGGCACATTGGCCGATGCACGCGAAGGAAAGCGACATCACGAAATACAAAGGGCGGTACGATCATGGTTACGATGCCATTCGATCGGCGCGACTCGACAAGATGAAATCACTCGGACTTCTGGATCCACGATGGCAGGTTTCACAACAAGCCGGAAATTGGAACACGGTCGCAAACAAGGCCTGGGAAGCTCGATGCATGGAGGTCTACGCCGCGATGGTTGACTGCATGGATCAGGGCATCGGCCGACTCATTGAGACCCTGAAGCAAAATGGACAATTTGAGAACACCATCATTCTCTACCTTCAGGACAACGGTGGATGTGCAGAAGGAATGGGTAGAAATGGCCCCTTCAAGGCTCGAGCCGATGCACCGTCTTTACCACAACTGGCGGCTGAGTTTTTGCAACCCGACATGATTCCAAAGCAGACACGCGATGGCTTTCCGATGCGACAGGGCAAAGGCGTCATGCCGGGCCCGGCCGACACCTATATTGGGTATGGTCAGTCGTGGGCCAATGTCAGTAACACACCATTTCGAGAGTACAAACACTGGGAACACGAAGGGGGAATCAGTACTCCTTTGATAGTTCATTGGCCAGAAGGAATTTCCACCGATCGACGGGGGAAACTGGATAGCGAGCCCGCGCATCTGATCGATCTGATGTCCACTTGTGCGGAGGCAGCGAACGCTAAATATCCGACGTTTTTTTCTGGAGAATCAATTCCCCCAATGGAAGGCGTCAGCCTGTTGCCTGCCTTGGCTGGAGCAGCAATTGCCCGAGACAAACCTCTGTTCTGGGAACATGAAGGTAATCGGGCGATTCGAGTGGGCAAGTGGAAACTTGTTTCCAAACATCCAGGCGATTGGGAACTCTACGACATTGAAACTGACCGAACAGAAATGAACGACTTGGCCAAGCAGCAGGCTGAGCGAGTTCAGGAAATGTCGAAACTCTGGGACACATGGGCTTCGCGAGTCGGCGTCAAGGAATGGCCGCTTCACACGAATGCAAAGGGAAAGGCGAAGAGAAAATAGAAGGGGGCTCTGCATTGGGTCTTCGAAAACGCATCAAATTCGTCAGAAGAGTCGCAATTCTGGTTCATGCCTTCATCCGGCACCTTGGAAAATGTCGGAATTCCGCCAACTCCAGTCCCCAGACCCTCGAATCTGCCTGTTTTGTTGGCAAAACACCCAAACATAAGTAAAAAGAGGCAAGCTGCGCAACGAAACTGCCGTTGACCGTCTTTTATGATTGGATACAATCGGTCGAGTTGAGGATTGGCACGAACAGGGAAGCTCTTGTAACTCGAAGTGATTTCGGGACTTACGCTAGCTATCACTGGTCGCCTCAATGCGAAGCTCGCAAATTTGGGCGAGTCACGCTGCATCGCAGGAGCCTGAATAATTTTTGGTTGCCTGAGTTCAGCGATGAAGCGTCAGGGACGGCGTCCGGCAGGCTGTCGGACGATGGAATGCTGCTGGTAGCAGCTCATCGCTTTTCCACAGAACGGATTGTGCTCATGAAAACAGTGTTCACGACTGGCGAAGCCGCCAAGATCTGCAAGGTTAGCCAGCAGACGATTATTCGCTGCTTTGACTCTGGCCAGCTCAAGGGCTTTCGCGTTCCCGGTTCCCGGTTCCGCAGAATTCCACGTGACGTTCTCTACAAATTCATGAAAGAGAACGGCATCCCGACGGACGCATTGGAAAGTGGAAAACGCAAGGCGCTGATCGTCGACGATGATGTAGAACTGGTCGAACTGATAACGGACGCGCTTGTTGCTGATGGTCGGTTTGAAGTTCGAATCGCCAACAACGGTTTTGACGCTGGCATGATGGTAAAAGAATACCATCCTGACATTATCGTCCTGGACGTGATGCTTCCAGACATTAACGGCAAAGAAGTTTGTCAGCGAGTCCGCAGTGACTCTGCTCTGGATGACGTTCGAATCATCTGCATCAGCGGTATGGTCGAACAGGACAAGATCCTGGAACTGAAGGCTTCCGGAGCAAATCATTTTCTGCAGAAACCATTTGAGGTCGATTCTCTGATCGACAACATCTGTCGCCTGCTGGATATTGAACAACTTCAGTCCTAGCCACGAAGATCAACTGAGTTCAGAATGCAAGAAGCCCGGCTTTTTCAAAAGCCGGGCTTCTTGTTTAAAAGCCACTCCCTGTGTCGCTTGTTAAGCTTCGTCTCACGAGCATGACGACGAAGCAGGCTGACAATGAAACCTGTTTCATTCAAAGTTCACGAAGGCATTTTCTGATCATGTCGGCAACAGATCGAAACAGCGAACCGCCGTTTCCTCATCGGCTGTTGGCGGCACTGGCGACTTCAGGAACATGGCAGGGACACTCCGTTCTGACTGTCGAGTCATGGGTGCGACTTGGCGTCGCCTCAGCGGCAATTCTGATCAGCCCCAGCAGTGCCGACCAGCTCGATCTGACTTGCTGTCGAGCTGTCGCCGAAAGTTCGCCGCAGCTTAGCCAGCTGAAAGTCGAAGCTCCGTTTTCGACTCTCCTTGACCAGCGAACGCTGATCGACGTTTTGGGAGAAGGTGGACTGATTGGTGGTCTGCACGTCGAGATTCTGCCATGGCTGGATCTGGCCGCAACGCTTGTAATCCAAATGCCGGACGATTTTGCGAATGCTCGCCAGAAGGAATTGCACGACACGCTGGCTAACATTGGTCGTCAACTTCTTTCGAACTCCAATGACCGTTCCGTGCTGCTTCCAGATCATTCGCGACTCGAGGCAATGGCTGAGTATGCGGCTGGAGCAGGGCATGAGATTAATAATCCACTTGCCAGCATCATTGGTCAGACTCAGTTATTATTGAAGAATGAACAGTCTGCCGAACGCCGACAAGCGTGTGAAACAATTGGAGCGCAGGCCTGGCGCATTCGAGACATGATTGGCAACTCCATGCTGTTTGCGCGGCCGCCCAAAATGGACCCGCAAAGATTCAATCTGGTCGACGTAACTCAGCAGGCTCTTCAACCATTAACATTGCTTGCTGCCGACTGGGAAATAGAAATCAAACTGGCCTGCACTTCCGATCGCATTGAACTGGAAGCCGATCAGACTCAAGTGGCTGCGATGATTTCACATCTGGTGCGAAATAGTCTTGAAGCGATCAAGCCATTGAATCGCGGAGGAACAGTTGCAGTCACTATTCGTGATGATGTCCCAAATAGCATAGAGTTGTCTGTTGTGGACGACGGACCGGGGATCGTTTCCGCAGAGACTCGTCGACATCTCTTTAATCCGTTTTATTCCGGCAGATCGGCCGGACGAGGGCTCGGGTTTGGACTTTGCCTTGCCTGGCAGATTGTTCGGATGCATGGTGGTCTCATTCTTCACGAATCGCCAGCCGCAGGCGGAGCCGCGTTTCATGTAGCACTGAGATCACAAGTCTAACGACGACCAAACGGCGAGCAGGGACGGCCTATTTTTCCTAACCGTGAGTGTCCTCATAACATGCGGATTTCCCACTTGACCCGTGTCCCTGGTGGTCGAGACGATCGTGTCGACATTCGGCTGCATTCTGGTGTCTGCGAAAACCGATCTGCATTGTGCAGACCAATCTGTCTTCCGACAGAAACTGCGAGTTTGTTCAGTTCCGTTTCTTGCGATTCAGAACCTCGCCTTCTTACCCACAAAACTTGAATCTACTTCCGCGATCCTGATCTGAAAGTTCCAGACATGGCCCAGGCCCGTCTTAAAGGCATATTCACTCCAAACCTCATTCCTTACACAGCGGACGGAGGCATTAATGAGCACGAATTGCGGCGCTATGCGGATTGGCTTATCGAACGTGGCGTTCACGGGTTGTACCCGAACGGGTCCACGGGAGAGTTCACTCGCTTCACACCAGAAGAACGTCGCCGCATCGTCGCGATTCTGGCCGATCAGGTTCGTGGCCGAGTCCCCATTCTGGCCGGTGCGGCCGAAGCGAACGTAAAAGAGACGATTGCGGCCTGTGAGTACTATCACTCGCTGGGAATCCGCGCGGTAGCGATTGTCGCACCGTTCTATTACAAGCTGAGCCCGGCTTCCGTTTACGCCTACTTCGCAGAGATTGGCCGCAATACGCCGATCGACGTGACTCTGTACAACATTCCAATGTTCGCCAGCCCGATTGATGTGCCAACTATCCAGCGGCTGTCGGAAGAGTTCGAAAAGATCGTGGCGATCAAGGATTCGTCGGGCGACATTCCGAACATGATCCGCATGATTCAGGCCGTGAAGCCCAATCGTCCGGACTTCGCTTTCCTCACCGGCTGGGATGCGGCGTTGATGCCAATGCTTCTTGCTGGTGCCGATGGCGGAACAAACGCCAGCTCCGGAGTTGTGCCGGAACTGACTCGCAAGTTGTATGATCTCACAACAACCTATCAGATCGACGCCGCTCGCGCGGTTCAGTACGACCTGATCAAGCTGTTCGACACCATGATCTATTCCGCTGAATTTCCTGAAGGGTTCCGCGCGGCCGTGGGTCTGCGTGGTTTCAAAATGGGCACCGGTCGTCAGCCATTGTCTGATAAGCAAAAGACCGACATCACAACGCTCAGCCGCGAACTGCAGTGCATGCTGTCGAATCACGGCTTTACCGATCAGCCAATCGGAGGCTGCCCGATCGGGGATGGTTCATCGGCACCAAACCCGGCCGATGTGTCTGCCATCGTACAGCAGGTGGTTTCGGAATTGCATCGTCGCGGGTTGATGTAGAACCATAGCCAGACAGTCATCGGTGAAGACTACGCCAGCAACTCGTCTCGCACTCGACCGCTGCCAGCGATAGGGTGGGGTCGACCTTGCTGGTCAGGCACCGTTGTCGACTCGTCATACCCCAGCAGATGATAGGCCGTTGCCTGCATATCCTTCGGAGAGACAGGCGTATCGACGACATCTCCGCCGATGGCATCTGTCGCTCCGACGATTCGACCGCGAGCCATTCCGCCTCCGGCAAATACTGAGGAATACGCTCGCGACCAATGGTGCCTCGCTCCGCCGGTTGGCCCTGAGTCAATCTGGGGCGTTCGACCGTGCTCACTGGTACAGAGTACGAGCGTTTCGTCCAGCAACCCTCGGTCATCCAGATCCGTAATCAATGCCGAATAGCTTTGATCAAACACAGGCAAGAGATAGTTTCGCAGTCTCGGAAAATGGTTCGAATGTGTATCCCAGACGGATGCTCCATGCGGCCCGAACGGATCCCAGAAAACCGACACGAACCGCGCACCAGCCTCCACCAGCCGACGGGCAGCAAGACACGACTGCCCAAACAAAGACATTCCGTATCGTTCGCGCAACGCCAGAGGTTCGTGGCCAACGTCCAGCGCGGCTCGAATGCGATTGGAACCAATGAGTGACAAAGCTCGTTGCTGGTGATCGCTGTAGTTTCCGACCTGGGCAACCTTGTCCATTCTCAAGCGTGTCGCATCAAACTGCTGAAGAAGATGTACTCGCGCATCGAAACGTCGGCTTGACAACTCCGAAGGCAGCTGACATCCCTCTGAAAGCTGGAATGCCGAACCATGCTCAATGCCAGCATGCGGATCACGCACGAGTTCCGACTGACTATCGGCATTCAACTTCGGCACTACAACAGTGCCCTGACCGCTGAAGTCAGCCCAAAACGGATCATAACTGTCGCCCAAAAAAGCGCCGTAGGGACCAGCCTGATTGGTGGAACTGCCTTTGGAACAGAATCGCCAGGGCAGTCCGATGTTTCGAGGAAGTGTGGGAGATCGTTCTCCCGACTTTCGACCATCGAGATAGTCCACAATCGATCCCATGAAGGGCCATTGCTGCGGATCTCGAGGACTTGTTTCCAGCGGGATGCTGTAAGTCGGCATGCCTGTCATCACATAGGCACAGCAGTGAATGGGGTACTCATGAGTCATCGATCGAACGACCGTGAGACGGTCGGCGATGCTGGCAATCTGAGGCAGTCCTTCACAGATCTGCAGACCCGGCAGGACCGTGTCAATCGCCTTCATTTCTCCCTGGATCTCGCGTGCGGCGTGAGGCTTGGGGTCGAACGTTTCGTGCTGCGGCGGCGAACCGAACAGGAAGACAAAGATACAGGCTTTGGCTTTGGCATCACGAGTCGCCGATCCGGCACTCGCGGCCGAAAGCGATCCCTTGTTCAGCCCCAATGCACTGATGCCGCCGATGTGCAGCAGGTCGCGACGAGTCACACCATTGCACAATCGTTTTCGACTTCCGGAAATCTGCAGCATGTCTACCGTCTCCCAGGGAATTTTCTCGATGGT
This sequence comes from Planctomycetaceae bacterium, assembly GCA_041753135.1. Classification (GTDB taxonomy): domain Bacteria; phylum Planctomycetota; class Planctomycetia; order Planctomycetales; family Planctomycetaceae; genus SXXK01. The sequence goes on from JBGSVD010000081.1 coordinate 21,514, forward strand.
AACGGTGGCCCGACAAAAGTACCAGCAGATTTCTGTCTCGCGTGACTATTCCGGGCCGCCTGCGAAGTCCGACTCAACGTCACCCGATCCTACGTTGCCCGACCTGTCCTCAGGTCGGGAACGGCGCCCGTTTGCTCAGTCACGCTTGTAACCACCCCGAGCCGGCGGCGTTACGCCAATGGCGCACTTGCTGATCTGAGACAGATCAGCCTACACGTAGCCCGACCTGTCCTCAGGTCGGGAACAGCGAACATTCGCTCAATCACGCTGTATCCACCCAAGGCTGGCCCCGTTGCTGATCTGAGACAGATCAGCCTGCGTCAGCTCCGAACAGGTCGCAATGTCCTCCGTAGAATTGCATCTGTCCGTGGCGGCCATTAGCATTTCCTCGCGATGATTTCTGCTCCCTCATCAGCTTCTGCAGAGTCCTCACGATGCAGCCACAAGACGCCTCTTTCTTTCAGCCGAAAGCCTCCTTCGAGATCATTGAAACGGTTCTTCCGCACTGGGATCAACCCGGCGCTTTTGCGTTTATTACGTTTCGGCTCAAGGACAGTCTTCCTGCAGAAGCCGTCCGTCGCTGGAAACTGCACCGAGATGCTCTGCTGCGTGATTCGGGCATCGACCCGCGTCGTTGGGAAGCCGCTTTGAGAAAGGAAAAGACCGACCAGAATTCTCAGGCCACCACTGCGCTCACCGGACATCTTTCGCCTCGAGCTGTGTCGCTTTTGAAATGGAAGCTATTTCAGGTCTGGGACAATGAGCTGGATGGTTTTCACGGTTCCTGTTGTTTGCGAGATTCTCAGACATCGCGAATTGTCGCTGACGGGCTCTTGAAATTTGATCGAGATCGATACGTTATGGCCGCATTTTCTGTTCTGCCGAATCACGTGCATGTTCTGGCAGCGTTTGAATCGGAAGGTCAGATGCTCGCTCAGGGAGCGGCCTGGCGACAGTACTTCGCTCGAGAGATCAATCCTGTTCTTCGACGAACTGGACATTTATGGCAGCCTGATCAGTTCGACCATCTTGTTCGCAGCCCCGAGTCGTTTGATCGCATTCGCAGGTACATCATCGAGAATCCCTTCAAGTCAAAATTGCATGCGGGCGAGTATCGCCTGTACGTTTCAGCGGATTGGTAGTCGCCCGCCCCATGTAGCCCGACCTGTCCTCAGGTCGGGAACAGCGGAAATTCGCTCAGTCTCGCTGTAACCACCTCAAACTGGCGGCGTCATGCCAATGGCGCACTTGCTGATCTGAGACAGATCAGCCTACACGTCGCCCGACCTGTCCTCAGGTCGGGGACGGCGAACATTCGCTCAATCACGCTGTATCCACCCCAAACTGGCGGCGTCACGCGAATAGCGCACTTGCTGATCTGAGACAGATCAGCCTACACGTAGCCCGACCTGTCTCAGGTCGGGAACAGCGAACTTTCGCTCAGTCACGCTGTATCCACCTCAGGCTGGCGACGTCATGTCAATGGCGCACTTGCTGATCTGAGACAGATCAGCCTACTTCAATTTCTCAATTGCACCAGCGACGGTGTCTTTCATCGCAGGGTGATTCAGGATCAGGTACTCCAGCCAATCGCGTTTGGATGGCTGATGATCGCCCCAGAGCAGTTGTATGCTTCCCTGGGTGCCCGCGATCGATGGGGCACCCCCCTGCGGCGAGGCGTCTGAAGCTGTGAGGGCAGGCCAAACCAGATTGACGACGAACGGACTTCTTCTTCCAGAGCGGCGAATACTCTCAAGCATATTTCGCATGGATTCTGGCGCGTGTTCACGTTGGGGGTAAATCCTTGCCAGAGTCTCCTGCGTCTCCTTCATGATCAGATCCAGTTGAGGCTGAACGGACGCAGTGCCATCGAGCTTGACGACAAGAGTCAGCATCTCAAGCAGCAGCGAACTTTCGGTAACCGGTATGTCCCGGACCATGCTGGCTCGAACCGCCATTTCAATCCGAACGGCACCGAGTGGGCTATCCATCCGAATGACGCTTCCGACATTGGAGAAGCTGTCGTTGATCTGAACCATGTCTGTCCAGGAATCCGGCGCTGCACAGAGTTGAGACAGGCGACGTGAAACTGAAGTGAGAACTCGTTCTCGTTGCTCAGGAGTCAAGTCGGCTCCGCGTGAAAGAATCATGCAAGCCTGAGCAACCAACGACGGGCTGGTGTCATCGTTCTCGATTGCATCGACGGCAACGCGAGTGATCTCGTCTTTGATTGGCGGTGCCCAGGTATTTTCATCGGGCGAACCGTTGCCGCTGGGATACGCGAGCGGTTGACTGAGCCACCAAGTGGCTCCCAATCGAGGGCTCGATTTCAGGATTTTGATGATTCGCTGAATCAAGTTCGGATTGGCGACTGGCGATTTGATCGCCGTAAAGTTCCGTAGTAGATCGGCCTCTTTGACAGCATCCAGGTCGACGGCGTGGTCGCTTGTCCGAGGCTTACTCAATCGATCTTCCGCCCACACGATGAATGGCTCCAGAGGTTCTGGAGAGTCCGGCCTGCCGTAGATGAAATAATCCCACAGTCGCTTTCGCCATGCTTCATCAGCGGCATCAAACTCCCTGACCCACAATTCACAGAACGCAGCACCCGGATTGAGTTTCTGCAACAGCATCGCGGCTCTGTAATCGAGCCTGAAAGCTTGGCCGGGGCTGTCCGACGGAAGGATCGTCTCCCCGTCGAGCTTTGGCAGCACTCCCAATACTGTCGTCGTAATTTGCCCCGAAGTCTCCGGCGACGCCAGTGCTGTGCACGCGTCAAACGCAGACTTCAAACCCGCCGCACTCTTCTCACGACTCAACATGGCCAGCCAGTGCTCCAGCGGCTTGCCATCATAGAGAGGGGCATTCGATACAGATTCATTCGAATCTGCTTTCGGGATTAAGTCATTTAACCGAGTTAACACAAGCCGAATTTTTCCAGCCGTCGTAGACAGTTTCCCTCGCTCTACGGTTCTGCACTGGTCCAAATGCCGATATACGGCTTGCCAACTCTCAAAGCTTCTATCCAGCGTAGATCGCAGCTCTCCCGGATTTGATTCGCGACCTTGCAATCTCTGAAGTCGGCGGACGTCTTCCTTGAAAGCTACAACATCTGCTATTACCTCATCTGAATTCGGCAGTCGCGCCGTGTCCAGCCACTGAAGTGCCGCATCGTCAAGTGTCACCGAGTACTCCCGCAGAGATGACGCTGCGGCTCGAACGTCCACACCGTCAACAAGTTGTACGGCTGAGGATTCCGAGACACCGGGGGATGGCCTATCACTTTCTTTAGTAATCCTCGCCACCACAGTCTCGCCGTTCTTCAGCGTGAACTTGTCGTTGTCGATCACGAGGCCGTCACTCGGGCCGTCGATGGTGATTTCGTAGTTGTCGGCTTGAAGGCGTGTGGACGTGGTCCCGTGGGAGACCTGGATGCCGTCGACGGGTTTGCCATCTTTCAGAAGTTTGACCGTGACGTCGGCGACGTCGGATTCAATCACAAGCTGACCTTTGTTGAGCTCCAGCCTGATCAGAATTCCGGCGATGATCAGCAACGGCAGTGATGCGGCGAGCAGCAGGCGGCGGACAATTTTGGAGCGACCGTTTCCTGTTGGTGCAGGCAGCGAAACGGGGGAGACGGGAGCGAGGGAGCGAATTCCAGGAAGGTCGGCGAAGGCGGTTTTCCTGAGCAACTCCGGCGACGTGGCGGCTTTCTCTTTGGCTTGCTGAAGCAGGTCGACGAGCTTCGAACCTTCGGCAAACGGAGCGAGTTGCTCAGCGACGTGAGCGGCACTTGCTGGCCGATCCTGAGGACTGCGAGACAGCAGCGAGGCGACCAGCTTTACCAGGTCCGCAGGAGCAGCCGGGCACAGTGTGTCGAGTTTCGGAGACTGATGATTGGCCAGCATTCGCAGTTTCTCCAGCGGTGACTGGTTTGGTGCGGCAGCGAGCGGTGGGCGACCGCAGAGAAGGCGAAACAGCGTGGCTCCCATGGCGTACAAGTCGGCTCGATAATCCACGCTGCCGCTAAACTCCGCCTGCTCCGGGGCCATGTAATCCAGCGTTCCCATCAACTGCCCGACGGTTGTGAGGTCCACGCTGGCTTCGTCCCAGACGCTCAATTGAGCCAGCCCGAAGTCCAGAATTCGGATGCGACCGCTTTCATCCAGCATCAGATTCGACGGCTTTACGTCTCGATGCACAACGCCTTCGGCATGAGCACACGACAAGCCCAATGCCACCTGCCGCATGAGCTCACACGCATCGGCAACGGGCAGTTTGCCAAGCAGTCGGGCGAGTCGGCTCAGGTCGAGACCAGGCACATATTCCATGACCAGAAACTGAGTGCCATCGATTTCACCGGCATCGGTGGCGGCAACGATCGAAGGATGATTGAGCTTTCCGACGACTCGAATTTCGCGATCAAAGCGGGCTCGCACGTCGCTGTCTTCGGAGGACATCATCGGAAGCAGTTTGATGGCGACTTGCTTCTTCAACTGCTTATGAGTCGCCAGATAGACAGCTCCCATGCCGCCTCGACCCAGCGGCTTGATCAATTCGTACATGCCCAGTTCCCGCTGAGCCGGTTGCCAGGCTGCTTTGGCTTTGTCAGCCGCAGTTTCGATCGGCGAGTCCATCAGTTGCCTGGCTTTGGCTAGTGCGGCATTGATGGGTGGGTCGTTTGCTTGTGGGGAGTCGGCTTCTGAATTGGGGGCGGCAGAATCCCGATCCGGGACAGATCGCGCTACAGGCGGGGCGACGGTCGATTGCAGTGATTGCAGCAGCGTGTCGGGCTTACTTTCGATGTGCTGAATCGCGGCTTCGCAGATTTGGCAGTTCTGCAGATGGGTTTCGACTCGCTCCGCCTGAGCGTCATCGCTCCAGCCAGCGAGATATTGTTTCAGTTCGTCCGGAGTTGGACAGGTTTCGGTCCGGGCGGATTGTGCGTGTTCGGCTGTGGTCATGGCTTGGATTCCTCAGTTCGCCAGTTTGCGGCATTCGCAAGTGTTTTGCGACTCAGAAGACCAGAACGTTTGAGGTGTGACAGGATTTTTCTGTAGCCCGACCTGTCCTCAGGTCGGGATTTAACGCAGCACCATATGATCACGCTGTTTTCACGCTCAACCCGGCTTCGCAATGCAAAGTGCACACTTGCCGATCTGGGACAGATCGGCCTACTGTAGCCCGACCTGTCCTCAGGTCGGGTTGAGGGCAGCGTGGTACGATCACGCGGTTTCCATCGTCTGCCCGGCTTCGTTTTGCAACATGTACGCTTGCCGATCTGGGACAGATCGGCCTACATTGAGGCCATGCCAACCGAAACTTCTAGCCATGCGACCCGTTCCAGTCTGCTCCATCGAGCACGACAGCGAGACGCTCTGGCATGGCGAGAGCTGGTGGATTTGTATGGCCCGTTGATCGCGTACTGGTGCCGTCAATGTCGGATTGATGATCATTCTACAGCGGATTGTGTGCAAGATGTCTTCGCGTCGGTTGCAATTGCGATCGATGCATTTCAACCAGAAAGATCGGCAGGTTCATTTCGAGCCTGGCTGTGGACGATCACTCGGCGCAAAGTCCTTGATCATCTGCGACGAGCCAATCGATCACCCAATGCAACCGGCGGCTCAACCGCATTCGGACTTTTGCAGCAAGTGGTTGATGTGAACACGATTCCGGAAGAAGAACCCACTGGCGAACTGCAATTGCAGCTGCTTACGAAGCGCGGATTGGCTCAGGTGGAAAGCGAATTTGAACCGAAAACCTGGCAGGCGTTTTGGCGATCCGCAGTTGATGGGATTGCCACGGAAATAGTAGCCAGGGAACTCAATATTTCTTCAGCGGCCGTGCGTCAGTCGCGAAGCCGCATCCTTCGACGAATTCGACAGCAAATGGGTGATCTCTAGCCTGCAGACTGACCACGCTACAAATTGCCAGGCACGACAAGTTGGCCTCAACCAACTGGGAAAACGGAACTTCGCGAGTTGACGATGCCACTAAGTCCAAAAACTATTCACATGTTCACTTTCTTTTGCCACAAAACAGTCCCGTTCGGACCGAACAGGGTTTCCAGGCGGCAATGAGGTCGCTATCCTGCCCCGCTTCGAAATGGTCTGCCTCTGAATTTTGGAATCATTGAAGAGTTTGATTCCCTTTGGCCGATCTGGGACGGACATATAACAACTCAGCCAATAAAAGTGCTCAGGATTTGGAACAATGGCCAAGACAAACCGAAAACTAAATAAGGCCAACCACGGCCGACGACCTGCAAGCTCTAAGGCCCGACGCCTGAAACGTCGACACGTGAAGCTTTCTTGAGGAAGCAATCGCGAAAAAAGACAACTTGAAAGCCTGCCCGTTGATTCGTGCAGGCTTTCTGCATTTTCTGCAACTGAAAGAGATGCCTCGCCTTAATCGTAAGTCCGAAAGTAAAATCGCCGCAGGAAATAGGGTTCTCGACGAAAAAACTGCTCCATGGCCAGCGTCCGGTTTTACTTCGGATTGAGGTCTGCCCGCCGATAGGCAGCCCTGATATTCGGGGTATTGAAAGAAACTGTTTGCCAGAAGGAAACACGGTTTCGTCATTTTGCCGTTGAACTCACATTCTCCGCGAAGTATCGACTGTCAAGCCGCCACCTGTATACTGCCGAAACATGTCAGGGCAACGCTAAGCCCTCTATTCGAAAACTATCCGACAAAGTCGACGCACCGCTTGTGTTCGAAGGGAATCGCCATGGCTGACAAAGTGGCCCAGCTGTCTATCCACGAAAAGTTGACCCGCCTGGCAGGTAATCTTTGGTGGAGCTGGGATCCGGAAGTCACCGACGTATTCCGACTGATCGACCCGGAACTCTGGGAAAAGGTCAATCACAACCCTGTCTTGCTCCTCAACGAATACCCACCAGAGAAACTCGAAGAACGTGCGCGCGAAGCGGTTCTGCAAACCCGAATTCACTGGTCCTATCGCCGATTCCGAGAGTATCTGGAAGCCAAGACAACCTGGGGGTCAACTCACGCTGGAATTCTTGGGCAGGGCCCCGTCGCATATTTTTCTGCCGAGTTTGGTCTGCATGAATCCCTTCCGATCTATTCCGGGGGACTGGGAGTTCTCGCCGGTGACCACCTGAAAAGCGCGTCGGATCTCGGACTGCCGCTCGTGGGTATCGGACTGTTTTACCATGAAGGATATTTCACGCAGGCGATTGATGCTGGTGGATGGCAGCAGGAATCGTATCCCCGCCTGAAGTCAATTGAACTGCCGCTCAAAGAGGCATGCAACAGCGATGGCCCAGTAAAGATATCCATCGACACACGATCTGGCCCTATCCACGCTCGCGTTCTGCACCTTGCGGTTGGTCGAATTGATTTGTACCTGCTGGATACGGACATTCCTCTGAATAATGAAGAGGATCGCAAGCTCACGGCGAGACTCTACGGCGGCGACCAGCGTACGCGAATTCGTCAGGAACTGCTGCTGGGCGTCGGCGGAGTAAAAGCACTCAAGGCCATCGGAATACTTCCGAACGTCATTCATATGAATGAGGGCCATTCGGCATTCGCTCCACTGGAAGTCATTCGTCAACGCATACACGAAGATGGTCTTCCGTTTGACAAGGCTCTTCGAGAAACAGCATCTCGTTGTGCTTTTACTACACATACTCCTGTCCCGGCTGGACACGATCGATTCGATCAAGGCCTGATCGAAGAACATCTCGGTCCACTTGGAGACGCACTGGGGCTGAATATTCAGGGAATTATGGGGCTCGGCCGAGTTGATCCTCAGAATGGCGGCGAGTCTTTCTGCATGACTGTTTTGGCTCTGAAACTCTGCCGAATTGCCAACGGCGTCTCAAGCCTGCACGGTGTAGTCAGTCGTGAAATGTGGGCTGGTTTGTGGCCGTGGCGCAGCGTCGAAGAAATCCCGATCGGTCACATCACGAACGGCGTCCATGTGCCAACCTGGCTGGCAGGGCAAATGCGAGTTCTCTACAACCGCGTTCTTCCTGAAGATTGGTATCACCGCACCGGAGAGCCGGACGTCTGGAGCAGTTTCGAAAGCATAACGCCCGGTGAATTGTGGGAAGTGCATTGCTCACTGAAGAGCCGACTCATTAACTATGCCAGACGCCATGCGGTTGAGCAGGCAACGCGACGTGGTGAAGATGCCCGAACGATTGCAGACATGGAACAACTGTTTGATCCACAGGCATTGACGATTGGTTTCGCGCGCCGCTTTGCACCTTATAAACGCGCAGACCTGATTCTGAGAGACCTGGATTTCCTTGCAAAGCTGATCACTGACTCCGATCGGCCACTGCAATTTATCTTTGCGGGGAAAGCACATCCGGCAGACGAACGAGGCAAGCAGATTCTGCAGCACATATTCCATTTGACGCGAAAGGAACCATTTCGTGGACGCGTGCTGATCCTGGAAAACTACACCATCGAAATGGGACGTGTGCTGGTTCAAGGCGTTGACGTCTGGTTGAACAATCCCCGCAGACCATTGGAAGCCTCCGGAACCAGCGGTCAAAAGGTTGTACTCAATGGTGGGTTGAACTGCTCGGTTCTCGACGGATGGTGGGCGGAAGCCTATGACGGTCAAAATGGTTTCGCGATCGGCACAGGACGAACACACTGGAACCAGGACATCCAGGATACTCGAGATGGAGATGATCTGTATCGCGTCCTGACCAATGAGGTGATCCCGATGTTCTATGATCGGGATCGAGACGACCTGCCGCAGGAATGGATCGGGCGAATGAAACGTGCCATTCGAACGCTCGGATGGCGGTTTAACGCGGATCGCATGGTGATGGACTACGCAAACCACTCCTATGTGCCAGCGGCTGGTGGCTTGAGCTGCTCGATTGTTTCTATGCCCTAAAAAACACCCGTACAGGTAACCACTCCTGGTCACTTCCCGGGCCTGATGGGGACGCTTAGGACATTGGATGTCGGCATATTCTGCCGAATCAGCGCGTACGAAGGAAAAATATGCGGATTGACACAATCAGTGTCGCCCCCTAATGTTACCGGTCGTTCTTCGCCGATCGTGCGGCAGGCGAATATTCGCCGAAAAACAAGTGTTCACCGTTTACGCAACGAAGTTCCCGAACCTGGAATGCCGTTGATTGTTTGCAGGTGTCCGTGAGAATTGTCGTCTGAAATGCGGCCGACGGATTGTCGGAATGCAATGTCATGCGATCATGGCAGAGGAAATGGGGATTTCCGCTGGCTTTGCGAAGGATAGGGGAATGGATATCCCGGGCACTTCGATCTGGAACGCTTCTTGAGCAGGTGCAGAAAAATGTTGGGGAACATTTGTCGCTGTGGAATAGCAATCATCGTCATGGCTTCGTCCGCTGCTTCAGCAGTCGCTCAGGTTAGCTGGGCGGATGCGATGGTGGACACAAAGAAGCTCGATTTCGGTGTCATTGCAGCTGGCTCCGAAGCCGTGAAAGTGGTGTCGATCGAAAACACCACTGGCGCAACAATTCACATTTCCAGCATTTCAACGGGATGTCGTTGCGCTGAGGCCGGGCAGCCTGGAAAAACATTGCTGCAACCTGGCGAGAAGACTTCTCTGGAAGTCCGAATGAATACTCGCTCATTCAAGCATCAGCGCGACACTTCGCTGTCGATTTATTTTGACGCACCACAATTTGCGGAAGTTCGAATCCCGATATCTGCCTACATTCGAACAGACGTTGTCTTCGAGCCGGGCAAGATCGACTTCGGGAAACTGGATTATCTGACCGGTGGAAAAACCAGTGTTCGTATCGCCTATGCTGGTCGAGCTGACTGGAAAATCAATGACATCAAGATTGCCAGCAAAGAACTCACCGCATTGCTCAAAGAGACATCTCGCGGCGGTGGCAATGTCTCCTACGTGCTGGAAATGAATCTGGCGGCCGACACGAAGCCAGGCAGGATCCGGGATATCATCACTCTGATTACCGACGACGCCGCGAATCCTAATGTCCCATTGATTGTCGAAGCGAATGTTGTTCCTGACATTACCATCTCAAATCCAAACATTGCAATTCGCGCACTACGACCTGGTCAGACCACGATTGTTAAAGTTGTTGTTCAGGGGAACAAACCGTTCCTGATCGAAGATGTTGATTGCCAGAAGATGGAAGACTGCTTCGAAGTCAAGATGAGCGACAAGGAAAATAAATTGCAGATCGTGGAGATGCAGTTCACAGCTCCCAATACGTCAGGGAAATTCAGCGAAGAAATGATTGTAAAGCTGAAGGGACGAGAGGATGTATTGAAGTTCGTGGTGAGTGGTTCGATCAGCGGTGGCTGAAACGCACTTGACAACCTGGAAAAATCTTCAGGCTCAACCGAGAATCACGGTTGAGCCTTTTTTTTCGTATCGCGCTGGTCGTGTTCAGGTGGGTCGTATTTATGACGCCGAAGTTTTGCAGTGGTTGTGCGTTACTTGCACTTTCGCTTTTGATGCTCCAGGGAGTCTCGGCGGATGATCATGTCAAAGCCGTTACAGAACCTCCCGCAACGCTTCATGCCGATCCATTCTATACCAGGTACATTAGTGCCAATGGATATCCAATCGTTTCGTCGGCCGCTGTAAATGACTATGCACTTGTTGAAGCCGCCCATCTGGTCAACCTGATGCTGGCCAAACGACCGGACGTACAAGAGGCAATGATCAAAAGCGGTTCTCGAATGGCCATCATTGGCTCAAATGAATTCACTACAGATCTGCCGGAATGGAAATGGCTCGGTGCACCTGCCCTGGATGGACAGCAGGCAAAAGGAGTCAGCGCGAGAGATTTCTGGGACGCGAGGGCGCGTGGAATGGGAGGATCCGAAACGGATCCCTACTGCTCTTGCGGTGAAGAAAACCTCCTGGCCTACCCGGGCGATCCGTACGCAGCCGAATGCATCCTGATTCATGAATTCGCTCACAATATTCATCTGAGAGGAATGATCACTGTCGACCCGACGTTTGACATACGCCTGAAGGCGTCATATCAAAAAGCGATGTCTGCCGGACTCTGGAAAGGCAAGTACGCATCAGTCAACCACCACGAGTATTTCGCGGAAGGCGTGCAGTCCTGGTTTGACAACAATCGCGAAGATGACCACGACCATAACCACGTCAATACTCGAGAAGAGCTCATCGCATATGACCCGGAACTTGCCGAGTTCTGTCGAGAAGTCTTTGGCGATACAGAGCTTCGATATTCCAAACCGGCGACTCGCCTGAAAGATCATCTCAAGGGTTATGATCCATCAACGGCGCCGACTTTTGAATGGCCGGAACGACTCCGCCGTGCTCAAGCAAAGCAGCCATTCGAACCAAAGCAGAAAACCGAGCCGCAGAACCTAAGAATTGAACTGGTATGTTCCTGAGTGATTGAATTCAGGTTCTATGCGATTGTGTCTCAAGTCCGAATAAGGCGTTTCGGTTCCGGCCAGCTCTATTCCTGATTCACCGCAATCCGTGCGACATCAGCTCCGCCAACAAGGATATGGCCGGAGAATTCTCGTTCAGGAATGATGCACAGAACGTAGGTATTCCGACCATCCTCAATTTGAACCGGAATCCCCGGCGTTCTGCTCGCATGACTGCCGCCGGCAATATTCATTGTGGTGACCCATTCGCCTGCAGGCAGTTCCATTCGAGCGACATCAATACGCGATGGCAACATTCGCCAGGATCGCGTGTCTGGCTTCTCAAGGGCTTCCCATGCAACGCCCGCGATATTGACACCCAGGTCAATCAGAGAATTTCTGTGAATGTTCTGAGTTTCCTTCAAAACATACACAGCTCCTTTCTTCACAACTCGCCTTGCGATAGCGGCGCCAATCTCTTCGTCGCGATGTTCGCGGTAAGAAGTCATCGCCACATCATCAAGATCAACAATCGTTGAAAACGTGAGCGGAAGAACAGGCACACCACTACTCGCCTCAGCCAGACGCACTTCGCACTTCAGGCTGCCAATGGGCAATGAACTTGCGCTGGGTTCCGGACGAGCGATCTTGACTGAAGAAATTGTTGGCGGCAGCGTGTGCTTGCCAGTGGCACTGATAATTCGATCGGCGATCAACAGAGCCGTTGATGTCGGTTCTGCAGATTCCGGCACCCATCGCGGCGCACGACCGATAAGCGAGATCACATGCAGTGTGCCATTCCCTTGTGCTGACCTGGTTCCCATTTCACCGGTAGACAAGGCTTCTTCACGCCGACGAAAAGCAGGATTCCAATAACCAATATCAGCCAGAGCCTGCTCCGTTTCCTGACTCCTCGAAGGAGTTTCAGACTGCACTGACGCTGCAAGGTAGGAACTTAGCGCGAGCGGTTCATCAAGGGAAGATGCTGGAATCTGAGATGCTGCCATGCCGGCAGAATAACTCGCGGTTTTTACAGCATTGCTGTCAACTTCAGCAGTAGCGATGCCGGTGTTCTCGCCGGTCGCCGAACTCTTCCCGGATGCGGCGGCAATGGCTTCTCGGCGAGCCGTTGCCGCTTCGGTGACCTGAAGTGAATAGGCAAACGAATCCTGTCCATCACCCAGAATACTCGACAGCAACGCCATGTTGAGCACCATGCGACGCTCAAAATCTCGTCCCGCGTATGCGACAGCACGGCTGTCCGTCATGATCGAAGACGCCCGCTCTGTAATGTCGGTTTGCGTCAGATGATCTAACTTCAATCGTAATTCGCGGAATCGTCCCTCCGCCTGTCGAACATCACCACTTGCCAGATCCAGAACTGCCAGATCCAGTTCCAGGAGTTCCTTTTCCGAACGAAGTGTTTTTTGAGACTCGGCCAGTGACGAACGCGATGCTTCCAGGTTTCCCGCGCTGAAATGCGCGACGGCGGTTTCATGAGACTTCTGCCAGGTTTGACAACCGGCACACAACCACGAAGCGATCGCCATCGCGGCCATTGCGATTTGCCGCAACCGCCGAAGAAACTGCATAGAATTGCAGTTCAGATCGTCCATGGTTCAGAAGTTCTGAGTAAGAATTTCAGCCTGGGTTGCCAGATCACCCTGAGCATTCCACGCGAGAAGATTTAGCGATGGGTTTAGTCATCATCCCCGTAGTGCCTCAGCTTCCCGAAGAAGCTTTTGTGGTAACCCTTCCTTAACTCAGCAAAGTCCTTCAGTGATTCACCCGTGTGAATATCAAGCAACTCCAGCGTCAGAGTATAGTCGCGCTGATAGTCACCGTTGCTGTTGGTTGTGCCAGACGTAATGCGTGCAAAAAGCAGATAGTCGAATGGTTGATCAGCACGCTCCATTGTCGCTTGAAGCTCTCGCTGCTTTGCCGGAAGCAGTAACGATTGAGCGGTGCAGCGGCATTCACCCATTGCGGCTTCCACATAACGACGGCTGATGACTCTGAAATGCGGATCCTGGGAGATCAGTGAATCGATGTGTTCGTAAATCTGTTCTTTGAAGTCACCAATCGCTTCCGCGCTGGCATTTTCGACTCCGACGAAACATACAGTGCGGACTCCCATGCCGCTTCCATCAATCGTGGAATGCGACGCCTGCTGCACGGTGGAGCAGGATCGGCCCAATAATCGGCCAACGGATTCGCCAATGAGCGGTTTCCATGTTTCAGCACCAGCGACATGACTTCCGACCATGTCCTTGTCATTACTCTTCAACACATGGGCACGCTGCTTGTTTCGACAACCGACAAGCGCGGTGACGACGCTGCTGCCCAGCAGAGAGGAAAGAAACACTCGTCTTCGTATCATGGCCCGTATGACTCCGTTCCTTAGGCCGATCAGCGACGCTGCCAGGCGATCCCTGCCTGACATACTCGCAACTTCACTCGCGCCTCGGACACTGCCGATCCGGCGCGAAATGTGGCCTGGGGAGAAGAATACGGAAAACAGATCAGTTTGGGATAGGCCTTTCGTATCACCAGTTCGCGAAAGCGAATTCCCGTCAACAGTCTGCACATCCTTCTGCGGCAGACCCGGAGTTCAGGCCGCAAAAATGGACCTTTCATGCCGAAACGCGAAAGGGCTCCGCCGAAATGAATCGACGGAGCCCATGAACGAAATTCGCACTGTCAGGGAGTTCGCAACGCTGAGTGACAGAATGAATCAGGCCGATTTTTGTGAAGTTGGGATGTTTAATGTCATTTGGGCGAAGGGCAGGGCGATCTTCAGCTGAAATTCTCCGTCGCCACCCAACTTTTGAGCCATGTTCGCCAAATCTTCGCTTCCTACGGCTCGGTACGCTTCAACAAGTTCACGCCAGGCAAAACGACGAATCGGAGAAGGCATGATTCTGGCTGCCTTTTCAAGATGAGTAATGGCCTCACGGTGATTATTGGTCTGCTTCAAGGCAATTCCGTGCAGAAGTTGAACTGGCCCTTCCAGGGGACCCGCATCTTCGATCTTATCAAGCTCTTCCACCGCCCGCTCTGGCATTCCGAGGTCCAGATAACCATCAGCAGACAGGATTCTTCGGACAGTCTTAGGTGTCATTTGGATTCGCATCGCTCTAGCTCCCTCTTGAATGAGACAGGCACTTGGCCTGATTGTTGTCGAACTGATTCTGGTAATTCGCAACTGTCGCGCCAAATATTGGCATCGCAAAAATATTATTCGTAAGTCCAATCACACAAAGCTTTTAAATTGACACGACAGCGGACCAGTGAATTTCTTTCAGCTGCCAAATCTACAAGCAATGACGGAACATTGCTCAAAAACCTCACAAAACGACACAGCGAATCCCTGCAGGTTTGCACTTTCTACAGATTGAACCCTAACTTCATCCCCAATGCGTTGTAAAAACGTCGCCTGAAAATGCCTGCTTAGACCGCCCGAAGATGGCTTTGTCGTAATTGGCAGCTCAGTGCCGTTTTTTGCGACCACCACATCGGAGGCGATTCACTTACGACGGAGCAGTCTGTTTTGCACTTTCTATTGTGCCTTTGCGGCCTTTTCGACGTACAACACGCGACATGTGCTATTCAGCCCTGAGTACGAAGGCCCGATGATGCTGGAGTTTTTAATTGCCGGATTTCTAACGGCTGCCGTTTTCGCGTGCGCATTGACTCCCTTGATCCGATGGGCCGCCCCAACATTGGGACTGATCGACCTTCCTGGACATCGCAAAGTCCATGTGCAGCCGACACCGCGAGGAGGCGGGATTGCCATTTTCCTTGGTGTGCTGATACCGACAATTGCTGTCTTCGCGGCGTGCATCTTCTGCAAACGCGGACAATGGCTGGTGATTGATGAAATTGTCGAAGAGATAACTGGAGCGTCTCACCGGTTGACTCAGTTCGCCGCGATATTCGTTGGCGCCGTCGTGTTGTTTTTAACGGGGCTGGCGGATGACCGCTGGAATCTGTCGTGGAAATTCCGCCTGGGGCTGCAATTGGCTGTTGCGTTTGGAGTGGTGCTGGCTGGAGTCAGGGCAACGGTCTTCGTTAGTCAGCCGTGGTTTGGATTTGCGGCAACAGTGTTGTGGATCCTTGTTCTTACCAATGCCATGAATTTCCTTGACAACATGGATGCACTATCCGCCGGCATTGGTCTGATTGCCTCGTCGTTGTTCGCAGCGATTCTGCTCTTCATGGTAAAGTCACCGACGATGTCAGTTGCCTTGCCGCTCATACTGCTGTGTGGCGCACTTGCTGGCTTCTTGTTTTGGAACCGCCCTCCGGCGTCAATCTTCATGGGCGACTGCGGCAGCAATCTGATCGGTTTCCTGCTGGCGACGTTAACAGTGACTGGTACATTTTATGAGAGCACTGGCAGTCGACACGTGATGCTTGCACCGATTTGTGTCATGGCCGTGCCACTTTATGATTTCTGCACGGTTATCTTTATCCGATTGAGCCAGGGTCGAAGTCCATTTCATGGAGACAAAAGCCATTTTTCGCACCGGCTTGTCGAATTGGGACTAAAGCCTGCCCACGCTGTCCTGACAATTCACCTGACAACTGCAATGACAGGACTTGGCGGACTGTTGCTCTACAAGGTTCAGGATTGGACCGGGGCTGCCCTTGTTCTGGCGCTGATATTTTGTGTTCTGGCCATCATTGCAATTCTTGAAACAGTTGGCCGACGATCAGTCAACGAAATGCAGGAATCACTTGCAGAAGCAAGAGTCCTTCGTGCGAAAGCAATGGACTCTGGAGTAAACGATTCGATGGACAAAGTGGCTGCCGTCACCGGCCCCGCCAATCACAGCTGAATGCATGAAGATTACTTGAACAGACCAGAGCCCACTGAAGATCGCCTGATGCACCTTTCTCTGACCATGCTGGCCTTTGCCCTTCTGACGACTGCCTTTCTGTGGCCAGTCGAAGATGCAGTCAATGGCTCAGGACTGCACCTTGTGATCATGTGGTCAATACTCGGCATGCTCCATGGTCTCCGATGCTGGCGGGCATCAAAGCATGACAAAGATCCGGAGTCGCTTCTGGCACCTTTCGGCTTGCTCGACGTTGGCGTCCTGTTGATTGCGATCGGACACGTAGTCGGAACAATCGTGGTATTCAGGGAGGGTGGTGACCGTCGATCTGCGTTGAATCTGACTTTTGAATGGCTGGGGCTTCTCATCGCGCTGCGGCTGTTCCGGTCTTTGTCAATGGCTCGACGACAGACCGAACAAACCTTTCAGGTAATCGTGGCGATCGCTGTCGGCCTTGCTGCCTATGGCATCTGGCAGCACCATGTTTTTTACCCGGAACAATCGGCCTGGTACCTCGCGCAACGCACAGAGCTTGACCATGAGATGGCCCGCTCTGGCGGCGCTGGATTAATGCGGGCAACGGAAATTATTTCCGAACTGCAAAAGGAAGGCATACCGCTCGACGGTGCAAATCGCATTCTGTGGGAAAACCGGTTGCTGTCCAGTTCAGAGCCATTCGCAACATTCTCTTTGGCAAACACCCTGGCCGGCGTACTTGCAACAGCTCTGGTTCTGATGGTTGGACAACTCAGTTTTGGACGGATGTCTAACCCACGCATGACGATGTTCAGCGTTGCAATTTCAATGCTGCAGATTGTCCTGGTTGCGTATTGCCTGATTTTGACAAAAAGTCGGTCGGCCTGGGCTGGTGCAGCCGCAGGAATCATCATCCTGACGATTGTTCGCAGTCGAACTTCGGCCGGATTAAAGCTTCTTCGCTGGGGTGTCTTCGGCGCAGCTGGTGTTAGTGGGATCGTCGGCTTAGCGGTATTTTCCGGCGCACTCGACAAGGAAGTTATCCTGGAATCACCACGCTCACTGCAGTTTCGACTTCTCTACTGGTCCGGTACTCTGAAAATGCTCGAGCAACATCCGCTTACCGGTGCGGGGCCAGGCAATTTTCGACAGCTGTACCTGCAACACAAGGCCGATGAGTCCAGCGAAGAGATTCGAGACCCGCACAACTTCGTTCTTGAATCCTGGTCTGCTGGCGGAATTATCGGGTTAGTTGGTCTGACAATCTTGATCTTATCGACACTCAGGAGTTTGATCGCGACAGATTCCGATTTGGCGGACTCAACGCCAGATGAACCGATCCGGAAGAAACCTAACAGGATCATCATTCGGGGATTATTGCTGGGCTTCGCCATTCATTTCGGATGGGAATGGATTAATGGCCAGCCATTCACAGAGGATTTTGTGAATCGGCTCCTGCTGCTTGCAGGCGTAGTGCTTCTCATGGCCCAAAGCTCCGGTCAATGCATGCGGCTGGATCGAACATCCGGACTAGCGGCGACCGTTGCCATGATGGTCAATCTGCTGGCGGCTGGTGGATTTGAAATGCCAGCGGTGATGCTCCTTCTGTTGGTTTGCGCAACACTGGGAACATCAAAAACCGAACCAGTTTCTGGAACAGCCACGGCGAAACTTTCAAGAAAATTGATCCCGCTGAGCCACTCATTTCTTTGCCTTGGAGTTGCAATCGTCGTATTAAAATTTGGATTGGTCCCGGTGTCATCCATGGAACGTCAACTTCTGCTGGCAGAAGATATGTTGAACCGGCAGCGCAACCCAAGAGCGGCGTTAGAAAGCTATTCCAAAGCGGCCGAATCAGATCCACTCGCCGTAATCCCGCGCCAACGTATTGCAGAATTGGAAACGTATAGGCTGAAGGAACTCGAAAGCTTGCAGTCTCTTCAGAGGGAATCTGATGAATCGGGCAGCCCAGATGAAGCGGAAGTCGCGTCAAAAATCAACCAATTGATACCGAATGCAATCGAAGCCTGTAATATGTTGATTTCTGCAGACCGCCGCAGCAGTTATGCGTTCCGTACCAAAGCGGATTGTTTGGCGACAGCAGCCCGACTTCAGCAGGATTCGGGCATGCGAAAAGAAGCGATCATCGAACAGCAGCGAGTGGTGCAGATGTATCCATCTTCACTGGAACACTGGATAGAGCTGATCGATCTGTATTTGGCGGACGCTGATACAATCGGACAGTGGGGCCAACAGATTCAATCTGCCTCAGACAGAGCGTTGGAACTGAATGAGATTAATCATCAATGGGGACATCAGGATCAGTATTTAAGTGAACAGCAGATGCAACTGCTGAACCAGGCTCGTGAAATGAGCAATCCATAAATTGAGGGACTCTGCAGAGTCCTGCTCGTGCTTTTCAAAAATCAAGACCCAAAAACTCAAAGCCGCGCTGTGCGGGAGATTGACATGTCGAAATCACTTCTCATCACTGGACTACTGGCAGCGGCTGGTGCGGCTGCCTATTTCGTTTTCGCAAATGGTGGTGCAGATCAATCAGAAGAAAATCAAATTCTTACTAACATCGAAACAGCGGCGAACCAGGGAAAACTGGCCGCTGATTTGATTAAGAAAGAACAGGTTTCTGATTTGCCAATTGCGTCAAAGTCAGGTCCGTGGCCAAAAGTGGTGGCCGACGAAATGACTTTTGCATTTGGACGGATGCAGGTGAGAAGCAATAAGTCGCACGAATTTGTGATTCGCAACAATGGCGACGCCGACCTTGAATTGAAGGCTGGCAACACAACCTGCAAATGCACAAAATTTGGCTTTGGAGACGATGAAGACAATACAGACAATCATGCAATCGTGAAGCCGGGCGAGTCCGTCAAGCTGATCATGAATTGGAAGGGCGGAGAAGTTGCCGATCGTGGTTTCCGACATGGCGGAGACGTTTTCACTAATGACCCAGAGAACCTGGTTCTCAAATTTGCTGTAGAAGGGGCTATCGAAATGCCCTTTGAGCTACTGCCTTCAATCTGGAACGTCGGCAACGTGTATGCGGAGCAGCCGGGGAAGATTAAGGCAACTCTGGGTTCAAAGATGTACCCTGAAATCGATATCGTTTCCATCCACAGTCCATCCGGAAAGGTAAAGATCACGCCATCTCCGTTGTCGGTTGATACAAAAGCTCTTAATAGTTTTCTCAGCGGTTTCAGTCTGGATATTGAGGTCGCAGATGACATCCCGGCGGGAATTTTTGAAGAAGAGATCCAGATCCAAATTACCCAACAGGAAGCGCTGATTAATGTGACGGTCTTTGCAAAAAAACAAGGCGTGCTTCGCATTCAGCAAATGGCAGGGACTTCGTTCGATCAGGACAAGTTGATCCTGCAACTCGGTTCGTTCCCGGCTTCTGAGGGACGAGAAGCCAGGATGTTGCTGATCGTTGACGAAAAAGACATGTCCGAACCATTCCGGATTACCGAGACCTCGGCTGAGCCATCGTTCATCAAAGCCTCGATCGAAGAAATTGGCGCTCCGTCTGGAACTGTTCATCGATACCTGCTGAAAATTGCGGTCCCGCCCGGGAAACCGCATGTCCAGAAAGTTGCCTCAGCACCCGGTTTTATCAAGCTGTCAACAAACCACTCCTCGGGCGAAGGCATTCATTTCAACGTCCTGCTCTACTCGAACTAACATGTTCCTGGGAAATCGCTTACGCCTTTTTGGGGTTCTCGAAAGGCCCCTAAAAGGCTATTGTTTTGCTTTTCCGGCAGGTGTTCTGACTCCGCGGTTGTTTGGCACCAAGGCGATTTCTGCATGCGTAATTCGACATTTGTGGTTCTAAGCTTTCTGGGATTGATTTTCCTTGCAGCCTCGTTGATCTGGATGCCGCTTCCGAAACCGGCAGAGGCTCCGGATTCGCCCGGCCCGGTCACGGTGCCTGCCGCAATCCCAATACCTGGCTCAGAAAATGCGCCAGCCTTGGCGAAAACGGACAAGACCGAGCCGCCGATTTCACCATTAAGATTCCCAACCTGGCCTGCTCCTAAACTGGTGATTGTCGCAACGGGAGAGCAGCACGGTTACTTCGAGCCCTGTGGCTGTACTGGAAATCAACTCGGCGGCATGTCGCGCCGTGCCGGTCTCTTCGAAAAGATTAATTCGTTGGGATGGCAGGTTCGCGGCATTGATGTCGGCGGGATTTCTCGCCGCACTGGGCCGCAAGCACAGTTGAAGTTTGAAACAACGCTTGAGGCACTGAGAGAACTCAAATACGTCGCACTGGGATTGGGCCCCGAGGAACTCCGACTGGAACCGGGATATTTGCTGTCGCAGCATCTGACCGATGGCGACACACCATTGAATTTCCTTGGCGCGAACCTGACATTCTTCGGCTCAAAAGAACTTGGGACGCCACTGCCGTTCAATATCGTGGAACAGGACGGCTATAAGGTCGGCATCACCTGTGTCATGAGCGAAACGATTCGCCGCGACGTCATTCCCGATCGAACGCCCGAGGAAGCGGCGACTGCAGACTTGCAATGGTCGGACCCAACGGAGGCACTTCGTACCGTTATGCAGCAATTCAAAGAGGCCAATGTTGATTTTCGAATCCTGTTGTCTCAATCAACCGATGCCGAAATTCGCCAGCAGGCAAAGGATTTCCCCGAGCTTGACATTATCGTGGCCGCTGATGGCCGTGACGGAGACCTCAAGCCTGAAATGATAGGACCTGTGCGATTGTTACGAGTTGGCGAGAAGGGTAAAACAGCTGGCGTCATAGGCCTTTATCCGGACAACGCCACGGAACCGGTCCGGTACGAACTCGTTACCCTGTCCGGGGCCTACTTTGACGAATCCGCAAAGATGACGGAGCTGATGAGGACTTATCAGGACAGACTCAGAGACGCTCAGATTGTCGTCGCCGATGGGACTGTCGAACATCCCTCCGGCGCAGCGTTTGTCGGTGCCTCAAAATGCGGCGAGTGCCATACCACTGCAATGAAAATCTGGGAAAAGACTCCCCATGCTCATGCGTTTGAAAGCCTTGATCCTGCAAACAAGCGACACGGCTTTGAAAGACTTCACGGCGTATTGCGGACCTTTGACCCCGAGTGCCTTTCTTGTCACGTAACTGGCTGGGAACCCGAGCAATATGTTCGATTTCGCGGCGGCTTTGTGAATGAAGAATTTGCAGCAGATGATTCCGAGAAACTCCTGCAGGCCTTGCTGTCAGGCAACCAATGTGAGAACTGCCATGGTCCAGGCAGTCGGCATATCGAACTGATTGAATCCGACGATACAGCCGCGGCCATCAAGGAGGTTAAGGTAACACTCGACCAGGCACGCGATCAGATTTGTGGAAAGTGTCATGATGCGGACAACAGCCCGGACTTCAAGTTCGAAGAGTATTGGGAAGAGGTCAAACACGACGGTAAGGATTAGCGGCAAAAACTCTTTAGTCTCTCAGAATGCAATCAAGACTGAAGTCCGAGCAAAGTCGCCGCTGGAGAGTCCCCTGATGACTGCTTGCACGATGCACTTGATGGCTTGCTTCGATACATCCACTTTTGGAGATCGACTTATGCTTCGATTCTCTCATCATCCATGAACCCACAAATACAGCGGGAACTCGAACAGCTCTGTGATGCACCACTACCGATTGACTACCTCGAGCGGCTGAAATCGTACCCTTCGTCTCTTGCATCTGCTCGACGAGCTGACGATGGAAGCGACTCAGAAGGCTGCGTTGCCGATGTCGAGTTTCTCGCTCGTTCCGAAGAGATTCTTGAAATCAATCAGGAAGTACGGCGCGGCTCTATTCTCGATCCCGAAGGTCAGGAATTCCGTTGGCCAGATCAGCTCCTGGTCATTGGCGAAACAGGTGATGGAGACTATTACTGCGTTGATACTGATGGTGAGCACGAGGGCGTCCTGCAGTTTCGCCACTATGCGGTTGAGTTCGAATCAATCGCAGACTCTCTCGATGATTTCGTCGAAATGCTGCTTGAGGCATACGTGCTCCACATCGCATCTGATATTGACTCCGACGAATCCGACCCTGAAGAAATTGAGTAACCCGTTATGCAGTCTCCAAAGAACATCAAAGTCCACAAGGAAGATCGAATACTCGAACTGATCTGGACTGAAACAGACATTGCTCGACTTCCATTTCGAACCGTTCGCCAGAACTGCCGCTGTGCGGTTTGCGTCGACGAGTTCTCGGGCAAGCAATTACTGGATCCAGAATCCGTTCCTGTCGATCTTGGTCTGCTTGAAATTTCACTCTGCGGGAACTACGCCCTGCGTATCCGATGGTCAGATACTCACGATTCAGGACTTTTTACCTGGAATCACCTGCGCTCGATTGGAGATAAAGCGGGACAAAGTGCTGCCACTTGACCTGATCGGCCGGCGGGACTGAAACTTGCGAGTGCCAAATAGGCCCCATTCACCTCCGCACAATTTTCGATAGAAGCAGGACTATCAATTGTTGTAACGGCAAAACAGAAGAAATCCTGGTGACATTTCCCAGTGCAGAACGATAAACTCGCGACTCGTGACCAGACCTAGTCAGGGTTCTGGCTGACTCAGTGAAACACGGATCAATAAGGCTGTTCCTATGAACGGTGCATGGCCAGGAGGCCCTTGTCCTCAGTGCGGCGACGATATGCCGCCACGAGTCGTCCACTGTCGAAATTGTCGAGCGCTGCTGAATAATGAGTTAACAGAAGACAGCGTAGAGATCCCTCAGTTCAATCCGCTTCCGGAGATTGCTGTGATCGCCGCAGCCAAACCTAAAGGTCATTATGTCCTGTGCCCTGGATGCCAGGAAGAGCTGCGCATCCACACCAAGTACAAGGGCATGAAGGTTCAGTGCAAGCACTGCCACAAACCGTTCAGCTACAACACTGCAGTCGAAATCATGGCCTTCTATACTCCCTGCCCACATTGCAGCAGCGAACTTCGTGCGGCTCCGAAGTACATGGGCTGCAAAGTCGTCTGCAAGCATTGCAGCGGACATATTCAGCTGATGCCTGAAGAATAGCAGGCCTGTTCGCTGATCGAATGATTCAGACAGACGTTCGATGAATGCAATCACGCCCATCGAATTTACAAACGCTGACCAGCACACGGCCCGGTGCTTCGTCAACAATGAAACGAGGAGTGTTGGCTCAGAGAAGGGAGCGTGAACTGAAAGTGCGCAGCGCCCTTCGGACCATCTGGCGACTGATTCCAGGCCACTTACCGAAGCCTTAACCGAGCGATTGGGGCGGCCTTAAACAGATCGCAATCGCCCGCCATAACAAGGCGCAGCCAAGATGACGCCGGTTTACAGGTTCATCACGAAATCAGAACTGTGAGAGAAATCGCATGTCGTTCTCGTAGAAACGACGGATATCATCAACACCGTAATGTTTCATGCAGAATCGTTCGATTCCCAGACCAAACGCAAAGCCCGTGTACTCCTCCGGGTCATATCCTACGGCAGCAAAAACATTCGGATCGATCATTCCGGCACCACCAATTTCCATCCAGCTATTGCCCCATTTCATGTCCACTTCCACCGAAGGCTCCGTAAAGGGGAAGAAGGATGGTCGGAATCGAATCTCCACATCTGGACCAAGAAAGCTACGAGCAAACAGACTCAAAACCGTCTTCAATTGCGCCATCGTGACATGGCGATCCACCATCAAACCTTCCATTTGATGAAACATACAGGAGTGCGTAGCATCAATGGTATCCGGACGATAAACACGGCCAAGCGAGACGATTCGAATGGGCGGTTTGGTCGTCTCCATCGTGCGAATCTGAACTGTTGATGTCTGACTTCGCAAAAGGACAGGACCGCCAGCCACAGTCGACGCACACGCGACGTAAAAGTTATCCAGTGGATCACGGGCCGGGTGATCTTCCGGGATATTCAGTGCCTCAAAGTTGTGACGTTCATCCTCAATCTCCGGACCATCGACAACGGTAAACCCGAATCGCCCCATCAACTCACGAAATTCCGAAATCACTCGTGTTATAGGATGCAACTGCCCAATTCGTGGCCTCTCGCCTGGAAGAGTCACATCAAAATCAGAGGCCTTCTTTTCCGCCTGCGACTTAAGCGCTGCGGTTTTAGCATCCAATTCTGCAGTGACCGACATTCGCACTTCGTTGAAGCGTTTCCCAACGGCAGGCTTCTGCTCCGGCGTTGCGGTACCAACCAGCTTTTGGAGGTCTTTCACTCGACCGTTCTTCTGTCCCAAAAACTCAATGCGAACCTTTTCAAGCAACTCAACACTGTCGGCCAACGAAATCGCCTGCATTGCCGCCGATTCAAATTCGTTGAATGCGTTCAGGATGTCCATCACCGATCTTCCCGAAAAATCAAACTACCAACGAAATCGGGCGAGTCCTGCATTGAGAGGACTCGCCCGATTATGAATTCAAATTTTTCACGACTTCAATCAGGCAACTGCCGCGCGAGCCTTCTTTGAGATCTCAACAATCTCGCTGAAAATCTCTGGGTTCGCAATCGCAATCTCGCTCAGTTGCTTACGGTTCAACTCAACCTTTGCCAACGACAAACCATGCATGAATGAAGAATAGTTCATTCCACGCTGGCGAACTGCAGCAGTAATTCGAGTGATCCACAATGCGCGAAATTCCCGCTTTCGAACGCGACGGTCGCGAGTCGCAAATGCTCTTGCACGGACCAGTGTTTCCTTGACTGTTCGCAACAACTTGCTGCGTCCACCTACATTACCACGCGCTTCCTTGAAGAGGCGCTTCTTTGAACGGTGACGAGCTTTTCCGAGACGAACACGCATGGAACCGAACCTTCAGAGCAAACAACTGAACGACTAAAGGAATGAATTACAGACTGACCGCCACCCAGGCCATCAGAATCCTACAGGCATAACCTGCGACTACGCACCTGGACGCAGAGCATCAATCAACAATTTGGCTTCAGCACCGCAAACCAAACCGCCATTTCTCAGATTACGCTTACGCTTTGCACTTTTATGGCTAAGCAGGTGACCGCGAGACGACTTTCGGTGTGTCGCTTTTCCAGACGCCGTAATCTTGAAACGGCGTTTCATTCCCTTGTGAGTCTTCTGCTTTGGCATTTTTTTATCTCCGCGACATTGACCGCCCGCAGGGGACAGCTCGCGATATGAACCTATGTATACATTTTCCGAAGAAAGAGCCGGGGAGTATAGCGAAGTCTATTCCGGCTTGTAAAGGAGCTTGCAAAGCGATCAGGAACAATTTTCAGCCTCAGCAACAGGTTTTACCAGTGATGCCAGACCCAAACGAAAATCCCAACCCTTCCGGGCTCGCAATCGAACCATTATCGACAACGGGATGAACATTCACGAGAGATTTATTGCTCATTGGCCAAAGCCGTTGCAAACCGCCAGCAATGACAGGGCCCCAGGGTGACTTAAGGAAGGAATTCTCAAAGGGAATTCCGAGTCAGAAACCAGTGTCGCCAGCCCGGATCGCCAAATGTCATCTTAAACTGAAGAGTTTTGGGATCCCAATCGGCTGTTTTTGCAACCCAAATGCATTGTTTTGCTGAGCATCGGCAATGATTGCCGAACAACCTGCCGAATTGCCTCAGCCTGCATGTGCCGCTACGGAATCGACGTTGCACCGGTCCGTGAACAATCGATATTCTTCGCTCCTCTCCTCAACACTGGAACTGCAGATGTCTTTGCGTGACTCTCAAGTCATCTCCAAAACGTCCATCCATTTCTCAAAACTCCCGTCATAAATCTCTCCTGCGTACGACGCCCATGATCGAGGGTACCGCATGCAGCTGTCCTCACCGAAAATTTCACCTTTCGTGACAACCTGAAAGGCTCTCGCAATGCCATCATCAAGGCTGCGTCATTTCATGTACGGCCTGTTTGTAATCGCCAGTACCTCCACAATCTCCGGCTGCGCCACTGTCGGTGGCAATATGGCAAACTCATCTGGCATGTCGTACTATGAAAAAGGAAACTTTGCGGCAGCCGCAGGCGAGTTTCAAAATGCGCTGTCCGTAGATCCGAGCAACCCCGACTATCTGGCAAACCTTGCCAAGTCTCGAATGAAAATGGGAGACGCTCAGAACGCAGAACGCTTTTATCGCGAAGCGCTGACGATTGCTCCATCCCATCAACCGTCGTATCACGGCCTCGCTGAGTTAATGCTTGCTCAGGGCAGAACCCAGGAGGCACAGTCGATGATGACAACATGGTCGGGTAGTCAGCCATATCTTGCAGAATCTCATGTGGAACTTGCCTGGCTGCAACGCGAATTGGGCAACCCGCAGGCGGCAGCTCAGTCGCTCCAGCAGGCACTGGACGTGAACCCGAATCACGCAACCGCTTTGGCGCACATGGGACAGTACTATGACGAAATCGGCCAGACAGACAAAGCAGTGGAGTTCTATCAAGATTCGCTTCAGGCAGACTGGAATCAACCAGAAGTACACTCCCGCATTGCATCAGCGTCCCAGCAGGTAGGTGCAGAGAACCCAATGGCCGCAACTGCGATGGCTCGAGGCGTTCACCCATATGCGATCGCACGGCAGCAAACAGCCTTCGGTCCGCCGTCATCCGGCGCGCAAATGGCTCAAATGCAAATTATGTCAAATCAAATGGCAATGAATGGCAACGCCGCTTACGGACAGATGCCAGCCAGTCAGATGGCAATGGCTCCAGCCTGGGGACAAACCTCAACTCCCTCGTCAAATTCTGTCGCGAATTCCTTTGGCTGGCAGCAGGCAACGTCACCGATGCCTTCAATGCCGATGCAATCGGCTTCATTTGGGAACAGCATGACCTCACCAGGTCCGTCCGCAGTTTTCTCGCCGGAACCGATGGAAACAACTGCTCCCGCAGGCACTCAATTTGAGTTTCAGCAGGTGATGCCGCCCAATTCCACAACAGCCCCAACTCCAGACCCTGCGTTTTCGGCACAGCCCAGCAGCCCCACACCTGTTTCAAGCGTCTCATTCCATCGGACGGAAACGGTCAACTCGAACGACACCGAAGTGCCACTCGTGGATGCATTTTAGAGCTGACCTTAAGACGGCAGACGAGTTTCAAACCCCCAACAGAAACCAAACTCCTCTGGGCACATATCTCCAGACATGTACGCCTCTCTCTGATGCTGCCGCGTGTACGAACTGCAACATTTAAATATCGGCAGTCAGTGCCAATTGCTGCCCCATCGTCAAGACCATGCCATTTGCAGCGATTTGGTTTCACAACCGACCGCTGCAGGCCTGGAACACTCCCCAACATCAGCAAGCAAAAGATTTCCGTGCATTCGGAGATCTCGCCGTTTTAGTTGCGTTCCTGCAGGGGAATACGTGGTCTCGCAGTGCATTCGGCTTCGAGTCCAGTCGCTCAGAGCATCGCAGGACACGTTGCCTCGTCCAACACAACAAATCAGCAAGCCGCGCAATCTCGTCGGACGTGGGAACAGTCGTAAAGGATTCCGCTGACGATTGCGAAAGCGCGCCCGTGAACTTACCCTGCAGAACGTCTCCAATGTTCTTCGAAGTCAGGGTAACACGATTCATGAAACTTTCTTTCCCGACAATATCACTGACCACAATCCTGTCCTTCGCGCTTCTGATCTCCGGTTGCCAGAATTCAACAGAATCAAACAGTAAAGCAACTTCACCGAAAGTTGTTGGTGCTGCTGATGATCCCGCTGCAGTTGCCGCACTTGAGCAGGCTGGATGCAGTCTGAAAAAGAATAGTGATGGGCTTGTCACTGAGATCGCCGTTTCTGCGGATGTTGATTTCTCTGAGACGTTGAAGAATCTCTCGGGGATTCCCAATGTTACGGTCGCTCGATTCGGCGGACCTGGCATGAACGACAAAGGGATGCAGTCCCTTTCGAACTTGAAATTGCTGAAGCGACTTGACCTGACTGACTGCTCGGCGATTGGCGATGAAACACTCAAAGTCATCGGCAGCCTGACAAATATTGAAGCGTTGATCCTTCGCCGAGCGGGATTTACAGACGCCGGCCTCGAGTTCGTTAAAGGGATGTCCAAACTACGGGCCATCGACCTTCGAAACAGCAATGTGACCGACGCAGGCGTTGCCCATCTGGCGAACATCAAAACGCTGGTCGATGTGCAATTGGAGAAGTCAAAGGTGACCGACGCAGGGATCGAATTTCTGCGGGGCCTTCCGTTGAAGTCGCTCAACCTGAATTACACGGCAATCACAGACGGAGCAATGCCGGCCATCGGAAGCATCACCACTCTGGAATCCCTTCAGATGGAAGCGTCACGACTCACGGACGCAGGTATGGTTGAAATCGCTAAGTTAAAAAACTTGAAACGATTTGGTTGCCGACTGGCTGACGTCACAGGTGAAGGAATCAAGAATCTGGCCGGGCTGACAGAACTCACACGACTTGAACTTCGAGAAACATCTCTCGACGACGATGGTCTTGAGGTAGTCAGCAATCTTCCGAAACTCACCTTCCTCGATATCAGCGAATGTAGATTGGTATCCGGGGAGGGCATTGCGAAACTGGCAAAGCTCACCAATCTGACATTTCTGGAACTGCGTGAAATCAAGAAGGTCAAAGACGAGAGCTTTTCGGCACTTGCCACGTTAACTAACCTCGTCGATCTCAACGTTGAGGCAACTCGTATTACTGATGCATCAATCGAAACCCTGCTGAAATTCCAGAAGCTGGAACGGCTGAGCGTCGCGGGTTCCCAAATGGGCGACGAAGGTATCTCACAACTTGGCAAACTCCCCGCATTGAAGTGGCTGAACCTGACAGCATCTTCACCAAGTGAGGAAACTCTGGCCACACTTCGTTCGGCAAAGCCTGAACTGCAAATCATCGAGTAGTCGCTGAGAATTCAGCGACGGATCTCCAGATCCGTTTCACAAAACTCAATCGTGAGATATGTCTGGAGGCGTATTTCGTTTTCGAGTCGAACAACAGACATGCTTCCAGACACATCAAAACGAACTCGCAGCGATGTTCTCTTTCGTCACGCGTCAAAACTGATTCCAGGCGGCGTCAACAGTCCAGCTCGGGCATTTGGTGGTGTTGGGGGAACACCGCCGTTCATGAAACGCGGTGATGGCGCGTATCTGTTTGATGTCGACGGCAATCGTTTTATTGACTTTATTGGATCATGGGGTCCGCATCTGTTTGGGCATCGCCATCCCAAAATCCTGAAGGCGATTGAGCATGCTCTGACGATTGGCACAAGTTTTGGCGCGCCAACGGAAGCCGAAGCGGAACTCGCGCAGCTTGTGATCGAAATGGTTCCGTCGGTCGAAATGGTCAGAATGGTGAATTCCGGCACAGAAGCAACGATGTCGGCCATTCGAGTGGCTCGAGGCTTCACTGGCCGAAATGGTATCGTCAAATTTGCGGGCTGTTATCACGGCCATGTCGACAGCTTGCTGGTCTCTGCAGGAAGCGCAGCCCTCACGCTGGGTTGCCCTTCAAGCCCAGGTGTCCCGTCTGGCTGTACGGCAGACACGCTGGTTCTTCCCTACAATGATTGCGAGAGCCTGAAAGCGGCATTCAAGAAGAATGGTGACCAACTGGCTGCTGTGATTCTTGAACCAGTCGTCGGAAACATGGGTTGCGTTGTTCCCACGGATGAATTTCTGACATTACTGCGAAGCCTGTGCACACAGTATGGAACGATCCTGATTTTTGATGAGGTAATGACAGGGTTCCGAGTGGCCGCAGGTGGTGCTCAGGAATTGTTTGGCATCATTCCGGACATGACCACGCTGGGAAAAATCATCGGAGCCGGAATGCCGGTCGGCGCGTACGGTGGTCGTGCGGATATCATGAACTGCGTCTCCCCGGTGGGCAAGGTGTATCAGGCTGGCACGCTTTCCGGAAACCCGGTGGCAATGGCTGCAGGCATCGCGATGTTGAACTTGATTCGGGAAGAGAATCCTTATCCGCGGCTTGAACAATCCGCTGGAACTCTGGCAGCAGGATTCAAGGAGATGGCCGAACGTGCAAACATTCCTGTCACGATCAATCGTGTCGGCAGCATGCTGACCGTATTCCTTACATCCCAGGACGTCTCCGATCTGGCCACAGCAACATCATCAGACACGGCGCGTTTTGCCCGGTGGTTTCACGGCTTGCTGAATCGCGGTGTGTATCTACCCTGCAGCCAGTTTGAAGCCATGTTCGTTTCCGCAGTCCACACGGACGAAGATATCAATAATACCATCAATGCTGCATCGGCAGCTTTTGAGGACTTGAACGATTGAGTTGACGAGTGCAACATCATTGGTCTTGTTGCCCCGTCGCAGGGGTGACTCGCGGCAACATTGTTGCATAGTCCGAACGTCCGTATGATTACCGATTGTGCAAACGGGAATTACGAAGTTTCTGCGGCCCAAATGCTCTGACTGCAACCTAGATTTCTGGAACTTGGACTCAACAACGGTGGCGGGTAATCCCCGTCCAGCAGCGTCTTATTTTTCCGGAAACTGTCTTCGATGCACACTAGCCCTGTCCTTGAGCAATCTGTTGAAAATCGCAACACGGCCAGCGTCGCTGCGGTTTCAACTCCGTCATTTTCGACACTCCTTGCTCAGCATACTATTGAATTGCCGGGAACCGAATGGCTTACAAGGCTGCCGTTGACGACTCTTCGCGAGAACGTCCATTGCCTGACTTTGCCTCATCGCACCGCGAAAAGGGCGTTTGATATCGTCTTTTCGCTGCTGCTGATCTTCATCATGTCCCCGATTCTGCTGCTGACTGCAGTGCTTGTGAAATTAACATCGCCGGGTCCGATCATTTATTCGCAAACGCGTGTCGGCCTCAATCTTCGCAAGAAGAAGTCAAAAGATCGACGTGCACAGACTCAGTCCCTGCAAGCTGATGAGTCGGACCGTCGCAAACCGGGTCGAGACCGCCGTGAACTGTCGAACTTTGGCCGTCCCTTCACGATCTACAAGTTTCGCACGATGAGAAATGACGCGGAGCGAAATGGGGCCCAGTTTGCCAAGCAGGGCGACGCACGGATCACCTCAATCGGTCGGTTTCTCCGTCGAACGCGGATCGACGAACTTCCACAGCTGTGGAATATTCTGAAAGGTGACATGTCGCTCATAGGGCCTCGTCCGGAACGCCCCGAATTCATGATGAAGCTTCAGGAACACATTCCCAACTTCATCGATCGCCTTGGCTTGAAACCTGGAATGACGGGCATCGCTCAAGTCGTGAACGGTTACGACAACGAACTTGAGGGCTTTCGCCGCAAAGTTTCTTACGACCTGCTGTACCTTCAAAATTGCAGCGTCTGGAACGATATCAAGATTCTGGCTCGAACCGTCCGAGTCGTGATCACAGGGCAGGGCGCGATTTAATGTTTCAACACACTCTTCGGTGCTGAGCTAAAAGATAGTGCTCATCACCGCAACGAAAAAAAGCCCGCAGCAAACTGCGGGCTTTTTTTATTTGGAATTTTCGTGTCAAACTACGGCGATGCAACCACCGGAGGTGGATCCTTTTTGTGATCCTCAATCGCAATGACCACGGCCGCTGCGGCGGCACCCATCACGGCCAGAGCCACAACATCCATCAGACCAAAACCTGATCGAGGCTGAGCATAGCTGTCATAATAGGGATCGCGATAGTTCCCATAAGCCTGACCGCGAACGATATCTTCGTTCGCCGCAACAACCAGACCATCAAGCGCTTCTGTAGGAGCTGTTCCGTTTTTCCAAAGACGAACCTGAGAACTCATTGCTCCGACAGCAATGTCGTGAGCACCTCCACGAACTCCTGTGATGAGGAAGTCGCCTTGTGGGCCGGTCGTTGTACGGGCGATCGTGGTACCCTGATACTTCAATTCAATCTGAGCATTCTCAACGGGACGCTGGTCAGACGTGTAGACCAGCCCACGCAAAGAACCATCCGCCGTAAGTTCCACATCGCGCGGCAACCCGGTGCGATTATGGTCAAACGCGTAAACGGAATTGGATAACAGGATCCCAATAAAGACCGCGATGCTGGCGGCTTGTTTCATTGACGTATACATTCGCATCGTGTTGAGACCTTTTTCGTTTCCCGAGGCAATCGCCGGGGAAAGACCGATCGTATAAAATCGCAGTTAATCGATTCATCGACAAAGACAGAAAGACTGCTACATTCGGAACAGTCAGAAAAAACAGATTCGCCTGAAAATCCCGACCTGGCAGTTTCTGCCGGTTTTTGTTTGTTTCAAAGTGTCGCCACCCTATGGAACAGCCTCAGGAAGTTTCGCCAGTCGGACGCGGTACAGGAAAGAATCCGACAAGTCGCTTTCTTAAAATCCTTTTTCAGGATGACTTTGAGCAATTGGAGTTCGACGAAGAGTTCCATCAGTCTCTAAAACGTCCCAAAACGCAGTACTTCGACGATACGTCTAAATCCGTCATCTCCGAGAACGACAGCCCGGACATCCCGTTTCGGTACAGCCTGAATCCATATCGCGGATGCCTTCACGGCTGCAGTTACTGCTATGCAAGACCGACTCACGAGTATCTGGGGCTCAGCGCCGGCCTGGATTTTGAAACCAACATCTTTGTGAAGAGAGCCGCTCCGCAGCTTTTCCGCGACTGGCTGTCTCGTCCAAAGTATCGATGCGAACCCGTAATGCTGTCCGGGGTCACAGATTGTTATCAGCCTGTTGA
Organism: Planctomycetaceae bacterium; assembly: GCA_041753135.1. GTDB lineage: Bacteria > Planctomycetota > Planctomycetia > Planctomycetales > Planctomycetaceae > SXXK01. Next base: position 54,392 of record JBGSVD010000081.1, read on the forward strand.
ACGCAAGTTGCAGATTACTCGCCAATGCCTGGAAGTCGCCCTTGAAGCAAGGCAACCCATGTCCCTGATAACGAAGAACTCCCTTGTTGTTCGTGACATAGACCTGTTGGGACAGCTGGCCTCCATGAGTCTTTGCAAAGTTGCCATCAGCTTGAATAGTCTGGACCAGTCACTCACAAAAGTCCTTGAACCTGCCTGCACTGCCCCTGCTGGCCGAATTGAGGCCATTCGAAAACTCTCGGATGCCGGAGTCCCCGTTCACGTGATGGTGGCTCCAATCATTCCGGGTCTTAATGACAACGAAATGCCGGCCGTTCTGAACGCTGTCGCCGAGGCCGGAGCAATTTCCGCCAGCTATATTATGGTGCGTCTTCCACTGACTGTCGAAATGATCTTTCTCGACTGGATCAAGCAACACAGGCCGAGTCATGCCGACAAAATTGAATCTCGGCTGCGAGCTGTGCGAAATGGCAAGCTTAACCAAAGTGATTTCGGCACGCGAATGCGCGGATCAGGGCCGATCGCGGATCAGATTTCTGCCATGTTCAAACTCAATCGAAAACGAGCGGGGCTGAAGGACACATTGCCTCAGTCGCGTACGGATTTGTTCGTGCCGCCAAAGTCATCTTCCGGACAGTTACATCTGTTTTGATTGACGATTCCAACGCATCCAACATTAACAATGTCCCCTGGATAACCAGAGCCACGACTGTCAAGAAGATCGTGGCAACCACTATAAGAAACTTCGAACAGCCATTTCGGACTGATCTTCACTCTGATTGAACAAGACCCTGTGCTCACCTTCCTCAACACACTCTTCCATTCCGGTGAGTTACGAATTTCACGAAGCGACGCGCATTTTGAGAGCCGTTCGATCAACGACGCACTGATTCACTTCGAGTCCATTTGGCGAAATCAGTTACCGGCGACGCTGCCGAAGTTCGTCCCTGACATGGCATCCCGAGCCAGTCACGTTTTATTCCTGCTGGCCCGTGCTGTGGTGTTTCGAGAAATCGAAATGGAACAGACTGTCTCTCTGATCCGCAAATGCGGCCTTACAACAAGTGATCTTCCAGAGGATCACTATAGTGTCGATCTGGTATTTCAATTTCTGCCTCAAGTGACCGAACGAGCTGCTCGAATCTCGGAAAGCGATCCGCTGATCGATCAACTGTTATCAATCGGTCGACAATGGCCACTCTCCAGCGTCGGCATGAAATCCTGCGCCCCTGACGAGATTCCGCTGGCGTTGCAACATCCGACGCTTTGGAAGATATACACTGACCGGATCATTTCCAGAAAAGACCTTTCCCGAGTAAACCTTCCTGTTGTTCGAGATGCAGTCGCAGCGGCAATTGGGCCGTTCGCGAATTTAGCACCCGAGATTTCAAACGGCCTTCAGCCCCGCGCAGAAGCTCTCAATGACTGACACATCGTTAGACTCAGCAATCCTGATTGCGAAAAAGATCCGAACCAATCTGCTGGATGTTCTTAAGAACGAATACGTCGGCAAAGATGAAGTGGTCGATCTGCTTGGCATTTGTCTTGTCGCCGGCGAAAATCTCTTCCTGCTGGGCCCACCAGGAACTGCCAAGAGCGCAGTGGTTCGGTCACTGGCGGCGCGACTGGATGGTCGAGTCTTTGATTATCTGCTGACACGTTTTACAGAGCCGTCCGAGCTTTTTGGACCGTTCGATATTCGCAGACTTCGTGACGGTGAATTGCTGACCAATACCGAAGGAATGCTGCCCGAAGCAGATGTCGTGTTTCTCGACGAACTGCTCAATGCCAACAGCGCGATCCTGAATAGTTTGTTAATGGCTTTGAATGAACGCATCTTTCGACGCGGTCGTGAGACACGGCGACTGGGCTTTGTGCTCACCGTCGGCGCAAGTAACCGCTTGCCGGAAGACGATGCCCTGGCGGCACTCTTTGACCGATTTCTTTTGCGAGTTCGTTCGGACAATGTGCCGTCAGAAATGCTGACAAGTGTTCTGGAAGCTGGCTGGAAACTCCAACAGTCGGATATTCGCCGTGACAATGTCGGCGAGACGATTTCAATCGATGATCTGAGAGACCTGCAACGCTGTATCCCGTTCGTCGATGTCTCCACCGTTCGAACACAATACGTAGGACTGATCAATCGCCTGCGTCATTCGGGCATCGAAATCTCAGACCGCCGCGCCGTGCGACTGCAGCGACTGGCCGCGGCAAGTGCTCTGATGTGCGGCCGAACTGTGGTCCACATATCAGACCTTTGGGTCCTTCGCTATATCTGGGATACGATGGAACAGGTTGAGGTCCTCGCAAAAATTGTGGACGATGCGATACGAACAACCAGTGACAAACAAGCGGTCGATATCACAGTGCATCCACGCTCCAATACGACTGACGCTCCTGATCCGGAACACCTTTCGAAAGACCTGGATCAGATCGAATCGCAGCTGTCAGCAGCAGAGTCCGATACGAATCAAATGTCCTGGCTGCGTGATCGTCTGGGGCTTCTGGCAGCCCGTGTCGAATGGGTGGCAGGCGATGAACCTCGATCCTTCCTCAAAGAACGTATCCAGAAACTTCTTTCGCAGGTGAAGAAGTAACAACAATAAAGCCATCACCATGACGAGGAATCGATGAGCACGCAGTGGACTTTCCGAATAATGCTCGACCATCTGTATCGAGTTGGCAACCTGCGTTCAATGCCGGGCGTTATGGCTTCTTTGGACAGTGACGCCATCTGGCTTCGCGGCGACAGCCTGGACGACGCATTGCACCGTATCCTGACCGCTGTCGCTGACGGACCGGTCTTTCAGCTTGCGCCTGACGGACGACTCACTCCCTTCGGATGCACTGTGCCGACCGAACGTCTGGTTGCCCAAACATGGCAGCCGCTAACGGAGCTTCTAAGACCCGTTCTGCCGTCACCAGCACTCACGAAGGTGCGACTCCCGCGTGTGACTCTTCATCTGGAACGATTGGAACGAACGACCGAGCAACACGACGCGGTCTTGCTGCTGACAGACTGGCCAACATTTCGAGATTGGGCAGAATCGGCGGCGGAGATTCGCTTGCTCGCTTGCCGCTTTGCTGTCTGCAGCCAGCTGGAGGGCGAAACGGATTTTTCAAATGCATCGCCGCGAGTCGCGATTGTTGGAAGTCCTTTACCGCCGCTTCCAGGGAAACGCTTCTGGCTCGCAGGGCGTGTTGCCGTACCGCTGGGATTTCACTGGAGCCCCTCAGTCGACATCAAGACGCTGGAAAGAACGCTTTGCCCGCCTCAACAGGACAATCTGTCTCGAATCTGGATCTGGGAGGCGGAAGAGAACATCCTTCATTCCATTGTGTCTTCGGAGCTGATTCCTGCTGTGCGAGCCAACATCCGTGCTTCAGACAAAAGTCTTCAAGAACTCACATGACACCGCTCAAATAAAAGTTTTATCACTCGACATCCAGGCAATCACGAAAGTTGCAAAGGCGTAGACTGTTCAACAAATCAGGCGATGCGAAATTACTCAGTCGCCAGGCACCGATCAAAACTCTTGTCCTTTCGCCGTTCATTTTTTATCCATCCTTCACGGTCGAGACAGATGCATTCCTGATATGAGCCATGTACGAAAATACTTTCGAACCGAACTGTCTTCCTACTTCAAGTGGGCCGATCATGGTCGTGAATTGTGCTGGTGCAACGGAACGACAATTGCGTTCCATGAAGAAATCGTCACAGCTTTTGATCGACTTGCTGATCAGAAGCTTCCAGACTTCTCAACACTCGCTCTGGGATTGGCAACGCTTCGTAGTTCGTGGTCAGAAATTTCTGCTCAGCTGACTCATGCCGTCACGCTCATGAAGCATTCGCCAAACCCGCTGATCCGCCACTTCGCAGATTCGCGTCTGGACCTGTTTGAACGATGGCCCGCCACACTGCGCAAGCTTGGCCTGCTGACGACCTACGCTGAAACTCGCTCACCATCAACACAGCAGAGAGCGGAACTGCTGGCGATTGTACTCTCCGATTTCCCCGGCAGTTTCACTTCGGAAATTCAAGACGAAATCACAACAGCATTCCGCGCTGGTTTGCCGGACGACTGCGTAAACCATCAGTCACAGATTTCTGATGTTGAAGCCTTGCTACTCCCGATCAACCTGAATAACGCACGATTGATCAGCGAGTCAAACGAAGCGACCAGCATTGCTGTGCCTCGAATTGTTCGCTTGATTCGGATTGCCAGCAGTCTTGCAGCCAGCATCCCATGCGCGTCGGTTGATGAACTCGACCAACTGCTCAGGACTGGAATTACAGAGGACATCAAGCCACCGGAAGAACCGCTGCTCGATCAACGGTTACTCACTCAGAGTTTGCTGGCTGAACTTTCCAACGATGAGGAACTGCAGGGCTTTGCACGACTAACAAAGCAGTTGATAGCAGCTGTCACACTTCCACGCGCGCTGTCCGAACCAGATGAACTTCAGATGGGCGGCATTTCAGACATTACAAACCGAGGCGAACTCGACAAGCTGCTACTCAGCGAACTGGCCTACGATGACCTGACACTCGCCGTTCGACTTGCAACAAACGAAGCGCTGTACATGCGGCGAGAATCACCACCATCACACCAGACAAAGACACGCAATGTTTTAATAGATCTCAGTTTGCCGATGTGGGGAATCCCGCGACTCTATGCCGCGGCGGCCGCACTAGCGTTACATGCAACGAGTGACAAAAGCATTCGCGTCAATTGCTTTCGGTCATCGACTACCGGGATCAGCACGGCACCACTCGTCACACGGAACGACATGCTCGACCACTTGTCGATTCTGGAACCAACAGCGCACCCGGGAGAATCGCTGGAAGCATTTTTTCATACGGTCACGCTCGAACCGCTTTCTGCGGAACCGGTGCTGATCACAACGAGCGATGTGCTTGAAAACGACGCTTTCCGAACCGCGATTGACAAAGCCTCGGTGAAAGGATTGTGGCTGATCATCGTGGAACGCGACGGTCGACTGAAAATTCTGCAAAGAACTCGCCAAGGCACTTCCGTTTACAAACAACTGCAGTTGCCGCTGGAAGAGATCCTCCGTCACAACGCGGCAAAGAGAATCAGACGAACGGATGTCGCAGACGATCTTCCAGCGATTTTTCATCTCGCCGACTTCCCACTTCTGCTTTCACATCAAACACGCATCGGCCGACTTTGGACATGGGGCACATCCGCAGTTGCCATTTCGGATGACGGAAGGTTGATGCATTGGACCGAAAAGGGCCTTGGTGCACGGCAATTGACAACAGGACTGCCAGGCAGAGATTCAGCAAAAATCTTTGTTGTTCAGAGACCAACCAAAAACTTTCTGCAGTTTCTGATATGCCCAGCAGGTGCGAATTCTGGAATCTTCTTGACGGTCTCTACCGTACATCAGGACACAAAAACTGACGGTGCCTCCCATCGACTTTCACTGGTGACGGATATTGTCTCGACAGAATCGGCACTGCTTGTTTTCGGAAAGCTCTCTGATGGCACACAAGCCTGCTCTGCCATTGTTCATGACACGGGAGACTTTCTCGGAACATACAAATTTGGCGACGATGTGATCAAACGAACTGGCCGCTGCCTGGCGACTCGAACACAGGGATTTTGTGTGCTCAATTGGGTCGACGGCCAGTCGTCATGGGTGCTGCAAAAACTGCCTCCCCATTATCAAACATATCTCGACATGGTTGAACCTCGCAACGGCGCGTACTTTGCCCTCGCCGGAAAAGGACAAGTCGCGGACCCTGAGAATGCCGCTCGATTCAAATCATTGAATGAACAATTGCAGAGTGACGGGATTCGACTTCGAAGCGTCGTGGAAATCTCATACGACGGACAACTGATTCTGATGAATCATCAGCCAGAATCTGCCACGTCTTCGACCGCGGCGACCAGGAACGTCTCATCGACCACTCAACCGGTACATCCATCCTCATTCAGTCTGATTGATTTCGACAGGGCAACAAGATTGCCTTGCATTCAGTCGCATTCCGCAGAAAGCTTCATTGAAAAAATTGAGTTTCAACGAGCTATTCAGGCTGTTCGGCAACACACGCCACACTATCGATTCAATCGCATCGGTTCGGCAATTGGAAAGCTGCTTCTGAAAGATTCTGGTGGCGGGTTGTTTCAAGTGACATGGGACTCCAACAATCAGGTCATTCGTCTGGAACCTGAGACCACATCCGCTGATGCAACTTCGTTTGTGGAATTTGTCGACACTCCAGTGAAACTCAACAACGGCTTCACGCTGCAAATCGCGGAATGGGCAAATGGCAGCAAAGCCTGGCTCGATTCGCGTGGATTGATGCACTTGAAAAGCGCCAATCGATCACTTCCGGAAATAACATTGGCGATGAGGGATGGCAGTTTGTCCGGTTGGCTTTCGTCCGGTGATGTCTTCGGAGATAACTACTATTGTGGCAAAGGACAGTCTGCAAGCGGCTTGCGAAGAACGAAACCCGAATCAGCATGGAACTCAGCCATCAGACCTTTTATTGAATCCCTGCCATGGACATTCCACTTCAGCTCCGACACCGCCCACGCGGCACCGCAAATCTGACCAGCGTGGACAGAATTGCCGGGATACTATTGCCCGGCAATTCTCCTGCCGACTTGCTGAGGACCGTAACGCATTGGGGACTGCACACCGATGGCTTGAGTTTGCTCGTGCTGCATGATCAGCACAGCACGAATATGGACAGGCCGAATATGGACGGCCCGGATGGCGAGTCACCGTCTGTCCCGAAGATTGCTGGTGCGATCCTTATTGGAAGCAGCATTCCCGAGAGCCGTAGCGACTTTGAACGCCGAATCCGCGAACGAGCAACGATTCCCGTGCTGCCATTGTTCTATCGATGTGTTGCCGACCGATTGTACTTGCCGCTGGAGGCTGACCTGGTCCCGCAGTTGTCAGAATCAGAAGTTCGGAATTTGCTGCCTTCAGATCCATCCTGCTTGATGGTGTGGCATCCATCATTGGGTCTGATTCAGTTTGAAGCCGAACAGATTCCCAAGGTGTCCGACTTGTTACGAGGCCCCGTTGTTTCCGAAGTTCGCTGGGACGGAGCACGCTTCGGAGAAACACTTAATGACCGCATTCGCAGTTTAACTGCAGAAGAACCAGAATCTCTGAGCGACATTATTCAGCAGGGTCAAGAGGATATCGGCTCGGATTCAAAGAACATTTCCAACGCTCCTCCCAGCCCCGATGAAGTCGCGAATCCGCGATTGAACGATCTTCTCCGCAGCATCCAGAGACTGATCGCAAAGGGAATTCTTGGTTTCACCAATAAACTGTCCGAGCGACCAGGGGGCAGTCAATCGCTGGCTCGTTTGCATCAGTGGGCCGCCTCGTTCTTTAGCAACAACGATTCAGGAATGGGTGCAGGGCAGAGCGAATTGACGCCAAAACGTCCCGCTCACAATCTTTCAACCCAGCGAGAAAACGAACTCAAGCGACTGCTTCATCTCCTGGAGAATGATCCAGATCAAGGTCTCAAATACGCGCTGCCGTTGCATGGTCACTCGAATCGCGGCTCGGCCGCACCGAGCGGTCGACTCGGCGAACGCACTCCGAACTTTGACCTTCGGCAACTGACCGGCAGCGGTCCTGCTGATGCATGGGATCTTCCGTGGGAGTATCACACCCGGCTGTTGGAAAGTTATCGCGAACTGGCGCAGCGTGAAATGCGGCTGGGCAATCATCGGCGTGCGGCCTACATCTACGCCACTTTGCTGAACGATCTGAATTCAGCAGCATCTGCATTAGAAGCAGGAGGATTGCATCGCGATGCAGCGACGATTTATCAAAAGCATCTCAACAATCCTCTGAAAGCAGCGCAGTGCCTTCGCGATGGAGGCTTTTGGGAAGATGCTCTGGTCATTTATCAGGACCGAGGTCGCTGGATCGATGCGGGGGAGTTGCTGCTGCAGCTCGAGCAACCTGAAGAAGCTCGACGGATGTTTTCTAACGAAGTGAGCAGTTGTGAAGCGCGTCGTGACTTTTTGAATGCTGGCAACCTGTCCGACGTACGATTGGAGGATCCTCTTCGAGCAGCGACGTACTTCAAAAAAGGCTGGCAACTCAACACGGCCGCCGAAAACTGCTTTCGCGCGTTGTTAGACCTGCACGGCCGGCGTGGCCTTCATGCCGAAGCTCGGGTGGAAATTCGAAATCTGACCGACTCGCCAAATCTCATGGTTCACCAGCATGCAGATGCAATTCGAGTCTGCAGCGACACCGCGATTAACTACCCCGATGCAGCCGTTCGTGATGTGGCTCGTCAGCAAACATGGATGGTTGCGAGCGCAATATTGTCAGAAAAATTAACCGATCAGCATCCGATCGCACTCAAAGCCATTCGTTCTCTGGCGAGACAAGATGAATTGCTCCAGCGAGATGTTCAACGATTTGCATCTCAAACCGCCAGAGTCGAAAACACTCTTAGAAAGAACACACCACCGAAAAAAGCCAGGGGAGTTCCACAGCCCAGATCAAATGTTCGCCCCTTAGTTCCGAAAGGAACCGTCCGATTATCGCCCGCAAATGCACCATTGGGCACAAAGTGGATGTCTGGTGTGACCGCACTGCGAAAATCTTTTGTCATGGGTTTGACGCCCAACGAATCATTACTGATCGTAGAGCTTTCGACTTCGAGGGTGGAAACAAAAATCTACGCTGGCAATGCTTTTATTCTGCGAGGCAGTGACAAACTTTCGCTGGGGGCGTGTCAATTCCGCGCAAGCGGTATTGCATCACGAGTCTTCGTTCAGCATTTTCCGGCACCTCCAGACTGGAACACACTGGCACTGCAACAAATTGCGGGCAACATTGCTAACAACTTTGTCAGCGTCCATATTCTTTCGCCCCCGAATGGCTTGTTGCTGGATTTCATTCAACTTCCATCCGGTTCCACATGGACGCTGGAAATCGACATGAAGGGTCGACTCAGTATTCAGGTCCTTGGCCTGAAGGGCCTTGCTCGCCAGACACTCATTCTTGATCTGGAGGGCACGGAACTCGCGCACTTTGAAGATGCCCTCTATCGAGTACATCATCATGGAAAGCAAACGATTATCGTTACTGGACGCCACGTCTGGCGGACGGACTCATTCGAAGTTGGCGTTATTGATAAGTCGGGTGAGATTATCGTGAAGCCGACAGAAGTCATCGACTTTCCGGAATCGCCGCATTCCATGGTCGCATCGCTACCGAACACAACCTTGCGATTGGCGTTTTCGTTTAGCGACGGAGCCCAGGCAATCTGGCCCCTGACAAATGAAAGCTGTGCATTTGCCTCACACATGAAAACTCCGCTGCTCACCTGCACTGGCAATGGTCTGTTTGTCGCTGCTTGTCAGTCTTCAGGACGCATAGAATGCTATCGACTCAACTCCGGCACCGCGGAACTGGTTGCGGACATGAATATTTCTTGCGGCACCGATCGTCTGGTGAGTCTCTTTCCGGCATCACAAGGGAACGAATTCTTTACACTCTACGAATCCGGTGCGATGGAGCGATTGCAAATCCCCGTCCGCTGATTCGTCCAAAAGGAATCCAGGCGTGGGCCAGCATTTCTGCTGTTTCGCCAGGAACGAGCCATTGTCCTGCGCGGGGGAAACTGAACACCGGGGGCTCGTCGAATTTCGTTTGAATCTCGGGGGATTCAACGGCCAACTTCGAAATTATCAGAACTCGGCGACCTCATAGTTCCTGATTGGGCGAGATCACAGATCGCCTAAACGATCTCTGTTTCCGCACGGCGCACGCAAAATCGCACGCTTTTCCACGGCAAGTCTGCAAACAAGGGCTGTCAGGTGGACAATCTGACAAATCGTCCACAAAATGACGCCCCGCGGCGAGCTTCACCGTTTTCGAACCGCGGCCAAATATGTTGACAACAACGTGGGGCGCAGCCGTCTCACGAAGTTCCCTCCGTTCTCACCCACGCCGTCCCAATCTCGCAGGAGCAGATAACCAGATGACTCAGTCGGGCAACCAGAGTATCCAGAGTGTTTTGAAGGAAACACGCACCTTTGCGCCACCAGCGACGTTTTCTGCAAACGCTAACATCAGCAGTGAGCAGCAATACGAAGCCATGTGGAATCGAGCAAAGGACGATCCTGCAGGATTCTGGGGCGAAATGGCGGGCAATCTTTCGTGGTTCCGCAAATGGGACACCGTGATGCAGGGCCACATGCCCGATACGCAATGGTTTGTTGGCGGCAAGATTAACGCATGCCACAACTGTGTTGACCGACATCTCGAAGGTCCATCACGCAACAAAGCCGCGATCATCTGGGAAGGCGAACCGGGCGACACTCGCGTCCTTCGTTATCAGGACCTGCATCGAGAAGTCTGCAAGTTTGCCAACGTTTTGAAGAAACTCGGTGTGCAAACTGGCGATCGAGTCACAATCTACATGCCGATGATTCCAGAGCTCACCATCGCGATGCTCGCGTGTGCTCGAATCGGAGCAGTGCACTCAATCATCTTCGGTGGCTTCAGCGCGGATGCTGTGGCTGATCGAAATAACGACGCACAGTCGAAAGTTGTTGTGACAGCGGACGGCGGATGGCGACGAGGCAAAGAAGTTCCTCTGAAGGCCGCCGTCGATGCGAGCATGGACAAATCACCATCGGTTGAAAAAGTCGTTGTCGTTCGTCGCACGGGCGGCGATGTCGATATGGTTCCCGATCGCGATTTCTGGTGGCACGAACTGATGGAAGACGTTTCGCCAGACTGCGATGCTGTGCACCTCGACAGCGAACATCCGCTGTTCATTCTTTACACATCCGGCAGCACAGGAAAACCCAAGGGGGTCATGCATACGACTGGTGGTTACATGCTCGGAACTACCATGACTTCCAAATGGGTCTTTGATCTGAAGCAGGAAGACACATACTGGTGTACCGCCGATATCGGCTGGATCACGGGCCACAGCTACATCTGCTACGGACCGCTCTCAAACGGTGCGACCATCGTCATGTACGAAGGCGCGCCGAACTGGCCGGATGAGGGTCGCTTCTGGGAAATGATCGAGAAGTACAAGGTCAGCATTTTCTACACCGCACCAACTGCCATTCGCGCGTTCATCAAATGGGGTAATCAATGGCCTGAGAAATACGACTTGTCAAGCCTTCGATTGCTGGGTTCTGTGGGTGAGCCGATCAATCCGGAAGCCTGGATGTGGTACCACAAGATCATTGGACAAGAACGATGCCCGATCGTTGACACCTGGTGGCAGACCGAAACGGGAGCCATCATGATCAGCCCGTTGCCTGGTATCACGGCAACGAAACCCGGAAGTTGCGCTCGACCACTTCCCGGCGTTGTTCCAGACATTGTGACTCGAGACGGTGTCAGCCTTGGTCCAAACGAAGGCGGCCTTCTTGTCATGCGACAATCATGGCCGTCGATGCTGAGAACTCTTTACGGCGATCACGATCGTTTCAAGCAGACATACTTCCATGACATCCCAGGTTGCTATTTCGCCGGCGACGGTGCACGTCACGACGAAGATGGTTATATCTGGGTTATGGGACGTGTTGACGACGTACTCAACGTGTCAGGTCACCGTCTCAGCACGATGGAAGTGGAGAGCGCACTGGTCGCCCATCCGAAAGTGGCCGAAGCTGCGGTCGTGGGCTTTCCGCACGAAATCAAAGGGGAAGGCATTTGCTGCTTTGTCTCGTTGAAAGATGGTGAAGGTGACGATGCTCTGAAGAAAGAGCTGATCAATCACGTTCGCCACACGATTGGCGCTCTTGCAACTCCTGACAAAATTCAGTTTGCCCCCGCGCTTCCGAAGACTCGCAGCGGAAAGATCATGCGTCGCCTTCTGCGCGACATCGCGGCGGGCAGAGAATCTGTTCAGGATACTTCGACTCTGGAAGACCTGAATGTAATGGCCAAGCTGCGTGAAGATGAGGAATAAATTGTTCCTGATCGAGTCAGCATAAGCCTATGCAAATGAGCAACGCCACTCACGTTAATGTGAGTGGCGTTTCTTTTTGGCTATTGCCTGCATTCCCACGACACGAGCAACGTCGACAATCAAACGAGCTCTGGCATTGGAGTCGTTCTTTCGAGCAAATACTGGGGTCGGCCGCTCAGGTCGTTCAGCTTCGTGGCCTCTGGGTCAATACCGAGATGACGATAAAGAGCAGCCAGAACTTCACTGAAATGGACTGGGCGTTCTGCAATCTCCGCGCCAAGGCGATCGGTGGCTCCAATCACCTGACCGGTTCGGAAACCGCCGCCGGCAAGCAGACCTCCTCCAACCTGCGGCCAGTGATCTCGACCAGCGTCTGGATTGATTCGTGGAGTCCGCCCGAATTCGCCCCAGGCAATCACGGCCACATCTTTATCCATGCCTCGCTGATGCAGGTCTTCAATCAGCGCGGAGAGTCCCTGATCGAATTGCGGCAAATGAGTGTTCTTCATTCCATTGAAGTTGTCGCTGTGGAAATCCCAGCGGCCGAAATTCAGAGTCACAACCCGGCAACCAGCTTCGACCAGGCGGCGAGCCATCAGGAAATGTTCCAGATTACGCGGCGCTCCGTCACCAAATCGATTGGAATCGCCCTTGCCATAGCGTTCTCGTACGGACTCCGGCTCCTTCGAAATATCCAGTGCTTCAACCAGCGCGCTGTCCGTCAGGATATTGAATGCCTGCTGAGAAAGTGCATCGAGTCCTTCCAGAGTTCCACTGTTGTCCATGTCTCGACGAAGACGATCGATACTGCTCAACAAGGACTTGCGATCGTTAAGTCGATCACTGCTGATTCCTTCAAGTTTCATGTCGGCACTGGCCGGTCCAGATGGTCGAAATGCGGCATTCGCAACTCCAAGGAAGCCCGGAAGACCGGGTGAACCATACGGCGGATGTCCGGCATCTGGCGACAGTCCAACAAACGGAGGCACCGCTTTGTTAGTCGCGCCAAGAAGTTTTGAGGTCACTGATCCGATTGCAGGCCATCCGCCCGCAGGCTGGTTTCTCTTCGAGCGACCGGTATAGCAAATGAACGAATCGTGATCGCCATCAGGAGAACCAAACACACTTCTAAGCGGAACGCACTTGTCCATGATGGCAGCCATGCGAGGCATGTGCTCACAGATTTCGATACCCGGCACATTTGTCGGGATCGGTCTGAACTCGCCACGAATCTCGGAGGGGGCATCCATCTTCAGGTCGTACATATCCTGATGCCCAGGCGCACCGCACATGTAGATCATGATGACGGCCTTGTGCGACTTGCGAATGCCAGCCAGCTGTTCGGCTTGAAGCAACTGAGGCAACGTGAGCCCGCCCAGAGTCAACGCTCCAAGGCGAAGGGTGTCGCGACGAGTGATCCCGTCACAAAGAACACTACGACCGTGACCGAGAATTGAGAGCATGAGCAGGATCTCTCAGAAGAGCAGGGGGGAAAGCGGTGGGAAGATTGTCGATGGCAGAGCTGAAAGAGTACCACAGGAATCGTCTGATCGGAACCAGTTTCTGTGTCATCGGGAGGGACAGAAAGACATTTCCCCACAAAAAAAGCGGCAAAAACGCGAACAGACTGCCCAATGAGCCCCAAAGCGACCGCACAACCAAACAAATCAGGCAAGCAAGACTTGTCTTTTCGACGTTGCCATTCCAGCTGAACTCTGCCCAACCCTCTACTGCTCTGTCAGCGCTGAATTGAAGAATGTTCAGTCGGCGAGTCGCCCGCGATCCCGGAGCGCGGACATCTTGTCCGCTTATATTCGACTCCTGAAACTACGCTTGCCGGAGCACTATTCAGCCATGAGACGAAACTGGGGCGTCGAGAACGTCCGACTTTGAGCCATCCCAATTATAGCGGTTTCCAATCAGAAAATGTTGCTGCCTGGCCGACGCGAATCCCGTCATCGTTGAGCAGATTCCAGATGATCGCTTGTTCGATCAGGAATCTCTTGCCAGTACTACTGATTCGAATGCCGCGATAGTCATCCACAAAACCATCTCGGGCCGCGCGGGTCATTAACTGAGCGCGTTCGTCGCGGTGCATCGGCTCGGCCGTCAGACGAGACGGCATCGAAGTGAGCGTAGGAATATCCGTCTCCCAAAGTTTTAGCGCCGTGTTGTTACCATAGTTCAAGACCGGATCATCCTGCGTCCCGTGGGACACAACCACGAACGGAGCCTCAAACACAACCTGCGCTTCTCCCAACACATCGCCCGTTCGTTGAATGAGTTCGCGCCCGACGAAACGCCGGAATGAATTGAGCAAGATCTGAGTATGGCTGATCCAATCATGTTGGACCCATGGGCTATTCACGGACATTTTTTCTACCTCGTTTCCGACGACCGATCTTGTTGCCGTGGCACAACACTTTCCAATGCTGCGTAAACTGCATCAGCGTATGCCGTATAGCCATTTGTCAGAGGATGGCCATCGCTCCAATTCGGATACACACTTTCGGATTGCTCCAATTGTCTGACGAGGAAATCTTCAGCATTCGCAGTAAGAATTCCAGCCTCAGAAAGTGAGTGGGCAAATGACTCCGTAACACGAATCTCCTGATCTATCATTGCAAAATATTCCGGAGGAACGTTCTGCGAATGCGCGTCAATCGTTTGACGATAGCCCCTTTCTCTCGAGGGAATCAGTAGAACAACGAGTTTAGAATTTCTCTGTTCACACTTTTCGTGGGCATCTTTGAGGATCTCGATCGTCGTTTGAAGAGCACCAGAAATCTCTGCGCGATTCAGATCAAAATTTGTCGCAAACTCTTTAATGATTCGGCGATCAATCTGCGTTGGGCTTCGGGGATGCTCTACCACAATTCCATCAATCTGATCGAGTCGATAATTTCGCAGAATCTGAAACAACAGACTACCAACAGCTGTTCTGTAGCGAAACAAGCGAATTACGTTTTGGGAATAGACAGGTTCAGCAAGTCGCGGGTGAATTCCCCTGGCGACATCGGCAAGATCATTGGCAAGATAGACTCCGACAACAACGACATCAGGGTTCAACGCCAACGCCCGTGGGATCAACTGCTGGTAATGCAACGGTCCATATCCGCCGACCCCGAAATTGTAGACAGACTTGTGAAGTCTTCTTCCCAGTTGGGATGGCCAGGAATCTTCGGCCGCAACGTTGTATCCCTGCGTGTGCGAATCTCCGATGGTAACCAGCTGAGCGTGCGCCAAGACACTGGGATTTCTAAAGCCGTTGTCGTCAACGTCCGGAAGAGCAGGATCCAGGCGATATCCCAACTCGGAATCGGCGACGACATTGGAACTGGCATTAATTGGGTAAACCGTAAACGCGCGAAGGCAGATCTCACAAACGGCAATAGTGAGAAGAAATGAAAATGACATCGCTGCGACACGAATCCGCGCACGTGCGGTACCTTTGACATAGACCCGAATCACGAGCGAGGCTGCCAACAGCAGACAGACGGCAAATACAACCGCAACCCTACTGCCGGATACAATGAGAAGCGCCGAAAGAACACTCAGGAGTATACCAGTCGAAAGACAAAGCAGACCTGCCAGCGCATTCAATCGCGAGTTGGTGAGTGCGCTACTCCGACCAGGCAAGTTTCCAGTCACATTCGCTCCAACTTCTCTCTGTGCACCCAACTCATCTCTGGAGTGTGAGCCTGAATAATCGACATTATGCAGATGCAACCTCTTTGAGGTTTGGATTGCTCCCGCATCAAAGATCTGCACGGCTTCAGTCTACATTTCAGCCGAGCCCGCGGACAAGCCTGAGGAATCCGCAACGTCCTTTTCGCCATTTCGTTCTTTCGGCGGAGCAGGGCCGAGATACTGATAGAACTGACACTCTAACCGACCATTGTAAAGTTTTCGGCGGCGAGGCGCGCGGCGGCCAAAGTGTTTTTCGAACCATGAATTTGAAGTAATGACGTAGACACTCCAGGTCGGCAGTGATTCGCAGACTCTGCCAAGTTCTCGATAAACCGCCTCAACTTCCTTTGGATCTCCCATTCGTTCGCCGTAAGGCGGATTACAAACAATGACTCCATATTCTCGAGTCGACTTGAGCTCGCTGATTTCCTGAATTCGAAACTGAATATCGCCGCTGACACCAGCCTCTGATGCAGCTCGTTCACAAAGTCGCATGGCTGCAGGTTCGTGATCAAAACCCAGAATCGGATCAGGCATCCGTGGCAACCGCAAGTCCTTTGCTTCAGCGCGAATATCTTTCCACATTTTCCGATCCATCCACGGCCATTCTTCCGCAAGAAACGAACGACCGGAGCCAGGAGCAATGTTGCGCCCAATCAATGCCGCTTCAATCGGCAGCGTTCCACTACCACAAAACGGATCAATGAACTGGCGATCTCGATTCCAGTAACTCAGTTGCAGCAAACCGGCGGCCATGGTTTCACGCAGCGGAGCTGGTCCTGCATATTCTCGGTAACCTCGTTTGTGAAGCCCTTCACCTGATGTATCAATCGTGAGCGTCGCGACATCACGCAGTAAAGAGACTTCAACGGGAAATTCGGCCCCTGATTCTTCGAAGCGAAACCGGTTGTACTTTTTCTTCAGGCTCTCCACGATCGCCTTCTTGACACTCCCCTGAATGGCAGGAACGGCATGAAGCCTTGACTGCACGCTGCGACCTGCCACGGGAAATTTTGCGTCGACCGGAATGTAGTCGCTCCAGGGAAGATCGACGGTCTTGTCGAAGAGAGCTCCGAAATCGGGAGCCGGGAATTCTCCAACCTTAATGAGCAGCCGATCGGCCGACCGAAGCCACATGTTGCAGCGTGCGATGTCTCGCTCGTCCCCGGAAAAATGCACTTTCCCATCCAGAACACGCAACTCGGTATAGCCGAGCTTTTCCAGCTCCCGAGTCACAACGGATTCAAGACCGAAAGTCGTTGTCGCAATAAGTTCAAAACGGGGCATTGAGGAATCAGGAATCAAGAGGTAGAAGCGGGGAAGTACACCGGCAAAACAGTTTCGCACCAATCCAAAGCAGTGCTGACCGCCCGTCGAAGGGAACACGAGTTCTAACCGTTTTGCCAAAGAACGAAGCATCAGCATGGCCAATACTTCGAGTCGCGAATTGAACGGCAGCCTGGGAGCCGTGTCAATCAATGTGCAGCTCGGATAGCCGCAATTGGTACGATTGATAAATCCGCGAGCAGAATAACCCGAAAAGCGCTGGATCATGGAAGGTATTGGGAATCGGTCCAATATGGTTCCAACCGTTTCGGTGAATGACTATGTTTCTCCACCCAGAAGAGCGGTTCTGCGCGTCTGATTCCCATACACCCACGATGCTCAGTCTGCCTGATTCCAATTGCCAACACTCAGGTTCGTGATTCCACAATAAAGATCGCAGGTATCGACATTGTCTCAGCACATACTCTTCTTCGACATCGATGGCACCATGCTCAGCACGGGCGGGGCAGGGCAGAAGGCCATGGAGTTAGCACTGACCGAAGAATTCAGAATTCGCTTCCCATTTGAAGACGTCTTAACCGCCGGCCGAACTGATTGCGGCATCGCAAATGAAATCTTCGCAAAGTATCAACTCGATGATTCCCCCGCAGAACGACTGCGGTTTATGAACAGCTACCTTGACCGACTGCCGGAATGCCTGAAGACTCTGCCCGGAGTGTTGCTTCCAGGAGTACGCGAACTTCTCGAACACCTGCACCAGCGTTCGGACGTGCATTTGAGCCTGCTGACTGGAAATTACGCAGAAGGCGCCTGGATCAAACTTCGGCATTTCCAGATTGATCATTTCTTTCTCTCGGGTGGATATGGCGACGACTATCCTCATCGTGATGACGTGGCAAGACTGGCGCTGGATAATGTTCGACGCCATCTGCAACGAACGGTCGACGGCCAGGACGCCTGCGTCATTGGCGACACTCCGGCCGACATTCAGTGTGCAAGAGCCATCAATGCCAGAGCGGTGGCGGTGGCAACCGGCGTTTACTCTCGCGAACAATTGAGTCCCCATGTGCCAGACCACCTGTTCGACGATCTTAGCCAGACCGAAGATGTTGCCTCTCGACTCCTTCAGCGATTGTTGTAATTTAAGTGGTTGATTCCCCCTGACTGCCGACGCCATATCGACTCAATCCATGACAACTTCGAACAACAGCGAAGATCAATCCCATCGCCACTCCAGTGAGAACCTGGTGACGGAAGCGGATTCAACAGTATCCACAATCAATCCCATAGCAGTTCTTCGGCCAAACCTGCTCTGGCGAATCCTTCGGCTGCCATTCCTGATTTTTTGCCGGTGCTGGATTCGACTGCACATCAGCGGTGAGCAGAATATCGACAACACAAAAGGCGGCCTGTTCCTGGTGAATCATCAGAGTTTTTTAGACCCGTTGCTGGTTGCCGTTCTTTTAGGCCGACCGATTTCGTATCTCGCACGCGACAGTCTTTTTCGAGTGCCGATTGTTGGTTGGATTTTGCGAAACACGCATGTGATCCCAATCAGTCGTGAAGCAGCTCGTGGTGGAAGTATTCGACTGGCGCTGGAGCGACTGGAAAGCGGTTTTCTGGTCGGCATTTTCCCGGAAGGAACTCGCTCTCCCAATGGCGAAGTTGGCAAATTTCGCCCCGGATTTCTGGCTCTCGCCAGGCGAACAAAGCAACCCATTTATCCGGTTGGCATCATTGGAGCCGAACGAGTTATGCCACGCGGCGCCTGGTGGATTCGACCGGGACGAGTTGAAATCGTCTTCGGGTGTCCGCTGTCGGAAGATGAACTTCAACGACTGCACGAAAGTACGGATGACACGGAGCTTTGCGAACTGGCTCGAAATCGCGTCACCGAATGCACCAAGGCCGCTTTAGCAAGAATTGCCTGACGTCATGGTGTCGCCCGTACGATTCGCAATCCGCGGCCTGTCCAAAGATTTGCGATGTCGTCATCAGCCCAAATCTCGGGCTCCATTTGAGATGGATCTCCAATAAGGTATCTATCTCCTGCACGAGCGAAGAGAACCGTGGAGTGCGCAATTCCCGGAATCCAGCCATCGAACTCGCGATACTTTGGAACCGCCGCATCGACTTCGTCAGTCAACTCACAGCAAAGAAGCGCGGGAAATTCAGCCGTCACTTCTCCAAGTTCTTCCTGGTCGCATTCAAAGAATTCGGTCCTGAAGCCTGAGCCTCGCAAACGAACCGACAAACCGTGGTAAATGCCCAGCCAGGTTGTCCCTTCTCGCGTCAGGCAAAGCGCGGCCATTTCCTCTTCCGAGGTCTCGATCCCCAGCGAAGCCAGAATCGTAGCAGTCGCGGCAGCCGAGCAAGTATACGGTGTTGTTTGCCGACAAATTCGAAATGGAACATACACAGTTGGCTCAATCCAACTTGTTCCACATTCTGGTGGAGTTCTTGGGATGACATAAGCCACCGACCAGACAGCGCCAGCAATCAACAACAATTGAGTTGGCAGACGGCGAAGAAATGTTTGCGACTTTGTGCGAACCCAAAGCACACCAGCCAGTGCACCGAGTATCAACGGAAACCAATTCGAAAGCACGATGACCGAAGAGAATGGAATCCACCGAACAATCCACAATTGTCCCCAAACCAGGCGAACATACACACCGACGAGCAGCACCAGAACAACGGCAGAACTGTCCAGAAGAAACGGTGAAGCATTCGCCATCAGACGGCGCACGGAGAAAAAGATCACCATCGACAGCAGTGCCATGAAAATCATCGCAATTGTCAGATCTTCCATCGAACGCTCTTCCTCAATGTTCTGCAGCGAAGCTCCCCCATAGGGACGGAAGTCTAACGAAACACACTGCAGCGTGACACGCGCTCGCCTTAGCACAGCTTTGCGCACCATGCCGCACAGATTCGTGCACAGGCCGCGTGCTCGCTTTAATAAACGAAAGCCTCCGGACGAATACCAGAGGGAACCCGTGTGATTGATCGGATGAGTAAATAACACCCGTAGAGCTGATTTCGCTTCAACATCGCCCAAAAACACTGTAACAGGCCAGATTTTCGGCTGTGCGATCCCCCGCCGACGGCGCGAGGTTTGCGGAATGACGTTTTAGCGTCTCAGGAGTTCCGTGCGAAAGACAAGTAACAATCAGAACCAGCAGGAGCCAATACATGCCGTCATTTAAGCGATCGACCAAAGTAGGGTCTGTACTTTTAACCGGGGCCGTTGTCGTGCTGTTGGTTGCCTGCACTCAGTCGCTCGGCCTTGGTAAGTCGCCATCCGGGCCTGACGAAAAGAAGCCAATCAGCGACCCGCCAGCAAAGAATACTCCCCCGAAAGATAGAGCCTCGGCAGACAAAAAGGATGAGCCAGACCACAGTTTAACACGGTTTATGCGACAGAAACTGCAAGCATCAAGCCTGATTCTGGAAGGACTTTGCACGGAAGACCTGAAACGGGTTTCAGAAGGCTCTGTTACTCTGATGAAGATGAGCCACGAGGAGAAATGGCGAGTATCCAATGACATCATGTATCGCCGATACAGCACGGAGTTCATCCATTCCGTCGAGGAACTTCAGAAAGAAGCCGAAGACAATAATATGGATGGGACGTCAATGGCCTGGGTCAATGTGACAATGAAATGCCTGAAGTGTCACGAGTGGGTACGCAACACAGTCCTTGTTGATAGTAACAAGTAGACAAGAAAACCGGGCAGATTTTGTAATTCTTGCCGCAGCAAATAATGACCGCTCACATCCGCGAACAGACACTGCGTTCTCCGGCAGGCAGGCTTTTTTCACTAGGAGTCTGTCCCGATACCTCGTTCGACCTGGAAATTACTGAGCCGATGCGCTAAAAACCGCCACCGCTGCTGTTCCATTCTATTTTCAGCAGCTTTCGTCAGCGATTTTGGGCGCGACATTGAGTTGAGGTCAGGGA
>JBGSVD010000082.1:0-10828 GCA_041753135.1 Planctomycetaceae bacterium
TTCGCCGCGCTGCGAACGTCGTGGTGCAGGCGCTCAACCTTCCGCCACGCACCCGCGAACAACTGTATCGTGAAGAATCCGAACGCCAAAGCTACCACGCTCGCCGCAACGCTCAAGCCAGCAAGTCTCACCGAAAAACCAGACGCAAGCGACTGGCCGAACTCGGCGTCGACCCCGACAGAATCAAATCCATCCCTCCAAAAAAAACTCAATAACTCCCCAAACCTGGCGCTGTCCAGTTAAGCCCCTGGCACATCCAAATTCTCCCAGCCTGATCCATTGAGGCAAATGCTGTTTGCTGTGTTGAAAATCAATCTCCGAGTGGATCTTACCATTCCTCGTCGCAGCCGCTTCGCGGTCAGGATCCCTTCTTCCGGTTTCGAGACCATTCATCGGGCTGTCATGATATGGGGCTTGGCATCGGCGGTGGCACGGGAAGCGGCGACGGATTGGGGAACGGGTCCGGTCGCGGGATGGGTGGCCCCGGCGGAAGCGGTCGCGGAATTCGATTGGGTTGGGGACGAGTCTTGAACGACGCTGTTGCTTGGTTGCCTTGATTCCACCGAGAGCGCCCTTCGCCTCGCCACTTCCCATCGGGTCGCGGAGGAAGTTGACCAACACTGACTGGTGCTTCAGAACATGTGAGCATTGAATCCTCCGGTAGACACGACAATCTCCTGATGGGGTAATGAATTTAACTATGATGGACGCCTACGAAGCGTCGGGTTCTTCCGCGATCAACCGCTGCATGATTTCGATCTTCGAGCCGATCAAGAGCACGTTGGGAATGTCGATTCGTTCTTTCGTGGCCCCTGTGGTTCGAATCTCAATATCGCCGGAACCGAGTCCAAGGAGCCAGTGGCGGAATAGGTCTTCACGATGCTTCTCCAACATCATGCCGTTGGTGTCGTAGCTCTTTGAGCCGGCACCGAAGGCGACTTCGTGGGTGACTTGCCCCGGCTTGATGTGCCAGTAACTCAGACGATCCACGATGAACACGGAGCCAGCCCACACGATGAACATCAACGTGGAGAACCAGAAATACGCACCGAAGTTCAGGTGGATATGGAGCCCACCGAACCAGGCAAAAATGTCATCCCACCAGCCGAAGTAGGCGAGCAGCACGGAGATGAGTACCGCCGACATGATCACCAGGCCGGAAGCCAAACCTCGCACCGAGACGTTAGTGACGAGAATGACGACCAGGAGCGTGAGAGAATAGAAGACGCCCAGGTTGCTGCTGGCATGGAACCACTCGCTGTCCTGGCCGATTTGGTACTTCTGCCCCAGCGAATAAGTCAGGATCGCCATAATATACCCCACTACCCAGACCGGCCACCAGTAGATGAGCGAAGAGTGGCGGTAGATCTTCAGCTCGCGAACGGGCTTCGCTTTCACTGGCTCGGGCGGCGGTGACTGGGACTCGTCGCTCGCGGGTGTCTCGACGGTCGGTTGAACCTGAGCCAAGGCCGGACGGATGACTGTCGCCGGACCGTTTGGCTCCGGCTTCGGCGAAGTTGTGTCGGAGGCCACGGGAGGCTGCGGGGAGTGGTTGGTCATGTCGTTCAGTGTTTCGTTTGTGATGGTGGTGTGGCGCGCGGAGCACTTCGACTTAAGTAATGGTGCATAAGGACTTTCACAAAACTCGTTTAACCACAATACCGTTCAAAAAGTCGCAGGCACACTCCGTGTGCCGTCCGCTGAGTTCTCAAAAAGCCTTGCTTTTTGAGGGTTGCGGTACATCGAATGTGCCTACTACTTTGCTTAATTGAACGGTCTATGAAGTAGCGGAATCGGCGCAAGCCGTCCGGTGAGCCAGCCCTTTTGCAGGCACTCACCGGGCAGCTCGCGCTGCTCCGCTACTATTTGAACGGTATTGCGGTTCAACGAAGAAAATTCTTCACCAGTGCTTATGCTGTCTCAATCTCATGCCGTGCGTCAGTGCGCCGCACTTACTGAAAGCCGGTTCCGAACGATCCCTGAAAGTAGGCATAAAAAAAGCCGCTGTGGCCTAACACCCTTGGGTATTTGACTACAGCGGCTTATTCGTGACAGGCCTCCCGAAACGACGGGCTGCTCTTCAGTGAATCATCCAACAGTTTGACTCTATCGCGCATGACGCAGAATACAAGTCCCGGCTGGCAGATTTACGTTATGACGACGCATTCTCCGTCAACGATGGAAGTGAGTTTGCGGCGGCGAACCGACGAGACCCGTCACGAAGGTTACGAGCAAGCTTTAGGATCCGTAGTCAACGATTAGCACATACACCTTGACGCCGCGCGACGCCGTTCAGATTGTCACCTTGACGTTAATGTCTTCAATCACCGAATTCGACGCATTCTTCGACACTGACCTGATGCCATTTTTCATGCTGGTGGTTCCGGAGTAGCCTTGGCTGCTGCCGATGACCTGCTGGTTCTTCGCCTTCAACACGAAATAATCTTCACCAGCCTTGTTGGTTCGCACCTCGTACTGATTCAGATCTGCGGCGTTCGCCTGCACAGATGCGATCCCTTTCCTGGCAGTCACTTTCGACGCGTACATTTGACTGCTTAGGATTACCTCACCATTGGAGGACAGAAGGTGAAAGTAGAACTTGGCGTTTTTCGCCTTCATGATTTGAAACCTGGATGGCATCGTGTTTCCTTTCTGATGCTG
The DNA here is from genome assembly GCA_041753135.1 of Planctomycetaceae bacterium. Classification (GTDB taxonomy): domain Bacteria; phylum Planctomycetota; class Planctomycetia; order Planctomycetales; family Planctomycetaceae; genus SXXK01. The sequence continues at coordinate 2,662 of JBGSVD010000082.1, forward strand.
GAGATTGGAGCGTGGACACCACATTGGCTGCGGCATGCGATGGCGCACCAACTCCTCGATCCTGACAGGCTCGACTGAAACAACAATCTCAATCTTCATTCTATTCCGGAATTGGTGCGATTGAGACACACCATGATCTTCTTCCCGGTGAACGACTCGCGAGATTCATCGCCAGGCATCGCCGAGTGATCACGGACTCTTCTACATTGCTACATCGACCAAACAAGTTCTGGCGAAAGGGCGAGTTCCACCTTGCCTTCCTACTGAGAAGTGCTAACGTAGCATTGTGTTGAACGCAGTCGGTGACTTCGTTCGACGCTTTCGGAAAACTAGATTAAGCGTAGCCCAATACAAATTGAGTGACGCGTTCAATAGTGAGCCGATGCAGTTGCAAACCGCCAGGTTTCCAGCCGCATCGGCTTTTTTCGTTTAAAAGCGCAGAGATTCGCGTTTATCCGAGCAAACATGTTCCGCCGGGAATCGCGTCCCAAGCGAGGAAGAATCATGTCAAAGAGGATGTGTACCTAACTCTCTTTCTCGCTTACGTTCTTCGAAGTTGTTCTGTTTCAACTCAGGGGCACCGCTTGGACGAGTTTGTCCCGAACTCGTTCACTGCTAATCATCAGGAATCCGGTGGGGGACGACCGGAACGACATACTACATTAGGAAAAACTCATGGCCTTTGCAGAACCCACCTTTGACACCGATCTTGATGTTGAAGGCTTCACGCCGACCGATGCCGCAACTCAACACATCGCAGCCGAAGTCGATCGACTTCAACCGCTGGTGGAAGAGTTTCCGACTCAAATTCTGCACATCAATCTGAAGTACAACACCAACAGCGAAGAGTACGAAGTCAAGCTCGCACTTGTGCTGCCTGGTCAAACCTTCGCGACCGGCGATGTCAGCGAGGCGTGGGAACCGAGTCTCGAAAAGAGCGTTCAAAAGATGATTCACCGCATCGAGCACTACAAATCGACGCTGTCCAGAGAGCCTGAGCACGCTCGCATCGCGGCCGGTACGACGATGGAAGTCGAACCGAATCGGCGAATGGATGGCGGGCAAGTCGCTGCCGCTGTCGAGTCCGGCAATTACACGGAGTTCCGCAAGGCGATGTATCCGATCGAAGAAAGCTTGCGTGATCGAGTTGGCCGGTGGGTTCAGCGTTATCCGCAGATCCAGGTCAGAATAGGAACGCAATTCACGATCGCTGACATCGTTGAAGAAACCTTTATGTTTGCATTCGATCGTTACAGTCATTGGCATCCGGAAATGTTTTTCGGCCAATGGATCGAAACACTAATTGATCCAGCAATGAAAGCGATCGCTCACGATCCCGACGGTGAATTAAAGGCGATCAGTTTCCAGCGAACCTGGGCCGAGATGTAAACTCATCTCCGTTGAACCGCAATACCGTTCAAATAGTAGCGGAGCAGCGCGAGCTGCCCGGTGAGTGCCTGCAAAAGGGCTGGCTCACCGGACGGCTTGCGCCGATTCCGCTACTTCACAGGCCGTTCGTTGAACGGTATTGCGTTTAACCGCGTGGACAAGCTGGCCAAGAGCGTAAGGCAGACTCCAAGTCACTCATTCAGGAAGATGCGCCTCGATCGTTGCTTTGACGACTCGTCGCGCTGGCAATAGCACGCTCATTGCCTCTCACTCAACTTTCTACCTGTTTTCCCAGTGAAAGAAAAGACGAGACAATGATAATGATGAAGGGGGCGATATCGCAAATTTTACTCTGTTCCTTGCTGTCCATCGCAACAATGGCGATAGCGAGCGGCCAAGATCCACAACCAGCTTTGACGAAGGTGGCTGGCAACGCGGGAGCGGACGTGCAATCGGCCAGTATGATTGCAGCCGTTCAGCGAGCGATCGTCGATCGAACCAACGAGTTTCGCAAGTCGAATCAGTTGGACGCCGTGCAGCTTGATGAACACTTGATGCAAGCCGCTAAAGAATTTGCTGCGTTTATGGCGAGAACGGGTAAGTACGGCCACCGAGCAAACGGCATGACACCTGCCGAGCGTGCAGAGGCGGCGGGCTATGACTACTGCGTCGTCCGTGAGAACATCGCTTATCGCATGAACACCGGCGACGTCACCGCCGACAGCCTGATCGAAGTCTTTGTCCAGGGTTGGATCGACTCCCCACCGCATCGTGAAAACATGCTCGCCGAGTATATCACTCACACGGGCGTGGCGGTCGCGACGTCGGATAACATCACGTACTACGCGGTCCAAATGTTTGGACGGCCCAAGTCGGCAGCATTCCGTTTGAAGCTGAACAACGATTCCGGGGTTACGAAAACGATTGTCTTTCGAGCCAACGATCAGCAGGACGAAGTGGAATTGCAACCCCGCATGATCCTCACGATGACACGATGTTTTCCGACGAAGGTCTCGGTCGCTGGTAGCAAGGCGTTCACACAAATTGACTCCACAACAACTTTGAATGTAACGACCGATGGACTGGTGCAACTCAGTGACTGAACTTCCTTTCTACAAGTTTAAGCGCGAAGTTCGTCCCTGCTGGTTGGTTGCAACTTAGCGCTGGACTTCCGCCTTTGCCGCGCAAAAACAGATGCCGAATACACAGACGCAGCTTGAGAGATAAATCCACATCAGGAACGCCACGATGCCGCTTAAAGCGCCGTAGAGGGCGTTGAAGTTCGTGAAGTGGAACCCGTAAAGCAGAAACAGCCATTCGCCAATCCAGATCAAGAGCGTCGCAGCCAGCGCGCCCAGCCAGACTTCGGAAAACCGGGTGGCCCGGCTGGGGGCCAGCCGGTAAATCATGATCAGCCCGTAGAACAAAACCAGCCACGGAATGAGCTGGAAAATCATGGCGAACATCCAACCGGGAAATCCGAGCCGGGGCGCGAGCCATTCCTGGAACATTCGCGCCATCCCGGGCAGCAAAATACCGATCAACACGGCGCTCACCGTGATGCCGAGCAGGGCAAGGCTTTTCAACGGCAACCGCCACCAATTGTAAGTCGGCGAATGCCAGAGGCGGTTTGTGGTCCGAATCAGCACGCTAAGGAATTGCAGTGAGCTCCATAACAACAACGGCATCGCCGCCAGACTGATCTGGCCCCGCGCCGCCAGCATTCCGCCAATGCTCCCCACGGCGGATTGTTCCTGTTCACTGGTCAGCGGCACGTAATGTTGGACCCACTGCACAACTGCCTGCGTCGCCACGTCGCGTTCGACGAACAGCGATCCGGCGGTCACCAGCAGGATCACCAGAGGCAGAAATGACAGCAGCAAATAAAAGGCAAAAGCGGCGGCGCCTTCGTTACCATCCGCTTCCACCCAGCGTGTGTAAGCGCGACGGAGAACTCGCCATGCGGTTGACTGCTTAACTTTGAGCAATGACTTTAGCATCGGTTTGATGTTACTTGTCCAGCCGCCAGCCACCAAACAAGACGGCTGGTGGCGAATGGGATTGGAGCCGTTTGAGCTGATTCATAGTTCAACCTACCATCAGTGACGTTTGGTCTCAAAGTTCTTTGCGGATCGCCTGCAATTCCTCGAGCCGCGCTTCGCTGACCGTCGGATAGCTCATCCGGAGTTCCTTCATCGTATCGAGGATGATCTCTGAGATGATCAGCCTCGCATTTTTCTTGCTGTCGGCGGGAACGACATACCAAGGCGCGTGAGAGGTGCTGGTGGCGTTCAGACACGCCTCATAGGCCGCCATGTAATCATCCCATCGCTCCCTTTCGCGCACGTCGGCAAGACAGAACTTCCAGTTCTTGTCCGGCTCGTCGATCCGATCAAGGAAACGCTCGCGTTGCTCGTCTTTCGACAGGTGGAGAAAGAACTTGATGATCCGGGTACCGTTCCGGTAGAGATGAGCTTCCAGGTCCACGATGGAACGATACCGTTCCTCCCAGATGGATTGCTCCGCGATCAACCCGATGGGCAGCCCCTGGTTCCGCAATATCTCCGGATGCACGCGAACGATGAGCACTTCCTCGTAATAGGAACGATTGAAGATGCCGATCCGCCCTCGTTCCGGCAGTCCGCGCGTCGTGCGCCAGAGAAAGTCGTGTTCCAATTCTTCGACGCTCGGCTGTTGGAAACTGAACACCTGACAGCCTTGCGGATTGACCCCGGACATCACATGCCGAATGGCTCCGTCTTTGCCGGCCGCATCCATTGCCTGGAAGATGAGCAGGATTGCATGGCGGTTCGACGCGTAGTGCATGCGTTGCAGCTCGGTCAACTCCTCGACGCCTTCATCGAGCTGTTTGTGATAGTGTTTCTTCGACTTGAAGAAAGGCTCCACCTTCGTCGGGCGTTCGCTGAGATTGAACTCTTTTCCAGGCGGCACCTGGAAGTCTGCAGAATTGATTTTCATATTTTTGTTTCAATATTGGTAGTCGCAGCCAGTCCCTGTTTGTACTGGCATCTAACCGGCCGGAATTTCCAACACGTCACCGCCCATGTTTTGGACCAGTTCTCCCAAGCCGTCGAGCCGGTCATTGGGATTAATCATGAGCCCATCTTCACGGATCTGTTCTCGTCGTGCTTGAAGTCTTCCCCATCGCAAGCGCATAAAGCTGGCCCGGCGTCGAGCGATTCGCGCACACGCGCCAGCCGTTTGTTGATCCTCGCGCTGTCATGCGCGGACTCGAGGGAACATTCGGCCAGCTCAGCAATCCATTGCACCTGCTCGCTAAGCAGGCGCCGACGGTTCGAGCTGGACGTGAGGCTGGCAATGGTCTGAAGGGCGCCGAGCATCCGTGACATGATGGCGACGTCGCCTTTGGCGTTGCTTCGAATCTGGTCGAACGATTCGGCCAGCAAGCTTTCAAAGGTTGGACCTTTCGCGAACACTCTCAGTTCCCCTTCCTCGTAGCGGCGCGACGAGGGGATTTGCCGTTGAGCGATCCGCGCCATAATCGCTGTCAAATAGTCGATACACATGATGGCGGTCGTTGTGTCGTTGATGCCGGGAGAGAGAGCTTTCAGCGCGATATCGACGATCTGCCTGATCCCGAAGGCCGCGTCCTGATCCACCGTACGGTGGCGGCTGATACTGAACGTCTCCAGGAGGGCGTCGATCGTCGCTTGATCCGGCGGCTCTTCCAAAGCTAATGAAGCCAGCGTGGTGTTCTGGACAACGAACTCGCCGATGCCGTGATCCATCCACACGATCGTCTTCCTGTCTCGCGCCAAGCGAATGAGCGCTGCGTTATCCACACTCTGGACATAGCCGCTCTCGTCGGCCATGACAGCTCGCCACTTCCGCTCAGACGGCGGGCGCAGCGGTTGCTCATCATCATCGTCGCCCGCTCCTTCGCCAAGGTTGACCGGAAACAATCGGTCGACGGCAGCGATCGTTTCCTGAGCGACCGACGCGATGATGCTGGAAGCCTGGATCGAAGAGGCAATGTGATGAATGAAGTAGATTAGGGTGCCGACACCACCGAGTGCTAAAACGAAGCCGAAGGAAACCGCCAGGTTGGGAACAAATGCGCCTTCATCGCCGCTACGAATCGTGCGCAACACGATCAGGCAGTATGTGAAATTACCGGCGAAGATCCCAAGCACGATCTGTGTGATACGGCTGCGAATGAAATTTCGCAGGATGCGTGAGGTGTATTGGCTCGAAGCCATCGCCAGTACCATCAGGACCATCGAGAAAGTCACGCCCACCACGGTCATCATGGAGCCAGCAATTGTGGACATCATCCCTCGCGCGCCTTCCGCCCCGGTTCCAAACAGTCGCGGCCACTGCGCCAGCCACTGGTTGCTAACGGCGGCGTCTGCCTCGATCAAAACCGCCGCGAGAGCAATGCTGGCCACAACAATCATCGAAGGCATAAACCAGAAGCTCGACCGCAGATTGCTCCAGAAATGACTAAATTGATTCATGATTCTAATTCCTGCCGCTCACGCGACGCTGCGAGTTTCGGATAAAGCAATCAGAGCCTTGTATGCGGCCGGGGGTGCTGTCACTGCAGGTTCCGAGTGTTCAAGCGATTTGAGAACCTCGGCAACCGAATCACCATAGGTATTCATTTCGTGCAACACGTTGTGAGCGGACTTGCAAAACGCGATCGAACCGGCCCGTTTCATGAGTCCGCTGAGCACCGTCAGAAGACCGATCTGGCCGAGAGCAATAAGGGCCTCAGCGGCGACCCAGCGAACGTCCGCGTCTTCATCATCCAGGACATGCATCAGCGCAGGTGCTGCCACCGGATCAGCAATGACTTGCAGCGCTTTTGCCGCCTCCCAGCGAACCTGCGTTCGGGGATCAATCAGAGCTGTTACCAGTGCGCGCGTCACGTCATGGCCGCCGAGCTGAATCAATTCGTTCCGCGATTGTTCACGCACAACGGCATTTTCATCAGCAAGTTGACGAGTCAATCGTGTGATGACAGTTTCCCGGTTCATCTGGCTCTCCGTTTGCAAGAAAGGAATTCGACCGTGCCACTGTCTGTGTTGCGTGCGATAGACGCATTCACAATCGCAGTTCTCTTACAGCCATGAAAAAAGCCGACGTGACGGAACACCCTGAGGTATCCCACCACGTCGGCTTACTTATTAACTCGCCTCCCGATTTGGATCTTATTGAGACCCGCCGGGTTACGTTTTATTCAGTCATCCGAACCAACGAGTGACGCAGCATGTCAATGTTTGATGCGCTTCGCTCCCGATTCCACACAGTCTATCAAGCGATTCCGAGATAGATACCGCAACGTTGTCCCGGGTCCTGAATTTTGGGCGTGACATGGATTTCCGGGTGAACTCAGTCGAAGTGGCTGATAGCCGATTATTCCATTACGAAGATCATAATCGAACGCCGCGTCGATTCGACGGACCGACGCCGACACATCTATCTACCAACCGATCGCGCGATTGGGCGCATCTCTGTTTTGGTTAACCTGGTCGTTTGGGGTAATGCCAACTCAGACGCCAAAGGAGAAGCCGAAGTGACCAGAGCAATTCAAATTGCCCCGGATACGGTCATCCGAGACCTGAAGTTGAAACCGCGGGAGAGTGTCGCGGCGATCACTGAGCGGCGATAATCAATAGACTGCCCGTCGGGGTCGCCCATGTTCTACACAGCCACATCTGTAGTGGCCTGTCTCGATCTGAAGCATCAAAAGATCACTCATCCTCAACGCCCTCGGTCGAAGGCCAGTTTGAGTTTGCTATACCATCTGCCTTCTTCTACCCCCGATTAGAAAAATTCGTGAATTTCCTCAGTGGTCCGCTACGACCGACGCATGAACTCTGAGTCATCTTGCGCGGATCAGACCGACACACCGGAGTGGCTTTCGTCGATGTGACCGGAGCAGCCTGGTGCTGGCTCGACATCGCCACGTTCGGAAAACGTAGTATTTTCGGCTGATGAAAATATGGCGATGTCCAGCTAGTGCTCCGTCACGATTAAGAACTCGGGGTGGAGGTAGTGAATGTTGCTAAAGCTCCCGTGGCTGCTGAACCTTTAGCAAAGTTCACTAAGCGAAATTCACATCTGGACAAAGCACTGGACTTGGACAGCAAACCTTCAATGAATCCGGCATCGCCGTTCGGCCCATGCTAGGTATCGTAACCACAAGTGTGGCTTCGCTATTCCCAATTTGCCAGACCGGACCATCGCTGAACGGCTTGCAGTGTGTTGTCATGTTGAAGCCTTCCGGGAGAACCAGTTCTTGCAGATCGGCTGGGGCAATCTTGTTCTGATTCCGACTGCGCCCGCGACGCTCCGATGTCGGCTGGTCACAATACAAACCATACTTCTTCGCGGTACTGGTCTTCTTCTATTCGACTTCTTGTCGTCGCTTTTCTTCAGCCATCATTGAACACGGTTTGTCGAGCTGCGGCGGCAGATTCTTCTACCGCAGCTCTGCATTCTCCTCCTTCAGCTCTTCGGTTGGCTGATCCCAATGCTGCTTCTCAGCCCGCAACGCAGATAACTCAATCTGCACCGGAGCCATAAGTGGCACCAACTCCGCATAGCTTAGCTGTTGCCCCGTTTCGTCTATGCACGATACGCATCCCACATGTTCGGCGACAATTAGAAGTGCGGTTTAGCGACAATTAGAATTCCCGGATGGAAATGGGAGTTTGGTTATTGAGGAGTCTTTGTCTTGCTCTTCTTTGCCGATTCCACACGGAAGCTCGGCACGTTGAGTTCGATGATC
>JBGSVD010000083.1:0-11550 GCA_041753135.1 Planctomycetaceae bacterium
GAGTCAAAAGCAATTCCACCTACTGGCTCCGCGAAAACGCCGAAACCATGATCCGACTCCGAGCATGGCTCAAAGCCGGAAGAGCCGAAGAGCTTTTCAGACAAACAACTTACGCCACAAGCGATCTTGCCGCATGACACCAACAAATCAAGAATCCGCCCTGCAGGAGAATGTGCTGGACTTCTTGTTGAAGCCGGTGAGTTCCGAAAGTCTGCTCGGACTGGTGGCTCGTGCGTATGCTCAACAATTCGACGTCGATTGGGACTTCGTCGGCGAGGATCTGGAGTTCATCGAAGACAGCCTGACTCGCATCACCACGCGCGAACGCGAAGTGCTGGACCTTCTGGTCGACGGAAACTCCAGTCGCGAAATGGCCAGCCAACTCGGTGTCTCCACCAAAACGATCGAAGCTCACCGAGCCCGCATCAATGACAAGATGCGGTCCGACGATCTGCCTCATCTGATTCGCATGATGATGGTCTACAACTATGACTCTGAAAGGTAGTGGCGTTTGAGTATGAATCTCCCTGGAATCAACTCCAGAATGAAAATGTGCCCCAGCGAGTTTGCATCGTGAATCCAGCCGCCCAACTTGAATCGCTCACCGATTGAAAGCTTTACTGCCATGCCGCAGGATCGAGTCCATAAAAGTCACGCAGGACACTGTAGGCTGGTTCATGATGGTGCAGAAGAGCGTTCGGTTGTTCAAAGAACTTCTCAGTCAGTACGGCAAAGAATTCCGCCGGATTCTTTGCGCCGTAGCAATCGATCAACCCGTGATGTCCGCGGCGACAATCTTTGACAAGCTGATCGAACACCGGTCCAAGGATCGACACCCAGCGTTCGTATTGTTCACGAGTTCTTAACGAAGGAGTTCCGTCGCAGATGCGACCATTCATCATATCCAGCTGATGAGCGAACTCATGCAGTACCAGGTTGCGACCTGGTGATTCCATGCGGGCACCGGCAAGTGAATCGGCCCAAGACAGGATCACAGGACCACGCCACCAGGCTTCACCCAATCGCGGCTGGCCAGCATCGATCACCGGACCCGTTTCGGAAACATGGCTCGCGGGGGCAACGTAACCGGTGGCATAGACCAGAATGGACATCACATGCTCGAACAGCAGTTCTTCGTCCATACCAACGACCAGCAAGCACGCCTGTGTCGCGATTGTCACTTTCATTTCATCGGTCAGAGTCAGGCCACCACAGCCTTCCCAGTTCTTTTTGGCAACAAAAATCTGGACCAGACGACGCAACTTCTGCTGCTGATCGGGAGTCAGATGGCGGTCATGTCGTACGTTGTCGCGAATGATCTGATCCCAGGTCTCCGGAAAGGGAATTGCAAGAATCTTTGCTCGGCGACGTTGTTTCAACCAGTTAAAAATCATGATGGGAGTCTGGCTCCTTGTGTGGGCTGCCCTTTGTGAATGATCAGTCTATCACTTCGCCACCGGCAGGCCGAATGGATGCGAACATCGCTTCGCCACAGTGGCAGAATTGTAATCGTTCGAGCTGCAGGATCTGACGTTGATCATACCGGATGAAGAACCACGCGGAATGTTGTAGATTACACGCTGCTGTCGACCAGATTGTTTTCAAGCCCAGAAGAATCCGCACACATTTCGTCCGGCCGCAAGGAATCCATATGACGTGGTTCAATCAACTTATGGCTTTCGGTGAGCAGACGCCTGAGCAGGTTCGAGCGTCTATCGAAGTCAATGGCAATCGAATGCGATCCCGGGTGAACGGTCGCGAGTTCGGTTGCGGATCTCTGGAAATCCTGAGCCTGGCAGATTTGCGGAGCCGTATTGCCGAATCTTCCCTGGCCAGCGGCCGACTGCAGATCACAGAAGTCATCGCCGATGTTCAGTCGCTGCACAAAGACGCTCAAAACGCCGGGGCTCTGTTTCAGGTTGCCTCACAATTCAATCTGCTGGAGATGGTGTCACCCTCGAGAACGCCGGAACACGGTGTCGGGATCTACGAGAATGATCACACTCAAGGCCCGGCATGTGCAATCGCCGCTGGCGCAGCAACAATCTTTCGCAACTACTTTGTGCCGGTGAATGGCCGAATTGGACAATCAGCGGACAACCAGGTTGATTGCCTGTCAGAAATCGGCGCCGCTTTGGGAAACGACAACGGGCGATTGTGGGTGATGAGAAACGGCTACGCTCTGCCGTCAGCGGCTGGATTGCAGGATATTTATGAGCGACTGATGGCGATGAGTGATACAGACCGAGATGCACTCGGCCAGAAGCTTCGAATTGGTATTCACCACGACGCTCAGGTCACTTTGGGGCAATGTCAGCACACCGTGAGTCAGGCGTTCTGTTCGGCCTTGCCGGTCGCGTACTGCTCACATCGGACTCAACTCTGGGAGCCGTTTGCGAGACTGATTCTTGACGTGGCCTATGAAGCCACCTTCTGCGCAGCGATTCTGAACAGTCTCCGAACCGGAAACCGTCGCGTGTTCCTGACACTTCTCGGCGGCGGAGCCTTTGGAAACGAAAGCGACTGGATCTTCGCCGCGCTGGAAAAATCACTGACTCGCTTCGCCAGCGTCAATCTTGATGTCGCGATCGTCAGCCACGGGGCGTCGAATTCACGAATCCGCAAACTAGCTGCAGGAAGTCGGTGACAGTTATTGTTAGGCAGATCGTTGCGGGGCGATGTGGAGCGATGGATGGTCTTGTGGACGGCATGACACTCGACAGCCAATGATTTAAACAACTTTGCACCATCGGTAGAGCCCGGCACCGGATGGCAATCTTCATTGGAATTCGCCATACAGTGGGGAGTTCGACGCAAGTGGTCCAGTAGCTAAAAAAAAGCCCACGACGGAAGTTTCAAACGAAGGCCACGCCCAGCACTTGAATCTGCAGTTGGCAGATTCAGATGAACTGGGCATGGCGGAGTTCAAACACGAAATCACACAGCGACACGGTCAGGCGATGGCATTGACCACAGAGCCAATACAACGTGTCGATGCTGGTACTGATTCTCTGCCTGCTCCAGATGATTTTATTCGCGATTGCGAAAGTCACTGGCGGAAATCATTCCGGGAGTTCAAGTCGTCACGGAGCATTTGAACATTCAGTTTCAAGTGAAGTCTCCGTCGTTTCCCAGTGCTCAACCCAGGAACCAGCGGATCATTGATCCGATCGGGTCGCACGGAGGGCGTTGGAGGTTGGTTTGCGGGCTGCGATGAGAGTTGTCACGGGAGACCTTGCGATTGCCCGTTTTGTGCTCAATCCGGGCGACTTCTCGCCCTTTGAGAACCGTGCCCGCGACTTCGATAGCTCCCAGTTCCTCACCATCGTACCAGCGTCCGCATTGTCGGCACTGGACGCGGGTTTGCCGGTTGCCAATGTGAAAGGCACGACCACAAACGCATGTCACCTGACGAGCCATAGATTTTTCTCCCGTGTTGCTGACGAGTCGGGCACTGGATTTCTGCTGACCAATTCCGTGCTGGCGGCTACCCGCAGGACAGCCATTCAAGAACGCACGTTTTCGTTTCTGCCCTTCAATAATTGAGTCTCCTTTAATGAGTCATGATTCCTCACCGCCTCGGAACATCTGAGGCGGCAAGGAATCGGAAAGTATGATTCGAGCAAGTTTGCCGGTTTACGGCGGCTTCTACACGATGCGAAGTGGCGATTTCAGGATTCGCAGGCAACAGCCATAGCGTCATCTTCAAACAGAGGCACCGCATCGCAGTGGGCCAGCCATTCACTTGAAACGACTGCGCGGACGTGGGGGTCCTGCAGACCGTGACCAAAGCTCGGATCGAATCCCCGGCGCAGTCGGCCGTGTCGATCCAGGGAAGCATGCAACGGATCGATCACCTGAACTTTCGTGTCATACTCTGATTTCCATCCCGCGAAATCCGCTTGCTGGAATTCTCCGGCGTAGTCGACGTCAACCAGCAGTCTGCGTGAACAACGCGGGCCGATGTTGAACTGCAGTCGTGCGTACGTATCCCCGCTGGCGGCAATGATGAACATCACGGCCCATGTAACGTTGCTGCAGCAGCGAGCGAATGTTTCTTCGTCAGCTTCACTGGGCCGAGCACAATCGCCTGGATGTGTGTGAATCCAGATGCGGCCAGCGTGGTTGTCACGTTGCTGGTCGCACGCAGGTTCGGCAAACAGTTCCTGCACGGCAGTCTCACTGAACTGAACACTGGTGGCCGTGCATTGCTGCGTGACCAGACGCACGTCTTCTACCAGCATGAGGTCGCTGCGGACGCTGATTCCAAAGCCGCCCACTTCGGTGCCGTCACAGTCTCGCAGAAACAGCAGCTTTGACCAGGCAAACGGGGTAAATCGAATCGTAGGACGTTCGCCACGACTATGACGTTGTCGACGGCGATTCTGTTTGCCGGACTTCTTCTGAGTCATGTTCTTCTTTCGGTTCGTCTTGACACCAGTGACCATATGAAAAGCTCCTGTATTGATGATGTGTGCTGAAGTGAATCTGAGGGAAAAAAGAATCCGCCGCAGCCTCTGGAACAATCTAAAGTTCACGAGCGTGCGGCGGACGGAGAACGGCACGAGTGCTCGCCCTGAGAAAGCAGTCTGTTTCTTATCAGGCGCTGATGTGCTCCAGTTGTTTCAGAGATCGCAACGTCGTTTCCACGAGGCGATTCTGTTTCTGGTTACGTTTGATGGCGGTAATGAGTTCCCGCGTGTCGCTCAGGGCCTGACTGAGGGATTCACGCAAGGTTTCTGCCAGCGTGAGCAGGTTGGGATTTGTCTCCATCTCGTTCGAGGCTGTCGTGGCAGGTGTTGACGTCGTGCTTGGGCGAGGAGAAACAGGGCGAGAGTTTGCTGTAGTCACCATTGTGGAAGATTTACCTTTCGTTTGAGGGGGAGAATCGGAAACAGGTGGTGAAGAGATCTTTGTGGCCTGGTCGCTGGATCGAAGAACAGACTCTTCGTCCAGCAACGCCCAGAGGTACGTGCGTCGGTCATCCTGACAGCAAGCTGGTGCCGTGTTGTTGCGGAGTTGGATCTCACGAAAGCCCAATTCAACCGCTCGACACAGAAACGTGCGATCGGTCTGAAACAGGATTTCTTCACCAACGCGACGGGAATTGCTGAGGACAAGCTCAGTGATCTGATCACTGGTTTCAGCCGCCGCACGAATAGCAACGACACCGTTCAGTTCAACGGTGACCGGAGCGTTTGTCTCTTCGGCGGCTGGTAACTTCGGAGCAGACTCCAGCAGAAAGGCAACATCCTCATTGGCCAATGCCAGTGTGGTTGCAGCGGACCCCCGGCTCGGAATCTGCAAATCGAGATCAGGGAAGCGACGTTCCTTCTCGATCTTCAAATGGACCGTGCAGGATTCTGTCTGAATCGTCACCCAGTCGTCTGATCGGCCGATCTGCACTTCTTCTGCGGCAGCAAATTCACGGGACGAGAAGACATCACAAGCCGGGACCAGCACTGTCTCTGACCACGGAAAATGAAAACCTGTTTCCAGAATGGCCTGACCGCCATCGGAAGCGGCAAGCTGTCCGTCGGAACCACGCAGGCGAACACAGTCCGATGCAAAGCGAGTGGACTCCGATGATGTGGTGGCCACCGCATCAGCCATCGCGGCAATAAACCGTGGTTCGATTGCCGTCAGTGTCGGTTCGGGAGGCATGTCGACTGGCTCACCGGCTGCAAAAGTCAACGATTGAGGAATACCAGCGTCCGTCCACTGCGCGATGATCTCATTTTCATTGCGGACGAAGTTGACCAGTTCCTCCTGCGAGCCTTCGCAACTCATCAGGGCCTGATAAGGAATCGATAAGCCGTCAGGATCAAGGGCCAGAGACTCCAGACGAAATTCAATCGCGGACCTTGCGGTTGCCGATTGAATTCGCAGGACACCTCCAGAGTCAGGGTTACGAAAAGTGACAGCCGGAGCACGGCGCGAGGAAGTGATTCCCAGTGTCTGGCGAATCATCGTTCGGATCGTGCGAATATTTCGACGCGAGATTTGAATCATAGATTTCCTTGGGGTTAGGGTGCTTGGTGCTTGGTTTGAAAAAGCGATTGCGAGGGCAAGAGGCGGAGAGGGCGAAGAGCGCAGTGCTCCGCAGCATCTCTGCACACCCCTTCCCCCGCATGAGACAACCTGTCGCTCAAAGCGGCAGCCAGTGCTCATTCAACCATGTCACTTCTGCCAACAGGGCTTCGTGACGAGTGCTGAATGGGCCGAGCTGCGGGCCGTTCACGGGTGACAGGTCTGCCGTCCACTGTCCGTCGGATGTCGGTTCGACATGGGAACCTCGCTGGATCGACAATCGACCCAGCTGAGAAAGGTTCAAGTCTTCGCCGTAGACACAACGAATGCCGCCAGACGTGGAAATATGCAATTGCATAGGAATCTCGATGCTGGAAGAAAATGCCCGTCGGCGGAGCGACGGGTGTACCGTAGAGCTGTCGCTCCGCCGACAGCATGGACTATTGAGGACGACGCAGAATGTTGCGGCGGGGACGATCCACGAGAAGTCCGTCCAGCGATGATTGCACTCCGGCCAACTGCGACACAACACGCTGACGCAGAGCAACATTGTCACGCAGCTGTTGCGGTTCGACTCCGCCGATCACCTGCTGAGCGCGGGACACCAATTCATCGAGCTGTTCGTTCGATCGCACATTCAGCGTGCGAAACCGCTCGAAGAACTCGGTCAGATTGGTGACGGCAGAATCTCGGAAGACTCGTGGCTTGCCGTCGTCCGCACCGCTCAGACGTTCGGTGATGTGCTCGACCAGGCGGACCATTTCATCCAGAAACGCCTGCTCGGCCCGTTGCACGGCTTCGTCGAAACGCGACTGCACGCGGCGACATTCCTGCAGATAAAGTTCCGGACTGAGCTGACGCAGATAGTCCGGTGGCTCCACCGACGGATAGTCGTGCTCGATCGCAAATAACCCGATCAGTGAGACCGGATAATCGCTGGCATCGAACAGATCGCCCAAACGCAGACGGGCCGCCTGACGCAGTTCGTCGTAGTGCCGATCCAGTTCCGTGACGGCTTGATCAAGTTCGTTTCGAAGTTTCACGACCTGCTCATCGAACTCGGTAATCGACTGCTGAGGAATCAGACGAATGCCGGGTTCCGGATACGGCAGTGACACGGCTTTCCAGTACGCAACGCAGCGGCCACGAATGGCTGTGACAGCCTTGAAGGCTGGGTGCGAGGTATCCAGCAGTTTCTTGCCGGCTGACAGAAACTTGCCTTCGGCTCCAAACGTGTCAGCGGCCTGATTCTTCTGAGCGGATGTGAGAGTCTTGCGAACTCCCAGCCATGTGAAACTGAGTCTCGCGGCGGCCATGGTTGTACGTAGCCGATCGCCGGCGGCAACTGTTTGCCGGGTCCGAGGTGGGTCCAAAAGTGTACTCATAAGAAGATCTCCAGAAATGAAACAAGCCGGTTGGTGACCTACGCAGTCACCACCGGCTTGAGAGGAAAGAATGAAAATCTGCCACAGACTCGGGCAGCAACACAAAGTGGGCCGACAGTCCCTGTCGGTACCATGTCGGCATCGTGTTCCCGACGGAGACCGTCGGAGCACTTTGCCGAGTCCAGAGTTGTTACTTAGTTGTTCGCCACATCCCGAGTCACACGACGTCGAGGTTTCTCCGAGGTGTTGTCACGACGATAGATGCCCGGCAAACTCGCCGACAGACATCGACCACTGGCCCATGTCCGCAAGCGTTCAACGGATTCACTGGCCGTGACTGCCACCGGCACCACGTTCTGAGCGGCCTGCATAAGCGACACGTCCAGCAAGGCGGACAATCGGCAGCAGGCTTTGATCTCTGCACCGGTCCAGTCGGTGTCGTCAGGCTTTTGCACCGGCCGTTCGATGTGGAACAAATTCAGGTAGATGTTCCAGATGGCCGCTCTCTCTTCCTGCCCCGGCAGGTCCAGGAAAAAGATGCCGTCGAAGCGTTCGGACCGTCCGAACTCCGGGGGCAACTTCGAGACATCGTTCGCCGTGCAGACGACGAACACATCTGATTCGTGATCATTGAGCCACGACAGAAACGTGCCGAACATTCGGGATGACACGCCTGAGTCGCCGCTGCCGTTGACGCCCGAGAAGGCTTTCTCGACCTCATCGATCATCACCACACACGGAGCCATGGCGTCGATGACACGCAGGGCCTGACGTGTTCGCTCTTCACTCTGGCCGACCAGCGAGCCCATCAGGCTGCCGACGTCCAGAATCAACACCGGTCGATCGACTTCGCGTCCCAGAGCTTTGCAGAACTGCGACTTGCCACAGCCCGGCGGCGACAACAGCAGTACTCCGCGCGATCGCTGCTTCGATTCTTCCGGATCTCGTCGTCGCATGGCTCGTTGACAAAAGGATTTCAACGACGCCAAGCCGCCAAGGTTCTGAAAATCTTCCGTGCCGCGATGCAGTTCCAGAGAACCCGATTTGCGAAGAATCTGAGTTTTCAATTCCCACACCGCATCCGGAGTGATCCGGCCCTGTCGCACCAGTGACAGACTGAAAGCGTTCTCGGCTTCCAGTCGAGTCAAACCGGCCGCCGCATCGAGTACCGTGGCCAGTTCGTTGCCTGCCGGCAGTTCTGAATCTTCCGTCGCAATGCCGCTTGCGATCTCCGTGAGTTGTGTGCGATCCGGGAGCTCATGCTCCAAAACCACAAACAGTTTTTCGAGTTCCACTGGCAGCTGTACCACTGGAGACAGCACCACCACAATCGTGCGGTTCTGCTTGCCGGCGGTCACCTGCTGCGACAGAGCCTGCACGATCTCCGCCGACTGCAGAAACCGGTGAAAGTTCTGTAGCACCAGAATCGCCGTGCCGTCCGATGTGGCCAGGGAGTTGACGGACCGGATCGCCGCCAGCGGATCGTTCCCGTTGCCTTCGATGGGTGACCCTTCCACGCGCAGACCCTGATCAATATCCCAGGTCGCCAGCCGCCACTGTTCCTGGCGACAGAGCAGTGCGATGGCGGTGATCGCATCCTGATGCTCATGGCTTTCAATCCAAAGTCCGGTAAAGCACGCTCGCACGTACTCACTGAACCGTTCAATCAATGACATACAAAAATTCTCCTGTGAAAGATGATGTTGAAATGTTTTGCAGCACGCGTTGCGCTACTGGCCCTGTTGAACCTGCTGCTGTGTGGTGGCCGCCTGATGAAATTCTGATTTCAGGATCTCGTTGGTCTGCTGACCGATGGCCTGTTCCACAAACCGGCTCGCGTCCCGGCATTCAGACCCCGTGAAGCCTTTTGTCTCCACCTTGGACTGACCGTTCGCAGCGATGATGATTTCGATGATTTTCGAAGCACTGCTCAAGCGACACCTCCCACACGAATCGTCAGTTTGATGGAACCGTCATGGAGCGGCTGCTCGAAAACAGTGAACCCTTTTTGCGAGCTTCCAATTTGGCTTTCTCTACGGCATACCCCTGGAGAAATCCATCCAGGTGTTTGGGATCACCCCAGCGGCCTTCGTAGTTGTCGTAAGCGATCTTCGCTGTGTTCACGTCGCAGACAACGGGAAAATGCCAGTCTGGTAACTGCACGGCCCAGCCAGTGGCGGACGTGCTGAACAGTTTGACTTCGCCGAAGACTGGCTCCGGAAGAGTCAACCGTTGACACGCCGCATGGATCGCCACGGGATCGCGGATTTCGGTTTTGATTTCGACAATGTGTGACATGCAGGAATTCCTCAAAAAGAATGATGAATGAAACCGAGCCGGAGCCGAACGCAGCTCCGTGAGTCCATAAAAATGCCCGCCATCCTCGAGACGAAGATTGCGGGCTCTTGAACGATTGTGACAATGGGCGTCACTTGCGGATCGAACCGTCATGCATCGCGCCAGCAATAAGCAGGCTCGCCACTAACAGAAACACGATGAAGCTTTCCGAGGCGATTCCGAACAGCGTAGCGATCAACAACGTACCGTTGATATGTGCTGCGTTCAGTTTGTGTTTCGCTGACAAGTACGCTCCTCTAAAGAGTGTTCCCCCGCCATGCCTCGCACTGCGTGCGATAGCCACACGACGGGCACTGCATGGGTGAAGGAGATGGATAGAAATGGCCGGACTGGATGGCCGACCACACGGTTTCGAAGATGCGCTTCGTGCGGTTCAGTTTGCGTTCGTCGAATGGAGTTTCGAGCAACTGCACCTTCGGTTCGCGTGTCTTCGTAATCACAGCAAACTGCAGCCGCAGCTGTTTGCCTGGCATCACTTTGCGGACCAGATCGGCGTACAACAGCAGCTGGTCCGACTGATCTTCTGCCTGCTGCGGAGCCCACGCCGAACGCGATGTCTTGAAATCTCGAACAATCACCGCGTCGTTTGTTTCCAGCAGCAGGTCGACATAGCCCAGCAAGTCGGGCAGTCCGGGAATCAGCACTCCCCGGAATTCTTCTTCAATCCCGATGATGCGGCCTTCTGGTTGAATCAGTTCACTGTCCAGAAATTTCCGCAGCATCCGATCGGCCAGACCATGGAGCACATCCGCCGTCTCCGTTTTTCCGAACTCGATGTTGTCTTCCGACCTGTCCTGCCAGCTCTGCTGATAGACGTCCAGCAGGAGGTCAAGACTCGGAGTATCCGCACCACTGAGCTGCTGCGTAAAGTAGAACTCAATGGCGGAGTGAATGGCGCTGCCAAAGATCAGGCTGGATGACACACAGTTTTCCGCGAGTCCGTCGACGTATCGGAAGCGATACTTCAACGGACAACTTTGAAACGTGCGTACGGCACTGTACGACAGATAGTCCCGAGTCCTGGGCGTGGTCGCTGTGATCATGGACGAACCCCCGCACCGAGTTTTAGATCGTCTATCAGAGCACTGGCTTCTCGGATCGTGAGTTCTTCCATCTTGTGAACTCGGTAGCGGTCACTAATGACCGTATGCGGATCGAGGCCTTGGCGTTTGCTGATGGCAAAGATGGCGCGGATCTGACTCTGCGTCGCCCGCGCCACCTCGATTCGTCCGTGCCCGCTGCCGTTGATGTGCCCGTTGCCGTTGTGAGGGCTGTGGCCATTCGTGACACGGCCATTCGTCGCGTGGCCATTGGTATGGCCGTTCTTATGGCCGTGGCCATTTGCTGCGTGACTGATGTGGCCATGCCCATTGCCATTTGTGTGAGAAGGCTCACTGAGCCCAACGTCTGCCGGTCTCTGGAGTTCTTCATCTACACTTTGACGCGCGAGCACGTACAAGTCCTGAACCCGATCACGCAGTTGACGGGGATCGTTCAACACTCCGTTATCGAGTTCCACTTCCAGGTTGATACTGGCACCTCGGGAACCAAAGCTGGCTTCGCCGACTTTACGACTGAGGCCGATATTGAGCTTCACTGACATAGTGTCTCCTCTATTAAAGACAGATCACAGCGCGATCCTGCAATCCTGCAATCCTGCAATCCTGCAATCCTGCAATCCTGCAATCCTGCAATCCTGCAATCCTGCAATCCTGCAATCCTGCAATCCTGCAATCCTGCAATCCTGCAATCCTGCAATCCTGCAATCCTGCAATCC
>JBGSVD010000084.1:0-34615 GCA_041753135.1 Planctomycetaceae bacterium
AGACGCCCGCGCTCCCGGGAGCGAGGGCGTCTCGCCCGCCTTTCTGCAACTCCTCAAACGACCGTTGACGGAGCTCTATGTCGTGTCTCACTCAGTCGTCGGACGTCGATCTATTCAGCGGCAATGCAGAACAAGTGCTTCTCGCCCCGCACAATCAACTGATTGTCGACAGGCGCTGGCGTAGCATCCACCGTTTCGTCAAGTTCGTTTGTGGCAACAATGCTGAGAGTTTCGGCGTCCTTAATGACCACAGTCGTCCCGGATCGAGCCGTCAGAAAGACGTATCCACCTGCGGCAACTGGCGAAGCGTAAATGCTGTCGAGTCCTGGAATGCGGCTGGCCATATAGAATGGTTTTCCGGTCGCAGCATCGACGCAGGACAACTGGCCCGTTTTTCCCTTATGGAAGTAGATTCGACCGGATGACAAAACGGGGGATGCAATATCGGGAGTATCTCGATCAAGCGACCAGGCAACGCTTTTTGTTCCCTGAATGTCGCCAGATCCGGTCAACTGAAACGCGCCCATGAATGAGCCTCGATGGCCACTTCCGACAAACACAAGATCCTTCTCAGCGACCGGCGAAGCACAAGGACGTTCGGTTTGACCGCCACAGCGCCAAAGCTCTTTGCCAGTTGCCAGGTCATAGCTGCGAGCACACGTTTGGCCGTTCATCACAACCTGCTTTTTGCCATCATGTTCCACCACCAGAGGCGTCGCCCAGCAAGTGGGTTCATCTCGATCGGTTTTCCAGATTGTCTTGCCCGTCAATTTGTCAATCGCATACAAAGCAGACGGACCTTCATGATCCCACGGCACGAGAATCATGTTGCCTTCCAGGGTCGGTGAACTGCCTTCTCCGAAACTGTTGCGAGTCGACATTTTTCCAAAGTCTTCGCGTTTCCATTTCAGATCTCCACTCATGGAATAACAAAACAGCCCGCGCGAGCCGAAGTGTGCGTAAACGTGCTCACCATCCGTGCAGGGAGACGCGGAGGCGAAACCGTTTGTTGAATGTGTTTCCTGATGTGGTATGGCAACGCAGGCTGTTTTGGTCCACAGCACCTTGCCATTGTTTCGGTCGAAGCAAAGAAGCTGAAACTCAAGATTCGGAAGTGCACCCGACCCGCTGCCAGCAGCAGGAACAGCGGTCGTCACAAAAATCTGATCGTCCCAGACAACTGGTGACGACGAACCTCTGCCGGGCAGAGCAACTTTCCATTTCACATTGCGAGTGCTGCTCCACTGCGTCGGCGGTGTGGCATTCAAAGCCGCGCCATTTCCGGTCGGCCCTCGCCAGTGTGCCCAGTTGTCGGCCTGAATTTTTGAACTGAAGGTGACACACACCAAGGCAAGAAAAATGATGGTTCGTAGCATTCCGATTCTCTGTATGAAGCAGCCAGCAGGCTTGTTAGTTTACGTTTCCCCGATTTATCGCAGGATGCAGTGAAGTCGTACAGTGATCCTCTGATGATTTGTCAATCAAAGGGGCAGTCGCGAATTTCAGCTGATGCATCCTTGCAAACCTCGTTACGGGGCGAGCATTTTCAGCGATTGCCCGGTATTTCCATTCCAAAGATACACATTGCCACCAGCATCTCCTGCAGCCGTGACACTGCTATCGAATGTGATCGCGGCCGTGTGAATCCATGTCGCGCTTCCGGAAAAATTTCGAATCACTCCGCCGTTGCCAGCATTGTGCATTCGAACAATTCTATCACCGCACGACGAAATGATGTTGTCCGTCTCGCCGATGTAATGCACAGACGTCACATGACGTCCAAAGTTCCCGATCGTGCGCTGCTGGTCGCCAGTCTCAGCATCCCAGATCTTGATCGAATTGTCGGCCCCAGACGAGGCGATTCGAGATCCGTCACGCTTCCAGGAAACTCCCAGAACATAACTGGTGTGACCTTCAAAACGTCTGAGCTGCTCGCTGCTTGCGATGTCAAATGTTCGAAGGTATTTGTCGGCACCGCCCGACGCAATTCGCTTTCCGTCCGGAGAGAATCGAGCCGCATAGACAACATCATCATGAGCCTGTGGCAAAAACATCGTGCGTGTGCCGTCGGCCACGTTGAAGACATGCAATTCACCTCGACGCGACGGAACGCCTCCCGCAACAAGAAGTTGACTGCCGTCGGCAGAGAAGTCGACCGAAGTAACACGATGCGCAATCAATGCGGGATCGTCGACATTCCCAATGGTGCGTTCAAGAACCCATTCAGGACTTGCCTCCCAGATTCGAACAGTTTGATCGTTTGACGCGGACACGATTGTGCGATCATCCAAAAACACAACGCCTCTGACCTCCGCGCTGTGTCCAGCAAACGCACCAACCGCAGCCCCCGTTCTGGCATCCCACGTATGCACGGATGCAAAATCCCCGGCGGTGGCCAGTGTTGAACCGTCGGGAGAAAACGCCACACTTCTAATCGCCAGGTCAGACTCCTGAAGAAGTCGATTTGCAGTCTCCGTTGCCGCTTTCGCTTCCGCAAGTTGAATTTCGGTTCGTGCCACCGCTTCCTTTCTGAGTGGAATCAGGTCCGTTGCCGCCGCTAGTTCTTTCGCGGCAATTGCCTGTTGCTGAGACAATAAATTCTGATTTGCTTCCGCCTGCTTGAGTGTTGCGACGGCGTCATTGTAAGGCTTCTGCACCGTCTCCAGTTTTTTGGCCGCTTCATTCGCCTGGTTCGACATCTCTGTTGCTTTAGTCGTTGGGGCTTCGACCGCTGTTGCAGCCTGCGCGGACTTTTGTGTGGCCGCATTGAGTTCCGTTTGAGTGGCCATCATTCGATTCTTAAAATCTTCATTCAGCGGATCACCATTCGCACTTTGTTGCAAACGCGTGAGGCGAGATTGAATATTGGTCATGATCGCAGCAGCTTCTCGCGCCTGTTGCTCAGCAACTTGTCTTTCCGCGACCGCTGTCTTTGCAGCCGTGGATGCTTCGATCGCGGATTTTTCAGTGGCAGTTTTTTCAGTGAAAGTCGTGTCCACGATCGCTTTCTTCGTCTGAACATCAGTGTTCGCGGCTGTCAACATATCATTGAGCTTCATCTCAGCCACGGTCTTGAGCGGTAGATCTTTCTCCGCGCTGTCAGCCTGTTGCTTTGCGACAGTCAAACGAGTGTTCGCCGCCGTTTCCTGCTGTTGAGCGCGGGTGAGTGCGATGCGTCGACGCAGGTCGCCTCGCATTTCGGCAATCTGCTGTCCGTTGATATTGAACAGCTTTGCTGTTCGATTCTCGCCGGCCGATGCAATTCGCTGATCATCCGAAGCGACTGTGATTGCAACCACCGGGCCACCGTGGTTGTACTGCTGCATCTGCTGACCGTTCTCCAGATTCCACCGGCGAATCGTGGAATCCATGCTTCCGGAGAGAATCTGTCGAGGGGTCTGAGGCATGCTGGCCAGCGATGTGATCGCTGCTCCGTGCCCCGCGATTTCCCTGATCGGTGTGATCAATGGCTGGCCCGGTTCGCCGTCGCCCGGTTCGTTGTCGAGTTGCTCCGGTGGATTCTCTTCGACGGCCGTTGGAATCAACATCGGCCAGACTCGCAGTTTGTTATCGGAGTGCCCGGTCACAAGCCATTCGTTGCTGCTCGTTCTCTCGATTGTTGGCGCTTCCAGCGGAACAATCTCGATTGCCGTGATCGGTGCGGATGTCTCCAGCGAAGCCATTGAGCTGCCGTCCTGCAGATTCCAAAGTCGTACAGACTTATCGGCCGATCCCGAAACAAGTCGTTGCCCGTCCATCGCAAACCGAATTGAGGTGACCCGGTCGGTATGCCCCGTCAAAGTCAGACCTCGTGATCCGTCCGTCGTGCTGAATAACTGGATTGTGTGATTCGGGCCATTTGTCGCAATCCATTTTTTGTCAGAGCTGACGGCAAACGCGTCGGCAGGTGCTCCCACCGCAATGTTGAGTTTCTGAACATCACCTGGTCGACGCCACAACTTCACTTCTCGAAATCCCCCCGACGCCAGCATGTCACCATCGATATTGAACGCGATCGATTGCACAAGATCGCGATGCGCGGCCCCGTCCAAGCCGATGAGAGCAGGATCCTGCAGTTGCGTGACGAGCTGTCCACTGGCCACATGATGCAGAAGAATTCGGTTGCTTCGTCCGAATGCCACGTACTGTCCGTCCGGAGTCAGCGTCACGGCCTGCACAGCAACGAGGCCCTTCGGCAATGCCTGCATCTTCTTTGGCGACAACGACTCAATACCGCCCAGCCCGCGCGCTCCCTGATCGATCCAGAGCTTAATCAAACCGAGTTCCGCCGATGTAAGATTCGAAGCGGCAACATCATTTCCCTCCGGCGGCATCACGGGTTCAAGTTCATGGGCTGCCATTTTCAGCAGCAGGCTTTCATTTCCTTTTCCTGCAACCACGGCAGCGCCGGTGTCGCCACCCTTCAAAATGGATTCAGGCGACTCCAGAATCAAATCGCCCAGCTTTTCGCCGGCAGAATGACATGCAAGGCAATTCTTCTGCAAGATGGGTAGGATCTCTTTCTCAAAAGAAACCGGCTCCGCTCGCTGGATATTCTCAACGACGATCGGTGGAGCCGCGATGCAAGTGCAGGATAGGCTCAAGACGAACGCCAAACGTACCAGTTTATAGGTCAGCACGGGCAGCACTTTTTTCACCAGAGGAATTTTTGTCATCGCACTATTTCCGCGAGCACTATGGGGCCAGAACGTCATGTTCAATCGCATTTCAAATCTCGTACAAAATGACTCTCATCGCGGATTTCGTCGAGCGGCACGTCCAGTTCATCGGAGACAATCTGCACCAGTAAACGCCAATTGTAATCATCCGTGCGAGTCCCCGCGTTGATGGCCTGCGGAGTCGGAAGAATTCGGCGAACCAGATGTTCGACTGTCGAGCATTCTGCAGGAACAAGTGCTGGCGACTTCCTCAGAAAAAAATATGCGAGCATCGTGATTGACGGCAGTACGACTATTGTTGACAACAAAAGTCCCGCAGAGCCCGCTGCCAAATGTCCTGCCAGCAATGAGAACAGGCAGGCTCCCAACCATCCGAGAATGATTGGCCCTTCAAACCGTGGATCAATGCGAAGCTGCGGTAAGTCGGAAGCCAGTTGTCTCGCCATTGCATTCCAATTCTTTCGGCGCCGTCGTTGTGGCAGAAGATCATTCAGCGGTGTTGACGGCCGAATGCGTTCATGCGAGCCATGAATCGCCAACAGTGTGTCGCGAACTTTGAAAAACGCCGGGATGCATGGACATTCGCAGGTTGCGATAGACAACTTTTGATTCAGGGCTTTCCGAATTACTCGATGCAGCGCGCCGACCGTTTCAGGGAACCGCGGTTCTGAAAACACACAGACGCCGAACTCCTTTTCGATCCGAAGACCGATTTCAACATGTTCAAGCCCCATGATTTTAGATGCCTCCATCCGATTGCAGATCGACTCAAGTTGCCATGGAAATTTGCCATGGAAATCTGCCTCGGCATTTTCAACGAAACAGATCGGAAATGACGCGGGCATGAGTCACTTCCGCATCGGTCAGGCTGGTGTCTCGTCCATCGTAGGGAACAGTCAGCCGCGTGTGTTCCAGTCCCAGAGCGGCCAGCAGAGTCGCGTGCAGGTCGTGAACTTCAACAACATTCTCCGTGGCTGCATAGCCAAACGGATCGGTTGCTCCGTAGACACAGCCCTGCTTAAAACCGCCGCCGGCGATCCAAAGTGAGAATGCGTGACGATTGTGATCGCGACCGTCGGTTCCCTGCGAAATTGGCAATCGTCCAAACTCACCAGTCCAAATGACAATCGTCGAATCCAAAAGCCCTCGCTGCTTCAGATCTTTGACAAGTGCAGCCGACGGCTGGTCTGTGCGAGCACAAAGTCCCTTCAGACTTTCTGCGTTGCGGCTATGAGTATCCCACGGCTGACCATTCATATAGACACCCACAAATCGCACGCCCTGTTCGACCAGTTTTCGGGCCGTCAGACAACGGGCTCCATATTCCTCAATGGCAGGGTTATCAAGTCCGTACATGCTGCGAGTGTCGGCAGTCTCATCCGACAAATCCAAAAGCTTCGGCACCGATGTCTGCATGCGCGCGGCTGTTTCGAAGTTTGCAATCCGCGCTGTGAGTTCCGTATTTTCAGGATAGCGTGCGGCCTGTCGCTGATTGAGTTTCTCAAGATATCGAAGTTGATTCTGGCGAACATCATTTGTCACGCCATTTGGACTCTGCAAATTCAGCACAGGCGATGCGCCAGAGCGAAAGACGGTTCCCTGATAAACGGCCGGCAGCCAGCCGGAACTCCAATTCTTCTCCCCATCGATTGGAAGGCCACCTGGATCGGAAAGCACCACATACGACGGCAGATCCTGATTCTCCGTCCCCAGTGCGTAGGTGACCCACGAACCAAACGATGGCATACCTGCGAATAGTCGGCCGGAGTGAATCATTCTTAATGCGGCTTCGTGGTCGACGGAGCCAGTCTTCATCGATCGAATCAACGTAATTTCGTCCGCTATAGAACCTGTGTGAGGAAGCAATTCACACAGTTCCATGCCCGACTGTCCCCAGCGCCGAAACTCATACGGAGAGCCCAGCACGTTACCTTTTTGCTTATCGAAATGAGTCTCGAGGTCACCGGCAGGATAGGGCTGACCATGCCATCGAGTCAGCTCGGGCTTGTGATCGAAAAGATCCATTTGACTCGGGCCACCGTTCTGAAACAAGCAAATCACAGATTTTGCCCGTGCACGAAAATGGTGGCCAGAACCAGACAAGTCTTTCGCAACACCTGGCTGCTGTGACTGCAGCATGGCAGCCAACGCGAGGAGTCCCACATTTCCAGCATGTTGCCCAAGGAACATGCGACGTGTGGATTCCATGTCTAATGAATCAGTTGAGAATCGCATCGGGTGAGACTCGCGAATGAGTGAACCATGAAAGAACGATGACGCCGAAAAGAGACTCATTCCAGATACAGGCACGCATTACTCGCCAGCAGCAGCTGACAAAAGTCTGACCATGCTCGATCCTTTGCAACCACCAGGCTCGCTTCCGTTACTTCATACAACTTTGTCTGTGATTGAATGAAAGACAGAGACTCCTTCACCACATCGTCGCTGGCTGCAGACGCCGTCGCCAGAACAAACGCCAGTTGGATACGATCGACCTCGGACTCACCCGCTTCGCGTTGAAGTCTGGCAGAGAAACTCTGACCACGCTTCACGGCGAACTCGGAATTCAGCAACGTCAAAGACTGCAGCGGCATCGTTGTGACTGGCCGACGAGTGCAATTGACAACCATCGTTGGCGCGTCAAAAACGCTTAACAGACTCAACCCCTGACTGCGTCGTTGCTGAAGATAAATCGACCGCCGAAAAGCGCCGGCTCGATCTTCCGGCACGGTAACCTCAGCCGCACCGTTGCGAGTTGTGGGAACGTATGGCCCACCAAACGTCAGATCCAGATCGCCGCAAATTGCCAGGTGAGCGTCTCTCAACGCTTCGGCATCCAAACGGCGGATCGGGTAACGCCAGAGAAGTTTGTTGTAAGGATCGAGTGCTAAACCGGTCTGCGTCGCTTCACTCGATTGCTGAAACACGGCGGACTGAAGAATGAGTCGATGCAGGGATTTGAGTCGCCATCCAGAAGAAATAAATTCACTCGCCAGCCAATCCAGCAATGCTGCGTTTGAAGGATCAGCGCCGCTCATTCCAAGATTCTCTGGCGTACTGACAAGCCCGGTACCAAAGTGTTGCTGCCAGACTCGATTCACTTGCACGCGAGCCATCAACGAGGCCGCTCGAGAATTCGGATGGGTCACCCAATTTGCCCACGCAAGACGTCGGCCAGACGAACGACTGCCGTTCTCCGAAGGAGCGATCGACATTGTGTTCGATTCATCGTCCAATGCGGAGATCGGTGCAGGCTCGACCCTGGGGCCCGGCTGAGAATACTCACCGCGATTCAGCAGGAAGACATCCGGCGGACTGGGTTCCGTATCTGTCAGCCATGCGATGCGGCCCGGCTCCTGCGACACAAGCTGCGGAATCTGATCACTGATCGCCTTGATCTCTTCCAGCCGCCGTTGCAGTTCGTCATGGTGAGCCTGAACGACGGCTTTTCGATCTTCGGTGAGATCTTTCGGAAACGAAGTCGTCACCACGACATCATCCACTTGAAAACTGCGACCACAGCAGAATTCAAATCCAAAGCTTCCGTTGGGAAGATCTTCTGCCTTCAAATCAATCGTCGGCCCTTCTGGCAATCCGTCGACAATATGCTGCAGCCGAAAAGTCTGCTCTGGCATGTGCGTCACACGAACCCCGTATGATTTTCCGCTGGTGTATCCTTCGCTGCCGATGTTGCCTGCATGTGTTGAGTCTGGACCAGGATAGTCGAGATGAACAGACGCGCCGCCCGCTGGATTTCCATCGATCAGAATATTGCCGCCACCGACATCGCTGTTATTGTTAAAATCGTGCAGGGCGATTCCAAAAGCGATTCGCTCGGCCGACGTTTCTTCTTCCCGCACTCGGGTATCCACAAGAAGAAAACTCACCTGGATCCACTGTCCTTCGGTCTCAGGAGTCCAGTCAAAAGTCTGGCGAGTTGACAGCCACTTGTCGCCACTTAGTCCGCCTTCAATAATCTTGAGACGACCGTCGCCGATCATCGCTGCAGGCAGTGCGGTCTCGTCTGAGTCCTCTTGCGACACCAGCGTGATCGCAGAAACTCCTGCCGGACCATCATCGCCGGGTATCGTGTTGGACCAGTTCATTTCCAGCTTGTCAGTGAGCGTGAAGTCATCTGAGAATTGAATCAATTCCGGCAGTCGATTCTGCTTCGACCAGTCACGCAGCTGACTCTGAAGACTTGTCAGCTTTGCCTTCGATTCATCAATGTTTGTTCGCCACTGGTTGTAATCTTCAGGCACACTGGCGTACGTGATGCGGTCGTTCGGCTTGACCCACTTATCAGGATTGAAGGCGGGAAAGAGCACAGACTGAAACTGATAATAGTCAGCCTGCGTTATCGGCTCGAACTTATGATCATGGCATTTGGCGCATTGGAAGGTGAGTCCAAGCAGTGACGAAGCGATGATCTGCTGCGAAGACTCCAAGGCCGTGTAGCGATCGATCCGAACCTCATCTGGATTTCCATCGCTCTCCCCCGAACCATCCTGCCCGTTTCGCAGATAGTGAGTTGCGATCAACATATCAATCATCTCGGGCGTTGCCGCTTGACGGTGCGTTTCAGAATTGAATCCGGAAATTTCGTCTCCCGCAATTTGCTCGCGTACAAATTGATCAAAAGGTTTGTCTGCATTCATCGCCCGCACAACGTAGTCGCGATACTGATAGGCCAGCGGCCGATCGGAGTCCGCATTGAAATAGCCGTTGGAATCCGCGTAGCCCGCTGCATCCAGCCAATGACGCCCCCAGCGAACACCGTATTGATCAGAAGCGAGAAATTGATCAATCATCCGCTCAATTGCGGCATCGCTGCTGTCCGACAGAAAATCGTTGATCTCTGCGGGAGTCGGTGGAAGACCTGTCAGTGTAAATGCGACTCTTCGAATCAGAGTTCGCTTGTCAGTTGCTGCTGAAAATTGAATTCCCGCTTTCTCAAGCTCTGCATAGATGAATCGATCGACCGAAGTGCGACATGCCTCCGAGCTCTTCACCTGCGGAAGCTCAGGCTTTATGAGTTGAGTAAATGCCCAATGTTCATCTCGAGACATCTCTTCTGCTTGAGCTTCATCCTTTGGCAGCCCCGATGCTCCTGCAGTGATCCAGTCATGCAGAACCTTCTTTTCACGATCTGTGAGAGGATTCTCCGGCGGCATTTCATTGGCACTAACACGAAGCCACAACGGACTCTGCTCCGGATGATTCGCAGTCACGGCCGTACCGTTTTCGCCACCTCGCCAAATGCGAACGGCCGAATGAAGCTGCAACTGTCCTTCCTTCTTTGAAACTCCGTGACACTTAAAACAGTGCCGTTTGAGCAACGGCAAAACGGTGCCCTCGAAAGATTCGTCGCGTTCTGCAACTTCGTCAGCAGCTAAGCAGCTGGCAAAGCAAAACAGCGTCGCCACGCATGCGGCCCAGGCAATGATCGCCCATCGCGCGAATCCAGAACGATTCCGTGACGCCGCAAGTGAGTCAGTAGAAGAGTGAAAAGGAGCACCGCTCATGACAACTCCGAGACGTGCTGAGTAGATTGAGGCTGGCGGGACAGTCGCTTTATGAACGTCGACTGCAAAACGTGGAAGGTCAATGCAAAAACAAAGTGAAACCTGCACGAAGAGGATACAAAGAATTCCCGCCAAGGCCAATCGCATGCGGCAATGGGGTGTGGGTGCAGTCGCGAATTTCGGCAACGGGCCAATTGATTTGGATATTCGGGATGGCGAGGCTCCTGCCCAGCCGCTGACTGCATGCGGCTGGGCAGGAGCCTCGCCCTCCCGATTTGACAATCACCTCGAAAAAAAGGAACAAGATTATACGTCGCCTGCCATCGCAGCAGATTCTAATCTTGCCGTGTCGATATCTTTCCCGGCTGAGCTCGCGTGGTTCGATGATGTTCTTTCCGAGTTTCATGGTACACTCTGGAAATCCATTGTGTTCAAGCGGAGAGTTCGTCGCGGTTTATTGCCAATGCGTCGCGTTTCTGATGGCCACGGCTTCCCATTTCTGCCGGACATTTCATGATCCGTCCGGCGAAGTTCGGCGTTCGCAAGATTGCTTTTGTATCGTTCCATCAAAGCTGAGGTGTCCGATGACTTTTGTTCGTCGAATTGTTGTTGGCGTCGAAATGCCCAAATCTCGCCCATGGACCGTCGATAATCTTTCTGCCCCCAGTCGACTGGCTGTCGAACACGCATTTCAGGCGGCCACTCCCACCAAAATTCCGTTGACAGTTGTGTCCGTTCTACCGAAGGCATCACCCGGTTGGTTTGGATCGGCCGAAGATGCGGAACGATCAGAGGCGGCTGACAGAGTGTCGGCCACTGAACTCCTTCAGAATCTGAAGAAGAAATATTCAGGCGAATCCAACGCTGATTCCACAACGACTCTCGTTGTAAATGGAGACGCGTGGGAAGAACTCATTCGCGCGGCCGGGAACCGACCCGATTGCCTGTTGATCTGCGGGACCCGAGATCTGAGCACATTCCGTCGAGTCATCTTCGGAAGCACTGGCCTGAAGCTGCTGCGTCTCGCTCCGGGCAATGTCTGGATTGTGAAACCGCGAGTGGACGACAACGACTCCACAGACATCGTCGCGGCGACAGATGCCGGGGTCGTCGGAGCCGATGTCATTCGCACGGCCGTGCCGCTCGCGAAATCTTTGAATGCTCGACTTCACGTGGTTCATGCCATTGACCCGGCCAACAAGAATCCAGAGGCCGCGACGACTGCCGAGACTACAATTCACCAGCAACTCGCCGAAACGGACTACCGGACACTTCCCTTTGGCGTCAAAGTGATCGTCACCCAAGGCGACGCCGACCAATGCATCCTTAAAGCCGTTCAGGATGCCAATGCGGATCTCGTGATTCTTGGAACATCATCCAAAACCGGTGTCTCCGGATTACTACCGGGGAGCACCGTCGAACGGCTGTTGCCGGAACTGTCTTGTTCAGTGATGGCTCTGAAACCGGAAGGATTTCGTTCCATGCTGCCCGCCGACTTCTGGTCGTTGCGTCGAAACCAGGAACATTAGTCCGCACAGTCAATTTCTGCAGCGGATCCTTCCATCAAAGTTGAGCACTTGTGCCCCATCAAAATCAAAATCAGCATTGGACGTAGTGGATCGTGCTAAAGATCCTCTGACTGCAGGACCATTAGCAAAGTCCACGCCCCAAAATTCAGCGCCGACAGAGCACTGACCCAACATCCCCAACTCGCAAGAAAATCCGGCGAGGCGAAGATTGTCGCCTGCATTTTCTTCGAGGACTTTTCGAAACTCGTTGGCGAACGGTGTCAGACGCGATGTCGTGAAAAGAATCGCTCCTGCGGCCCAAGAATAACGCGATAGGATGCTCGGCCAGTTTTACACTGGGCGGTCGGAAAGTTGGCGTTGACAACTTGAATCAGTGTCGAAGGACGATTCGTTCCGGAGGGATGATTTCTTGCCCAAATTCTGACAGGGAGGTCGGAGATGGAAACTGGACTGGTCGAAAGGGCTATCGGTTATTGGAAACACGTCCTCGTGCGATGGTGAATTCGCTGCTTTCGAGCCGAGCCAAATGGATGGAAAATTGTGGCGGTGCGAAAATTGAGCTGCATGCGTTTTGCGGCAACGTGGGGGATCTGGAAATCAGTCGTGAGAAGTGCCGAGTTGCGACAGAGGAAAGCGAATGCCTCCGTCAGGATCTTGCGCAACAATTAGAGTTCGCGAAAGAGCAAAACAAGAGGCTCGAAGAACGGAATGTGGCCCGTGAGTCTGAGCAAGAAAAGTCACCGCGTCGGTAATCGAAACCACGCATGTTCCTGGTCAGCGCTATCCGCTTGAGCAAATCAGTTTTGTCATTCAGGCACTGATTCTCTAGGCACGTACCGGGTTTCGAGATGCATCGTGAGTGGTGGCTTCTGTTGCCAGAATGCGTGGACTCCAATGGGAAATTCCGCATCGCTTGCTCCGGGCGAACGCCTTCGCGGGAGCGGTGAGCCTCTGGAATCGTCACTGGAGAAACTGAAGTCCTTCAAAGGCAATTTCGACAAAAGCGGTTATACAGGTCTGCTTCCCGCATCCCGTGCCCTCGCCGGAAAACTCCCTTCTGAAACGATCTTCATGCGCTGGAATCTGTCCCAGAAAAAAACGTGCAGCATTGGCTCACGCAAAACCGTGGGCAAACCTTTCTCTCCAAACGCCGACTCGCTCTCCAGAACTAGCGTAACACTCCCCCTGTGAACTACAACAACCCACCGTTCGTGCTTTTTCAACAGCCCAGGCGGGATTTATCGAAATCCGCGACTACGCCCCTTCGAACTCTATGCCACGGAGACGGCTTTCCCATCCGGCGTTTGGGTTCTATGATGCGGATGAACTTTCCTTCCTCCGATTTCGGTCGAGCTGAATGACGCTGATAAATTCCACATTGCTCTTCGGACTGGTGCTGGCTTCCGTGCCTGTGATTCTTCACATGGTCATGCGCGCTAAGCCCAAACGGATTGAGTTTCCTGCCTTGCGATTGCTGAAAACTCGTCAGCCATCCAACGCCCGGCGAATGCAACTTCGGCATCTTCTTCTGTTGATTCTCCGATCGCTGTTGATTGCTGTGATCGTGCTGGCCATTGCACGACCATCGCTTCCTGCGGCAAGGTACGGTCTTCGCTGGTGGGAATGGTTGGCTCTGGCAATCGCCATTGGAGGTAGTGTCGCTGCTTACACCGTGTTGTCCGGCCGGACGAAAAAGAATGGAACCACCCTCTCGGTCGATATTCGGGAACGACATGAGCGGCTTCGTCTGTGGTGCGTCCTTGGAGGTCTGCTGGCCGCGTTGTTTGCCGTTGGTGTTCCCTGGGGACTGCGAGTCCGCGCGGAACTGACTTCGCCTCGCCCCGAAGCCACGGAGAATATTCCTGTGGCAGCGGTCTTCCTTGTTGATACAAGCTACAGCATGAAGTATCGCTTCGAGAACCGAACACGACTCGACCAGGCTCAAGAAGTCGTTGGCGATCATATGAGTCAGCTTCCGGCGGGAAGTCGTGCTGCAATCTCCGGCGTAGGTTCCGATGAAGATATTATTTTTCAGGCCGACCTCGCCGGCGCAGCGTCAAGACTCGAGACGCTGGAGGTGACGGCCGTTCCCGATTCATTGAATCGTCGCCTGAAGGCCGCGATCCTGGCGCAGGTGGATGACCGAAAGCGAGTTCAGGAAGAAGCGGGAACGGGTGGATCATCGGACCTGTTTGCCAGAGAGATCTACATCTTCACGGACTTCTCCGAAGCAGCGTGGAAGGACCCTGATGAAAGTGGCATTGCCGATTCCTTGCAGCAACTGGACTGGCTGCAGGTTTATCTGGTTGATCTGTCCGTGCCGCAGCCTGTCAACACTTCCATTTCCCGATTGCGATTGTCGGACCAAACCACCGTGGCTGGCCGCGATTTGATTCTCACGATGAGCGTCTCTGCGACGGTCGGTGCGGAGACTGCATCAACGGTCGAAACGCTTCTGGTGGATCGCGGAGGAGTGGGAACTCCATTCGGTGCGCCACAGATTGTAAAGATCGAAAACGGAACTGCTCAGATTCAAACAGCGATTCGAGTGAGCAGCAATCAAACGTTTCTCGAAGGCTTCGTCCGGCTGACAACAGAAGATCCATTGCCTGATGACAACGTCCGCTATTTTTCATGCGGCGTTCGACCTCGCCCCAAAGTCCTTCTGATTTCCGATCGCGTCGAAGAAAGTCAGTACTTTCGATATGTCTTCCTGCCAGAAGAACTGGAACGTTTGGGCACACCTTATTGTGAGTGTACCAGTGTTGCCACGGCTCAGGTCGGCCAGCAGAATTTCTCCGCCTATGATGCTGTCTTCGTTGTGAACTGCGCCAGACCTGACGAAACTCTCTGGAACAGTTTGCGTAACTTTGCAGAAGCCGGCGGGGGCGTCTTTGTGGTTGCCGGCTCGAACAGGATCCAGCCAGCCGCATGGAATGTTGACGCCGCAAAAGAACTTCTGCCGGCAACACCGATCCGAAGCGTTCCGTTTCGCAGTGAGCCCGGCCGATTGCGCCTTGCGAATGAGCAACATCCGATTGTTCTCGACTTTGCGGAAATGGACGGTCTCGAAGCGGAACTTGCGACGGTTGCATTCGACCGGCGATGGGCGGTGGAGCCGACGGATGGTTCAACTGTGTTATTGAACTTTGACGGACCTGGTGACTTCCCCGCATTGCTCGAGAAGAAAGTTGGACAGGGCCATTGTTTGTTGTTCACATCTGCGATGGACAATTTGAATGACGGCGGGCGACTTTGGAACAATCTGGTAACGAATGTCAGCTTTGTGATTCTGTCAGATAAGGTTTTGTTGCACCTCACTGGCGCAAATAATCTCAAGCGAAACTTCATCGCTGGTGAAGCTGTTGAATTGCCGGTTCCGCAGAGTCAAAGATTCGAACAGTTTCTGCTGCGACGCCCCGGAGGCCGACAGACACGCGAATCGCTGCCCGCAGAAATGTCATCCATTCTTTTGACAGATGCGGTCGATCCCGGTCACTATCAAGTGAAACCGTTCGAATCCCCCAGCTCGTTCGAAGCTGTGTTTGCTGTGAACTTTCGAGATCAGGAAACAAACCTGACTCGCATTTCAGACGACACCTTGATTCAGATGATCGGCAAAGATCGAGTCAGCATTGTTCACAACGTTGCCGAGCTTCAACGAGCAGTTCGGGTCGGACGGCTTGGTGTGGAAGTGTTTCCTGTACTCATGGGGCTTGTGGTACTTTTGTTCTGTGCCGAACATTTGATGGCCAACTACTTCTACAATGCTGAACCGACAGCAAAGCCCGTCAATCAGCCAGCCGGTGTCTGACGATGGATATTGAAACAGTGTGACCTGCCGCCCCGTCGGGCTCGCCGTCGGGCCATGCACCTGAAGAATCCATCCGTCCGCGTGCGCTAATGGCAAACAAACAATTACTATTGAAGCGGAGTGGCAACCTGTTTTTCCCAGATCGATCTTAACTGCTTTATCGTTGTGTTAACGACCCGTGCAGTTTTGTCGCCTGCAAATGCTTCGATCACCGGAGTCTGGCGGCTCGGGAAAATACGATCACTAATGACCGCTTCGCCATCGTTGATGAAAACTTCGATCGTCGACCGATCAACAATGATCTGCAATTTTGCAGCTCCATCGATCAATCGTGTCGGAGCATCATGGCGTCCAGCGAAAGCTGGATGAAAAGCGACGTTGCCGGACTTGCGACGGTCCACGTCAACAACGCCAAGCGAAAGTATCGCAATGCGGAAGAACTTGAACGCTGCCGTAAGATTGTCTCCAAAATGTTCACTCGCAGCAAGAATGGGGTAAGCATCCAGCTTGCAATTTTACCGGCTGTTTCCAGCGCACGCGGGAAGGTTACGCCATAAAGACCGCACCGAGTATCCGACTGCGACAGCGCATTGATCGTTGTCAGTGGCTATCTGTTTTGTCTAAGTTGCAACTGATCGGGAAAACTCATCGTTGCTCCGGACATGGAACACACATACGCAGCCACCTGGATCGCGTGCTGATTGATAGTGTCCACTGGTTCCCCGGCCAGAAGTCCGAGCGTCATGGCTGCCGTGAACGCGTCTCCGGCTCCGACCGTATCGGCGACTTTGACTTCCACACCGGGAAGATCACTCACGGCTTCGCCGCACATCAGAACGGCACCATTTGCGCCTCGGGTCAGCGCAACACATTTTAGCTGATACCTGTCCGCCAGTTGATGCATCAAGTCCGTTTGGGTGCCGCGAATGTTGCAGAGTCTTGCCAGGTAAGGAAGCTCGTCGTCGTTCAGTTTCAGTGTATTCGCCAGAGCTAACGATTCAAGAATCACATCATCACTAAAGAAAGGAGCTCGCAGGTTGATATCCAGAATTCGCATCGCCTCGGCAGGAGTCGCCGCAACAAATTTCCGAATCGTGCTGCGAGAAACGGAGCCGCGCTGACCCAGCGATCCAAAGCAGACGGCATCGCATTCTGATGCCAGTTGCTGTAGTGCGGAATTCCATTCCAGATGATCCCACGCTCCGTCGTCGGCAAAGCGATAGCTTGCAACACCCGCCTGGTCAAGTTCGACAAAGACCTGCCCTGTCGCACGATCGTTGCATTGAATCGTTGAAACGTCAACTTGGTGCATCTTCATTGCGTCGACTGCAGGTTGACCCAGATCGTCGTTGCCAACGGCGCTCACCATAAATACTTTGGCGGAACCACTCGCCAGCTCGGCCGCGCTACAACTGAAGTTCAGCGGTGCTCCGCCCAGACGAGGCCCGTCGGGAAACACATCCCAAAGCGTTTCGCCAAGGCCAACAATGATGGGCATGCTTTTCATGTCTCGATCACCAACTTGTTCTCTATGTCTTCCAGAAACTGTCCGGCAATTCACCGCCCGCAGGCGAAGAACTCAACGAACAATACCCACTTCAACGCACTCTGTCTGCTCGTGACGCTCACATCGGCATTCCACGAGTGGTTTCCCATAACGCAATTCCGATCGTCAGAAAAATGCGGTGAGACACCATGGCAACAGTTTGTTCCTCACACTCCCACAGACCATGAGGTCAGGATCGACGGAATCTGATGCTTTGACTCGATGCCGCAGGCGAGGCGGAACTGGCCGGGCGCGTCGTCTCCGGCATCGAATTATTCTTCTGAATTACGGCCCAGTAAGCTTGAATGCAGGAGCACTGTGAGTGGACGGCTAATTTTGTCGCAGAAAGCCACAAATCGGCAAACAAATTTGATCAGCCGCAATATCTAACTGCAATGAGCCCCTGAATGCTTCGTCACCGTTCATTGCCAAATCGAAGAAGTCGCCAGACTTTGACCAACGGTTTCCACCGTGCTGTGCCCAACGAATCGATCCGACTTATCGAACATAGAACCCAATAAAAGACTTTGTCTCTCGTCAGCAATATCCTGCAACACGCAGCAACTGCACATCCGGAAAATGATTCAAGAAGGAAGATGCCCTTGTTGACTGTCAGAAATCGCGTCAGCGGCAAGTCGTCGTTGTCGCAGCAATCGCGCCACGGCGTAACTTTGCTGGAAGTGCTGCTCGTTTTCAGTGTGATACTTCTGAACGTTGCGATCTTTCTGCCGTTTGTTCGGCGAACACAGGACGCCGCTCGAGCCAACCAATGTAAGCAGAATATGAAACAGCTTGGACTGGCGATTTCAAATTATCAGGAAGCGTACAACAGTTATCCTTCGGGATTCGATATCCCTCGCGATGGGAGTTATCCTGGCTGGGGATGGAATTTCAAACTGCTTCCGTACATGAATGCCGCTGACGTCTATCAAACTTTTGAACCTCATCTGACGGATGGCATCAGTAAGCTTTCACATGTGAGTCATCAACATCGCCGTCTGCCCGAGCTGTTGTGTCCGTCAAATACCGCCCTGGAGATGTTTCCTCACGCGCTGAGCGTCAACGCTCAAGTGGTGGACGGTGTCGTGAGTGCAGGGACAGAGGAATGGCAATATCGCCATTCTCAATCCAGCTACTTCGGAAACGTCGGATATCTGCAAGAGAATGTCGGCGGTATTAAGTACAATGCGTCGGGAGTCGCGACCATAGTTGTGCCACTGACCAACAAGGGAAGTCTGGGTCATGCTGGAACGCTGCGTTCCCAGGATCATCGGTACTGTGACTCAAAGAATTTTGGCGGGTATTTCGGCCAGAACAGTCGTGTTACCCTGCGACACGTCGTTGATGGAACAAGCAACACGTTCATGATTGGGGAACGTTACTCCCCGGCAGACTCCTCCTCGAAGGCCGTTGGCTATGGATCATGGATCGGTGTGCCGGACTGCACGAGCGATCAGGGATTAGCGATGGCTCTCGGCGACGCGAGTGTTCGGATGAATGTCGGCATGCCGCTCCGTGAACAAACAACGGGCTTCGGCAGCATGCACGAAGCCGGCGCGTTTTTTACTCTGGGCGATGGATCCACCCGCTTCATCTCTCAGGACATTGACCTCATTTTGTACAGAAATCTGTCCGTCATTGACGACGGTTCTCGTTAAATCAACCTCTTTGCCACATACTGATCCATGCATAGACCTTGAATAGCGAGGAATGAGTTGTCGACGGATTCGCCTATACCAGTGCGATGCTCCTTATTCTTTAGGAGGCTCCAACGCGATTAGCGGCAGCGGAGGTCCGGCATTGCTGATTGACAGTGGCAACAGAACGCCGCCGTGTGTTCTATGTCATAAGGTTTGTTGCAAAGTTCGTTCTTTGCTGAGCTCGGTCTTCTGTTCATTTCCTGTCGAGCCATCCAGCGTTCCCAGGACATCCGCAGCGGGATCCTGTATGACTCTCTGAATTGATCCCCGTTGGAAGGAATTCTCATGCTTCAATCACGCGTTATTGGGTCGCTTATTCTTTTGATGGGTTTCGCCAGTGTCGCGAACGGCGATCTTGCCCCGTCACGCCGTCCTCTTCCGGAACCGCCGTTGTTGGCTCCTGTGAAAATCGTTGAAGGGAACGTCAATTCTGCGGATCCGAACGTGGTCGCAAAGATCATCATCCCCAGCAACCTGCTACCCGATTTGCAAAAGTCGTCGAATCAGTCGACCAGAACTCGCGGTTCGAAGGAGTCGCCCTATGCAGGAATGACCATTTTGGCGGGAATTGCGTTGACCGCAGCGGCGATCAGCCTGTTGTTCGTCAACAGAAAGGGATCAAATTGGAAGAAGAGAGTCATCGGATTCATCACCTGCAGTCTCCTGGTCGCGGGCGTGTTGCTGTTCAACTTCTTCTTCCCGCCGGATATCACCCCGCCGTCCATCGAACAATCGCAGCCTCAACGACTGATCGTGATTGAGGTTCAGCAATACGGTCACGAAATCACGCTGGTCCTGCCTTCCGCTACAACAAACTGAAAGATCCCACGCCCTCATCATCTGGCGAGACTTCATCATCAGCGGTAACGGCCACCAAGCTTAGGCGATCAGTCAATTCCAGCGACGAAATCTCACACGCTGATCGCTGGTCAAATGACAAAAATCAGAATTCGATCACGGTGCAGACGCCGTCCAATTGCACATGCGAAATTTCCCCGGTGTCCACAATTGAAAGAGACGCCTGCAATGTCAGCAACAACGGGAAACGACAATCCCTCAGGCCACGCAGTCGCCGCGGAATCGATGACGTTCGCAATGATTGCCATCCCAACGACAATCGTTGTTGGCTGCGCGGTGCTTGCGACGGCAGCACCGATTGGAGTTTCCATCATCGCGGTATTCTTGTTTGCAGGTCCCCACAATTGGCTGGAAGCACGCTATTTCCTCACTCGAATGCCTCCACGCTGGGGCAGCCTGACGCCATATTTTTCAATTGGCATGATCGGTTCACTTTTGCTCACCGGAAGCTTTGCCATGCTGCCATGGTTGAGTGGAAACAATGCCCAGAACGGACTGTTGCTGATCGCTCTTTGGAATACGCTTCTTACGATATGGATCGTCTGGCTTGCTATGCTTCGGAGTCATCAGAATCCACGTCGCGATTGGCCGCTTCTGATTCCGATCGGCCTTGGTTTGATTGGCGTCAACTGGATCTCTCCGCTGGCCTGGAGTCTTGCCCTGGTATATCTGCATCCCCTGATGGCGCTGGTATTCCTCGATCGAGAAATGCAGAAGCGACCAATCGCCTGGCGGAAATCGTTTCGCTTCGGTGTGCTGCTGATCCCGGCCTGCTTATTGCTCATGGCTGCGCGGATGGCCAGCGGTCCAGACATCCCGGCAAACGATCTTTTGACCTGGCAGATCACGCATCACGCAGGGTCCAGCGTGATCGCGCGAGTATCGACTCATTTTCTTGTCGCAGCCCACGTGTTCCTGGAACTGCTGCATTATCTGGTCTGGATCGTGATGGTCCCGCTGATGAACAGGAAGATTTCGCTTCGGCAAACGCTGAACGTTCCGCTGGCACGGCGTTCCGTGTATTGGCGAAGAATTATCATCGCGGGCATTACCGTTGGAGCTCTGGCCATGCTCGTATTGTGGGCATCATTCCTCATCGATTATTCCTGGACCCGCGACGTGTACTTTACGATCGCGATCCTGCACGTGTTGATCGAAATTCCATTCCTGTTGCGATCACTGTAAAGTCGAAACTTCCTCGCCATCACCATAAGACACAAGCATACCCTGGATCACCAACTCGGACGTGACGAGCATATTGAAGACGGCAGTGAGTATATCAAGCGACGGGTTCACAAGGATTTCGTCATTCATTCATGGTACTGTGATGGTCAGTTGTCAGGTTCAGGCCCTGCGGTTCAGGCCCTGCGGGCCGACAAATCCAATGCCGGTCGGCGTGAGCCACCGGACAACGAGGCGAACATTCCTTTTCAAGGCCCTGCGGGCCGACACATCGATGACTTCAGACCGACTGAAATGTGCCGGCCCTTCAGGCCTCTACTCATCCGTCATCGAATCCCGGACCCTTCGACCCCGGCAATGGTTGTATCGGCCCTGTCGGTCCTGTCGGTCCTGAACCGCCGCTTTGTGTCCAACCACCGGTTCTGCGTGCTGAGACCGAATCGACATGCAGCCCGGCAAAGCTCGACGATTTTGGATTCGGCAGAATTCGGGTGCCCGTGGAATTCTCACGAATTCCACGACCACTTAGTTCAACGCTGCGTGAGTCATTACAATAGCCTGATCATTGTGTTCTGAATCTTACGGAGGCATTTATGAAACTGGATCTCTCGAAAGACAAGCGGAAGATTTTGAAGTACATCAACCAGCGAATCAAGGACTATCCAGTCTATGTGAACTGCGGACCTGGCGAAGATTCTGATCCGATACAGGCAGTCATTCTTGGTTATTATGCGGCTCAGGGCGGTTACATCTACCTGGTCTTTGATACCCGTCCTGGCAAGAATCTCGATGGCAACTGGACCCTTCACATTGATGAGCCCACAATGTGCCACTTTCCGAAGTGGACGGAGTTTTATGATAAGGCGTGCGAAGGCAAACCCGTGACTCTGGTTCTGGTGGATGGAAGCGTCAAGCGATTGAAGTATCTGGATGATGATAGCAAGACGGAAGAAGGACTAAATGAGTTCTTCGGTGACATGCTGCGAGATCTGATGCGCGAACTGAGTAGCGATGGAACATTTGCGAAGCTACCGTTGAAAAAGGACGCATTCATGGTTGTTGAGGAGTTTGACGGTTACTATTTTTGGCCTGAGCCACGAGTTTGCAAAACACAAGGACGCATCCGGCAGTAGATGAAAAGCAAAATGCTGCACCCGAGACATTTGATTGATCGAAGACGGGTATTTGCGAAGACTTTCTTTGCGTCATCAACCGTTGAATCGTTTTGCGAGTTGTTGTGGGGCGGCTGTCGAGAGCGGGGCTGTTTGATTCCCTTTCGGAGTGTTGGCGGATTTTGGGAATTTCTCAGCCGCAAAATGAAATGGGCCAGCGAACATTCTGAACGCTGGCCCATCAAAATTATCCGATCGAGTAATATCGAGTGATTCAGTCAGGGCTCGTTTTCCATTGCGACTTTTCAGTCGGCCATGAATGCATCAGGCGAGCGGCATCCGAACCCGAATCAGTGGTCATTTCAGAACGGTTGTCTCAACTGTTCCGAAGCGATGGGGACAATCGTTCTCCACTGGTAAAGATTCATTTGTCAGTCGCATCACTCCGACTACATGTTGATCTCATACCCTTTGCGATTTTCGCGAGTGAGGAATGAGTTTGCCTGATCGTCGCCCACGATTTCTCGCTTTGCGGCGTCCCAATTCAGAGGTCGATTCAGCCGCATTGCAATATTGCTGAGATGGCAGATTTCCAGCATTCGGTTGTGAGACCAAACATCAGAAATCGGCTGCTTGCGAGACTTCATCGCGTCGGTGAAATTCGCCGTGTGATTCTCGCTCACCGGACCACCGTAGACGGCTTCGATCGCACCTTCCGGAAGAGGATTCTCTTTGAGGCCTTCAACTGGCTTGCCGGTAATCTTGCCTCGATTGACGAAGAAGCGGCCTTTGGTACCTTCGAACAAAATGCCATTGTCACCTTCGCTTGTAATAATCATCTCGACATTGTTTGGCATGTCGACCTTGATCTTGAAGCTGGTTGCGGCGTTGTACTGATCCTGAACCAAAGGTTGCCCGTCCTTATATTCGACCGGCAGTTTGAATTCGACCGGCGTCACTTTGCTAGGACCTGTTTCCGTAGCTCCCAAAGCCCAGCAGGCAATGTCGACGTGATGAGCACCCCAGTCGGTCAATTTGCCGCCGGAATACTCATGCCAGTTGCGGAATGAATAATGGCAGTTGCTGAAGAGCGGCACACCGCCGCCGTAACCTTCACGCAATTCCGGTAAAGCACGGTAGTCGACTTTCGGGGCTGGGCCCAGCCAGAATTCCCAATCAAGTTCCTGAGGCACTGCGGCAACGGGGATCACAGGCGAAGCTTCCATTCCGTTGATTCCGCATGTCACCTTCTGCACGGTACCGATTCGCCCCTGTTTGATCAAAGCGACAGCCTGCAGAAATCGCTGGTCTGATTCTGTACGCTGCATTGTTCCAACCTGGAACACTCGGCCGGTCTGCTTGACAATCTTTTCGATCAACTTGCCTTCGGCGATCGTCAGTGTCAGCGGCTTTTCGCAGTACACATCTTTGCCGGCCAGCATCGCCTCGACCGCGATTTTGGTGTGCCAATGATCTGGAGTTGCAATCATCACCGCGTCGATATCTTTGCGGTCCAGTACCGCGCGATAATCCTTGTAGGAGTCCGGTTTCTTCTTCTGAGCCTTCTCTGTTTTCTCGACGTTCTCACCCAACACATTGGCATCGACGTCTGCGAGTGCAGCGAAGTCTGCGAATTTGAACGACTTGCTGGTGATGGTCCAGCCCTGATTTCGAAGGCCAATGGTTGCGAAAACCGGGCGTTCGTTTGGCGACGTGTAACCGAAGGCTCGACTCATCGACGGTGAAAAAATAGCCGCAGATCCGGCAGCAGCGAATCCCTTCAAAAGGTTACGACGCGTGGTTTGGCGAGATGACGACATTGAACAATTCTTTCTTCAAAACGATGGGAAAGTTGTGCAGGAAACATCATGGAAATTGAATGATAGCGGGGATCGGCGAGCAATGCACTTCCGTATTTCACAGAAGAAGGCACGAGGAAAATTTGTTCTTGCATTGCTGAGCCAAACAACCGGCCGCGAGCGTCGCCTGGCTACTGCTGAAACGATGAACTCAGAACAACCTGGCGAATGATCGACTGCAATCGGAAACCTTCGTCCTGCGTATCGGTGACAACCTTGTCGACCGCCAACGCATCCGATGGTCGGAGTTCCCTTGCCAGGGCGAATCGCAGCATGTGCTCGGTAAACGCCTTTGCGAAACGACGACTCTCGCTTTGCAGTGAGACTTTGAACTCAGCCACATCACTGAATTCATGTTTTCGAAAGAGTGAACCTCCGGAATCAACGTCACGGCCATTGTCATACGTATCTCGCCATCGTCCACCGATATCAAAGTTCTCCAAAGCGAAACCCAAAGGATCCAACTTGGTGTGACACCCAGCGCAGGAGGAGTGCTCCCGATGGGCTGCGAACTGCTCTCGAATCGTTAAGTCCTTTGCCAACGACTCTTCGTTCAGAGGCGGAACATCATTGGGCGGAGGTGGCGGCGGATCGTTGAAAAGAACTTCGATCACCCAGACTCCGCGAGCCACCGGATGCGTCCGTGTTGGGCCCGACGTCATGCTCATCACCGCGGCGTTGGTGATGATTCCGCCCTGGCGAGAATCCTGTATTTCGATTCTGTGGAAATCACGAGATCGAAGCTGTTGTTTCAGGTCTTCTTCGAAAGCTCTTGTCGCCATTCGCTGCTCGTTGTTGGGATCAATGTTGGCCGGAACATTCCCCAGTGCGAC
Organism: Planctomycetaceae bacterium; assembly: GCA_041753135.1. Taxonomy (GTDB): domain Bacteria; phylum Planctomycetota; class Planctomycetia; order Planctomycetales; family Planctomycetaceae; genus SXXK01. The sequence continues at coordinate 24,638 of JBGSVD010000084.1, forward strand.
CTCCGTCTGCGCAATAGCTTCCGTCAATTGGAGCTTCTTCTCCTGCTGAGACGACGTCAGGGCGGCTGTCAGTTCAGCGTCTGAGAAGAACGCACTGAGTCCGGCCGCCGCAGCCGCAACCTCCTCCGCAGTCAGAGCACGGTCGTACAGTTTTGCCTGATCGATGCGGACGGACAAATATCGATTGCCTCCCCCAGGAACATGGCGCAGCCCGAAAAGAACAGACGATTGTTCGCGCGGAAAAGTCGCTTCACCTTTCTGGAACGGAAGACCATAAGGCCGGCCGTTGCGATACAGGGTTGTCGTTCCGTCCTCTGTATACACCATCACCAATTGAACAGTTTCATTGGTTGCGATTTCTTCCGGAGAGTCTGGGAAGTCTTTGGTACGAGCGAAGTTGTTACTGCCGGAAATCCAATGACGATTCTTTCGTTCACCGATCACGATTGTGTCAAAGAAATCTCCAGGTCCCTGAATTCCCATCAGGCCGCCGCCAGGCTGATCCAGGTTGTCGAGCTGAAACCAGACCTCCAGAGTCTTCGCCTTCAGATCGATCGGCAATGGAAGACTCTGCAAAAACGAACTCTGCAACTTCACCATGCCGTCTTGAAATTCAATCTCGCCGTGAGCCACCAGATCCAGACCTCGCACAGATTCTTTCAGATCACCATCAAAGGACCACGCGGCAAACGGATGCAGTTCCACGGGTGCCGGCTGGCCCTGAAGTTTACGCGCCTGCAGCAAGCGTTCCCGCACCGGGGCCAGCAATTTGTTGATGTCAGACCGCGCGGAACTGATTGACGTCTGAAACGCTTGTCTTTGAAGATCATTTTGTTCGTTGTTCGCAATGATCTTTTGACGGTCCACCATTGGAGGCTGAATTTTCCCCGCATACCAGTTCGACAGGAACTGGCTTCGGTAACCAAACGAAGGTGCGATAAAATCGGTAATGGAACGATCTTCCACAAAGACCGTATCGAATAACAACAGAGGCTCCAGCACCATCTGCAGGCTGGCGGAAGCATCAGGGTCAAAGTTGAAATACTTGTAGATGCTCGGATCAGGAGTCGCCGCGAGCACGTTTTCCAGTTGCATCCATTGCGTGGGAAACGAATCGAGGAAACGCTCGATCCGACGATCGTTCAACATACGCGTGATCGTATCGTTCAAGACATCCGGATCGGACAACTTGCCATTCTCAGCCAGCGTGAGTAGTTCATCATCCGGACAACTGCTCCACAGAAAGAAAGACAGACGGGAGGCCAATTCCAGTTGTCGCTCCTGATCAATAACGGCAGGGGAGCGATAGAGAAACAACGGAGACGACAATGCTGCCGACGCAACTTTCTTCATCGCGTCGGTGAAGCTCAAGCCATCGTTGGTCCGTTCGATGGCATAGGTAGAATAGCGATTCAGCGTTTCATCATCGACCGGACCGCGAAACGCGAGTCGCAGAAAACGCGAGAGCCGCATGCGGATCACCTGAGTGACATCCGCCCCAGCATCCGGCGGCAGGAAGAACTCGTTCCAGATGCCAACTGTCTCTGAGTTGAAGTCGGAGCTTTCCACAATCGACACACTGAGCTTCAGAAAAGTATCCAGCAGAAGCGGCGACAGTGTCAGCTGATCCGCCTGATTGTCGAAACCATGTTCGGCTCGCAGATCTTTGGGAAACGGTTTTACGTCGCTCAGCCCAGGCTCCGGTGAAAGTGAATGAGAAGCGACCTGGACTGTTTGTGGCAGCGTTGCACGCGGCGAACTGTCCTTCGAAGCATGCAGGTAGTCGTCATGCCGCGTCATCAGCTTCTCGGGCAGAGCAAAGACATCTCGATTGAGCCTGAAGAGATCTCGTACTGCGTTGTTGTATTGAAATCGATTCAGTCGCTGCAGTGGCAATCTCTCTGGCGTAACACTTCCACTTGATTGGCGCAACATCGTTTTCAATAGGGCAACAGAAGTCGCACGGGTGTCTGGAGTCAGAGCGGATTCCGTTTCTGGTGGCATCGCTCCAGTGTCGATTGCCTCAAGAGCACGCACGATCAGCTCCGGCTGCGTCAGCAGTTGCTCTGAATGCTCGATGCTTTGAAAGTCCACGTCACCATTCGCGTCCTGGTCACCATGACACTTAATGCAATGCTGGGCAAGCAGTGGCTTCAGTACCGTGTCGAAATCATCGGCCTGAGTCTCAAACGTCGTCGCGACGAAAACGCAAAGGACAACGATTGGCCCGATTGATGGCTTGCGCATGAACTTATCCCATGATTCTGTTTCGACTCGACGGCACTGGACGGCGCAATGTTGAGTCGAACGCGTTGATTTGCCAGACGATTGATTCTGGACGGCCGATTGCTGCTTTCGAAGGATCCGAATACACTGACAGGGATCCGTTTGCGGATGGTAATCGAACTCGCACTTGTTTTCCCAGCGGTCGAGAGACATCCAGCCGCAAGCGAATGGCTCGATCCTGAGTTCCGTTGCTCTCGTATCATTTGAAACGCCGCCTTGAATTCGTGGAGAATCGATAGTGAATCATTCCAGACGAACATTCATCCGTGCAACTGGCGCGGCAATGGCGTTGCCCTTTCTGCCATCGCTTGTCCGAGGTTCCTCATCCGCGCGATTAGGCAGCGTGCCCAGCAAAAAGATGGTGATTGTCTACATGCCGAACGGCATCGTGCGTCGCTGCTTTTTTCCTGGTGAAGAGACGGCCGCCTTGCCGGATTTTATCGGTGGGTTTGATGCCGACAAATCCAAGAATGAACGTCGTCTGCTCAACAAGCCCGGCGTCTATCCGCTTGAACTCACATCCACGATGCAGCCCCTTGCCGCTCACATGAACGACATCACGCTGGTTACTGGGTTGGATCGAACGTACAAGAATGGCCAGGATGTTCACGCACAGGGAGCATCCTGCTATCTGACGAGTGTGTCGCCCGAGCAAGCAGCTCAACTGGGGATGGCGCATCCCAACGGCCGCACGCTGGATCAAGTCATTGGTGATTCCGTCGGGCACTCGACGATTTTCAATACTCTTGAGATCAGTTGCAATGGTTTCACGGCTGGCAAGGAACCGATCGAGTTTGACAATATTTCCTGGTACGGATCAGGCAGAATTGCGCCGTCCATTCGTGAACCGCAGAAGTTGTACGATCGACTCTTCCTGCGAGACAGCTACCGTAAACATGTGGCGGACGTGAGTGACCTTGTTCTTGCGGATGCAAAATCACTCTCTCGAAAACTCGCGCGTGATGATCAAAACACGATGGCGGAATTTATGGAGATGATTCGCAACATAGAGCTCCGCATCGAGAAGATGGACAAACTGCTGGCGGACGTTGATATCAAGGTTCCGAAAAACGAAGTCTTGCCAAGGGGCGAGTATATTCGTCTGCAGATGGATTTGATGCTGCTGGCCTTCCAGATGGGAATTACCAACGTCTGCACATTCATGCTGGGCCCCGAACGATGGGACGCCACGCTGATGTACGAAGGGGTCTTTGAGAACCCAGTGCAGCATCACAATATGACTCACAATCAAAAAGGTGATGGATACAAAAATCTGCAAAAGATCGACATCTTTCATATGCAGCAATATGCCTACCTGATTCAGCGAATGAAGGACATGAAAGAAACGGACGGAAGTTGCATGCTGGATAATTCCGTCATCGCCTACGGAGCTGGACTCGGCGATGGTGCGACTCATCAGTACTACGACCTTCCGATGATTGTCGCTGGCAAAGCACAGGGGCAGATCAAGCAGGGACGCTTCATTAAGCTGCCCAGCGGCACTCTGAATTCCAATCTATGGTTAACAATGGCGCAATTGATGGGGCTGGAAATTGACTCGTACTCGGATAGCACCGGAGTGATCTCTGATTTGTGGACATAATATGCATCGCGAACTCACGATGGTTTATACTTTGAATGGCCCCGATGGATGTGTTTTTTGTTTAACCGTCAGCCGCAGGCGTACGTTGGTGGCCGCATCCGCGTACGCCTCCGGCTGACGGTTAAACACAACACCGTTTAACACCGTTGAACGGACGGCCCGTGAAGTAGCGGAATCGGCGCAAGCCGTCCGGTGAGCCAGCATTTTGTTAGGCACTCACCGGGCAGCTCGCGCTGCTCCGCTACTGTTTGAACGGTATTGCGTTTAACGTTTAGCCGCAGGCGTACGGTGCTCGCCGCATCCGCGTACGCCTCCGGCTGACTATCAAACGCTCACTTGTGACCGCGATTAGTCTGGCGAGCCGGCAGGTTGTTCCACACGTTAAGCGTACGATTCGAATTCTGCACACCTGGAAAGTCTCTCACACAAGAGACCTGGAGATTTTTTGATGCGACTTGCAACTCGACGGCTGCTGATCATTCCCATCCTTTTCGCAGTGAACATCGCAAGGAGTCAGGAGCCGGAGAAGTCACTCGTGAAACGTCCGGAAACGGCTCTGTCGTTGAGCAACCTGGTCAGCTCATATGGAATCACCGAGATGGCCCAAATGGCAGGCGACCTGAGAGCTGCAGCCGAGTCAATGGATCGTTTTGGGGAATCCATGGCAGCGGTTTCTGAGGACGCGTCGTCAGCCACTCAAGGTGCTACCCAAAATCTGGCGGCGATCGGTGGCGAGTTTGATCCACTCGGTTTGAAAGCGGCGTTTCAAACCATTCAGCAGCAGAACGAGATCATCCAACAGCAGCACGAGACGATTATGAAGTTGCAGAACGAACAGCTGCAGACACTCCGACGACAACTCAAAGATGCCAACAGCAACAAGACACCTACGAAACCTTCGAAGCCAGTCCAAAAAGCGAACAAGGCGCCAAAAACAAAGGCAAAAAAGGGCTTGAAGGAAGCTGCGAACAGTACTCCCCGAACATCATCAACCGCCGAAACGGCGAGCGTGATGGTGAAGGATGAATAAGTTCAGGTCACAAATTCTTGAACGGGTCTTTTCTCACGATTTCAGTAACGCTCGAAAATCCTTCAACGATTTCGTGTTGGCCACATCATCCCTGGTCAATCCTGCACGACGGGCCTGATCGACTCCGTATTGCAGCACTTCAAACCCGTTGACGCTGTGCGAGTCTGTGCTGATAACGATCGGTATCCCAAGATCTTTCGCAGCCGCAGCGTGGATATCATCCAGATCAAGCCGACTTGGATGGGCGTTGATTTCCATCATCACCTGATGATCGGCTGCGGCTTTCAGCAGTTCACTGAAATTGATGTCGGCACCTTCGCGACGCCCGATCATTCGACCCGTGCAGTGTCCAATGATGTCGACATTTGGATTCTTCACGGCCATCATCAGTCGCTTCATAATCTGATCGTGAGGCTGCTTCAGACCGTAATGCAGAACCGCAATGACCCAATCGGCCTCGGCAAGCACTTCTTCGTCGAGATCCATCGTGGCGTCTTCCAGAATGTCGCATTCGATTCCACAGAGGATATCGATGCCGGAAATCTTCGAACGCAGCTCGCGAATTTCGGCCCAGTGTTTTCGAAGTCTCTCCGCGTCAAGTCCATTAGCCATGGAAACGCGTTTGCTGTGATCGGTGATGGCAATGTACTTGAGTCCGCGGTCTCGGGCAGCCAGCGCCATTTGTTCGATGGTGGCTGCCCCATCGGAGGCGCGGGTGTGCATGTGCAGGTCGCCCTGAATGTCTTCGATTGTGACCAATGTTGGCAGCGTTCCCGCATCGGCCCAATCGAATTCGCGTCGGTTTTCACGAAGCTCCGGCGGAATCCAGAGAAGTCCGACGGCTTTGTAAACATCTTCCTCCGTACGTCCGGCGATTTGTTCGTCGCCGCGGAAAACACCGTATTCGTTAACCTTCAGACCGAGATCCTTGGCACGCTGACGCACAACGACATTGTGTTCTTTTGAGCCGGTGAAATACTGCATAGCCGCGCCGAAGGATTCTTCCGGAACGACACGCAGGTCCATCTCGACTCCGGTCTTCAGTCTCACTCGTTGCTTCGTCTCGCCGCGCTGCAGCACACTTTCGACAAGCGGATGCGCTGCCAGACAATCCATCGGCGGGCCGGGATTTGAGCATGTCGCCAGGACATCCAGATCTCCACAGGTTTCCTTGCGGCGACGGCAACTGCCAGCGACTGCCACTTGAACAACTTCCGGAAGCAGTTTGAGATCTTCGACGATTACCTCGGCCGCGGCTCGAGCATCAGCGATAGAGATTCGCAAGCTGTGTTCCGCAGCCTGATCGATGTTCGCAAGGATGGACTCTTCTGTCTTCTTTCCGAAGCCCTTAAGTTTCGCAAGTTGACCGGCTTCGCACGCCGCTTTGAGTTCCGCAAGGGACTTTAACCCCAGCTCGTTGAAGAACACCGAGACCTTCTTTGGTCCTACGCCGGGAATTCGCAGCATGTCCAATACACCGTCAGGAATCTGCTTACGAAGTTCCTGCAGCGCTGAGTGCTGACCCTTGGTTACGATTTCGATGATTTGTTTTGCGAGATCTTTTCCGATACCCGCAAATTGCGTCAGATCCTGATCACCTTTCACCATGTCCGACAGTGAATCAGCCGTGGAAGAAATCGTGCGTGAAGCATTGCGATAAGCTCGAATGCGAAACGGATTCGCACCCTGGATCTCCAGCAAATCCGCAAGCAAGTCAAACTGGACTGCGATGAATTCATTGTTCATAAGTTGTGATCAAGTATTCTTGGAAGCTAAGCAAGTGGTCATCAGTGTCGATCCTGTGCTGCAACATTCCCGCGATGCGCTTCACCGGGAACATGCAGCATCTGCTTTCCTGCGTCGAAGTCAGCTTTGGACAATTCGCGTCTTCCAGCGATCAGAATCGATGACTTCACTGATCAGCATCTGCTGAGCCACGAGAATCGCGCGTTGCAATTCTTCGGCTGTCGCAACGCCGGCAGAGTTTTCCACTGTCAAGGTTCCAGTGGCGTCGCTCAGGAACTCCACTTTGAAACCAAGATGCGCGGCCTGTCGGGCAGTGGTGTCGCAGCACATATGAGTCATGTAGCCAGTGATGGCAACAGTATCTGCGTTGTTCTCGCGGAGCCACGCTTCCAGATTCGTGCCGGTGAATGAACCGGGAAGTTGCTTGTCAATGAGAATGTCGCGAGGGCGAGTTTCGACTTCTTCATGCAGCTGCCACGCGTCAGAATTCAATCGAAAGATTGGGGATTCCGGGTCAGGCTGATGGTGCCGAATCACGGCCGTCGGAACGCCCGCCTTGCTGGCCGCGTCCATGACATCCAGAATCTGCTCCAAATGACCGTTCGGATACGAGATCGGAAGAGCTCCGTCAAAGTACTCGCGCTGGACATCAATCACCAAAAGAGCTCTTGCCATCGACGGGGTCCTGTCAATTGAGTTGGTAACGAGAATCTTGCAGCAGGAATTGTAGAGCGACACGGGCAGTTGTAGAAGAGTCCGGCGATTCCGGCTTACATATACCTCGTGCGGTCAAAAATGAGGTGTCGGCGAGTGAGGGGACAAGCGGACGAGACGTCCGCGCTCCGGGAGCGCGGACGTCTCGTCCGCTTATCGATGCCTGATTTCTCGCCGCGATGAACACAGCGTCGCAAAGTTGAATCAGGCTGGAGGAAGCCAGTCGATGCCATGATTCAGCGCCTATGGATTTTGCCAGCCCGACCCAACAATGGAGGAATGATTTGACGTATTCTGGATTCAATTATCAACCCGTTAAGACGCCGCACCGGTGCAGTTTTTTGTACATGACGATCAATCCGCAAGGGGGAGGCTACTTTGATGCACGCCGAAACCGCGCGGTAGTATATTGTTGAATATGCGGCAGAAACAGCAGTGAAAGGCCAGCAGCACAGCAGACGGCGGTTTGCGAGTACGCTCGGATGGTAGAAACTTCCGACCGGGTGTCCGTAGCGATCGCAAGCCAAAAGACAGCACCCAACAGCAACAATGCCCCCATAACCTTGCGCGCGAATTGATTGCCGCTGAAGGCAGCGATCCACGCGAAGACCCAGAAGGCCGCTCGAAATACTGAAAGCAAAATCGCATTTGCGGAAGAGTTTGGCGGCATGTCAACAAATCCCCAGGTCTCAAGCCCAAGTATTCCAATCAATATAAGCCACATCGCAATCGCACCAATGTTCATCAGACGGCACCAGATGAGTTTGTGAGTGTAAAAAGATGAGAAAACATCGCACTAGAAATTGCGGGCTACGCAGAATATCGAAGCAACAAACACAGAAAAGCAATTGGTACCGAAATCATTGGTTGGACACAACGCTGCGGTTCAGGCCCGACAGGGCCGATACATTTGAGTCGGCCTGAAGTAATCGATGTGTCGCCCCTTCGGGCAACGCCGTTAAGGATTCTTCGTAGCAGAATTCGTGAGAATTCTGATTTCGCCTTCGCCGTTGGAAGTCTCACGACTTCCGCTACAGAAAAAAACTGCCCAATTTCCGGCTCAAAAATCCTTAACGGCGTTGCCCTTCGGGGCTTGAAAACGAATGTTCGCCTTCGTTGTCCGGTGGCTCACGCCGACCGGCATTGGATTTGTCGGCCCGCAGACCCTGAATCGCAGACAAAATACCTCCCGGAGATCAAGAACAAGATTAGAATCTGCCCGTCCCTTCAGACCAAACACAACTCGTCGCGATGCATTCTTTACTACGACTCAGCGGCCTGAACGTTGCTCGTCTCTAGTCTGCTTTCGATTCACAAGCCTGGTTGTCACGTAGCAGGCAGGATTCGCCTCACGAAGTTGTTCAACCGTTGTGATTCTCGTTTCTGCCACGTTAAGTTCCCGTAGATTCGGTATTCCACAGAGCGAACTCCAGCAGGAGTCTGTCAACGCAGTGCGCTGCGCATTCAAGTGACGTATTGTTTCGTGGCCGGAGAGATGAGCGACTCCCGCATCACCAATTGAGGTCTCGTTGATCTTGAGGCTCCGAAGCTGTGGAAAGCCCCGAGCGACAATGCTCAAATCTTCATCGCGAGCCGCAGACTTGTAAAGCACCAATTCCGTGACATGTTCCAGTGTCGTGGCGATCTCCAATGCGTCCGCGACGCTATCGGGATTGGAAATTTCGCGGAGGTCGACCTCGTAGATGACAGGAAAAAACGAACAGAGCCAGTAGCCGAAACGAGATGCAAAGATTGCTCGAATCTTTGCTGGCGTCTGCGTGCTATATGCGAGATCGTGGTAAGCGGGTGGCGGTCCGGTAACCGTTTGTCTGCCAAGCCGACTGATAGCCCATTGCGTATGCCAGACACACAAAGAATGCGTGACTATGTAACCCGCGAGAGAAAAATGGGAAGAGAGAAAACGACTAGGGAAATGAGGAATCCAAGCCCATGACTCCGAAACGAAGTGCTCTGATTCCGAACAGCTGCAATTGTTCCGCCGAAACCGAAGACGGCGCAGGACAAGGCTGCCATGAGCATCAGGATCTGTAGCATGTCCATTTCAGGATTTCGGCTGTCAGATACGCCAACTACGCTTCCAAGAAAAATAACTGAGAATAGAGCACCGCAAACAAACATGAACCCGCCGCCCAGACAGCGACTTGAAGTCCGCCATGAGTTCGAGTTACAGATCTGCGTTTCATATTCGCTGGAGGAATCAGCATCAATTTCGTCTAGCACAGATTTCACGAAAACATCCTTTTGGCATAATGATCAGGCTAACCGAAGTGGCGGCGCTCGAATATCCAATCCAATCGAATTCAGGCCGAACCGCCACTCCGGTTCACCGTTTTGTTCAACCCAGCAAACCGGATGAAACGCCAGACGTTGAAACTACATCTTGAGCCGAAGTGATATCGGCTTCGATGACTGATGTAACGGGAGGTTCCCTCCAGTACCAAGGCCAGCGCACACTTAAGTCCCTTTGATACCAAGGACTTCCATCAGGAAGTCGTCGCTCCAGCCGCAGATTCTGCGTTTCATGGCGAGGCTGTCTTTGCCAGGATGTTGCTTCAGCAGAGATAATGTGAAGCGTCGG